>NZ_JBWKZT010000012.1:0-217973 GCF_059424735.1 Ensifer sp. GW101-20A05 | reverse complement strand
TAGTCATATTACCAACACTACTCCTACCCACTTAGCTAAGTGGGGAAGCATGTCCGGACCTTTCGGGGGCTAATTCACCGGTTTCCGCCGGCAACCTCCACACGACACTGCTCAGTTGGCGCGAAAGCAATCCCAACGTGGAGATCGATGCCGTTGAAGCTCAGCGCTTGGATCTAGTGAACGGTCTGAAGGAGCGCGCGGTCGATATCGCCATATTGCCCGGCGAGGCAAGCTATTCTGAAATCAAAAGGGCCGCCTTCTGGAGTGAACGCTTGCTCGTCGCGATGGCGGCGGATTACCCGCTCGCTGCATATCCGTCCGTGCAGTGGTCCGACCTGCGCGATGAGACTTTCTGGCTCACGGCCAATGATCCGGGACCCGAGATTCACGACATGCTATTGGGTCATCTATCGGCATTCGGGATCCGTCCGAAAATCAAGATGCAGCCGGTCAGCCGTGAGTCGATCATGAACATGCTGGGCGCTGGTTTCGGCGTAACCATCACCTGCGAAGGTGCGGCAGGATTGCAGTATCCAAACATTGTCTTGCGGGAGGTGCGTGCCTCTCACGGCCCCTGCTTGATCGCATATTCTGGGTATTGGCACGAAGACAACTCGAATCCAGCGTTGAAGAATTTTCTTGCCTTCGTGCGCAATCGCTTTGCGCTGACGTTTTGCCTCCCGTAGTGGCCATCGGGACCTTGGGTGGCATTCGCCTCCCTCAATAAATCAGGAGACAGCACAGCCCTTTGAACAGAGAAAGGGGGAATGGTGGGGTTTCTCATCAACCATTTAATCTACGAGCAGGTGTGCGAACAAATCTTTGCACGCCCTCACTTCATTGTTGGCGGCGTTGCTGCCAAACCGTTAGCGCACGATATCGGAACAAGCGTCATGCCGGTTCGCGAGGCCCTTATCCGCCTCGCCCAGCAAGACGCGCTCGACAGTATCCCGTCGAAGGGATTTTTTATTCCGCCTCTCAAGGCGCATTACATCGAGGAGGCCTTCAATATTGCGCGCCAACTCGTTGCCAAGCAGCACAGCCCCACTTCCGACGATGGCAGGGCCGAACTGAAGGATGCCATCGTGCAGAACGTGCTACTGTCTTGGCATTGGGAGGTTTTTGAATGGATTGCCACACCTTCAGGCTTCCGTGCGATCGAGAGGGGGCAATACACTGATTTCGACAGGAAATTCCTTGTGATAGCGTCGAAGTGCATGGCGGAGGTCGATTGGACGATCATGCGCTATATCTGGGGCAAAACGATTCACTACCGATACTATATCTACAGCAATTTTGACCTTTACGCCGCCCCAGTGCCCAATTTGACCAGACAACCCAACCACCGGAACGAGGTAGCGCGCTTTGTCGATGAGGTTTTCAGACGATACGCACGCCTCGCCGGAATCGTCACGGCACAGGCCGGCGCCAACCAGCGCCCTTCGCCTTACATGTGATCGCAAATCGCCGCGGCGTTATACGCCTTCAGTTACGCGCGTCCGATCGCTGAGATCAATGACGTTGTCTGTCTGACGGATTGTGCTCTTGCGGTGGGTGATCGCCAAGACGGTGACTTCGCCTGCGACCCTCCGAATATGGTCCATGATAGCTGCTTCCGTCGCCTCATCGAGGGCGGAACTCGCTTCGTCCAGCAACAGAAACTTCGGTTCGCCGTAAAGCGCCCTGGCAATTGCAATTCGCTGACGTTCGCCACCGGACAGTTTCAGGCCACGCTCTCCGACGATCGTTGAGAACCCATCGGGAAATTCTTCGATCCGATTGAGGATCGCCGCCTTCGCAGCGGCCACGCGCAGTCGCTGCTGATCGATCGGTCGGCCCAGAGCGATGTTGGCCGCTAGCGTATCGTTGAGCAGCATCACTTCCTGCGGCACGATGCCGACCGATGCATACCAATCCCGTCGGTTGACCTCGAAGAGGTCGACGCCGTCGACACGAATTTGCCCCTTGGAAGGTTCGACAGTTTTCAACGCCAGCCGGAGAACCGTCGATTTTCCCGAACCGGTCTCGCCGATAATGAAGGTGATGGCTCCTCGCTGGGCGATAAAGCTGACGTCCGCTATTCCACGCCCGTCGTCATAGGAAAAACCGACGTTCTTGAATTCGAGCCGTCCGCCGACGGAGGCGAGTTCACCGCGCGCTGCAGTCCGGTCACTCTCCTCCGGAGACGCCCACATCTGGGCGAAGGGCCTGAATTGCGCATAGGATCTCACCAGGCTCTCGATCGCGAGACCAACCATCTCGAAAGGCTGGTTGAGTTGAAGAAGGAGTGCATTGAACAGCACGATGTCGCCGACAGAGACGGTCCCTTCTCGGTAGCGGGGCAGGAAGATGGTGAAAGCGATCGCGAACTGAATCGCAAGAGCGAGACCGTAGACGCCAGCATAGGCGATCCGTTTCAGACAATAGCTCCGCCAGTTGTGAAGGACCTCTTCAGCGCCGCGTCTGTAGCGGTCACTCATCCATCCGCAGCTTCCAAAGTAGCGCAACGTCTCCATCGAGGAAATCGCGTTACCCACCAACTGCGCATTGGCTTGCCCGGCCGTCGTCGCTTTTTCGAGGTGCGGCCGCGTCCATTTGTTCGAGAAATAGGTCAGCGAGATAAACACCGCCCCATATCCAAGGACGACAAGGACCACCCTTGCATCAATGGCGGCACCCAGGACGGCCAGGGTCAAAGCAAGCTGCGCAAAGCCGGGTATGAGGACCATCAAGGCAAGTTGCACTACGACGATGAGGGCTTGTGTTCCCTGCATCTGCGCAGACTGAATCTCCGCTGGATTGTGCTCGACGAAGAACCGAGGCGACTTCTTGACCAAGCGCTCGAAAAAGCCAGTGGCGGCGATGAAATTTAGGTCCTCGGCGCTCATCGCGGCGAGGTACTTCACCATGCTTTGCAGCGCGATCGAGAGCCCGATGACAACGGCGTAGATCAAAAGACCCGCAGAAATCGTCTCCAGCCAGCGATCATCGGTCAGGCGATCGACAAGCCGCGAGAAAAGGTAGGGCGCGAAGACCGAGGCCAGCGACGAGGCGACCACGTCGGCGGCAACGAGCACTATCGTATCCCGCGAGGCCTTCCAGAAGCTCAAGATGATCCCGCAGAGCGGAGCCATCACCATGCGCCAATCGCTCAGCTTTCCCGAAGTTGGCATTTCTGGTGATTTCCTTCGGATCTAGTGGCGTCGACACAGTCACGTCGCCAGCAACATCTGAAGGAGGCCGGACGCCGCGACTACGGCTAGACCTTAATAGGAGGCGACCGCTCGGCCGTGATAAGCGCGAAATACCCCGATTATAATATGTCTGGCATCTCGACGAAGTTGTCGTCCGCATCAATGGTCGCAGATGCTGGCTGTGGCGGGCTGTCGATCAAGATGGATATGTTCTCGACGAGATCGTCCAGACCCGCCGCGACACCAAGGCCGCCAAGCGATTGCTGATGCGGCTTTTGAGGAAGCAGGGCTGTTCGCCCCGCATCGTCACCGACAAGCTGAAATCATATTCAGCCGCAAAGCGTCAGGTTATGCCTAACGTCGAGCATCGCTCGCACAAGGCTTGAACAACCGCGCCGAGAATTCTCACCGCCGTTTCGAAAACGGGAACGAATGCGGCAGGGCTTACGATCGAAAGCTTAGGCCCGCACGATATGGGCGAGCGATGACGACGGGCGATGGATGCTGGCCTGGTTCTGCGCAAGCGCACTGTTGCGCACTTGGCGACGTTGTCCGATAACAGGGAGTATCTCGTCACCAGATACGGACCTGAAATGGACTGTCTCAGATAAATCGGGTCACGGCGACACTTGAGGAATTGGCGCAGACAGTTCGAACGATTGTGGCGGCCGAGAAATCCTACAAGTAGAAAGATCCAAGCATGGCCATCGAATAGCCCACGGACACAATCGCGTTTCACGCGTTTTCGTCGGCGGAGATGTCGTTGCGACAATCATCAAGCATAAGAACGACACGAATAGGAACACGAACAGTGGATTCTACTACGTAACAGTGCTTGGCACAGATCTGCGGGATCGATTTCGTTACATCGGCGAAGCGCGGTCGGCGGCTGAACGGATATACGGCGAGCGCTGATCTCAGGCAAAAAGGGCCTGTTGCGTGGGTGCGGACCGGCAACTCTGGATGCAGCCGATCCCCATTATCCGCTAAATGTACCAATCCGCGTCCAATGAGTACGCCTCGATGTAGTCGATCTTCATCTCTGATCCATCGACAAAGTCGTCATTCGGTTTGCGTCGCGCGCGGATATCGACATGACCAAGCTGATCGTCGAAACGGCGAAACCGCTGGGGATCGCCGTGCACGATCACATCATTATCGGCAAGGATGGGCATGTCAGCCGGAAAAGGCCCGCGACTGTTTTGACGTCCGCCCCGGTTTACAGGACTACAGCCACTTCGCGCGACGGAAGAAGCGAAAGAGCGTCAGGCACAAACCGATAATCACCGCCAGCACGACGAAATAGCCGTAGCGGAACTTCAACTCCGGCATATCGTCGAAGTTCATGCCGTAGATACCGGCTATCGCCGTCGGCACGGCAAGGATCGCGGCCCAGGACGCCAGCTTGCGCGAAATTTCCGTCTGTTCGGATTGCCCGACCATCAGGCTCGCCTCGAAGGTAAAGGCAAGCACCTCGCGCAACGCATCGATATCCTCCTGGACGCGGCGCACGTGGTCCGTCACGTCACGGAACAGCGGCTGCAGCGCCGCATCCATGCCTGGCAGATCGATGTGCTCGTGGCGACGGCAGACATCGACGAGTGGCACCACGGCATTGCGCAACCTGAGAAGATTGCGGCGCATCAAGTAGAGCCGTTCGATGTCACCCTTGACCAGTCGCTCCCGCAACAGCCGATCTTCCAGTTCCTCGACCTCCTCATGGATCGCCTCGATGACCGGCATATAGTTGTCGACGATGAAATCGAGGATCGAATAGAGGATATAGTTTTCGCCATGGGCGAGTGCTGCCGGGGAAGATTCGCAGCGCTGACGCACCGCCATGTAGGACGTGGACGCACCGTGCCTGACCGAGACGACATAACCTCGCCCGACGAAGAGATGGGTCTCGCCGAAGGCGATCTCGTCACCAACCATGTGGGCGGTGCGCGCCACGACGAAGATCGAGTCGCCATAGATCTCTAGTTTTGGCCGCTGGTGCGCCTTGCAGGCGTCCTCAATCGCCAGGTCGTGCAGGTCGAACTCCTGCTGTATCTGGCGCAGCAGTTCCGCATCAGGCTCATGCAGCCCAATCCAGACCACCGCGCCCGGCCGCGAGCGCCATTTGCCGGCATCTTCGATGCCGATATCGCGTACCCTTACGCCGTTTTCATAGACCGCCGCCGCAACGACACCCGGCCGATGGTCCGGTTGCCGGATGACGCCCTCGTCGTCAGGCTGCGGCACCGCCCTGTTCGTCAGCTCCAATCCCATCGCCACCCTCCCAGGCAAATACGACACCGATGGGCCCGGCATGTCGTAACGAAGCCAAGCATACGCACATTCCCTTATATTCTCATCCAGCTGTTTCGGCTATGAAAACCACTTCATTAAACCGTGCCATTGACGGCATAGACGCTTGCAAGCGAGAGTTTTTGCGATGCACAACGATTCTTCCCTTCAAACGGAAATGCCCATGACTCAGTTCGATCTCATCGTCGTCGGAAGCGGGCCCGCCGGCCGCCGCGGCGCCATCCAGGCCGCCAAGCTCGGCAAGAAGGTCCTCGTCATCGAACAGGGAAAACGCGTCGGCGGCGTTTCGGTGCACACGGGCACCATCCCCTCCAAGACGCTGCGGGAGACGGCGCTCAATCTTTCCGGCTGGCGCGAGCGGGGCTTCTACGGGCGGGCCTATCGCGTCAAGCAGGAGATCAGCGCCGACGATCTCCGGCAACGGCTGATCATCACCCTCAATCACGAGGTCGAGGTCCTCGAACACCAGTTTGCCCGTAACCGCGTGCAGCAGATGCGCGGCAAGGCAAGCTTCGTCGATCCGACCACGCTCGAGGTCGTCAAGGACGACGGCGAGACCCTGCTTGTTTCAGGCACCAGCATCATGCTTGCCGTCGGCACCAAGCCTTTCCGTCCGGACTACATGCCCTTCGACGGCAAGAGCGTGCTCGACAGTGACGAACTGCTCGATATCGCAGAACTGCCGCGTTCGCTCGTCGTCATCGGCGCCGGCGTCGTCGGCATCGAATATGCGACGATCTTCAGCGCGCTCGACACGCACGTGACGGTCATCGACCCGAAGACAACGATGCTCGACTTCATCGACAAGGAGATCGTCGAGGATTTCATCTACCAGCTGCGCGATCGCAACATGAAGCTGCATCTCGGACAGAAGGCCGAGACGGTCGAGCGGCTCGACGATGGTAAGGTCCTGCTGACGCTCGACAATGGCCGCAAGATCGTCACCGACATGGTGCTTTTCGCCGCCGGACGCATGGGGGCAACCGATACGCTCAACCTGCCGGCCGCCGGGCTCGAGGCAGACAGCCGCGGGCGGCTCAAGGTCAATCCGGAGACGTTCCAGACATCGGTCCCGAACATCTATGCCGCCGGCGACGTCGTCGGATTCCCGAGCCTTGCCTCGACCTCTATGGAACAGGGCCGCATTGCGGCTCGCGTTGCTGTCGGCGCGATTGCCATGGAACCGCAGAAGTATTTCCCCTACGGCATCTACGCGGTGCCGGAAATCTCCACCTGCGGCCTTTCGGAAGAAGAGGTGAAGGAACGCGGCATCCCTTACGAATGCGGCATTGCCCGTTTTCGCGAGACCTCGCGCGGTCACATCATGGGTCTCGAATCCGGTCTTCTGAAGATGATCTTCTCGATGAAGACCCGCCGTCTTCTCGGCGTGCACATCATCGGCGAAGGCGCGACCGAGCTGGTCCACATCGGTCAGGCTGTGTTGAACCTCAAGGGCACGGTCGAGTATTTCGTCGAGAACACCTTCAACTACCCGACGCTTGCCGAAGCCTACAAGATTGCCGGCCTCGACGCCTGGAACCGCATGGGCGAGATCAAGCAGGAACTGCCGAAAGCGTAAGCCGCTAGCGACATATCTGAGCACGCATCAAACGACGACAACGGCAGTCAAAGGGATCCAATTCGATAGGTGACGAGCAATACCGCTTTGTCACCTATCGCCCAGAGCGCCGTTCAAGATTGCGTGCACGCCACCATGCCAGCGAATCGGGTAGCCTTGCCGCTCCTGATGAAGAGACATGAACGCCATGCGCATCCTTTCCCTCAATGCCTGGGGCGGCAAGCTCCATTCCCCATTGATGAGATATCTGGCGGAAGTCGACGCCGATGTCCTGTGTCTGCAGGAGATCGCGCGGTCGCCGACGACCGACGCCGAATGGCTCACCTATCGCGATACAGATGTCGAACTGCCGCAGCGCGCCAACCTCTTCGATGAGATCGCGGCAGCACTTCCTTGGCATGATGGCTGCTTCTGCCCGACGGCGCGCGGCACGCTCTTTGACGGCGACAGGCCGGTGGCCTCGGAATTTGGGCTCGCGACCTTCGTCCGACGCTCCCATTCCGTCATCGGTCAGGCGCTCGGCTTCGTGCATGGCAGCTTTTCATCCGAGGGCTGGGGGCCACATCCACGTGCCCGCAATGCCCATTGCATCCGCCTGTTCGACCATGATGCCGGCACGGCAATCACCATCGCCCAGATGCATGGCCTACGGGAGATCGGCGGCAAGAACGACACACCGGCACGGCACGCGCAGGCAGACGCGCTGGTAAACCTCATCCGTCAGGTCTGGCCGGGCGATGAGCGGCTTGTCGTGTGCGGTGACTTCAACGTGCTCCCGGACAGCGTGACCTTTCAGGTGCTCGCAGAGCTAGGGCTGACTGACCTGGTCGTTTCCCGTGGCCACACGGATACTCGGACGTCGCACTATCTGAAGGGCGGCCGCTTTGCCGATTACATGCTCGTGAGTGGCGAGGTTGATGTCGCCCGGTTCGATGTCGTCGAACGGCCGGAAGTCTCCGACCATCGCGCCCTCCTCCTGGACATCGGCCGGGCCATTTCGCCACGCCGCTGAGACGGCGACGTCACCGACGCCCCTCAAACGAAAAAAACCCTGCCGCAAGCGGCAGGGCTTTTTTGATTCCTAAGGCTTCGGTCCGATTACTCGGCGCTGTCGTCAGCGGCCTTCTTCTTGGCCGGAGCCTTCTTCTTCGGAGCGGCGGCTTCTTCGCCTTCGGCGGCTTCAGCCTTGGCAGCGGCCTTCTTCTTGGCCGGAGCCTTCTTGGCAGCCTTGCCTTCGCCCTCTTCGTCGTCAGCCGTCAGCTCTTCCTTGGAAACCGTCTTGTCGGTTACCGAGATTTCGCCGAGCAGGTGGTCGACGACCTTTTCTTCGAACAGCGGAGCGCGCAGCGAAGCGGCAGCACCGGGGGTGTTCTTGAAGTAGTCGAGGATCTGCTTTTCCTGGCCCGGGAACTGGCGGAGCTGTTCGAACAGCGAACGCTGCAGTTCGTCGTCGCTGACCTGGACGCCGGCCTTTTCGCCGATTTCCGAAAGAACCAGGCCGAGGCGAACGCGACGCTCGGCGAGCTTGCGGTATTCGGCGCGGGCTTCTTCTTCGGTGGTTTCTTCGTCAGCGAAGGTCTTGCCGGCCTGCTGCAGGTCGGTGTTGATCTGGCGCCAGATGTTTTCGAATTCGGCTTCGACGAGGCGCTCCGGCGTTTCGAACTGGTAGAGTTCGTCGAGCTGGTCGAGGATCTGACGCTTGACCTTCTGACGGGTCAGGTTGCCGTACTGGCTTTCGATCTGGCCGCGGACGATTTCCTTCAGCTTGTCAGCCGATTCGAGGCCGAGCTTGGTGGCCAGTTCGTCGTTGATTTCGATGTCCTGGGCGGCAGCGACGTCCTTGACGGTGATGTCGAAGGTCGCTTCCTTGCCGGCGAGGTTTGCGGCCGGGTAGTCAGCCGGGAAGTTGACAGTGATGGTCTTTTCGTCGCCGGCCTTCAGGCCAACGAGCTGCTCTTCGAAGCCCGGGATGAAGCGGTTGGAGCCGAGAACCAGCTCGGCGTCTTCGTCCTTGCCGCCGTCGAAGGCTACGCCGTCGACCTTGCCGAGGTAATCGATCGTGACGCGGTCGCCGTTGGCGGCCTTGCCCTTCTTCGATTCGTAGCTGCGGGCGCTTTCGGCGATCTTCAGGATCTGCTCGTTGACTTCTTCGTCAGCGATCTCGACGACTTCGCGGGTCACCTTGATGCCGCTCACGTCCTTGAGTTCGATCGCCGGGATGATTTCGTAGGCAACGGTGAACTCGAGGTCAGCTTCCGCATTGAGGATCTTGTCGGCTTCGGCCTCGTCCTCGGTCATCGCGACTTCCGGCTGGGTCGCCGACTTCTCGCCGCGGCCCGACAGGATCTCGGTCGGCTTCTCGCGGACGATCTCATTGACGAGGTCGGCCATGATCGACTTGCCATAGACCTTCTTCAGATGCGCAACCGGCACCTTGCCCGGACGGAAGCCGTTGATCTTCACACGGTCCTTCACTTCGGCCAGGCGCTCGTTCATCCGAGCTTCCATGTCCTTGGCCGGGATAACGACCTTGAGTTCGCGCTTCAGCCCTTGAGCGAGCGTTTCGATAACCTGCATGTTCAAACCTTCATTTCACGTTGACTGTGCTCTTCCCCTTCGAAAGGTCTGGCGAGCACGTGAGCCGATCCATTTGCCGGGAGTGGCTTTACGCAGTTCTGCAACCGTTTTGCAAGCAAAATGGCACTCCAGCCCCCTTCATCCTCGCAGAATCCGGACTTTAGGCGCGATCGCTGTCTGGTGCGGGTAGAGAGACTTGAACTCCCACGCCTTGCGGCACCAGAACCTAAATCTGGCGTGTCTACCAATTTCACCATACCCGCGTTCAGACAATCGCACCGCCTGACCGTATTTCCGCAAGTCCAACCAGCGGAATACCGCGGATACAATGGGCATGCTGAAAGTTCAGGGCTTTCCCGAGCGCGGCGTCTCTATATCACTCGTTTTCACGGGATCAAAGGGAAAATGCGGAATTCCACGACGGATCGGAGCGCGTTCGCGGAGCTTCAATAAAGGGGCTCTTCATAGACCGGGCTGCCATTGACCGCGATCTCGCGGATCTGTGCTCTGCCCTTGCCATCAACGCGGATGTTGACGGAGAGCGCCTCGGCATTGCGCGCCTCTTCCAATGTGCGCCCTTCGCCCTCCGGCACGTAGAAGCGCTCGATGCCATAGTCCACGGTCAAGGGTAACGGCGACGGCGACGGATAGTAGGAGAATGGAAGCGAGCGGAGCACGACGCTGTCGCCGGTCACCGGCAGCGGCTGGAACGACGCTTCTGTCGCCGTCCAGAACCCGTCTGGCTGCTTCGCCAGCCGAACATAGAGCATCACCTCGCCCGATTGTGTCGGAAGTCCACCTTTGAACAGTTCCGGCTGCAACCTTGAAATATCATAGCTCAGTATCACGTAGTCGCCTCTGAGCAGGTCGCGCGGATCGACGGGCACGGTCTTCAGAAGGACATCCCGCCCGCTTCTGAGGATCGAAGCCCTGCTTTCGATCATGTAACCGAGCGCCGCCGTCTGGACGCCGGCCACAAGCAGGGCGGCGAGCAGCGGGTTCAGCCAACGTCTGGTCGATGCACCACTGTTCATTGAGAAACCTCCGCCTGGCGCGTTCGCGCCATATGCCCCTCGATCCGAATGACCAGCCAGGCGATGCACGCGACGACCAGGCCCGAAATCAGGAAGAAGCCCGATGTGCCAAGCATCGATCCCAAGGTTTCGAAGGCGAGATAGAGAAGCTCGCCGGCAAAGGCGATGTAACCGAGATAACGCACCGCCCCGTTCTGCGCACCGGCAAGCGCAATGCCCAGGAGCGCAACCAACAGCGTGCCTGTTCCGGTCGCGACCTCCGTCGTCACCCCAACCGCCTCGTATTGAAGTCCGGTGAAACCAAGCAGGGCGAGCGCGAAGGAATAGAAAGCGGGCGCTGAACCCGCCTCGAGCGCAAGTTGGCGCACGGGCGAACCCGGCAGGGTCGCCGCCAGAAAGGCCGCAAGGCCGAGGACTGCGAGGCCGACCGCGAAAGCAAGTGACGGACTATCCAGATAAAGCCAGCCGAGCCAGGAAAGGACGAGCAGATAGGCCAGATGCCGGGCCCTGCCCGCCTCCGTGAAGCGGACCAGAAGAACGACGATCACGGCCAGAACCGGCACGGACCACAAGTGCCAGTCAGAAGCCGTGCTGAAACCATTTTCCGTCAACATGGTACCGAAATAGAACCAAGCGAGCCCGCCAGCGGCCGTTGCCATCGCTGCAGAGCGAAACGCGAGCGCCGAAAGGCAGGCGCCAACGAACCAGAGCAGCGCTGCATCCGCCGCATCGCCCGACAAATGATACATCTGCCCGATGAGCGCGATGCCGCCGCCAAAGGCCGCCGCGCCCAGAACCAGCGCCGCGGCGGCAAATGTCGTCCTGCCATTCTGGATCAGCCAGGCAGCGGCGAAGTGGAAGCCCCAGATCAAGGCGACGATGCCGGCGACGCGCGCGAGGCGCGGCAGTTCCTCCCAATTGGCGGCAACAAGCAACAGGATCGATGCGGATAACAGAAGGGCCGCCAGCATAAGCAGGACGCGCCCTGCCCGGAACGTCGACTCGCGTCCGTCATACTCGGCAAGCATGGCGCGCGCGGCATCTTCCTGCAGCAGCCCCTTGTCGATCCAGTGTTTGAAGTCTCGCTCGAGACGCGCGCGATACATCCTGCCCCCAGCCCTAAGAATCCAATGCTTGAAATGATCCCGTTGCGTCACCAGCTAACCACGTATCGGCGCGGAAACACAATCGCTCTGTCGCGACTGAGGCCCCGAGCCGAAAGAGACTGATGAACGGCTTGCGCGATGCGCATATCTTCCATGCGGATATTGCACTGCACAAATCGATTTAAAGCCCCTATATTCAAATCATCAAAGGCGAACGACGGCATGGAGCCAGACGGTCGCCGGCGGAAGCGGCCAACCGCCTCAGTTTACTGAGAAAGGCCCGGGCAAAACCCGAGAGAATTCGGTCGAGCGTACTCCTCCTCCCAACGCTCCTCCGATCAGATTGGCAACACTCCTCCTCCCAGTTGCCAATCACTTCAAATGACGCTCGCTGGACCTCCTCCCCCAGCGGGCGTTATTGTTTTCAGCCCTCCCCCAGCAAGAAAATCTCCGACTTTGCGCAATTGCACAATATTCGTGCACACTTTCTCTGTATTCGCTCGCAGCCATGCACTCGATGCATAGGTGCCATTCTGGATCAGCGCTACCCTTCCGCCCGACTCCATACTATCTTCAACTCATCGATCGGGGCGGCGCACTCCTCCTCCCAGCGCCCCTCGATTTGGATCGGCGACACTCCTCCTCCCGGTTGCCGATCAGAACAAAGCGACGCTCGCTGGATCTCCTCCCCCAGCGGGCGTTGTTTGTTTTCCGGCCCTCGATTTGGGTCGAAAGCTTCAATCATCAGAACCTGATTGCAGATGCGTTTCGAACGCCATCCGACGTCTGTCCGCCGCGCTCAGGCTTGCACGTGCTGCATGGGTGCGATGCAGCATTATCTCTGTAACTTCTGCTCAAAACGATTATATTCCAGACCATCAGATGACGGCCAGCAAGAGAGATGAGCGCTGGCACACGACCCTAGAAAGGATAGGATCATGAACCTCGCACGTTCTTTCAACAATTGGCGCAAGTATCGTCAGACCTGCAACGAACTCGGCCGCATGAGCGACCGTGAGCTGAGCGACCTCGGCATCGGCCGCGGCGACATCCCCTACGTTGCTCGCCAGGCGATCAAGTAATTCAGGCTGCGCTTCAAGCGCGACCGACCTCCAGTAAACGCCCTCCGGTTCATTCCGGGGGGCGTTTTCTTTTGCCTCTTGCTCTGGCGTCACCGCCGCCCTTTCGCACGTGCGAAATGCTGTAGCCCACCTCGCCGGCGAGCAGCGAGCACCACCCTCGTGCCACGCATTGCAACCGCTCGCGCTCCAATTCCAAAAACATATGAAAAACAAAACACTAGAGCGTAGTGATCCGCATTTTAATCAATCGTTAATTGATGCCACCTTTTGAAGCGGTGCCCATCTATGCGGCGATGCACTGCACAAATGCATAGCAGCTGCATTTTCTTTGCACTCCACCTTCTAATTAGACAAGCGTATAAGAACCTCAACGACGCAGACAGATGGCTGTCGCGACAAACCGATCTTGAGGAAAAAGTCATGAACCCGATTCGTATCGCAAAAAGCTGGATCAACTACCGCCGCACCGTCAGCGAGCTCGGCAACCTGTCGAACCACGCTCTCAGTGATATCGGCATCACCCGCTACGATATCCGCAACATTGCGGCCCGTTCCTTCCGTTAATCTCAACGGTTCGAACTGACTTCCAAAACGGCGCCCTCCGGGCGCCGTTTTCGTTTATTGACATTGGAACGAAGGGCCGAGCCGTGATAGGAAGCCGCCCATGAGCAAAGACACCTCTTCCCATTCTCCCATCCATGTCGTCGGCGGCGGCCTTGCCGGTTCGGAGGCTGCCTGGCAGATCGCCGAGGCCGGAGTCCCGGTCATACTGCACGAGATGCGCGGCGTGCGCGGCACCGACGCGCACAAGACCGACGGCCTTGCCGAACTCGTCTGTTCCAACTCGTTCCGCTCGGATGATGCGACTAGCAATGCGGTCGGCGTTCTGCATGCGGAAATGCGCCTTGCCGGCTCACTGATCATGAAGTCCGCCGACGCCAACCAGGTTCCGGCCGGCGGCGCGCTCGCCGTCGATCGCGACGGATTCTCTGACGCCGTCAGCGCTGCGATTGCGGCCCATCCGCTGATCACGGTCGTGCGCGAAGAAATCACCGGCCTGCCGCCGAGGGAATGGGACCTCGCGGTCATCGCGACCGGCCCTTTGACGGCACCCGATCTTGCAGAAGCCATCCGCACGGAAACGGGCGCCGATGCGCTCGCTTTCTTCGACGCCATCGCGCCGATCGTCTACACCGAGACGATCGACATGGACGTCTGCTGGTACCAGTCGCGCTACGACAAGGTCGGCCCCGGTGGCACCGGCAAGGACTACATCAACTGCCCGATGACCGAGGAGCAGTACCACGCCTTCGTCGACGCGCTGGTTGCCGGCGACAAGACCGGCTTCAAGGAATGGGAAGGTACGCCCTATTTCGATGGCTGCCTGCCGATCGAGGTCATGGCCGAACGCGGCCGCGAGACGCTGCGTTACGGACCGATGAAGCCGATGGGCCTCACCAATGCCCATAACCCCACGGTCAAGCCCTATGCCGTCGTGCAGCTGCGCCAGGACAACGCGCTTGGCACGCTCTACAATATGGTCGGCTTCCAGACGAAGCTGAAATACGGCGCCCAGGCGGAAGTCTTCCGGATGATCCCGGGCCTGGAGAATGCCGAATTTGCACGCCTCGGCGGCCTGCACCGCAACACCTACATCAATTCGCCGACGCTGCTCGACCGAACGCTGACGCTGAAGTCGCGCCCGGGCCTGCGCTTTGCCGGTCAGATCACCGGCTGCGAAGGATACGTGGAGAGCGCCAGCATCGGCCTGCTCGCCGGGCGCTTCGCCGCCGCTGAGCGCAAGGGCGCGACTTTGGCCGCACCGCCAGCGACCACCGCCTTCGGCGCGCTGCTGAACCATATCACCGGCGGGCACATCGTTTCCGACGATGAGCCGGGCAAACGTTCGTTCCAGCCGATGAACGTCAATTTCGGCCTGTTCCCGCCGCTCGATCCGGGAGCAATCACCAAGCCGGAGGGCGCCAAGCGCTTCCGTGGCAAGGAAAAGGCCGCTGCCAAGAAGCAGGCAACGGCGTCGCGTGCGCTCGCAGATTGCGCCGCATGGCTCGGCAAGTCCGCCTGACGGCGAATATTATACCAGAACACGAAACGGCCCGCTCGCGATGACGCCAGCGGGCCGTTTCTTTTGAATGGATCTGTGATGTCGCTACTCGCTCGCCTGCGCCGTAGGGGACGGTTCCGAGTCGGGCTGCGTGAATTCCGATTTCGGGTTGAAGCTGCCGAGCAGCCAGAGAGAAACTTCCGCCGCCTCGCCGGCGTTCTGGAACTCGAAGGCATTGTCCAGATAGGCAAAGTCCGGGAAATGCACGATCAGCCCGCGGCCGGTCTCCGAGCTGTTCACCCGGACCTTTCCAGGCTGGATGACGTGGCAGACATAGTGCGTGCCATGCGATTGGATGAAGCCCGCCTTGCCGTCGTGCAGCCTCAGGAAGATCGCCTTCCGGTCCGCGGTGGAATGCAGCGCCCGGATCGCTTCATCCGGAAATGCGCGCCCGAATTCCACCATCGCAGAACCTGCATCGGGATTGTCCCAATCCCGCTCCGCACGAGCGTTCATCCACATGTAGAATGCGCCGGCCAGAACAATGACGGCGATGAGCAATAACCAAAGCATCCGCGGGCGCTCCCCTTCGCTCGGCATGACGCCGATAAACCGCTTCTATAGACTACGAGGCTTGTGCCAATTTGGCGTCCCGTCGGGCGCGCCGACGCGGAACGCATCGGGTTTTTACCGGGCAGGCGTTCCGCTACAGCCGGCTGCCTTGCCGCGCTAGATCATTTCACTGTTTCATCGAAACACTGAAGTGATCTAAGTTTTTTGAAATTACGCAATTCCGGACGGAAAACCGTTTCACACTTTTCCAGGAATTGCCCTAGAAGCGACGACGCCGAGCGGCACGCCACATCCACCATTGCCGTAGCCATTGCGCCGGGCGAATGGGCGCCTTCAAAAGTCCAGCGCCAGCCGCCTCGGCGCGATCGAAGATCGGCTCGGCCAGCGCGAGCGGCACGAACGCCGGAAAATTCGACGGCGAGATCGCCGCCATCTGAGCCCGTGCCTTGGCCAGATGATCCCGCCCGAACCCAGAAAATGCCCTAATCGCCCGGCCGATACCGTCGCTGTCTTTGCCGGCAATAAGCGTTTCCCGATCAAGGCCGGTCGCGCGCAGCAGTTCTGCCGGCAAATAGACCTGGCCGCGTCTCAGATGCAGCGGCAACAGCATCAGGAGGCCGGCGACAGTCTGCGCCACACCGGCGTGACCAGCGGCTTCCGCCGATTTGGCCGCATTCTGCGGGTCGAGCACCAGCGACGAGAGCTGGATCAAGGCCGAAGCGGTCTCGCCGGCGTAACCTTCGAGCGCCGAGCGGTCTTCCAAGGGGTCGTCATAGAGATCGAAGATCCGGGCATCGATCATGTTCTGCAGGACCGAGACCGGCAGCCTGTGCTCGCGAATGCACTGCAGAAGCGCTTCGGCGAGCGGATGCCCCTCACCGGAGGCTGCATCGTTGCCGATGAGATCGCGCCACCACTGCATGCGGATTTCGCCTGGAATCGGCTCATGCACGAGATCGCGAATTCGCGCGATTTCCGCGTTGAACGCATAGAGTGCCGCGAGCGAGCGCTGCTTGTCGGCGGGGGCAAGCAGGCAGGCGAGATAGCGGTCGCGGTCCGTATCCCTGAGGTCGGCCAGGATCTGAGCGGAAATATCTTGCACGTCGTCTTCCCCGAATGCCCGATCAGACAGCGATCAGCGCGACGGCGACAGCACGCGATTCGGCCAGCATCACATTGTAGGTGCGAACCGCAGCCCCGGTGCTCATCGGATCCGACGATACATTGACGGCACGCAGCGCGGCCTTCAGGTCTGCGGGCAGCGGGCGGATGTCCTTACCGGTGCCAACCAGCAGCACTTCGATGTCTTTCGCCTCATCGATGACCCTGAGGAATTTCTCGACGGCCAGGGGATCGCCTTCGGCCACGTCCCACGCATAGACGCCCGAGGGCAGCATCAGGATCGAGCCGCGATGCGACATGTCCGCAAAGCGAAAGCCGCCGTTGCCATAGGCATCGATCGGTGCGCGGCCCGGAAAATGCGCTTCGCGAATTTCAATACCCTTGGGCATTTCAAACTGTACCCTTTGCCGCGCCGGCAGCACCCGTATCCGCGCCGGACGCGTTTTCGTCCCCCGGAATGTGGTCGGTCCGCTTCCCGAAGAGGATGAGGATCGGGCCGGCGATATAGATAGAGGAGATCGTCCCGGCGACGACACCAAACAGCATGGTGATGCTGAATGAGCGAATGAGGCCGCCGCCGAAGAGATAGAGCGCGGCGAGCGCCAGAATGGTCGTCAGCGCCGTCAGGATCGTGCGCGAGAGTGTCTGGTTGATCGACGTATCGATCAGCACCGAAAGCGGCATGCGGCGATAGCGGCCGAGATTCTCGCGAATGCGATCGTAGATCACAACTGTATCGTTCAACGAGTAGCCGACGATGGTGAGAACGGCGGCGATACTGCCGAGATTGAACTCGATGCCCGTCAGCACCAAGAACCCAATCGTCAGCAGCACGTCGTGCACGGTTGCGATAATCGCACCGACGGCAAAGCGCCACTCGAAACGCAGCCAGACATAGAGCAGGATCGCCACGAAGGAGATTGCGAGCCCAAGCGTTCCCGCGCGCGTCAGCTCGCTCGAAACAACCGGGCCAACCACTTCGACGCGGCGGAAGTCGTATTCGTCGGCCAGCTCCGTCCTGATGACGCTGGCTGCGGTCTGCTCGGCATTGTCGCCCGCTTCTTGAGACGGAACCCGCACCAGCACATCCTCGCCCGAGCCCAGTTGCTGGACCTGGACCTCGCCAAAGTTCAGCTCGTCGAGGCGGGTGCGGAGGTCGGCAACGTCGACGGGACCGCCCTTGGAGTGCAGCTCGATGATCGAGCCGCCCTTGAAGTCCACACCCAGATTGAGCCCGATACCCGCAAGCAGGAGCACCGAGGCCGCCGACAAGGCGGCCATCAGGATGAACACCGGATTACGGATCCGCATAAAACGGATGTCCAGATCGCTGAAGCGCCCGGTTCGAATGCCCTTCGGCAGGCGTTCCGACTTCCACTGCCGGAGCCAACGCTTCACGATCAGACGGGTCACCGTATAGGCGGTGAAAAGCGTCGTGACGCTGCCGATCGCGAGAGTGACGGCGAAACCGCGCACTGGCCCGGAACCGAGGTAGAACAGGATGGCGCTGGCGATCAGCATCGTCAGGTTGGCGTCGAAAATGCTGCTGAAGACGCGAGAGAAGGCGTTGTTGATCGTGCGGAGCAACGGCTCGCCACCACGAACCTCCTCGCGAAGGCGCTCGTAGATCAGCACGTTCGAATCGACCGCGACGCCGATCGTCAGGATGATGCCGGCAATCCCCGGCAGGGTCAGCGTCGCCCCCGACACGGAAAGCGCCGCAAGGATCAAGACGATATTCAAGGCGAGCGCGATGACGGCAAAGACACCGAAAACGCCGTAAAAGAAGATCATCGAGGCGGCGACGGCGATCGCCGCGACAAAGCCGGCCTTGAGGCCATAGGCAATCGCGTCGTCACCGACACCAGGGCCGACCGTCCGCTCCTCGACGAAAGTCAGCGGTGTCGGGAGCGGTCCGGTCCTGATGAGGGCGGCAAGATCCGCAGCAGAGTCGGCCGGAAGCTCGGCGGAGATACGCGCCGTGTCGCCTTTGACGGCATCCGAAAGCTTGGGCGTTGCGGCAACCTGGCCATCAAGAACGATCGCAATCTTCGCCTCGGGCTGCTGCTCCGTGACCGCGGCAACCCGCTGCTGCGCGGCCGCCTCGAGCTTGACCGCGACCGACGCCGTATCGGCGCCGGCATCTGCTTCCGGCTGCGCGGCGACAAAACTGGCCGCCGCCAGCAATGGTTCCTTCTGGACTAGATAGGGAACCGGCGGATCGTCATAGGAATAGAGGACTTCTGCGCCCGCTGGCACCTGGCCATCGACGGCTCGCTCAACCGGCACGGACGTATCCAGCAATCTGAAAGTCAGATGTGCGCTTTGGCTGAGCAGATCTTTCAGTCGTTGCGGGTCGTCGAGCCCCGGCACCTGGACGATGAGCCGATCTTCGCCACGGCGCTGGATCAGCGGCTCCAGAACGCCAACTTCAGCGACGCGGCGACGCACCACATCGATCGATTGTGCAAGGGCCAGTGACAGCCGGTAGTCGATGCCTTCGTCGGTCAGGCGCAGACGGACGAGTTCATCCTCGTCGGCGCTGTCAAACACAACTTCGGAAATCGACCCGGAGCCAAATCCGCCGGCATCGACCGGCGCCGTCAGTGTCTTCAGCTTATCGCGAGCGGCGGGGAGTTGCGCACGGTCCCGAACCCGGAACGAAATCGACTGACCTTCGCCCGATAGGCCGATATAGGCGATATCGGCATCGCGCAGGGACTTGCCGACTTCGCTGGCGACCGCTTCGAGCCTCTCGGCGACGATGTCGCTGCGCGCGGCCCGCAGCATGAAGTGCGAGCCTCCCTGGAGATCAAGGCCGAGCGCCACCTGGCGATGCGGCATCCAGGACGGTAATCCGGCTGCCTCTTCACGGCTCAGAACATTCGGCAACGCGAAGGCGATGCCGGCGAGAGCCACCAACCAGACGAGGATACGTTTCAACGGCGGAAATCTGCGCATGCCTCAAACGCTCCAGTTGTTCGTCGGATGGTGGCTGTCCGTGTCCCTTATTCTTTCACAGGTTCGCCTTTGACGCGAACTTCAGATACGCCGCTGCGAACGACGCGGATCTTCACGCCTTCGGCAATTTCGACTTCGAGTTCGTTGTCATCGACGACCTTCGTAACCTTGCCGACGATGCCGCCGCCGGTCACCACCTGATCACCGCGACGGATGTTCTTCAACAGCTCCTCGCGGCGCTTCATCTGGGCGCGCTGCGGACGGATGATCAGGAAATACATGACAACAAAGATCAGCAGGAACGGCAGGATGGACATGAGAATGTCCGCGCCGCCGGTGGAAGGGGCACCGGCTGTCTGCGCAAAAGCTTCGGTAATGAACATCGATCACTCCTTGAGTTCAAATATCGGCGGTTCCTCCGCACCAAATCGGCCGGAATATAGGGGCGCGCGGCCGCTCTGCAAAGCGGCGGCACCCTTACCCGTTCCTGTGCCTCTGACACAATTTGCACAAGAGGAGAACCCCCCGCACGGGGCTCTGCGGCCTTTTCCAGCGCAAACCCGCGTGCTACCGGGTGTCTGTTAACGGTAGCGTCGCAATTGCGGGGCAATCGCGTGCCGTTTCAGGCGTCCCGTTTTCATTGCAGCGCGACCAAATGATTGATTCAGTTGTTGGAGATAGACATATGCCGGAAGCAAAGATCGACGTTCTCATCAGGGAAATGCAGAAGCTTTCCGCGGCGATCGAGCGCATGGCCGGTCCAGCCGCAGCAAGCAATGAATGGGACGGCGCCGAATGCTTCGTCTGGGCTCCGGCCACACATCACCTGCAACCGGTAGCCAAGCCCAACCGTATCGAGTTGTCGCTGATATCAGGTGTCGATCACGTCCGTGACATCCTGCTCGACAACACGCTGCGCTTCGCCGAAGGTTTTCCTGCCAACAACGTTCTCCTGTGGGGCGCCCGTGGCATGGGCAAATCTTCGCTGGTGAAATCCGTGCATGCGCAGGTCGCCCGCGATACCGGCGTCGCGGTCAAGCTCGTCGAGGTGCATCGGGAGGACATCGCCACCCTGCCCGCGCTGATGGACATCCTCAAGACCGCACCGGTGCCCGTGATCGTCTTCTGCGACGACCTGTCCTTCGATCATGACGACACGTCCTACAAATCGCTGAAGGCCGTACTCGACGGTGGTGTCGAAGGACGCCCGTCGAACGTGCTGCTCTACGCGACATCGAACCGGCGCCATCTGCTGCCGCGCCACATGATGGAAAACGAGCAGTCGACCGCCATCAATCCTTCCGAAGCGGTCGAGGAAAAGGTGTCGCTGTCCGATCGCTTCGGGCTGTGGCTTGGCTTCCACAAGTGCAGCCAGGAAGACTACCTTGCCATGGTCGATGGCTATGCAAAGCACTATGGCTTCGCCGTCGAGGCCGAGACCCTGCATGCGGAAGCGCTCGAATGGGCGACGACCCGCGGCGCAAGGTCCGGCCGCGTCGCCTGGCAATTCATTCAGGATCTTGCCGGACGCATGCGCCATCGACTGGACGCATAGGCCTTAGCGATCGGATCGCTGGCCAAATCTGCTCGACCATAGACAAAAAATACCGCCCGCCGAAATCCGGCGGGCGGTTTCTGATTCTTACGCTTCCTACAGCGCCGCGCGTCTTATCAGACGCGCAAAGGTCGCTGTAGCACTTTGATTTTCTGCATGTCTTTGTCCTTAGATCGAGGTCGATTTAAGGAGACATGCAGTAGATCCAGTCGGACCCGGAGGCCGGACTATTCGAGGAAGGTCGAAGGGTTGACCGCGGTCGCATTCTTGCGCACCTCGAAGTGTACCTGCGGCTGGCTGGCGCGACCGGTCATGCCGGAAGCCGCGAGCGTCTGGCCGCGCTGTACCTTCTGGCCGCGCTGAACCTTGAGCTCGGAAGCGTTGCCGTAGACCGTGACCGTGCCGTCGTCATGGCGGACCAGGACAGCGTTGCCGAGTTCCTTCAGGCTGCTGCCCGAGTAGATGACGACGCCGTTCTCCGCCGCCTTGATCGGCGTGCCCTCAGGCACCGAGATGTTGATGCCGTCGTTGCGGTTGCCGTCGACGTTGGCGCCGTAGCCGGCGACCACTGCGCCGCGAACAGGCCAGCGATATTTGCTGATCCCGGTCGACTTCGGCGAGTCCTCATCGACATCCGCCTTGAGCGCAGCAACGTCCGTAACGCTCTGCTTGGCGGCCGGCGGCTGGTATTCTGCCGGCTTACCTTTTTCGAGTGAGGCAACCTGCGGCTGCTCAGTCTTCTTGCTCGGAACCGATGCGGTTTTGACCTGGTCCGGCGCGGCACCCGCCGCGCCCGGCAACTGCAGCGTCTGGCCGACGCGGATCGATTCTGCGCTCAGACCGTTCGCCTGCTTGAGGGCTGCGACAGACACGCCCGTCGTCTTGGCAATGCGATTGAGCGAGTCGCCGGGCTTCACGGTGTAGGTGCCGCCGCCACTGCCTTCGCCGTTCGTTGCCGGCTTGCCCGCAACGACATCCGTCTTGCCAGCGTTCTTGTCGCGAGACTGGGCGGAGCCCGGCAGGATTGCAACGTCGCGCTGATCGTTGGGCAAGGGCGAAGGCTGGCGCTTGCTACCATCGAGACCAGCGATCGAGTTGGTCGCAGCCCCCTTCGCAGGGCTACCGACGGAACCAAAGGTCGGGATGACCAGGCGCTGGCCGGTTTCGACCTGAGCAGCCGATTGCAGACCGTTGGCCTTCAGAATTTCCTTCTCGGGAACGCCGAAGCGCTTGGAGAGAACTGCGACGTTGTCGCCGGGCCGAACCATGATCGTCGGCGCATTCTGCGTCGTCCAGCCGCTCTTGCTTGCGGTTTCGTTGACGGCCGCCGGGAGCGTCTGCTGCGTCGCGATTGCCGCCTGCTGACGAGCAGCGGGGAACGGCTGCGCTTCTGGACGCTGACGCGTCGTCGCGCTCGGATCGGCCAGGGTCGTGCGCTGGACGGAGATCGGCGTTGACGCACCACGGGCAGCCGACACCGGAGTGGAAGCGGTATTCACTGGATCATAGCCACCCTGCGCGCTTGCAGTCGGATAGGGTTGGCCGAGAGCACCGTTATCCGCCGGAGAAGCTGCCGCCATCTGGCCGACTGCCACGTCGCCACGCGGAACCGGCGTCGCATCGCGCGGAATTGAATTTGTGGTGATGTTGTCCGACCGGGAGAACAGGCCATCAAATCGGCTGGCATCCGAACTGCAGCCCGTTGCGGCGCCTGCTAGCAGGACCGCCACGCAAAGGCGGATCGTGGACTTTCCAACCCCGGGAGATACAAACTGACGCATGACGCTTACCCACTCCGAACGCAACTCGATGTGGGATGATTAAAGCGTATTAGAGTTACCGCCCGGTTAAGGTCAGCACCACCAAAGGACTAATTTGACGAAACGCTAACCATAGGCCCGGCCGGCCATCTGAGAATGCCGATCGGCCTGGCCGCACGCCGCGAGCGTCCCGCCACGCTTCGCGGGCGCAGAAGCCCCGCGTGCGGCAATCGCGAGAACCTAGCTCAGTTCGGAATAGAGACGCTCGATTTCCGAAACGGAACGCCGCTCCGTTGGTTCATCTTCATAGCTGATGCTTGTCAGATCCCAGGCGAAAATCGGACGCCCCTCGGGACGGACCGGGGTTTCGGACTGAGCGGTCTTGTCTTCTTCAAGCAGGACACTCACCAGCGTCTGGAACGTGGTGTCGCCGTCCGCACCGCTCGCCCGTTCATATTCAAGCGACCGCAGACCGGCCACGGCGGCCTCACGCGTCCCAAAATAGCGCAGGCTGTCCTGATCTTCGGGACGAAGGCTGTCGTAGTAGTCGATGAAGTTCTTGTAGTAGCCCTCATGATCCCCGGCATCGAGAAATTTGCCGAAGGCCTGGTATTCGCGCAACGCCAGCTGCGGAGACAGGCGGTTGTTCCACTCGTCGCGGCTGAGCGCCGGCTGTCCGTCCGATGCCTTCTTCGTCTGGCTGAGATAGAGCAGAGCATCGGCGGAAAGCGAGATGCGCGGAGTGGGGTCGAAGAGACTCGCCGCGAGCGCCTGTGCGGACTGTTCGTCCTTGCCGGCGGAATTCGCCTGGCCGGCGTTGCGCCCTGCAAGATTATTCAGCCCGTCGCCCGATGCTGCGGCCGTCAGCCTGTTCGCGATCTGCATTTGCCGTCTCCGTCAATCTCACGATCCGGCAGCAACATCCCAGTCGTGCAAGAGCGACGACTCGCGGGCGGAACCTATCGTGCAGTGGAGGGGTATGGCGCGAAGCTTGCGCGAGGCTGGACGCGGTTAAGAATTCCTTAACGCACCAAAGTGCCGGCGGAGATGTTCGGCAGCGGCCGTATCACAGGAACGACGCGAGCTGCGGCACGATCGGAAGGTAGGGCGCATCGAACAGATCCTCGCGATCGAAGCGGCTTCCCGTTCGGTTGACCCGAACGACCCGGCAATGAGTCTCACTCATCATGATCGGCACCACCAAGGTTCCGCCTGAGACGAGATGATCGGAAAACATGCGCGGCAGGCTATTGAAGGCAGCGGTGATCAGGATGCGGTCGAACGTGCCCTCGCCCGGCACCCCGGCGCTGCCATCCGCATGGCGAACGATGACGTTGCGAACGCCTGATTTCTCAAGGTTTTTCTGCGCCGTACCGACGAGTGTCTGATAGCGGTCGATCGTCAGGACGCGTTCAGCCACCCGCCCCATCACAGCCGCGGTAAAGCCGCTGCCGGTACCGACCTCGAGGATGCGCTGTCCTGTCTTCAGGTTCAGACAATGCAGCAACCGCACCGCGAAATCATAGCCTTCCATGAACGAGCCGCACTCGAGCGGAATCGTGCGCTGCGAGTAAGCCTCGGCCTGATATTGCGGCGGCGCGAACTGGCCGCGCGAGGTCTGCTCGACCGCCTTGAGAAGGTCATGATTGATGATGCCGGCGGCGCGCAGCCGCAGCACCATCTTGGCAAAGCCTTCCTGTTCCGAAACGCGCACGCTCAATCAATGAGCCCCTTCGTTCAAAGCCCGCATCAGACGGTCCTGGACGCTATAGTCCGTCAGGTCGAGCTTGAGCGGCGTCACCGAGATGTGATTCTCGCGCAGAGCGTGAATGTCGGTTCCGGCGCGAAAATCGCCGAACCGCTCGCCGAAGCGCAGCCAGAAGTAGGGAAAACCACGGCCGTCCGTCCGCTCATCGATCGACAGGCCAAAGTCGAGCTTGCCTTGCGACGTTACCTCGATCCCGGCAACGGTGTCAGCCGAGCAGTTCGGGAAATTGACGTTGAGGAACGTGCCATCGGGCAGGTCCACGGCCATCATTTTGCGGATCAGGCCCGGCGCGTGTGTCTCCACCACATCCCAAGGCACAGCCTTGCCGACGGCGTGGTGATAGGCCTGGCTGAGCGCGATCGCGCGAATACCCTGCAACGTGCCCTCGATAGCGCCCGCAACCGTGCCGGAATAGGTCACGTCATCGGCCATGTTGGCACCGATGTTGACGCCGGAGAGCACGAGATCAGGCTTGCGATCCAGCACCTTGCGAACCGCCATGATGACGCAATCCGTCGGCGTGCCCCGGAGGGCAAAGCGCTTCTCGGCGATCTGCCGGAGCCGCAGCGGCTCCGACAGGGTCAGCGAATGCGCCAAACCGCTCTGGTCCGCTTCGGGTGCCACGACCCAGACATCGTCCGAGATCGTCCTGGCGACCCTTTCGAGCACAGCGAGACCTTCAGCATGAATGCCGTCATCGTTTGTCAGCAGGATCCGCATGGTTGCCGTCCTTCCCTTGACGTCCGCTCAGACGGCCTTCTCGATGCGCGTCTGGCCGCCCATATAGGGCACCAGCACATCCGGCACCGATACCGAACCGTCTTCGTTCAGATAGTTTTCGATGACGGCGATCAGCGCGCGCCCGACGGCGACACCGGATCCGTTCAACGAATGAACGAAGCGCGTGCCCTTGTCTTCCTTGGTGCGGTAGCGGGCATTCATCCGGCGGGCCTGGAAATCGCCGCAGACCGAGCAGGACGAAATCTCGCGGTAGGTATCCTGTCCCGGCAGCCAGACCTCCAGATCATAGGTCTTGCGTGCACCGAAGCCCATGTCGCCGGTGCAGAGCGTCATCACACGGTAGTGCAGACCCAAGCGCTTCAGCACCTCTTCCGCACACGCCGTCATGCGCTCGTGCTCATCCACCGAAGTTTCGGCATCGGTGATCGAAACCAATTCGACCTTGTTGAACTGGTGCTGGCGCAGCATGCCGCGGGTGTCGCGACCGGCCGAACCCGCCTCCGAGCGGAAGGACGGCGTCAGCGCGGTGAAGCGCAGCGGCAGCTTTTCGCCTTCGAGGATCTGCTCGCGAACGATGTTGGTGAGCGGCACTTCTGCAGTCGGGATCAGCCAGCGACCGTCCGTCGTGCGGAACAGGTCTTCGGCAAATTTCGGCAGCTGTCCCGTACCGTACATCGCATCGTCGCGCACGAGGAGCGGCGGCTGCACTTCGGTGTAGCCGTGTTCCTGGGTGTGCAGGTCGAGCATGAACTGGCCGAGCGCACGCTCGAACCGGGCCAGCTGGCCTTTCAGGATCGTGAAGCGCGAGCCGGAAATGCGGGCAGCCCCTTCGAAATCCATGAGGCCGAGCGCCTCGCCGATCTCGAAATGCTCGCGCGGCTGGTGATTCCAGGTGGGCTTGTTGCCGACCACGCGCTTGACGACGTTGCCGGTCTCATCTTCGCCGACCGGAACGTCCTCGAGCGGGATGTTCGGAATGCGGGAGAGCGCGTCGTTGAGCTCTGTTTCCACCTTGCGGCTGTCTTCCTCAAGCGCCGGCATGGCGTTCTTGAGTTCGGCCACCTCGGCCTTCAGTTTTTCGGCAAGCTCGGCGTTCTTCTGCGCCATAGCGGCGCCGATGTCCTTGGACGCAGCGTTGCGGCGCGACTGCATGTCCTGCAGCGACTGAAGGATCGTGCGGCGGCGTTCGTCGAGGGCGATCAGCGACGCCGACAAAGGCTCCGCGCCCCGCTTCGCCAGGGCGGCGTCCAGCATCTCGGCATTTTCACGGATCCATTTAATATCAAGCATTGTCGTTCCACGCGTTGGTCAACTCACGGCGCGAAATCTCGAATGCTCAGCCCTTGGCGGGGCCGACCTCTCCGGAAGATCCTTCCTGCGACTCGGCAACTTCGCTCTTGAGCGCGTCCGCTGCCCGCTGTCTTTCGATGAGTCGCGCCGTATAGATCGAAATTTCGTAGAGAAGGATGGCTGGCAGTGCAAGGCCGATCTGGGAAACGGGATCGGGCGGCGTCAAGATGGCTGCGACGAAGAACGCAATGACGATCGCGTACTTTCGCTTATCCTTGAGGCCCTGGGAAGTGACGAGCCCGACGCGCGCAAGCAACGTCGTCACCACCGGCAACTGGAAGACGAGGCCGAAAGCGAAGACCAGCGACATGATCAGACTCAGGTATTCCGATACCTTTGGCAGGAGCTGGATTGCCACCTGCCCTTCGCCGCCGCCCTGCTCCATGGCCAGAAAAAACCACATAACCATGGGCGTGAAGAAGAAATAGACCAGGGCGCCCCCCATGAGGAACAGTATCGGCGACGCGACCAGGAATGGCAGGAAGGCAGCGCGTTCGTTCTTGTAGAGGCCTGGGGCGACAAACTTGTAGATCTGCGCGGCGATCACGGGAAAGGCGATGACCATAGCGCCGAACATCGCCACCTTGATCTGGGTAAAGAAGAATTCCTGCGGGGCCGTATAAATCAGCTCGACATTGCGATGGTTCAGGCCGGCCCAGCCCACTGCCCATTTGAACGGCAGCACCAAAAGGTTGAAGAGGCCCTTGGCAAAGTAGAAGCAGACGAGGAACGCCATGAAGAACGCGCCGACGGCCCACATCAGGCGTCTGCGCAATTCGATCAGATGCTCGATCAGCGGCTGCGGCCGGTCCTCGATATCGCCGCTCATGCTTCACCTTTCTTGCGCGTGCTGGCGCGCGGCTTGGACGTCTTGGTAGCCGGCTCGGCTGGAGCGGGCTTCGACGACTTCTTCTCGGCCACCGCCTTTGCGGGTGCCTTTGCCGGAGTTTTGGGCGCAGCCGCCTTTGGCGTTGCAGATTTCTTTGCCACCGGTGCCGGATCGGCCTTCGCCTTTGGCATCCGCTTGGGCTTTTCAGCCGGGACGGCAACCTCGGCGCGCTCGAGCTGACGAGTGGCAGAGCCTACGGCCGCAGCGGCGACCGCATCTGCGGGCTTCGCTTCCGCGACAGCTACCGGAGCGGCCATGACCGGCTCCGCAGTCGCGGGCTCGGTGGTACCCGTCGTGGCGGGCTTGTCAGGCGTCGCAGCCTTCTGCAGGTCCGATTTGATATCGTTGCCGATCTGGCGAAGCGGATTCATCGCATCCCTGAGCGCATTGGCCGGGTTGAGACTTTGCGCATCGCTGATCGTTTTTCGGACGTCGTCCAGATCCGCTTCGCGCAACGCTTCATCGAACTGCTGACGGAACTCGGAGGCCATGCCACGCAATTTCGTGGTCATGCGCCCGAATGCCCGCAGCATCGGCGGCAGATCCTTCGGCCCGACAACGACAATGAGAACGATTGCAATGACGACAAGCTCGGTCCAGCCGATATCAAGCATTTGATATGTCCTGCAAATCCATGACCCAGCCCGCCTGGCATCAATGCCAGCCGGGCCCTACGGACGCTTGATCGTTAGCGAACTTCGTCTGACTTGTGGTCGACCGTCTTGTTGTCGATCGTCTTGTCAGCCGAACCGGCGTCGTCCTCGCTCATGCCCTTCTTGAAGTTCTTGATGCCTTTGGCAACGTCGCCCATCAATTCCGGAATCTTGCCACGGCCGAACAATAGCAGGACCACCGCCAAAAAGATTAGCCAGTGCCAGATGCTTAAGGACCCCATGCTCTTACTCCCTTGAGGCTCTCATCAAAATTAAGAGCCTGCCACATGTCAAATTTCAGGCGTGCCACGGACAATCGCGCCTTGCGATCGACCCTAAGACGTTGATGCGTCTTTTTCAAACAGCAATATATCCCGCTCGTTAACCGAAAGCATTACGTCACGCAATCCTTGCGGCAATTGGTCCGCGCGGATACGGGCGCGCACAATGTCCTCGCAGCCCGGCACGGCCAGTTCCAACAACTCCACCACACCGATGAACCGGCGGGAAACGATGCGCGCAGGCGTGTCGCCATTCTCCTCGCCGACGCGCACCCCGGAAAGCCGCACCGCGACCGAAACGCGCTCCCCTTCGCCGTGGCGCCCGGCCGCTACGGTGCCGACCGGCGTATCGACGCGGCCATTGCGAACCTGCGCATTGAACACGTTGATTTCCGAGAAGAAACCGGCCGCAAAGAGGTTTCTCGGATGGCGGTAAAGCTCATCTGCCGTACCAACCTGGACAAGTCGCCCATCTTGCAGCAGCGCAATTCGATCGGCCATGCGCATCGCTTCTTCCGCATCGTGGGTGACGACGATCGCCGTCGCCCGGGTCTCTCTGAGGATAGCGAGCGTATCGGCGCGGATCGAATCCTTCAGACGCGAGTCGAGGCCGGAAAACGGTTCATCCATCAGAAGCACGGCAGGACGCGGCGCAAGCGCGCGCGCAAGCGCCACACGCTGCTGCTCGCCGCCGGAAAGCACGTGCGGGTACTGGTTAGCGTAGTGGGAGAGCCCCACACGCTCGAGTGCCGCGTCCGCCTGGTTCAGGGCTTCCTTCTTTGGCAGCGCCGTCAGGCCAAAGCGGACGTTGTCGCGAATGGACATGTGCGGGAAGAGCGCGAAGTCCTGGAACATCAGCCCGACACCGCGTTTTTCGGGCGGCAGGAAAACCGTGGGGCCGGAAATCTCCTGGCCATTGAGCAGAAGGCGTCCCGTGCTCTGCTTCTCGATCCCTGCGGCGATACGCAGCAAGGTCGTCTTGCCGGACCCAGACGGACCGAGCAGGCAAAGGACCTCGCCGGCCTTGGCCGCCAGGCTGACGCCCTTGATCGTTTCCTTGGCGTGATAGCTGTGATGAATATCTTCGAAGGCCAGGCTCGCCGCGAAGGATACACCCGCCGTCCGTCGCGTTGTCATGACGGGAGCGTCCTGCGGATCTGAAACCATGCTTGCATTCCTTGACACCAGTCGCGCCCGCTGAAACGGCCGGGCGCCAGGGAAAGCCGATATCCCCATTCAGGTTTTAATCAGCTTCTTCGCCCTTCGGTGTCAAGAGCCCCAGTTCTTCAAGGTCCAGCTGGGTGATGGGGTCTTCGTTCTCGGCAAGTTCGTCTTCGCCTACCGGAACGGGAATATTGAGATTGGACGGCACGCGGCCGGAAAGCAGCCCCGCCCCCTTCAGCTCCTCGATACCCGGCAGGTCGCGCAGTTCTTCGAGACCGAAGTGATCGAGAAAATCGCGGGTGGTGCCGAAGGTGACCGGCCGGCCCGGCGTGCGCCGGCGTCCCCTGAAGCGGACCCAGCCCGCTTCCATCAGCACGTCGAGCGTGCCCTTCGACGTCTGAACCCCGCGGATATCCTCGATCTCCGCGCGGGTCACCGGCTGGTGGTAGGCAATGATGGAAAGAACTTCGAGCGCAGCGCGCGAGAGCTTGCGGACCTCCTGTTCGTCGGTCTGCACGACGAAGGAGAGATCGGCTGCCGTGCGGAAAGCCCAATGGTCGGCGACCTGAACCAGGTTGACGCCGCGCGTCGCGTAGAGCGCCTTCAGCCGCATCATGATGCGACCGACATCGGCACCACGCGGCAGGCGACTTTCGATATAGGTCTCCGACACCGGCTGCGCCGAAGCAAACACCAGGGCTTCCGCGATCCGCTCGGCTTCCTGCTCCATCCGAGGATCGAAGGTCGGCGTCGCTCCGATCTCATCGTCCTCGTCGGAAGCTTCGGGCACGTACTTTTGGGCTTCAGCCACGGGCTGCCTCCATTTCGGCAAGCGTCTCCGCATCGATCGGGTTCGGTCCGCGCCGAAGATAGATGGGCGCAAAGGCCTCTTCCTGGCGGATCTCCAGCCGGCCCTCGCGAACCATCTCGAGCGAAGCTGCGAAGGAACTGGCGATCGCCGTTGCCCGCTCCTTCGGCGTCGTCATGTAGCGGATGAGAAAATGATCGAGCGCTGTCCAATCGTCGAGACCGCCGATCATGCGCGCCAGTATCAGGCGCGCGTCGGCAAGCGACCACACATGGCGCTTCTCGATCGTCACCTGCGTGATCGCCTGACGCTGACGCAGGCTCGCATAGGCGCTCAGGAGATCATAGAGCGAGGCATCGAAGCCGGACTTCTTCTCGGTGACGATATGTTCCGGGGCACCGCGAACGAAGACATCCTGGCCGAGCCGGTTTCTATTGATGAGCCTTGTTGCCGCCTCACGCATCGCCTCCAGGCGTTTCAGCCGGAAAGCCAGGGCCGAGGCCATTTCCTCGCCCGTTGGACCGTCGTCCTTCGCCTGTTGTGGGATCAGCAGGCGCGATTTCAGATAGGCAAGCCATGCCGCCATGACGAGATAGTCGGCGGCAAGCTCGATGCGGATGCTGCGCGCCCGCTCGATGAAGGCGATATATTGCTCGGCGAGTGCAAGTACGGAGATGCGCGAAAGATCGACACGCTGGCTGCGGGCAAGATGAAGCAGGAGATCGAGCGGGCCTTCGAAACCGGCAAGATCAACCACCAGCGCTTCTTCATGCAGCCCGCGCTCTGAAGTCTCTTCCTGCCACAGGGGCTCCATCGGCGCCTTCGACGCAGGCTTGCCTTGTCTTTCGCCCGCATTGCTCACTGACAGTCCAATCCTTTCCTGCCGGCCGCGCCTACCTTACACCGTCGCGAACTGGCCGTTAAACTCCGTCCGTAGATCGCTTTCGCTCGCATCGTCAGGCGCCCGGAACGCCGCTTCGACAGCCTTCGCCCGACGCAGGCTCTCGCCGGCGAGAACCGGCACCACGTCGGCGACGGCCTTCATTTCTTCCATTATGCCATGACAATGCAAGACGAGATCAAGCCCCGCGGCGATGATGTTGCGCGCGCGAGCGGTCATATCGCCGGCAAGCGCGTTCATCGAGACGTCGTCCGACATCAAGAGACCGTCGAAACCGATGTGACCGCGAATGATCTCGCGGACGACCTTCGCCGAGGTTGTCGCCGGATTGTCCGGGTCGATCGTCGTGAAGACCATGTGCGCCGACATCGCCATCACCTCGTCCTTCATGGCAACGAAGGGCAGGAAGTCGCTGCCAGCAAGTTCTTCGAAAGTAGCACTGACCACAGGCAGATTGTGGTGCGAGTCGACGAAGGTGCGGCCGTGACCGGGCATGTGCTTCATGACAGGCAGCATGCCGCCGGCCTTCAACCCCTCGCCCATCGCACGGCCGATCGCCGTTACGGTCTCAGGGTCGTGACCATAAGCGCGATTGCCGATGACGTCGTGGCTGCCGGGCACCGGCACATCGAGCACCGGCAGACAATCGACGGTAATGCCGAAGCGCATCAGGTCGAAGGCGTGGAGGCGTCCCATCAGCCAGGCAGCGCGCAGACCGAGCTCCCGGTCGCGTCGGTAGATTTCGCCGATCGCCGCGCCATTCGGGTATTGCTGGACGAGCGGTGGGCGAATGCGCTGCACGCGCCCGCCTTCCTGGTCGATGAGCACAGGTGCGTTCGGATTGCCGATGCTGTCGCGAAGCGACGCCACCAGATCGGCGATCTGCTGCTCCTCGCCGATATTGCGCCCGAACAGGATGAAGCCCCATGGCCGCTCGCCGGCAAAGAACTGGCGTTCGTCTTCGTTAAGAGAAAGGCCCTTGCAGCCCGAGATAAATGCTTTTGATTCGCTCATTGAGAGAGCATAGAGCGGGCGTCGCCCGGCGCGAAGCCACAAAGACGAAGCCCCGTCGTTCATGCACAAGGCCATGGGGCAAACGAAAACCCTGAAATGCGAAGGGCGCGGCCTATGAGCCGCGCCCTCCTCAACTCTATCCGTTGTGCCCGGCTTACTTGGTCACCAGGCAGCTTCCGCCAGCGCCCTTGTACTTGGAGCACAGGGCATTTGCCTCTTCCTTGGAGCCGGCCGGGATGCGGACACGATAGTAGGTGCCCTTGCCGGCGATCTCCGCCTTGCGGATATCGACGCCACGGCCGCCAATGACGCTGCCGAACTTGCTGGAAAGGCTGTTGTAGGACTTCTGTGCTTCGGCTTCGGACGGCAGGGATGCGACCTGGATGAAGTATCCGCCGGTCGGAACCGATGCGGTTGCAACCTGCTGCGCCGGCTGGGCTTCTGCAGTGGCAGCCGCCGGCTCTTCGGCCGGACGCACGTTGCTGCGCTCGGTAGCAGTGCCGGCAACATTAGCCGGCTGCTCGACCGGACGCGCCTGCGGCGTTGGCGCCTTGTCGCCTGTTGCCGTCGTCGTCACGCTGCGAACCGGAACCTGTTCGATATCGGCATTGCCCGTTGCGGCAAGCGCCACCTGATCGACATTGGCCGATGCCTGACCGGCAGCAGTGACATCAGCCGAAGCGACTTCCTTCGAGGGCGCTTCCGGCAGCGGCTGCGTCGCACCGGCGACATCGGTCGCCGGTGCGGCAACCGGCTCTTCACGAGCAACCAGCGTGCCATCCGGCTTGACGATCATTGTGCGCACTTTGCGCGGTGCAACGGCCGGTGCCTTGTCTTCTTCCTGAGCGGCAGTCTGGGTGCCGCCATCCGGCAGCAAGCGAGCGCCGTCCTCGTCATCGGCCGGCAGGTTGGCCTGCAGGCCATCCGAGTCGTCGCTGCCTTCAAGCGGCAGCGTTTCCGGCGTCAGCGTCTTCTGAACGACGTCCATCGGCTCTTCGGTCGAAGAAACCAATGCTTCCTGCTGCGGCGCACCGGCTTGGGCTCCAGCGACGCGGTCGTAAACGGCCTTGTCCTGGTTCGGAACGGTCTTGCCGCCCTTTTCTTCCGGCACGACCTTAACCGGCCCCTTGTCGGCGAGAATGATCTTGGGACCCTCGGCAGAGGTTACCGCACCACTGCCGCCCATCCAGGCGTAGACAGCCGCGCCACCGAGAATGATGACGCCAGCAACGCTTGCCGCGAGCAGCATCGTACGCTGCGACCGCCGGCCCGAGCCGTAGTCGCGATAGTCGCCCGCATCGTCCTGGCTCTGCACCGGGGAAACCCGCTCGGCATCACGCGTCGGGGACTTCCGTTCGGTCATGGAGCGGCGGAAGTCCTCTTCCATCGCCTTCTCGAATTCGTCGAAATCGTCGAGCGCGCCGCCTCCGAACGACGGATTTGCATTTGCTGCCGAGGTCGGACGAGCCACCTCGGCCTTTTCAACCGCGGCCGGACGGGGATCCTTGGCGGCCGGAGCCGGCGTGCCGAACAGCTGCGCCATTTCCGCGTCGATATCGAGATCGTAGTCTGCTGGATAGGCGACCGGCTTTTCCGTTTCGATGACGGGCAGCTGCGGCACGTCCATGTCGGCGATCGGCGCAACGCCATTCTCGGCTTCGGCGATCATCGAGGGATCGAAGGGCAGCGTGCTTTCAGGCTGCACGTCCTGCTGCTCCACCGGGGCCGGAGCCACGAAGGTTTCGACGGAACGTTCCGGTTCACGCTGCGGAGCAACCGCTTCGATGACCGGCTGCGCAGCAGCCTGCGACACGACCACAGGTGCGACGGCAATCGGTTCGGTCGGCCCGAGGTCCGCAAGATCGAGCTTCAGTGCGGCATCGGAGAGCTCCATTTCGAAGTTCTCGATGTCGAAGCCCGGCTCGTTCTCCTGTTCTGCAACGGGCTGGACCGGCTGGACAGCCTCAACCACCGGCGAAACGGCAGGCGTGGCGACTGCGGCAGCTGCGGGTGCCGCAACAGGCGCTGCCTGCGTCACGAGCGGACCGGCGAAGGCGTGCTGCTGGCTGGCGCCCGAGGGCGAAGCAACGGGCGTCGCCCGGCTGAAGGTCGGCGTAAAGGGATAGGGACTCTTCTTCGCCGGCGCCGCAACCGTGTTTACCGGCGCGGCGGCGGGAGCAACGACCGGCTGTTGCGTGGCGTGAAGGGCCGGATGAGACTGCACGGCAGCGGCAACCACGGCGGTGATCGGCGGAACCGGGAAGCGCTCGATATCCGCAAGAAGATCGTCGCGGGCAGTGTCATGGCCAGCGGGCTCTTCCGGGATTGTCTCGCTCACGTATACGGCATCGTCCACGCGCTCCTCCGGAGCGACGTCAAGGCTAGCAACGTCAAGGTTGGCAACCTCAAGGCTCGGCTCGTCGTAAACCGGGAACGCTTCGGCGACAGCAGCGGGCTCGGCCCAAGCCGTCGACAAATCTGCGGCCGGCGCTTGCCAGTCGTCGACTACCTGTTCCTTCGCCTCAGATACCGGCTCTTCTTCGAACGGCAACAGATCGGCTTCGCCGAGCGACAGTTCGAGCTCGCGCTCCAGATCGAACGCCGGCTCGTCGGCGACGAATTCGGCGTTATCGACTTCGGCAGCCTGAGGGGCGGCCGAGAACGACTGCACCTCGACAACCTGCTCCGGTTCCTCTTCGGCGACAGCGGCCGGTGCTGCGACCGGCTCGGGCTGACGGAATATCGGCGCCTCGTACTCTTCCGCGAATTCGGCTACCGGCTCGATCCGGGCCTCTTCGACCGGCTGCGGCGCCGAAACCGGCTCCACAGCAGGCTGCTGCCCAGCACGGGGCGCATCGTAGCTGTCGAAAGCGCGAAGGAGTTCGTCTTCGAGATCGAAGGCGGGCTCCTGACGGACCGCCTCCTGATGTCGCTGCAACTCTTGCAATTGCTGTACGGCCGGACGGGCATCGTAACCGACGATCCGGGCGAGTTCGGCCAACGGATCATCGTCTGCCAATACATCGAATTCAGCCGGCCCGCTTCGTGCGAATTGTTTGTCTGCCATGCTCTCCACTCACAATTGCCTGTATTTATGTGCCAGTGCATTGTGGGAAAATGGTGACAATACTTATCGCATTTCCTCCGGTGCGGAGGTGCCTGTAATAGACAGGCCGGACTTCAATACCGAAGCGACAGCATGCACCAGCCCGAGTCTGGCAGTACTTAATTGTCTATTTTTATCGTTAACAAAACGTAATTCCGGATTCTCTTTACCTTTGTTCCAGTGTCCGTGGAAGGCAGCGGCAAGATCGTACAGGTAAAACGCGATACGATGCGGCTCCTGAGCCAGTGCCGCGGCCTCGATCACCCGCGGATATTCTGCGAGCTTGGCAACGAGCTGAAGCTCCGTCGGATCCTCGATCTTTCCCTGAACCGCACCGGCGAGATCAAGCGATTCGATGTCCAGATCCGGGAACGCGTCCGCCGCCTGGCGGAACACAGACCGGCAACGCGCATGCGCATACTGCACGTAAAAGACCGGATTATCCTTGGACTGTTCTGTAACCTTGGCAAAGTCGAAGTCGAGCGGCTCGGAATTCTTCCGGTAGATCATCATGAAACGAACCGGATCACGGCCGACTTCATCGACGACTTCGCGCAGCGTGACGAAATCGCCGGAGCGCTTCGACATCTTCACCGGCTCACCGTCGCGGAAGAGCTTGACCAATTGGCAGAGCAGAACCGTAAGTTTCGACGAACCGCCAGACACGGCGCGCGCCAGCGCCTCGAGCCGCTTGACGTAACCGCCATGGTCGGCGCCCAGCACATAGATCATCTCGTCAAAGCCGCGGTCGAACTTGTCCTTGAAGTAGGCGACGTCAGCGGCGAAGTAGGTGTAGCTTCCGTCCGACTTGATCAGCGGCCGATCGATATCGTCACCGACCTCCGTCGAGCGGAACAGCGTCTGCTCGCGATCTTCCCAATCCTCCGGGAGCTGCCCCTTCGGCGGCGGCAACGTACCCTTGTAGACGTGCCCCTTGAAGGTCAGGTCGTTGATTGCCGTACGAATCGCAGCCGCCCCATTGGCGTGAAGCGTGCGTTCGGAGAAGAAGACGTCGTGAGTGACGTTCAACGCCGCGAGATCCTCTCGGATCATCACCATCATGGCATCGATCGTCCGGTCCTTGACGAGCGGCATCCACTTGTCTTCGGGCATCAGGCGCAGGCTCGTGCCGAATTCATCGGCGAGCGCTTCGCCAACCGGAACGAGATAATCACCCGGATAAAGACCCGGCGGGATTTCACCGATGTCTTCACCAAGCGCCTGGCGATACCGCATGAAGGCAGAACGTGCGAGAACGTCGATCTGCGACCCGGCGTCGTTGATGTAGTATTCCTTGGTCACCGCATAACCGGCAAAGGCCAAAAGGTTGGCAAGCGCGTCGCCGACCACGGCGCCGCGGCAATGGCCGACATGCATCGGTCCCGTCGGGTTGGCCGAGACATACTCGACGTTAACCTTGCGGCCCGAACCGACAGTGCTGCGGCCATAGTCGGGGCCGGTGCGCACCATGTTCGACAGCAGCTTCTGCCAATAGGAAACCGAAAGCCGGACGTTGATGAAGCCCGGGCCGGCAACGGTCACTTCGGTGACTTCCGGATCCTGCTTGAGCTTCTCAACGATGAGCTCAGCGAGCGCCCGCGGGTTCAGGCCGAGGGGCTTGGCCAGCACCATGGCGGCATTGGTCGCGACATCACCGTGGCTTGGATCGCGCGGCGGCTCGACATTGACACGGCCGAAGTCAAGCTCGGATCGCTTTTCTCGAACGCTGTCAAGCGTTTCGAGAATGTCCTTAATTCTTGATTCGAAGTCCGTGAAGAGATTCATCTGATCCGTCCGCTTTTCCCGACCACATGTGGCCGGCGCAAAACTCAAAAAGGAGGCTCGGTTCGCTTGAACCGTAAGCCTCCGGGCGGGGCGTCCCTACCGCAAATCCGGCGTGTGGTCAAACAAGCGCTTGTGCACGCTGATCGCGAAGGTATCGGTCATGCCGGCCAGATAGTCGCCGACATGACGGGCCCTCGCCGGTTCGGCCATGCCCGAGATCTGATCGATCCAATAGTGCTCCCGCATCAATTGTGGGTCGTCCATGAAGGCATGATAGAGATCGCAGACGATCGACGCCGCACCTTCCCGCACCCGCATCACTTCCGGGTGGCGATAGATCCGGGTCATCAGCAGACGCTTGATCTGCTTGTCCGTCTCGCTCATCTCCTCGGAGAACGTCGCCATGACCGTACCCGCCTGACGTACCTCGGCTGCGCTCTCGGGGCGAATGTCCGCGATACGCTGCTGGGCGACGCCGATCACGTCCTCGACCATTGCCGTGATCTGACGGCGCATGATTTCGTGCGTGAAGCGGCTGCTTTCAAGACCGGGATAACGATCGTGAACCTCGCGCATCAGACGGGCAAGGAACGGCACGTCTTCCAGCATCTCGAACGTCAGGTAGCCGGCCCGCAGGCCATCATCGATATCATGGGTGTTGTAGGCGATATCGTCGGCGATGGCCGCGACCTGCGCCTCCAAGCTCGCATAACTCGCCAGTTCCAGATCGTGAAGCGCACAGTAGTCCAGGATCGGCTGAGGCACCGGTCCGCGCGTACCCTGGCCGTCGGGCGTGAGTAACGGCCCATTGTGCTTGACCAGCCCCTCAAGACTCTCCCAGGTCAGGTTCAGCCCGTCGAACTCGGCGTAGCGCCGCTCGAGTTTGGTGACGATGCGCAGCGACTGGGCATTGTGGTCGAAGCCGCCATGGGGCTTCAGCATCTCGTGCAGGGCGTCCTCGCCCGTATGGCCGAACGGCGTGTGACCGAAATCGTGAACGAGGGCGACGCCTTCGGCGAGGTCCTCGTCGAGCTTGAGGGCACGCGCCAGGGCGCGGGCGATCTGCGCCACTTCGATCGTGTGCGTCAGCCGCGTCCGATAGTGGTCGCCGTCGGCAGCGATGAAGACCTGTGTCTTGTGCTTCAGCCGGCGAAAGGCCGTCGTGTGGACGATGCGATCGCGATCGCGCTGGAAATCCGAACGTGTCGCGCTCGACGCTTCCGGATAGAGCCTGCCGCGCGTCGCCCAGGGGTTCGACGCGAACGGCGCGTGTTCACCATAACCGAAGCCCAGCGCATTTTTGTCGAATGTCATTTTCCACCCAAATCGTCATCCCATTGACGGGACATTGAAGCCTTCATACCTATAGTGAAAGCCACGGAAACGCGTCGCGCAAGCATCGACCGATTCCGCAAGCGAAAGCAACGGCTTGGCCGCGGGGGTTGAAACGACCTCCGGCGTTGGCCGAGGCGGTGCTGCAAACGACAATCAAATCTCTCCGGTTCTTGACCCCGGCAGGAGGCAGATATGACGCAAGAAACCGTGACCCTTTCGGACGCTGCTGCAAAGCGGATCGCCACGATCCTTCGTTCGGACAGTCACAACAACGCGATGCGGGTGTCCGTCGAAGGCGGCGGCTGCTCGGGATTCTCCTATAAGTTCGACCTGGTCGACAGCGCCAACGACGACGATCTGGTGCTGGAGAAGAACGACGCCAAGGTGCTGATCGACAGCCTGTCGCTCGTCTATATGGGCGGCTCAGAGATCGACTTCGTCGACAACCTGCTCGGCCAGTCGTTTCAGATCAAGAATCCGAATGCGGTCGCAAGCTGCGGATGCGGAACGAGTTTTTCCATCTGAGCCAACGGCCACCTGGCCTGCCTGCGGTCGCCGTCAGAGATACGGCGACCCCAGCCAAAGCACACGGTTCGCCAGCCGGTCGATAAGTGGCTTGGCGCGCAAGGCCTCGAGCGTGACCGGTTCGGCCGAAGCCAGCACATCCGATATCATGCCGCCGATCGTATGGGCGAAACCATCGTCCAGCACTTCGAGATCGAACTCGAAGTTGAGACGCAGGGAACGCGGATCGAGATTGGTCGACCCAACATAGGCCCAGCGCTCGTCCACGATCAGAAGCTTCGAATGGTTGAAGGCGCCCTCGGCGCGCCAGACCCGACAATGACCGTTCAATACCTGATCGAACTGGGCGGTCATTGCGCGATCGACCAGAAGCAGATTGTTGACCGCCGGCACGATGATGTCGACCTCGACGCCCCGGCGCGCCGCGGTCACCAAGGCGCTGATCAGTTCGCGGTCCGGAAGGAAATAGGGCGACATCAGGCGGATGTTCTTGCGCGCCACCGAGAACGCCCCCATCAGCATCTTGTGATTGGTTTCGTTCGTGGCGTCCGGCCCTGAGGGTATGGCGCGCATCAGCACAGAAGACGTTTCTGCCGGCAAAGGCATTTCTTCGAGCGCCCAGGCACCGCCCGTCAGCATCTCCCCGCTGGAAAACTGCCAGTCCTCGGCGGCGACCTGAAAGATGTCGGCGACCACCGGGCCCGTTACCCGAAAGTGCGTGTCGAGGGCCGGCTCCTCGCCGGCAATCTCGCTGCTAAAGCCCGCCCGGATGTTCATGCCGCCGGCAAAGGCGACGCGGCCGTCGACCACGAGAATCTTTCGGTGCGTGCGCAGATTGGCATAGGGCAACCTCAGCCCCATGATGATATTGCCGTTGAAGACGGCCGTCGGAACGCCGGCCGTCTTCAGATGACCGACAATGCTGGGGACGGAGTAGCGCGCGCCGACTGCGTCGATCAGTACGCGCACCTGGACGCCACGCGCGATCGCGGCGATCAAGGCGTCGGCAAAGCGAAGGCCGACCACGTCGCGATCGAAGATATAGCTCTCTATCAGGATGCTGCGCTGCGCACCGGCAATGGCCACCAGCATGGCCTCATAGGCAGCATCCCCGCCGGCCAGCACCTCGATGCCGTTGCCGGAACACATGCGGTGCCGGGAAACACGGTCGCCGAGGATTTTCATCGCGGCAAAACGATTCCCGAAACTTCCGGCAATATCTGTTTCAGAGATATCGAACCTGCCGAACTGATCGGGGCCTTGCCCGCGCAGCAGTGCGCGTTGCGAGCCGATCGAGGAGCGGCGGATACGGTTGATGCCGGCAACGGCATAGAGCAATGCCCCGACGATCGGCGAGAGCAGAACGACACCGACCCAACCTGCGGCGGCGCGAACGTCGTCCTTGGTCATGGCGGCGTGAATGGCAGCCGGGATGCCAAGCGCGAAGGACAGCAGCGCCAGGATATGCGGCCAGTAGTTCTGCACGAGATCGATCATGCGCCGGACTATAGCCGGCCATGGATCGGAATCAATTCAAGCAGCCGCACCTATACCGTATATAAACTGCGCGCGGCGTCGCCCGTCGTCGTTGCAACTCTGCCCAGCGCTGAAAGTCCGCAGGTATCGGATTTGTCAAAAGAATCCGGAGCGGCTAGAAGAGTCCCGCCGCAAGGACTCACCTGTATGGAAGGGCGTTTCGAGCCATGAAGATTGCCACCTGGAACATCAATGGCGTCAAGGCGCGAATCGACAGCCTGTTGGCATGGCTGAAGGAAGCCAATCCGGACATCGTCTGCCTGCAGGAGATCAAGTCTGTCGACGACGGCTTTCCTCGTCTGGAGATCGAAGCCCTCGGCTATCATGTCGAGACCCACGGCCAGAAGGGCTTCAACGGCGTCGCCCTGCTCTCCAAGCTGCGTCCGGACGAAGTCAACCGCGGCCTGCCGGGCGACGACTCCGATGAGCAGTCGCGTTTCATCGAAGGCGTGTTCTCGGTTGCCGGCGGCGTGATCCGTGTCTGCTCGCTCTACCTGCCGAACGGCAATCCGGTCGATAGTGAGAAGTACCCCTATAAGCTCGCCTGGATGCGCCGGCTGACCGCCTATGCCGAGCAGCGCCTTCTGCTCGAAGAGCCCTTCATCCTGGCAGGCGACTACAACGTCATCCCGGAGGAGCACGACTGCTGGGACATCAAAGTCTGGCAGAACGACGCACTTTTCCTGCCGGAGACGCGCGCGGCCTATCGGCGCCTGCGCAATCTCGGTTTCACCGACGCGGTGCGGGCCACCTCAGACGCGGTGCCGCTCTATACGTTCTGGGATTATCAGGCCGGCTGCTGGCCGAAGAATTTCGGCATTCGCATCGACCATCTGATGCTGTCGCCGGAGGCAGCCGATCGACTGGTTTCGACGTCGATCGACAAACATGTTCGCGCCTGGGAAAAGCCCTCGGACCACGTTCCTGTTATCGGCGAGTTTGCTTTCGCGGCCGCCTGAGGTGCGGATCTGCCGTTCGGCTATTCGGTGCTGGCTGAGGGGTAGCCGCGCGGCGAACTCAGTCGTCGTCGCCCTGCATATGTAGATTCTGCGAAAGCGAGATTGCCGTACGGCGATCATCTTCGGTGGCAAGCGAGAATGCCTGCTCCTGCATCGACTGGAGCCAGGGCCGATCCTTCGGCGAACACTGGTCGAGCGCGGCGGTCATATAGGCGAGACCGCGAATGGTCTGGCCTTCCTGGAAGATTACGTTGCCGAAGACACCCATGGCACCGGCATGGCCGCTCTTGCGGGCACGGTTGAGCCACTTCTTGGCTTGCTGAACGTTGACGCTACCGCCCTCGCCCGACAGCAGCATGCGCGCAAGCTGGAACTGCGCCTCAGCGACACCAAAGGTCGACGCCGCCTGGAAATAGAGCTGCCGCGCCTGGGCCATATCCGACTGGATCGGGCTGTCGGGAATGCCGCGTCGGTAGTAGCCGGCAAGAGAGATCAACGCGTTGACGAAATAGCCGGTATCCTCAGAACCCGGCTCCACACCCTGCTGGGCGATCTCGCTGTAGATCTTGAAGGCCTCGAGGTCGTTTTCGGCGACACCGTCGCCATAGGCATACATGTTGGCCAGAGCCCAGCGGGAGCCGGTATGCCCCTTCTCCGCAGCGTATTTGTAGGCCTCGACGGCCTCGTCCTTGCGGCCGTTCTTGTAAGCGGAGAAACCGAACTTGAAGAGCGCGAAGGGACCGGATTCCTTCGTGACGCCTGCCCCCGGATCAAAGGCAAGGGCCGGCATGGTGCTGGTCCCGCAGACCGCCAGCGACACGCCGAGTATCGCAACCTTCAGTGACTTCAGTTCACCCGCAAGCATCACAGTCTAATTCTTCCGTTCCAGCCGGCCACGCCGAACTCATCACCGCTGCAAACACAAACGCCCGGACGACCCGTCGCCGCCCAAAACTTCACCAATTCCGCCGAGAACATCGACGCACCATTCCAGAACGAAACTTCGACAGATGCACCGAAAAGACCATTTCAGTCGACCACTTGCACAAAAGTGCCGAAGGCCACATCTGACATGAACATCGACGGTCCAAGTTTCACTTCACACCAAACGCCGCAGGTTTCGTTTTCACGGTTGCAGGTTTGTCCCTACTATCGCTGCTCCCTGTTTGTGGCGGGAAATGGACATAGCCGGGACGAGTCCGATGCTAGCAAACTCTAGCATTAAATGTGTTGCTGAATCGTCACATTAGCGAACGGTGCAAAGGCAACAGCGAACAGTTCCACATCAAAAAGAAAGGCCCGGTCGAAACCGGGCCCAAACACTCAGATTGGCAAAGGATCAGAACTTGACCTTAAGGGACGTCGATATGGCGCCGAAGAAATCGTTACCGTAGTCGTAGGACACATCGCCGCCGATAACCTGCCCGTCGAAGTTAACGGGGCCCGAACTGCCGCTCGTCAGGATGCCCACTGCACCAGCCAGTCGAAGCTCGATATTCTTGTTTGGCGAATAGGATACACCCGAGCCAAGCGACCAAGTATCGGACTGAGTGCCATAGCCGTGGCTGGTACCGCGGTCCCAGGTCAGGCTAACAGCGCCGTTCCACTGATCGTTGAACTTGTGACCAAAGCCGCCTGAAATCGTCCAGCCGTCTCGATAAAGCAGGTCAAGCGAGGTGCAGGGCTGAGCCAGGGTTCCGCCCGACGAAGGGCAAAACTTGAGAACCTGGAGTTGGCTCCAATCCGTCCATTTGACCGAGCCGAAGGCGACCCAGTCGGGCGCAATACCGGACTGAATCTTCAATTCGAGTGAATCCGGCATCGATGCAAAGCCGGAGACCCCATAGAAGTTAACCGGAGCCGGCCCGCGAACGTCACGCAGGTCGATCGTTCCCGCAAGGTTGTCGAGGTCCACGGCACTGTTGTAGACGAGGCTCGCCCGCACTGCGTATTCAGGAATTTCGTAGCCGACGCCAGCGCGCCAGCCCCAACCATCCCCCTCGAGATCCAGCCGACCGATGCCGGTACGCCCGGCGGCCAATACCGGTGGCACGCCCGTGAAATCCTGAACCAACCGCTCCTTGAAGCCGCTGACCTCTTGGTAGAAGACGCCGCCGATGATGCGGAACTGACCTTGGCCGACGTCCCATTTATAGGAGCAGGTTGCGGCGTAGTTGTCGCTTTCGACCTTCGTCTCGACGTTGTTGTTTGCACCGGCCCAGTTGAGGCCCGGGTTGGTATGCGCACCCCAGGGCTGCGAATAGTCGGCCATACAGTCGATATCGTCAGCAAAGCGCGCCTTGACCCCAACGCGCGGAACCCAATAGCTCTCGGTATCGTCGGCGGTATTCGGTCGGGAATTCAAGTTACCACCGCCAGCACCCGGCCCCGTTCCATTAAACGGGAAAACCGCAGACGTCGTATCCGTGTCTCTGACATTCTTCAGTTCGCGCTGCGGATTGACGTAGGTCGCCGAAGCTTCGCCGGCGTAGTCCGACGGGTCGAACAGCAGATCGATGTTGTAACCACCGCGCTCAAGACCGCCGGCGTGGGCCGCCGACGCAACCAGCAAACCAGCCGCCACCGTCAGGACGCCACGCTTAAAATTCATGTGAGCCATCAAGCTCCTCCCCTGCACTGCAATCTGCGACATTCCACCTCATGCCGCGTATGGCGGAAGTATTCTCACGAACATGTGAAATCGCAAATGCCAGATGCAGAGGCGGTGCGGCACTATGCGTCACATAATTTACGTAAGATTCTCACGATTTAGACACATTCGCGCATTTCCGAAATGATATTCCGGAAAATAGGTAAATAACCCAATAAAATAGGAAAAACTTCCAACACTCGCGAAAGCTGTGTCGTGGAGACAACAATATTGGTTTTTGCTGGAGATCAACAAAAATGGCCGTTGAAACTCCGCCTGCCCATGCCAAGCGATTTCGTGAACGGCCGACAGTATTCAGCTCAGCGATTCGATCGCGAAGCGCGCCCCGGTAAGTATATAAAATCATACTAAAATAGAAAATCCGCGACGGACCTGTCGCGGATTTTGACTTCCTTGGCCGGTCAACCCTGTGGGCGGTTGCACCCTTAGCGTGCTTCCTAACCGGCTTCCGCCACGCGCGTGAGCGCGACGCCAAGCGAATCTTTCTGAAGATCGAGCTCCACCAGGCGCTCACGCTCCGCTTCCACCAGTTCCGGTTTTGCGTTCGCGACGAACTTTTCATTGGCCAATTTGCCAAGAATACGCTCGCGCTCCGCATCCACCTTGGCGATCGCCTTCTCCAGGCGCGACTTCTCGGCGGAGAGATCGATCAGGTTGCCAAGCGGCAGGCACGCGGTCGCCTCACCCACAACGATCTGGGCACTGCCGCGCGGGGCGACAGTCGCATAGTCGATGTGTTCGACACGCGCCAGGCGCGCAATTGCCGGAGCATGCTGCTGCAGGCGCTCGCGCGTCAGATTGTTCGCGCCGACGACGATCAGCGGCGCGGTTGCTGCCGGCGGAACATTCATCTCCGAACGGACGGAGCGGATGCCTGAGACTAGGTCGATCAGCCAGTTGATCTCATCGGCGGCCGCATCATCGGCATAGGAAGCCGCCGGCCATTCGGCGTGGCAGAGCAGCGTCTCGCGTTCGCGGCCCTCGCCTGCCGTCTGCCCCCAGAGCTCCTCGGTCATGAACGGCATGAACGGGTGCAGCAGCTTGTAGATCTCGTCGAGAACATAGGCGACGCAGGCCTGTGACTCGCGCTTGGCCGCCTCGTCCTCGCCGTTGAAGACCGGCTTCAGCAGCTCGAGATACCAATCGCAGAACTGGTTCCAGACGAAACGATAGAGACTGCCGGCGGCTTCGTTGAAACGATAGGCCTCGATCGCCTCGGTGACGTCGCGGATGGTGCGCGAAAGCTCCGTCAGGATCCAGCGGTTGATGGTGAGCGACGCGGCTTCGGGGATGAAACCGTCGCTGTCGACCACGCCGTTCATCTGGGCAAAACGCGTCGCGTTCCAGAGCTTCGTGCCGAAGTTGCGATAACCGGCGATGCGGGCGGGATCGAGCTTCACGTCGCGGCCCTGGGCAGCCATGATCGCCAGCGTGAAGCGCAGTGCGTCAGCCCCATATTCGTCGATAAGTTCGAGCGGGTCGATGACGTTGCCCTTCGACTTCGACATCTTCTGGCCGTTCTTGTCGCGAACGAGCGCATGGACGTAGACCGTATGGAACGGCTCGACTGGGGTGCCGTCGGCATCCTTCATGAAGTGCAGGCCCATCATCATCATGCGGGCGACCCAGAAGAAGATGATGTCGAAGCCTGTCACCAGAACGTCGGTCTGATAGTACTTCTCCAGTTCCGGCGTCTCGTTCGGCCAGCCGAGCGTGGAGAACGGCCAGAGCGCCGAAGAGAACCAGGTGTCGAGCACGTCTTCGTCGCGGGTCAGGATTTCGCCCGGCTTGAAGTTTTCAAGCAGGTCCTCGACATAGGCCTTCATCGGGCCTTCATGCGCGAGATAGTGCTGGATCGCGGCGTGCAGCGCCTCTTCCTCGGTCTTCTCGACGAAGACCTGGCCATCCGGTCCGTACCAGGCCGGGATCTGATGCCCCCACCAGAGCTGGCGCGAGACGCACCAGGGCTGGATGTTCTCCATCCACTCGAAGTAGGTCTTTTCCCAGTTCTTCGGAACGAAGTTCGTGCGGCCTTCCTTGACGGCGGCAATCGCAGGCTTCGCGAGCGTCTTGGCGTCGACGTACCATTGTTCCGTCAGGCGCGGCTCGATCGGCACGCCGCCACGATCGCCATGGGGGACCATGTGTTTGTGCGGCTCGATCTTGTCGAGCAGGCCAGCCTCTTCGAAGATGCGGACGATGATCTTGCGAGCCTCGAAGCGATCCTTGCCTTCGAGTTCGTCCCACGCACCATGCAGGGCTGCCGGATCGGAAAGCCCTTCGAGGAACTCCTCATTGTCCTTGATGGTGATGCGACCTTCGATCGTCATGATGTTGATCGCGCTGAGGCCCGCGCGCTTGCCGACGTCGAAGTCGTTGAAGTCGTGCGCAGGCGTGATCTTCACCGCGCCGGTGCCGGCCGTCGGATCCGCATAGCTGTCGCCGACGACGGGGATGCGCCGGCCGACGATCGGCAGGATGACATGCTTGCCGATCAGCGGTTTATAGCGCTCGTCGTCAGGGTTGACGGCAATGCCGCTGTCCCCGAGCATCGTTTCCGGGCGGGTGGTCGCGACGACCAGATAGTCGCGCTTCTCCCATTCGGTCGCCTTGCCTTCCTCATTGAAGGCAACCGGATGTTCATAAGTGACACCCGGTTCGAGCGGATAGCGCAGATACCAGAGATTGCCGTTGATCTCGTGCTGCTCGACCTCCAGATCGGAAATCGCCGTCAGAAGCTTCGGGTCCCAGTTGACCAGGCGCTTGTCCTTGTAGATCAGCCCTTCCTTGTAGAGCGAGACGAAGACCTCCAGAACGGCTTCCGAGAGGCCGTCGTCCATGGTGAAGCGTTCACGCGACCAGTCGCAGGATGCGCCGAGCCGCTTCAACTGATTGAAGATCAAGCCGCCGGATTCGGCCTTCCACTCCCAGACCTTCTCAATGAAGGCCTCGCGCCCCATCTGCCGACGGTGCTGCTGGGTTTCCATCAGCTTGCGCTCGACGACCATCTGGGTCGCAATACCGGCATGGTCCATGCCCGGCTGCCACAGCACGTCCTTGCCGCGCATGCGCTCGAAGCGAACCATGACGTCCTGAAGCGTGTTGTTGAGCGCGTGGCCCATGTGCAGCGAACCGGTTACGTTCGGCGGCGGGATCACGATGCAGAAGCTATCGGCGCCGGGCTTGGCACCCGCGCCTGCACGAAACGCGTTTTCTTCGTCCCACTTCTTGGCGATACGTGGGTCGACGGATGCGGAATCGTAGGTCTTATCAAGCATTTTGGAGCCAATTTTGGAGAGTGATGTCTGTGTCTTGTAAACCGGAACGGCCGGTGCAAGTCAACACGAACGCAAAAAGCCGCGACGGTCGCCGCGGCCCCACGCATCAAAAGATCTGAATTTCAGCGACGCGGCCCGCGGGCAACACGCTCGATTTCCTCGCGAACCAGCCGTTCGACGAGTGTCGGCAGATTGTCGTCCAGCCATTCCTGTAGCATCGGCTGCAGCATTTCCTGGGCAATTTCGTCGAACGAGCGCCTTGCGCCCTGATCGACCGCGAGAGCGAGATTGTCAAAGGATTGCGCGACCTTCCGGCCGACTTCCGGAGAGACGATGGCTGCGATCGCCTTCTCGGGGGCCACCGTGTCGATCACCGGCGCCGGCGCTGGCGATTCGACGCCGTCGCGACGCTCCGATGGCGCTGGGGCAGCGACGGCTTCCGCATCCTCGTGTGTTTCTGGGGCCACGATCGGCTGAACGGCCGGAGCCTTGGGCGCTGATACCGCGGCCATGCGCGACGTTACGACGGGGCTGTCCTGGATCGCCGGCGCTGGCGCGACTGGCTGCGTTTCGCGCGGGGCAAATCCCGTTGCGTGGCGCTCCGAAGCTGCACGAACGCGTGCTGCGACATCAGCCAGCGAAAGCGGCGGCTGCGCAACCGCCGTGCCAGTCTCGGACGAGACGATGGAAAGCTCTACGGCAGGAGCCGCGGGCGCGGGCCTCGATGTTTCGGCAGATTCCTCGCGCCGGCCGAAGGCAACGGTCTCGATCTCGCTGTCGATCGTCAGCTCGATCTCGTCACCCGCCTCGTCCTCGAAATGCTCCTGCGGCGAAAGCCCGGCCTGCCCAGGCTCATTGCTCTCGATGATCTTGCGAATGGATGCCAGGATCTCATCCATCGAAGGTTCACGCGCGACATTGAGCTGTGCCATTTCTATCCCCGTTTGACGCGGCCGGCATGTGTTTCAAAACAGGACATGCGCCGATTTCCGACAAACCTTATGTGAGTTCGCGGACGAAACATACGCCACGAATCAGCCACTCAGATCCTTGCACAGATTTGTTTTCAGGGGGAAAAATAGAAACGCCCCGGGGAGACCGGGGCGTATTCTTTAGCGACCGTCGACGGTTCGAAGACCGAACCATTTATCCTTGACCGCCTCGTAATGTTCTTCGGCGCGATATTCGGCCACCTGCAGACCCTGGCTCTTCACGGTCAGCCTCGCGGAGGCTGCAAGCAAGGTATAGCTCGCGACGACCGCGTCGCGCTGCGCAAGCGCCAGGAGTTCCTGCGCCTGCAGCACGTCCTGCTGCGAATCGAGAACGTCGAGGGTCGTGCGCTGGCCGACTTTGCGCTCTTCGATGACGCCATCCAGTGCCAGCTTGGCGGCAGAGATCTGTGCCTTGTTGGCGGAAATACGCGCGATCGCTGCTTCGAGCTGTGCGTAGGCCGAAACAATCGTTTCCTGAATCGATGCTCGCGCCGAATCAACCAGAATGCGCTGCTGCCCCAGGCGTTCCTTCGCCTGCCGGATCTGGCCGTATTCGAGGCCGCCCTGATAGATCGGGACTTCGAGGCGAGCAGTGATGCTCGATGTGTTGCTGTCGATGCCATCACCGACATTGCCAGTGGTGCGGCCGACCTGTCCCTGAAGCGTCACGCCGGGCAGCATCGTGCCCTCAGCCGACTTCACCTGGTAACCGGCCGAATCAACCGAGTACTGCGCTGCCAGAATGGTCGGGTGGTCGCGCAGGCCGCTTGCGACCGCCTGGTCGAGCGAGCGCGGCAGGCTCTTCGATGCGGGAGACGCCTGCTTGATGTTCTTCGGCAAGTCGCCGACGATCCGCACATAGGTCGCTTCGCTCTGCTTCAGCTGCGCAACAGCGACGATAAGCTGCGACTGCGCGTTGGCGAGCGAAGCCTCTGCCAGGCTCACGTCCGTACGGGTGCCCTCACCCACATCAAGCCGCGCCTTCGCGGCGTTCACCTGTTCCTGAAGGAACGCGATGTTCTGCTTGCGGATCGACACGAGCTGCTGATCGCGGGCGATATTGGAATAGATGGTCGCCGCCGAAAGCAGGATCTGCATCTCGTTGGCGAGCAGCGATTCGCGGGTGGCAAACACATTCGATTCGGCCGCGCGAACATTGTTCAGCGTCTGAAAGCCATCAAAGACCATCTGCGTTATGGAGATGCCGACCTGCCCCTGGTGAACGTCCTGAGTTCCGGAACTCTCCCTGTCGATGGTCGAAAGCGTCCCGCTGGCGAAACCAGCCACCTGGGGGCGAAAGCCGGACTTGGCGATCGGTACGCTCTCGTCGGTGGCGCGCAGCCCCGCCCGCGCAGCGTTCAGATCCGGATTGTTTGCGTAGGCTTTGGCCATTGCGCCGAAGATCGTCTCGGCCAGTACTGCGTGCGGGGCAAGCAGCACACTCGTCGAGACGGCGGCCCACAGGGCCGCTTTGCGGACAATCGACACCATTACTTCTCTCTCCGATCGGGGGCGGCAAAGCCTGCCCTCATTTCCCGCAGCGCTGTCCTCGTTACAAAACGGCGCTGCCTAGACACGCGATGAGCGCTCACACCGCCCACTGGTGAGCAAATCACTACCACTGCACTCTTTGAAACCCGGATTCCAAATTCCGACAACTGCGCAGCCCTACTCTGCGCAGGCATTTCAAAAAGAAACAAGTACCGCGTTGCGAATTGGCAACATTGTTATTTTAGCAGTACATTCAAATGTTGATATCCCTCAATAAGCGGGACCTCAAAAAACAAATTCCTGCTCGCGGCGGAAGCCGGGAAGCGGCTTCACCGCAGTGTTGAAGTCGGCACGCTCGGAGGTTTTTCCGTGCTCGTGCACATAGAGTTTAGCGCGCGAAGCGTTGCCAAATCCTTCGACCACCACGAGTCGGCCGCCATCACGCAACTGCTCGAACAGAGCCGCAGGCAACACTTCCACCGCACCGTGAACGAAGATGACATCGTAAGGCGCTTCGGCAGCGTAGCCCTTCTCGAGTTCGCCGGTGACGACGGCGATATTGTCATAGCCGAGACGTGCCAGCGTTTCGGTCGCGGTGGCGGCAAGACCCTGATCGCTTTCGAGCGCGACGACGGAACCAGCAATCAGGGAAAGCAGTGCCGAGGCATAGCCGGTACCGCAACCGATCTCGAGCACGACGTCGGACTTGGCGATCTCGGCGAGCTGCAGAAGCTTGGCAAGCGGCGACGGCTCCATCAGGAAGCGCGGCCCTCCGCCGTTGGCGGCGTCAAGCGCGATGTCGGTGTCGATATACGCGAGCTCCTTCATCTTCGCGGGCACGAACTCCTCGCGCGGCACGGTGAGGAAGGCGGACAAGACCGAGTGAGACGTCACATCCGTGGTCCGGATCTGGTTGTCCACCATCTTGGTGCGCGCTGCTTCGAAATTCATGCTGGTGCCCTCGTATCCGGATAGGCGCGGCGCCGCTTTTCGGAGAAGCCCGCGCGATCGTCTTGTGGCTCTCAACGGAAAGCCTTTGACGTAAGCTCTTAAATCGCCGCCCCGCGGGATTCAAGCGACAGCGGCAAATTGCGCCGGAAAAACGGGGAAGAAGAGCCCTGATCGATCATGGCGGCGACGCGCGGACATGGGCGCGACGCATTGCTGGCACGTGGACCGCGGGCAAACTCAGCGCCCGGGTGCGCCTTCCAGGCCCACGAGGGCGATCTTGGTGTAGCCGGCGTTCTGGATGAGGTTCATGACCGTCATCAGCTCGCCGTAGTCCACGGCCTTGTCGGCCCGGAGCAGGACACGCGTCTCGGTGTTGCCCTCCGTCAGGCGCTTCAGCTCGTCGGCGAAGGTCTCACGCGCCGTTTCCTCGTTGCCGATGGCCAGCGCCAGATCGGCCTTCAAGGTCACGAAGACCGGCTTGTCGTCGCGCGGCGCTGGCTTTGCCGCCGATTGAGGCAGATCCACCTTCATATCCACCGTGGCAAGCGGCGCCGCCACCATGAAGATGATCAGCAGCACGAGCATGACGTCGATGAAGGGCGTGACGTTGATTTCGCTGTTCTCGTCCAGATCGCCGCCGTCCTGGCTTACTTTTCCGGCCATGGGTCACCCGATCCGTGCGATGGTCGTTTCGGCATGGACGAAGCCTTCCTGCCGGCGGGGCTGCGCCTTGCGGACCATGCGGTGGTCGAGGTCGCGGCTGACGAGCCGTTCAACGGCGGCCGCAGCATCGGCAAGGATCACCTTGTAGCCACCCACTGCACGTGCGAAATAGTTGTAGATCACCACCGCTGGAATTGCCGCAACAAGGCCGATAGCAGTGGCGAGCAGCGCTTCGGCAATGCCGGGTGCGACGATCGCGAGATTGGTCGTCTGCGCCTTGCTGATGCCGATGAAGGAATTCATGATCCCCCAAACCGTGCCGAAGAGGCCGACGAACGGTCCGACCGAGCCGATCGAGGCCAGAATACCGGTGCCGCTCGTCATGCGCTTGCCGGCGCGAACCTCGATGCGGGTCAGCAGCGAAGAGACGCGTTCCTTGATACCGCTCGCAGGCGCATGGTCGACAACCGCTTCCGAACGCACCATCTCGTCGATCGCCGCAGCCACCATCTCAGGTGCTGGGCCCGACTTCCCGTCGAATGCAGTATTGACATCAGCCAGACCGTTAGCGGCTGACAGGAGACGCACCGCCCGCTTGAGGCGCGCCTTGGCGCTGAAAAGCTCGAGTGCCTTGACCAGGAAGATCGCCCAGGTGGCAATGGACGCCACTGCCAGGCCGACCATAACGCTTTTGACGACAAGGTCCGCCGCCATGAACATACCGATCGGCGACAGATCGTGCGGCAGCACCGGGTTCGCCGCACCTTCGGTCGCAACGGCAGTGCCCTCGACAGCAAGGGGGGCAGTCTCCGGCGACGCGGCTTGTGGTGCGGGCTGCACCTGAGTGATCGGCGTCGCCTGGTTTACCGGTGCGCTGCCGGTTGCCGTCTGGCCCTCTACGACCGGCGTCGGCGTGGGAGATTGTGCGACAGTGCCCTGAGTGCCGTTCGTAGCCGGGGCTGACGATGCCCCTTCACTCGCTGACTGAGCGAACGCAACCACGGGCATAGCAGCCGATGACAGACCCAGCATTGCGGCTGCCAGCAGATTGATCGTCGATCGGGCTCGGTTCGGCATCTTGTTCCTCACGTACTGGTCCGTTTCGTCATTTCAGAGCGAAGGGATTGCCGCCACCCGTCACATCCCTTGCGTGCTTTCGGGCTCTTTACGCAAAGGGGAGCGGAATGACAAGGATTTGTGGAGTTTATCAATCAAGAATAATTTCGCAACCCGCCCGCTCAGGGCGCGACCGGTGACTGCGGTCAGAAATCTGGCGAAACGTCCATGAAAGAACCGGTCCGCCAGTCATACGCGCGGTGCCGTTCCCATGGGCGGGCAAGGGCCGTGAATGCCGTTCGAAACTGCATTGCGGGCGGCGCGTGCTCCGTATCCGACTGCGCTCGAATTTCGATTGCGCCCGTGCGACGCAGCGTCTGCGCATTCACAATACGGGCGCGGTTGGTCGGGCACGCCGCGCCATCGACCCGCGCCGCAGTCACTACAAGATCCGCCTGGTCGCACAAGGCCGGAAAGAGCCGCGGGTTCTCGATGGCAAGGATCGTCCAGCCGTAGCCGTTGCGCGCCGCACACCATTGCTTTTCCCGGCAGATGAAGACACCCGCAGCATTCGCCTCGATCGCCGACGACAGATCCGCGCGGATCGCGGCCTGTTTTTCCTGGTCGAGCGGCGGAGCGCCCTTCCCGGCCGGCTCCGTAGCCGGGTAAGGATCGGCAGCTGCCGGCGGCGGAAGCATCGCTGGCTTGAGGTGGTTTTCCACCGCGAGGGCCCGTTGCCATTGCGAAAACACGAAATCCGACGGGCGCATCCTGTTGGTTGCTATCGCGCCGTTCGCAACGAGGCCGACGAGGCGACCATCCTCGGCAATCACGACATCGGGCAGACGATCGTGCTCGACTGCGAGGCTGACGAGACCGACGCTGATCAATACCGCTCCCGACAGGGCCAGCCAGCTCCGCAACACACAGACGAGAACACCGCCTGCGGCAATCAGCGCAAAGCCGAAATGCCCGATGCGACCCGTGACGATCTCACCGTCGAGAGAGGTTACGAAGCGGGCGATGTCGAGCATCCGGTCGAGGCCCCATGCCATCGCCATCAATGGATAGTGTTCAAGTCCCAGTGGCATCAGAAGCATGGCGAACAGGCCGAACGGCATGATCACAATGCTGATCACCGGCATCGTGAGAACATTGGCAAGCAGGCCATAGGCCGGCAACCGGTGAAAATAGGCGATCGAATAGACCGATGTCGCCAAACCGCCGATGAGAGAGGTGATGACAACACCGGCGATCACGCCGGTGACCGGGCCCCTTCCCTTGCCCTGCCTCGCCGCCGTCGGTACCTCCGTCTCCCGTCGCTCGCGCCAGCGCGCATAGCCGGCAACGAGCGCAAGGGTCGCAGCGAACGACATCTGGAAACCCGGCCCAGCAACCGCAGACGGCGTTGTGGCGACGATGACGATCGCCGCGAGGGCAACGTTGCGCAGGCTGATCGACATACGATCGAAAAACACCGCCACGAGCATGATGGAAATCATGATCCAGGCGCGCAATGCCGACACCGCTCCCCCGGAGATGAGAATGTAGAGGCAAACCATCAGCAGTGCGCCGGTAGCCGCAACCTTCTTGATCGGCACACGATGCGCTAGGCCAGGGATCATGCTGAGAACGGTGCGGGCGCCAATCAGAAAGGTCCCGGCGGCAAGCGCCATGTTGAGGCCGGAGATCGCCAGCACATGCGCAAGCCCGGCTTGCCGCAACACCTCGACCGTCTCACGGCTGATTGCCCGCTCTTCCGCGGTCACCAGCGCTGCCGCAAGCGCTCCCGTGTCGCCGCCGATCGATGCACGGATGCGCTCTCCGACGGCCTCCCGCATCGCGGCGATGCTGGTCGCCAGGGATGAACCAAAGGAAGAGGCCGCTTCCGATTCTCCGGTCGCAGGCGCTTTTCCGCCCGTGGGCGAACCGTAGAAAAACCCGACTGCACCGATACCCCGGAAGTAGCTGTCAAACGCGAAGTCGTTCAAACCCCGCAATGCCGGACCGGAGGGCGGAGACAGCCGCGCCCTGCCCTCGATGGTCGCACCTATCGGCAGCGGATCTTCCCGGCCCCGCGCCACCAGCGTGACTTTCGTCGGTTGACGGCGCAGGCGCGGCCTGGTCGTCTCGTGGATCTCGACCCCGTAGCGCCACTGGCCCCGGTCGTCCTGCTCACGCGAAAACACCACACCCCGCACGTTCGTCGTCACCGGTGCGTCGAGGACGATCGTATCGATCCGCGCCGTCTCGGCCGCGACCAGCACCATTCCCGCCACAAACAGTGTCGCCCCAATCAGCGGCACCCGCAGCCGTGCAAATTTTCCGACGCATGCCACCGCCGCCATGCCGAAAACGCAAAGCAGCAGTGCAAGTTTGACAATTCCGACGTCAAAAGGGAGCGACAGCCAGGTGAGGACGCCTGAGACCAGCAGCACCGGTATCAACACAAAACCGTGACCGAATGCGCGTTCTTCCTCGATTGCGGAGGCGACCGACGCCTTGACCGCGCGCGGACCGAGACGCGCCGAGAGCGTCGACATGCCGCGGCGCACCTGTGTCGAAAGCAAGCCGCGCGGCGCATTGGGAGCAAAGACTGTAACGGCAGTGGCGGCATCGGAACCGGGCAACATGAAGCTGCCGCGCTCAGCGTCCTGCGACGCCTGCCGCCTTTCAGTATCGCTCATCGCGCCAGCGCTCTTTCCCCCGAATACCCGGCCGATCATGCAACCAAAGGCACATAACCGCAACCGATGCGCTATCTGCTGAAAAAAGCGGCAAACCTATATAGAATGGTACCGCACCATCATCCGACGAGATTATTGATCTCCTTGGACTTATTGCCGTAACATGCCATTGTTGCGTCGCCATATGCACATTTTCGCATCGCACAATTTGCCTTTCGTACAGCTTGGCAGTCGAAAATAAATCATATAGCAAATTCGCAACGTTCATTGTCGTGGCATGTCTCTATGTCACGTTGCCATAAGACGGAGGGTCCGATGACTGAAAAAACCGCGGTTGTAACACTCGATGGAAAGTCTGCGGATCTTCCGGTGCGATCGGGGTCCATCGGCCCTGACGTCGTGGACATCGGCTCGCTCTACAAGCAGACGAAAATGTTCACCTACGACCCGGGCTTCACGTCAACGGCGTCGTGCGAATCCAAGATCACCTATATCGACGGCGACGAAGGCGTGCTCCTGCACCGCGGCTACCCGATCGAGCAGCTTGCAGAACATGGCGACTTCCTCGAGGTCTGCTACCTGCTGCTCTACGGCGAACTGCCGACGAAGGCACAGAAGGCCGACTTCGATTATCGGGTCACGCACCACACCATGGTGCATGAGCAGATGTCGCGCTTCTTTACCGGCTTCCGCCGCGACGCGCATCCGATGGCCGTCATGTGCGGCTGCGTCGGCGCACTTTCGGCCTTCTACCACGACTCGACCGACATCACCGATCCGCATCAGCGCATGGTTGCCTCGCTGCGCATGATCGCCAAGATGCCGACGATCGCGGCAATGGCCTACAAGTACCACATCGGCCAGCCCTTCGTTTACCCGAAGAACGACCTGGACTACGCCTCGAACTTCCTGCGCATGTGCTTCGCCGTTCCGTGCGAGGAATATGTCGTCAACCCGGTTCTGTCGCGCGCCATGGACCGTATCTTCATCCTGCACGCCGACCACGAGCAGAACGCGTCGACCTCGACGGTCCGTCTGGCCGGCTCGTCGGGCGCAAACCCGTTCGCCTGCATTGCTGCCGGTATCGCCTGCCTCTGGGGCCCGGCCCACGGGGGCGCCAACGAAGCGGCGCTCAACATGCTCGCTGAAATCGGCACGGCCGACCGCATTCCGGAGTTCATTGCGCGCGCCAAGGACAAGAACGATCCGTTCCGCCTCATGGGCTTCGGCCACCGCGTCTACAAGAACTACGATCCGCGCGCCAAGATCATGCAGAAGACCACGCATGAAGTGCTGGCGGAACTCGGCCACAAGGACGATCCGCTGCTCGAAGTCGCGATGGAACTCGAGCGCATCGCGCTGACCGACGAGTACTTCATCGAGAAGAAGCTCTACCCGAACATCGACTTCTACTCCGGCATCACGCTGAAGGCGCTGGGCTTCCCCACCACCATGTTCACCGTGCTCTTCGCGCTCGCCCGCACCGTCGGCTGGATCGCGCAGTGGAACGAGATGATCGAAGATCCGGAACAGCGCATCGGTCGTCCGCGCCAGCTCTATGTCGGCGCCCCGCAGCGCGACTACGTGCCGGTCTCCAAGCGCTGATCGGTATCAGCCAAGAAAAACGAAGCCCGGTCATCGCTGACCGGGCTTTTATTTTGTAGGTCCGGGAACATCGGTTCGAACCCCGTCCACCATCGGGCTGGCCGCAAGCAATGCCGGTCCCAAACCGGCTCCGCCGGCGGGATCCTTGCGCACATTTTCGACGACGTCGACGCATCGAGAGAGCATCGCGCTCGCTCAATGAACTTGAAGCTCACCTGTTATTCCTCTTGAGATAGCCAAGAACAATCTCGGCTGCCTTCTCACCAGGCGGATGAGTTGTCGCCATGCGCTGTTGCACCAGTGCATAGCCATCCAGCATCGAGGCGCGTTGCGCCGTTGCACCGGAAAGCCGCTCCATCCAACGCGTCAAGGCACCAGGGCGGATGGACTCGCTGAAGTATTCCGGCACGATGGGGAAGTCTGCGATCAAATTCGGCAGCGCGCCGCTCCAGATGCGGATGCGCTTGTGCCAGAGCTTCACCAGGAAATCGGGATCGTAGGTTGAAACGACGGGAACGCCGGCAAGCGCCAGTTCCAGGAGAACCGTTCCCGAGGCAGCGATCGCCGCATCGGCCCGATCGAAAGCGGCCCACTTTTCCGCCGTCCCTACGGTGATCTCCGGCTGGATGGGCCAGGATGCCGTGATTTCGCGCACCAGCTTTTCCTGCCGCGAAACGGTCGGCAACAGGAAGCGAATGCCGGGATGTCGGCCGGCAAGCTCCTCAACCACCCGGCCGAAGGTCGGCAACAGACGGCCGACCTCACTCGAACGGGAGCCCGGCAGAAGGAGGCACGTCGCGACCCGCCCATCGATGGCGCCGACAAGGCGCTGCTGGCGGTTTGCCCGAACCGCGAGCACATTCGCATCGCTTGCGAGGCGGTGGCCGACATAGGTCGTCGGCGGGCCCTGCAGCTTCTCCATCGCCTGCGGTTCGAACGGCAACACGGCCAAGACGTGATCAACATAGCCACGCATGCGCGGCGCGCGTTCCGGCTTCCAGGCCCAGACGCTCGGGCAGACATAGTTGATGACAGGCACATCCGGCAGCGCCGCTCGGACCTTCCGTGCCACGCGGTGGGTAAAGTCCGGGCTGTCGATGATCAGCAACGCGTCGGGACGCGCGGCGATGATCGCCTTTGCCGTCTGGCGAATGCGCATAATGAGCTTCGGCAATCGTGCCAGGACCTGGGTGAAGCCCATGATCGATAGTTCGGAATAGTCGAAGAGCGATCGAAGGCCCTCCGCCTCCAGCGCCTCGCCGCCGACACCGACGAGCTCTATCGTGCTGCTGCTTTGCGTTCGAAGCGCCCGGACGAGATCGGCGCCCAGGAGATCGCCGGAAACCTCGCCTGCAATGACTGCAAGCTTGTAGCTGGATGCGCTCATCGCTCGGCTCCCTTGGCCGATCGTTCGACACCGGCGACAAACAGACCAGCGCGATTGGCGACATCAATCACGTTGCCGCGCTCCAGGACCAGAGCCCTGCCTGCTTCGACCGCGATGCCGGCGAGACCGGCCTTTTCTGCAAGTGCAACGGTCGACGGTCCGATCGACGGGAGGTCGGCGCGCAAATCTTGCCCGGGCTTGCAAAGCTTGACGAGGACCCCTCGCCGGCGCGAAGAGACACGGCCCTCGGCCTTCAAGGCGACGACACGCTCCAGCATAGAATCGGTACCCTCAGCGCCCTCCAGCGCCACGACGCGCCCACCGACGGCCACAGCACCCTGCCCCACATCGAGCGCGCCGAGCGCGTTGGCGGCAGCGATGCCCGCCTCGATGTCACGGCGATCGTCGGCATCAGGTGTAACCGCCCCGATCGGCCCCGGTTCTGCCAGGAGATTGGGCACCACTTCATGAACGCCGATGACATGGGCGCCGCTTGCTTCGATCAGTGCCATCGCCATGCGCAGGACGGCGTCGTCTCCACCGGACACCAGCGTCTTCAAGACGGCCGGGATCTTTGCCAGCGTTCTCAGCGTCGGGCGAATGTCACGCCATTCCGGCCGGCGGCGAACCCAACCCGACAGGACGACCCGATCAATCCCCTCTTCCTTGAAGGTTCGGCTGATATTGGCGAAGTCGCCGATCCCCAGCACGGAATGATCGAAGCCGACCCAATCGGCTTCTTCCGCCTCTCGCGACAATGCGATGATGAATGGATCTTCGCCGCGCGCGCGCACAGCTTCGGCTACGTGGTGCGGTAGCGCGCCACCGCCGGCGATGATTGCGAGCCGACCGCCGGTCGCTGCGTGGCTCGCAGCAGCCGACATCACGCTCACGCCTTGCCGCGAGACGGCGACGATAGTGCCCGGTCGCTCTCGGCCGCGATGAAATCGAGGATTTCGACGACCGGTGCGCAGTCGGCATATTCTTCGCGAATGGCCGCAGCATTGGCGCGGATCGACTCCGGGCCTTCAAAGATCTGCTTGTAGGCGCGGCGAACGACGTGGATCGTCGCGCGGTCGATCCCGGCCCTCGTCATACCTACGACGTTCAGCCCGCTCAGTATGCCCGGATTGCCGTTGAGCATACCGTAGGGAATGACGTCGTAGCTGACGGCGGAGAGGCCCCCGACAAACGCCTGTCGGCCGACACGGGTGAACTGATGCACGGCGCAGCCGCCGCCAAGAATGGCGCGGTCTTCGACCGTGACATGGCCCGCCAGCATCACGTTGTTCGACAGGATGATATGGTTGCCGAGGCGGCAATCATGCGCCACGTGCGAATAGGCCAGGAAGAGATTGTTGTCGCCAATGACCGTCTGTCCGCCATGTTCGACGGTGCCCGTATTCATCGTCACGCCTTCGCGGATCGTGCAATTTGCACCGATCAACAGTTCCGTATCGACGGCGCTATGATGAACGCTCTGCGAATCGGCGCCGATCACCGCCTGCGGGAAAATTTTGGTTCCCGTGCCGATCGTCGTACGGCCGGTGACCACGACATGACTGTGAAGCTCGACATCGTCGCCAAGAACGACTTTCGGCCCCACGTGGCAAAAAGGGCCGATCTTGACGTTCTCGCCGATCGCAGCGCCGTCTTCGATAATCGAGGACGGGTGGATCTTCGCTGTTGCTGCAATCATGTTCAGGCGTCTTCCTTGCTGACGATCATCGCGCCGATATCAGCTTCTGCGACCAGTTGCCCGTCAACTTTTGCGTCACAGTGAAATTTCCAGATATTGCCGCGTTGCTTCTGCTTCACGACATGGAATTCGACGCGATCGCCGGGAACGACCGGCTTGCGGAAGCGCGCATTGTCGATGGTCATGAAATAGACGAGGTTCGTTCCGCTACCCACCTTGCGGGCACAGATCGCACCGGCCGTCTGGGCCATGCCCTCGACAAGCAAAACGCCAGGCATGATCGGCTGTTCGGGGAAGTGACCGGTGAAATGCGGTTCGTTCGCCGAGACGTTCTTGATGCCGATCGCCGAATTGTCGCCGTCGATCTCGATGATCCGATCGACGAGCAGAAATGGGTAGCGATGCGGGAGCAGTTTCAGAATTTCCTGAATGTCCGCCGTACCGAGAACCGTTGCTGCCTCACTCATTCGCGCCGCCCTTCTTCTTTTTCTGTCTGTCGCTTGCCCGCATCGCCATCTCCGCGACATCGCGCAGGAAATCGCGCATCGGGCGCGCCGGAATACCGCCATAACGTTCGCCGGCGGGAACATCGCTCGCCACGCCGCTCATCGCGGCGATCTGTACGCCATCACCGACCGTGATGTGGCCGTTGACGCCACTGCCACCGCCGATCATCACGCCGTCGCCGATCTTTGTGCTGCCTGCAATGCCCACTTGGGCGACGATGCCACAATAACGGCCAATGCGCACGTTGTGGCCGACCTGGACGAGATTGTCGATCTTCGTCCCCTCGCCGATCACCGTGTCATCCATCGTGCCGCGGTCGATCGTCGTGTTGGCGCCGATCTCGACATGATCCTGAATGATCACGCGCCCGACCTGAACGATCTTGATCATTCCGCCTTTCGGCCCGGGCGCATAACCAAAACCATCCTGCCCGATACGGGCGCCGGGATGGATGATCACGCTGTTGCCGACGAGAGCACAGAGCACGCTTGCGCCAGAGGCAATCGTACAGTCACGGCCGATGCGCACGCCCGGCCCGATGACGGCGCCGGCAGCGATGCGGGTGCCGCGGCCGATTTCGGCGCCAGCCCCGACGACCGCCGTCGGCTCGACCTCGACATCGTCTTCCAGACGCGCGGTCGGATCCACGAAAGCACCCGGTGCCACGCCCTTGAGGCTGGTGTTGCGCGCAGGACGCATCGCCGCCTCGTGCAGCAAGGTGCCGGCAAGGGCGAAGGCCGTATGCGGGCGAGCCGCCAGCAGGACTGGGATATGGGCAGGCACAAGGCTGAAGATCGTCTTGTCGCAGATGATCGCGGATGCCTGACAGGTATCAAGCTCGGCTCGGCTCTTGCGAGACAACATGTAGCAGACGTCGCCGGGCTTGGCCCGATAGACTGGCGCTACAGAATGAATGGTGCAGTCGGCGACCGCACCATTGCTCAACTCCGCCCCAATTTGATTCGCCAGGTCACCCAGACGAATCCCTTTATGGGGCGGAAAAAACCAGTTCTGTTCCATGGACACTCCAGAACGATCTTTTTCCGGCAGTTCTGGACTGCTTTTTATCAGAACGACGAGGAAATACCGAACTTCAGGTTCTGTACCCGGTCGAAGTCTTCCTTGGCAACCGGCCAAGCATAGTCAACACGCAGCGGACCGAACGGCGAAGCCCAGATCAGGCCGATACCGACCGATGCACGCAGCGACGCGTCGTTGCCCTGCACCGTTTCAGAGGGAAGGGTCGCGACCTTGTTGCTGTAGAGCGTACCGGCATCGGCGAAGACCGCACCGCGGAAGCCGCTGTCACGCGGGATGCCCGGAAGCGGGAACGACGCTTCGGCCGAAGCCGTAAAGTAGGTCGTGCCGCCGAGCGCATCGCCCGTCGCCTGATCGCGCGGACCGATACCGTTGCGCTCGAAGCCACGAATATCGTTGGAGCCGAGCTGGAATTGGTCGAAGACCTGCAGATCGCTGCCGGTTTCGAAGACATGACCGGCGCTACCAGCAAGCGACGCGATGATATCCGCCTCGTCGTTGACCGTGTAGTACCACTTGGCCTTACCAGTCATCTTGTAGAAGTCGGAGTCGCCACCAAGACCTGCAAACTCGTGCGTGAAGGTCGCCAGGATGCCGTCATGCGGCAGCTGGGGATCGTCGAGTGTGTTGTAGGTGATCGACTGCGATACCGACGAACGGACCCAGTTTCCACCCTCAACTGCACGAACGTAGGGCGACGACAGCTTCGCGACGTTACCGCTATAGTCGAACTGCGTGAAGTTGTAGCGCAGCGTGGTCGACAGATTTTCGGTGATCGGCGCCGTTACGCGCAGGCTGAAGCCCTGATCTTCGTAGCTGTAGTCCTCGTCGTCGAAGTCGTTCTCGTTCTTGAAGACGTCAAAGCCGGCAGCCAGACGATAGCCAAGGAAGTACGGCTCGGTGAACGAAACGTTGTAGGTCCGGCTCTCGTCACCGCGACCGGCGGCGACGCGGATGTACTGACCACGACCAAGGAAGTTCTTTTCTTCGATCGACGCTTCGACGAGGAAGCCGCCGCCGCTACCCGCAGAGTAACCAGCACCGATACCGAACGAACCGGTCGACTGATCCTGCACGTCGACAATCACGACGACGCGGTCGGCAGCGCTGCCCGGCGCGGTCGAGATGTTGACGGTCGAGAAGTAGCCGAGTGCCTCCAGCCGACGCTTGGCGCGGGCAACCATTTCCTGGTTGAAGGCGTCGCCTTCACCCATGTCGAATTCGCGACGGATAACGTAGTCACGTGTACGGGTGTTGCCGCGGATCTCGATGCGCTCGACGTAAGCACGCTCGCCCTGATCGACGAGGTAGTCGACGGCGATCGTGTGATTGGCGAGGTCGCGGTTGCCGCGCGGCGTGACGCGCGCAAAAGGATATCCGGCCGAAGCGACACGCTGCGAAATCTCGCTCATCGTCGCCTGAACGTCCTTGGCCTTGTAGACCGAGCCCTCGCGGCTGAGGATAAGCCCCTTCAGCTCTTCGGCATTGACGCCCTCGACGGTCGATTCGACATTGACGGCGCCGAAATCATAACGCGGACCTTCTTCGACGGTGATCGTCACCGTGTACTCGTTCGTCGCTTCATTGAGCGCCGCGTCCGAGGAAACGACCTGGAAGTCCGCGTAGCCGCGGTTGAAATAAAACTGGCGCAGCAGCTCTTCGTCGGCGCGAAGCTTGTCCGGATTGTAGACATCCTTGCGTGTGATGAACGAGAAGATGCCCGATTCCTTCGTCGCGATGATCGATTGAAGACGACCGTCGCTATAGGCTTCGTTGCCGACGAAATTGATCTGGGAGATCTTGGTGCGCTCACCTTCATTGATCACGAAGGCAAGGTTGACGCGTCCCTCGGCAACCGGAACAACCTGCGTCGTCACCGTGATGTCGCTGCGACCGATGGCAGCGTAGGCGTCCTTGATGGACTGGATATCCGTTTCGACCGTCGCTTCGCTGTACGGGCCGAGCGGCTGCGTGCGCACGACGCCCTGCAGCTTGTCGTCCTTGATCTTGCGGTTGCCGTTGAAGACGACCTGATTGACCAGCTGATTCTCGCTCACGCTGACGACCAGCGTACCGCCGGCGACATTGATGCTGACGTCGGAGAAGTAGCCCGTGGAGTACAGGCGCTTCACGGAAGCGTCGATATCCGCGTTGCTGAAGGCCTTGCCGGGAACGATCGTGATGTTCGCACGGACCGTCTCAGCGCTGACGCGCGTTGCCCCGCGTACTTCGACACGATTGATGACCGCAGCTTCTGCGACGGACGTGCCTGCGAGCAACCCAACACCAGCGCCAGAAACAACAATGCTTGTTGACAGCGCAGCCGCCGACACCGCGTTCAAAAACCTTGAACCAGCTTTCATGTTCAAATCTTACCTTTTCCAAACGTCGCGCGGCAGTTTCGTGCCGACTCCGGTCACGGTTGCCGTTTTAACCGCTTTTCCCATACAAGCAAGCCAGCTCGTTAATTTCTGTTTACTTCAATTCGAACCGTGGCTTAACGGCCACTACAGCCTCGAGTTATCGTAAACAAAACCTTTCTTCGCAAGCCGTTGAAAACCAATCGTTCACAGTATCCGCCGAATTCCCCTCGCCGTTTCCCCGACCGAACGCTAGCCGAAGAACATCGATATGTCGTTCCAGGTGGCAAAGACCATGAGCATCAGCACCATGGCAAAGCCGATCCGATAGGCGACATCCTGCGCGGCGGGACCGACAGGCTTCCCGCGCAACGCCTCAACCGCATAGAACATCAGATGGCCGCCATCAAGCACCGGTACGGGCATGAGGTTAAGCAATCCTATGGAAACTGACAGGATCGCGGCGATATTCAGCAAGAATGGAATGCCGAGCGTCGCCATCTGCCCGGAAACCTTGGCGACGCGGATCGGGCCACCGATCTGGTCCGCCTTCATCCGCCCGGTCAGCACATTGCCGAGGTAGTCGAAGGTGCCCGTAATGACGTGCCAGCTTTGCAGGACGCCCTGCCCTACGGCCTCGATCGGGCCATAGGTGACGGTGCGGAAGTTGCCGGCTTCCTGATCGGTCAGGATACCGATGACGCCGATCTCCATCTTGTTGCCGAACTGGTCGGTGAGCTCCGTCCGCTGGGGCACCATCGGCAAATCGAGTGTCGCGCCGTTGCGTTCGATTCGGATGGTGATCTTCAGCTCGGGGCGCACGCTGACGTAGCGACGAACGTCGTCGAAGGTCGTCACCGGCGAGCCGTCGATCGAGATCAGGCGGTCGCCCGGAACAACGCCTGCCTGTGCGGCTGCGCTATTTTCGTTCACACGTGCAACCACGGGATCTGCGACCTGGCGTCCGTAGACGGAGAACAGAACGGCGAAGATGGCAATCGCGAGGATGAAGTTGGCGATCGGCCCTGCGGCAACCGTCGCTGCCCGCTTCCAGAGCCTGGCGCCGAGGAAGGTCTTGCCGCGCTCTTCCGGCGCGATTGCCTCCAGACGCTTGTAGTCCGGCACGCTCGCCGCGTCCTCGTCACCGTAGAACTTGACATAGCCACCAAGCGGGATCACCGACAGTTTCCAACGTGTTCCGTGCCGATCGGTCCAACCGAAAAGTTCGGGACCGAAACCGATCGAGAAGGCGAGGATACGGATTCCCGACCAGCGGCCTACGAGATAGTGCCCCATCTCGTGCACGAAGACCAAAAGGGTCAGCACGAGAAGGAAGGGAATGATGTAGCCGGTCAGAAGCTGAAAGGCATCAAGCAGATATGTCATGAACGTTCCTCAAGTCCCTGCGGTCGGCATCAAGGGCCAAGCAGGACCGAACCGAAGGCGATCTGGCGCCCATCGCTGACGAAATACTGAACCATGACCAGAATCAACGCCGCCACGCAGGCGAATATCAAACCGTCGACCCGATCCATGACTCCGCCGTGCCCTGGAATGAGACGGCTCGAATCCTTCACGCCAAAGCGCCGCTTGATGAAGGACTCGAACAAATCCCCAACCTGGCTGGCAACCGAGAGCACCAGGGCGATGATCGGGATCCGAAGATCTTGCAGCGAAAAATAAGCCATAAAGACGGCGACGCCAGCAAGAATGCCACAAATCGTGCCACCGATGGCGCCGGACCAGGTCTTGCCGGGCGATATGCGCGGCGCAAGCTTGGGGCCCCCGATCGCACGGCCGGTGAAATAGGCGAAAATGTCGGTTGCCCAGACCACCGCGAAGACGAACAGCGTTGCGATCAGGCCGAGATCGTCGGCGCCACGAAGTGCTGCGAGCGATATGCCGGTGAGGCCCGCATAGGCGATGCCGCCCGGCAGCCACCAGCTTGTCTTTTGAGTAAGGACCCAAAGCAATGCCGCTCCGAGGCCGAACGCCAGGAAAGGAAGGCTGTAGCCAATGTAACCGGTGACAACGAGGCCTGCGATCACGACTATGGAGAGCCAACCGAAGGCGTTGCCCTGGAAATCACGCTCGACAAGGCCGGTGATCGTCGACCATTCGTAGTAGACGAGAAGCGCGATCAGGACCGAAAGTAGCTGGAAAGCGAGTCCGCCAAACCAAGTCGCAGCGAGAGCGACCGCTGCGAGCACCACTCCCGAAGCGATGCGAAGCTTGAGTTCAGTTTGCATCAGGAACCAACCGCCCGCGTCGGCTCGACCAGTCCGCCGAAACGGCGCTCCCGGCATGCATACTTCTCCAGCGCCGACAGGAAAATCTCACGCGTGAAATCCGGCCACAGTTCGGGAACGAAGATCAGTTCGGAATAGGCGCCCTGCCAGAGCAGGAAATTCGACAGTCGCTCTTCGCCGCTCGTGCGGATGATCAGGTCCGGATCGGGTATGTCGGCGGTGTCCAGCGAGGCTGCAATGCGTTCCTGATTGATGTCCTCGGGGCGCAAACGCCCTTCGGCGACGTCCACTGCGAGGCGACGCATCGCCCGGGTCAACTCGTCACGCGCCCCGTAGTTGAAGGCGATGACCAGGGTAACTCCCGTGTTCGCCCGCGTCGTTTCCTCGGCCTCTATCAATAGCGGCAGGATGTCGCCACGCAGGTTCGAGCGGTCGCCAATGACACGGATGCGGACATTCTCGCGGTGCAGATCGGCGAGATCCCGGCGGATGAAGGTCTTGAGCAACCCCATGAGGTCGCTCACCTCCGACTCCGGCCGGCTCCAATTTTCCGAAGAAAATGCAAAAAGCGTGAGATAGCGGATACCCACCTGGGCCGCCGTCTTGACGGCATCGCGAACGGTCTCGACGCCTTTGCGATGCCCCATGGTACGCGGAAGCCCACGTGCATTCGCCCAACGCCCGTTGCCATCCATGATGATGGCAACATGTTCCGGAACGGTCGTGGAGATGAGGTTTTGCATAAGGCGTCCGCGAAAGGAGACTCAGATCACGAGCAGATCAGACCTGCATGATTTCCTTTTCCTTCTCGGCGAGCAAGCGGTCGATCTCGGAAATCGTTTCATCGGTCATCTTTTGCACGCGCTCGGACTGAGAACGGCTGATATCCTGACCGATGTCGCCATCCTTTTCGGCTTTTTTCAGGTCATCCATGCCGTCGCGGCGCACGTGGCGCACGGCAACCTTGGCTTTTTCAGCGTAATCGTGGGCCACCTTGACCAACGACTTGCGGCGCTCTTCGTTGAGCTCGGGCAGCGGAATGCGCAGGTTCTGGCCGTCGATGATCGGGTTCAGGCCGAGGTTCGATTCGCGAATGCCACGATCGACGGCGCCAACCATCTGCTTGTCCCAGACCGAAACGGACAGCATGCGCGGCTCCGGAACGGTGATGTTGGCGACCTGGTTGAGGGGCACGCGCGAGCCGTAGGCTTCAACGGTCACCGGATCGAGAACGTTCGCCGACGCCCGGCCGGTACGAAGCGATGCGATATCGCTCTTGAATGCGGAAATGGCGCCATCCATGCGACGCTTCAGTTCCTTCAGTTCAACACCTTCACTCATGGTCAAAACTCCCGTTCTAACATTCGCCGGCCGCAGGGGGCCGCTTTGCAGCTCTTTAGTTGTCTGTGACGATGGTCGCGCGACCGCCGCCGGTCAAGATTTCCGCGAAGCCACCCTTTTCGTGGATCGAAAAGACAACGATCGGAATGGTATTTTCGCGTGCAAGCGCAACGGCGGCAACATCCATGACGGCCAGGCCCCTTTCAAGCACCTCGCTGTGGGTCAGGCGGTCGAAACGGGTCGCGGTCGGATCCTTCTTCGGATCGGCAGAATAGATACCATCGACCTGCGTGCCCTTGAAAATGGCCTGCGCACCCATTTCCGCCGCGCGGAGCGCTGCGGCCGAGTCCGTCGTAAAGAAGGGGTTGCCGGTGCCACCGGCGAAGATCACGACGCGGCCAAGCGAGAGATGATGAAGCGTTGCGCGCTGCGAGAAGCTTTCGCAGATTTCCGGCATCGCAATTGCCGAAAGCACGACCGTGTCGATGTCGAGCTTGCGCAGCGAGGTTGCGAGCGCCAGCGCGTTGATGACCGTTGCCAGCATGCCCATGTGGTCGCCGGTCACCCGGTCTCCGCCCTTGGAGGCCACCGCGACACCGCGGAAGATGTTGCCGCCGCCGACGACGACACCGACTTCGACGCCCATCGCGCGTGCTTCGGCGATGTCGGCGGCGATGCGGTCGGCGACCGCCACGTCGATACCGAAGCCCTGGCTACCCATCAGGGCTTCACCGGAGGCTTTAAGGAGAACACGTTTGTAGATTGGTTCGGCCGGCATCATCGCTCCTGATCAGATCGGTGCGCGTGCGCACGACGACGGCGCACAGCGCATAAGGACATATTGCGCTACCCGGTTTCAACCGCTGCGGAGTGATTTCCGGCGGGTCCGGCGCATTGACGAAGCCCGATACACGAAGGGCACCGCGTTGTCACGCGATGCCCCGAGGTTTTCCCAAGATGGGTGAAGAAATCAGCCCTTGGCGACGGCTGCAACTTCTGCGGCGAAGTCGGACTCTTCCTTCTCGACGCCTTCGCCGAGCAGCAGGCGAGCCATGCCGGTCACTTCGATCGGTGCGCCAGCGAGCTTTTCAGCGTCCTTGACGGCCTGACCGACGGTGATTTCCGGGTTCATGACGAAGGCCTGCGACAGCAGTGCGACTTCTTCAAAGAACTTGCGCATACGGCCTTCAACCATCTTCTCGATGATGTTGTCCGGCTTGCCCGAGGCGCGCGACTGTTCGATGAAGACGTTGCGTTCGCGCTCAGCAACAGCGGCGTCGACTTCTTCAGCGCGGATCGCCAGCGGGTTGGTCGCAGCGATGTGCATGGCAACCTGACGGCCGACCGAGAACAGCACTTCCTTGTCGCCGATCGACTTCAGCGCGACGAGAACGCCGAGCTTGCCGATGCCGTCGCCAGCAGCGTTGTGGATGTAGGTGGCGACAACGCCATCTTCGACCTGCAGCAGAGCTGCGCGACGCAGCGTCATGTTTTCGCCGATCGTGGCAATCGCGTCCTTGATCGTCTCGTCGACCGACTTGCCGGTCGCCGGGTAGGTTGCAGCCGCGATCGCATCGACGGAGCCGTCGGTGGTGAGCGCTACGTTGGCAACGCCGCGGACGAGTTCCTGGAAGGCTTCGTTGCGGGCAACGAAGTCGGTTTCGGAGTTGATTTCGACGACGACGGCCTTGACGCCGCCGCTGACGATGCCGACGAGGCCTTCGGCAGCCGTACGACCCGACTTCTTGTCGGCCTTCGCGATACCCTTGGCGCGCAGCCAGTCAATCGCTGCTTCCATGTCGCCGTTGGTTTCAGCAAGTGCCTTCTTGCAATCCATCATGCCTGCGCCGCTCTTTTCGCGCAGTTCCTTCACCATTGCTGCAGTCACAGTCATCTTTTTTGCCTCTTTGTCTGTTTGGCGGGCGTTGCCCGCGCGTGGCGCGATGCCAGGAGGTTTGGCAGGGAATGGCTTTTCAATGTGACACCATGATGAACGCGTCATCGTGGCCGCTGCTCGGATCCAACGACCCGAACGGATCGCGCCATCCCCGGCTGAAAAGAACAAGGCCGTTTAGACTTTCATCACAAACGGCCTTGTCCCGACATTTCATTGGGGGCGGCAGGGTTGGCTGCCGCCTGGGGCCGATCAGGCGTCGGAGGCCTCGTCGAGCGCCGGCTCGACCGGAACTTCGGCAGAGGCGCCGAGGTCACGGCCAGATGCGCCCTGCTGGCGCGCAATGCCGTCGATGGCTGCGCGGGCGATCAGGTCGCAGTAGAGAGCGATGGCGCGCGAAGCGTCGTCGTTGCCCGGGATCGGATAGTCGATCTGGTCCGGATCGCAGTTCGAGTCGATCACGGCAACAACCGGGATGCCGAGGCGCTTGGCTTCGTCGATCGCGATCGATTCCTTGTTGGTGTCGATGATGAACATCAGGTCCGGGGTGCCGCCCATATCGCGGATACCGCCGAGTGCACGGTTCAGCTTTTCGCGCTCGCGCTCGAGGTTCAGGCGTTCCTTCTTGGTGAAGCCAGAAGCTTCCGAAGAAAGGATTTCGTCGAGCTTGCGCAGGCGCTGGATCGAGTTCGAAATCGTCTTCCAGTTCGTCATCATGCCGCCGAGCCAGCGAGCGTTGACGTAGTACTGGGCCGAACGCTTGGCTGCGTCAGCGATGATTTCCGAAGCCTGGCGCTTGGTGCCGACGAACAGAACGCGGCCGCCGTTGGCAACGGTGTCGCTGACGATCTGCAGGGCGCGCGACAGCATCGGTACGGTCTGAGCGAGGTCGATGATGTGAACGTTGTTACGATCGCCGAAAATGTACGGCTTCATCTTCGGGTTCCAGCGGTGCGTCTGGTGACCGAAGTGAACGCCAGCTTCCAGAAGCTGACGCATGCTAAAATCAGGCAATGCCATGCCTTTTTCTCCTTTTCCGGTTGAACCTCCGCGAAGCGTCGAGCATGGTCTTTCGAACAGCCCACCGGCGGAACGATCCGGATTTCTCCCGGAACATCCCTTGCTTCACGTGTGGAATGGCAGCCCCTTAACCGCAACTGCCCGAGAAATCAAGACGCGAGTGCCGATTTTCGTCGCGATCGGCTATTTGCAGTCCTCGGATTTGAAGACTTCGAGATCGGCAAGCTTACCGCTGAGGACAAAATCGCCGTAGTCCATCGTCAGGTCCCGCGTGATTCCGTTTTCGTAGAGCTTGAACGACATGCGGTAGATTGGCAGCGCATCGCCGCTCTTGTCGTCGTTGAAATAGGAGATCGTCACCGGCCAATAGGCTTCGCTGCCGAACTTGCCAGCCTTGCCGGCATCCGGCTCATCAGCGGTGGGCTTGCGCGATTTACCGACAAAGGTCGAGGTGATCAGCGTCTTGTCGCCCGAATCGGAGCCGTCGAAGATGCGCGCCTCGAACAAGCCTTCCCCCTTCTTCGCCCGCGAGATCACTTCCATCATATGGGCGGTCGGGAAACGGCTGGCCGCAAGTTCCACTTCGCGCTTGTCGGGCGCGGTCAGCTCCACCTTGACACCGCTCTTTTCCTCATGCGCCGTTCCGCGCACTTCCTTGTCCAGCTTCTCGTCGGTGAAAGAGCGCGTCAAGAAGCGGAAATTGCCCGTCTTCAGATCCTCATAGGTGGTCGTCTGCTGATCCGTGAGGCGAACTTCCTCGCCGGTGTCGACCTGGGTGACGAAGCGGAAGCTGACCGTGTAGCCCTCGCAAGACGAACCATTGAATTCATAGACCATGCGACCATACATTCCGGCAATGCCCGAACGATCCGACGCATCCTTGAGCTCAAGATCATAGACGGCGCGATGCGGCACGAGGACATTCGCACTCGCCGCCGTAGCACCTGACGCCGTCACGACGGCGAAACAAACGCTGCCCAGAGTGACGAGACCGAAGCCTTTATGAAACATCCGTTTCCTCCTATTGGACTCGCCGGCAATGCTATAAACAAGCGTTCGGCAGAAGCGAGGCGGTGTTTGCAGGAAAATGCCGGCGCCCGCCGCGATCCGGCCTGAATGCAGGATTTTAACACAAAAGACAACAATGGAGCTTTCCATGTCCGCAGAGATCGAAACGCGCCTCAAGGACCTCGGCGTCACCCTTCCCCAGGCTGCGACCCCGGTCGCGAACTATGTGCCGTACGTGATCAGCGGCTCGATGCTCTACATCTCCGGACAGCTTCCGATGGAAGACGGCAAGGTCGCCGTGACAGGCATTGTCGGCAAGGATGTCGACGTCGCCCGCGCGCAACGCGCCGCCGAACTCTGCTCGATCAACATCCTCGCACAGGCAAAATCCGCGCTCGGCGGCGACCTCGGACGCATCCGTCGTCTGGTGAAGATCAACGGCTTCGTCGCCTCGACGCCGGAATTTGTCGAGCAGCACCTCGTCATCAACGGCGCCTCCAATCTGCTCGCCACCGTGCTCGGTGAAGCGGGCAAACACGCCCGCGCCGCCGTCGGCATGGCTTGCCTGCCCTTCAATGCCGCCGTCGAGATCGACGCCGTCATCGAGATCGCCTGATTAGGATGCCGACCATGGCTGATATTTCCTGGCTGAAGGCCCAACCGATCGCCCATCGCGGCTATCACGACATGAACAGAGACGTGTGGGAGAACACGCTTTCGGCTTTCTCCCGTGCCGTCGATGCCGGTTTCGCCATCGAGTGCGACCTGCAATACACCGCCGACAGCATCCCGGTCGTCTTCCATGATGACGACACCCAGCGTCTCTGCGGCATCAAGGGCGACGTGCGCGCGCGCACCGCCGGCGAGCTCGGCCTGATGGCGATCGGCGGAACGAAGGACCAGGTGCCGACGCTGACGCAGATGCTGCGCCTGGTCGCAGGCAAAGTACCGCTGGTCATCGAACTCAAGGGCCGCAAGGGCGACGACGAGGGCTTTGCCGCCGCTGTGCTGGAGACGCTCGAAGGCTACAAGGGACACGTCGCCCTGATGAGCTTCGATCACTGGCTGCTCAAGGACCTGAAGGCGCTCGACGCGCCCTACCCGCTCGGCCTCACTGCGGAAGGCGCCAATCCCGAGACGTTCTTCGTGCACGAGGAAGCCATGCAGCTCGGCCTCGACTTCATCTCCTACCATTACGGCCACCTGCCGAACTCGTTCATCACCAAGGAGCGGACGCTCGGTAAGACGATCATCACCTGGACCGTGCGCGACCGCCAGGCAGAGACCTACACCTTCGCTCACGCGGATCAGATGACCTTCGAGGGCTTCGACCCGCGGGAGGCCCTGGTTTCCTGATCTGATGTCAGACGCCGTCACCATCCGCATAGCCCAATCCTTCGCCGATGTGCCGGCAGCACGCTGGAACGTGCTTTCCGGTGCATCGAAGGTGCATCCCGGCGGCGTCTACAATCCCTTCCTCTCGCATGCCTATCTTTCGGCTCTTGAGGAATCCGGATCCGCAACTGCGAAAACAGGCTGGCTCGGCCAACACCTGCTTCTCGAAGGATCGGACGGCCATCTGCGCGGCGGTCTAGTCTGCTACTTGAAGAACCACAGCCAGGGCGAATATGTCTTCGACCATGGCTGGGCCGACGCTTTCGAGCGGGCCGGCGGGCGCTATTATCCGAAACTGCAAAGCTCCATTCCCTTCACGCCGGCCACCGGACCGAGACTGCTTACGGCGCCGGGTGAAAACCAGGGCGCAGTTCAGGATGCGCTTGCCGCAGGCATGAAGGAGCTCGCACGCAGACACGATGTCTCGTCGGCGCATGTCACCTTCGTGCCGGAAGCCGAAATGCCGGCGCTCGAGCGCGCCGCGTTCCTGCACCGCACCGACCAGCAGTTCCATTTCACCAACGAAGGCTACGGATCGCACGCCGATTTCCTGGAGACCTTGGCCTCGCGCAAGCGTAAGGCGCTCAAGAAGGAACGCAGGGCCGCGGTCGAAAACGGCATCTCGATCGACTGGCTGACCGGCAGCGACCTGACGGAAGCGATCTGGGACCAGTTCTTTGCCTTCTACATGGACACCGGCGGTCGCAAGTGGGGTCGTCCCTATCTGACGCGCGCCTTCTATTCGCTGATCGGCGAGCGCATGGCCGACGATATCCTGCTGGTGATGGCGCGCCGCAACGGCCGCTACATCGCCGGCGCGATCAACTTCATCGGCGGCGACGCGCTCTACGGCCGTCACTGGGGCTGCATCGAGGACCATCCGTTCCTGCATTTCGAGGTCTGCTATCACCAGGCGATCGATTTCGCGATCGCCAAGGGACTGAAGAGGGTCGAGGCCGGTGCCCAGGGTGAACACAAGCTCGCGCGCGGCTACATGCCCGTCACCACCCACTCCGCGCATTTCTTCATGCATTCAGGGCTCGCCCGCGCTGTCGCTGATTATCTCCAGCGCGAGCGTAGAGACGTGGAGGAAACGGGCGAGATTCTTGCAGAACACGGGCCTTTCCGCAAAGGTGAGCGGCAAGACGACTGAACGGCTTTCGGCCAAGGTCGGCCCGCGACAATTCACGAGGAAGAACAATGAGCTACGACGACAACAACATCTTCGCCAAGATCCTGCGCGGCGAAATTCCCTCGCACCGCGTCTACGAGGATGACGCGACGATCGCGTTCATGGATGTGATGCCGCAGGCCGAAGGCCACTTGCTCGTCGTACCGAAGGCACCCTCGCGCAACTTGCTCGATGCCGATGCAGCGACGCTGCCGGCGCTCATCGCTACCGTGCAGAAACTGGCGGTCGCGGCGAAAGAGGCCTTCGAGGCCGATGGCGTGACGGTCATGCAGTTCAACGAGACACCGGCCGGCCAATCGGTCTTCCACCTGCACTTCCATGTCATTCCGCGACGGGCCGGCGTGCCGCTGAAGCCGCATTCCGGTACGATCGAAGACGGCGCCGTGCTCGCGGCCAATGCCGAAAAGGTTCGGCAAGCGCTGTAGTCTCGCCTGCACTCGATAACCGACACTCCATGAACGGATTGAGCCGGCGCCCCGTCGGCTCTCGGCTCAGGCTTCGCCTAAAAACCCAGCCACCAGAGCCCCAATGCGAGCGCCGCGATGGCTGTCGCTATTCCGATCGCCGGCTTTCGTCCGAACAGAAAGAAAGCGACCGCCCCAAGTCCGACGGCCCCCACGCGCAGCCAGAGCGGGGATTGTTCGAGCACGCCTGTCGGATAAAGGATGAGCTTCGCGATGACCGCGGCGACCAGAGCGGTCGCGACCGCCCTCACCCAGTTCAGTGCCTCGGAATCGTCCCGCAGCTTGTTGCCGGCAACGACGCCGAGCCAGCGCCAGATGTCGGTCGCGAGCCAGCCGGCAATCGCGATGAAGGCATAGGCCCACCAACCATCCTGCCACGTCATACGCCCACCTCCTTGCGCTGGCGCCAGAGGCGCTCGACCAGCCAGGCGAGCGTGCCGCCGACTAGACCGGCGAGCAGGATGTCGAATTCCGGAAACAGCCAATAGAACAGCGGCCCGCCGACAAGTCCGAAGAGCAGCGCCACGTAGACGACGGGGTGGCGTGCCGAATGCCAGATCGACGCGAGGAAATAGACAGGTGTCAGGAAGAACAGGCAGCCCGCAACGATCGGCGGGAAGTCCGCGACGAAATGGTAGACGACGGCAACCAGCAGCATGTTCGCCGCAACGAGCGTGATGCCGAAGCCGGCAAAGAAGGCGACCCGCCGTTCACGCGGCACCTGCGGCACCTTCTCCATTGCGAACACCCAGGCGGTGATCGCGACGAAGTGCGAAAGGAAGAGCAGCAGCCAGGTCGGCGTTCGCGATGTGCGCAGTTCCGGGACGAGCGCCGCAACCATCGGCATCAGCCGGACGGAAGACAGCGAAACCGCGAGGAAAGCGGCCGCCAAGTTCGCGCCGCTCATCATCGAACTGACAAGAATGACCTTGGCCGGGAGCGCCCAGACCATGCCGACCATGAAGACGACCTGCTGCACTGGGATTCCAGCTTGCGCCGTCAGCGAACAGAAGCCGACGAAGGACAGCATCAGGATGAAGGCCGGCAGGCTGAAGATGCCGCGCATACCTCTCCCGAACCAGGCGAGCGATGATTGCTCGTCTTCTTCCCTATCCATTGGCAATTCCGGATTGTCTTTGATTTTCGATCACAATGATCTTGGGTCGAATCGACCCAAGATCATTGTGATCGAATATAAGTTATTGGAGCGGGATGCGGGCGAAAAACCGCGCACACTTTTCCTCATCCCGCTCTCAAGAAAACGGTGCCGGATGGTTTGCATCCGGCACCGTCGAACATTTCTTGCGAGGGCCTATTTCTTGCGTGGCACCTTCGGCACCGTGCGGCCCTTTCTCGGAGCCGCGTCGCCGGCCCCGGCTTCGCCATCGGACGATGCCTTGGCGGCTGCCTTCTTCGGCTTGGACTTCGGTGCGGGCTCGGCACCCACTTCTTCCTTGTCCTCGGCCTTCTTCTGCTTTGCCGCCTTCATCGCCGGGCGGGAAACCTCGGCCTTCGGCTTGATCGGCGTCGTTTCCGGAACCGCATCGAGCAGCAAGCCCTTGGTGCCATCGGCCTTGGTACCGATCGTCACCTTGACGACGCCGCCCTTCTTCAGCTTGCCGAAGAGGATCTCATCGGCGAGCGGCTTCTTGATGTTTTCCTGGATGACGCGGGCGAGCGGCCGGGCACCCATCTTCTCGTCATAGCCCTTCTCGGCGAGCCAGGCGATTGCCTCCGGCGCGAGGTCGAAGGTGACGTTGCGCTCGGCGAGCTGCGTTTCCAGCTGCATGACGAACTTCTGTACGACCTGGTGGATGACCGGGGTCGGCAGCGAAGCGAAGGGAATGACCGCGTCCAGACGGTTGCGGAATTCCGGCGTGAACAGGCGGTTCAGCGCCTCTTCGTCTTCACCCGTACGCTTGGAAGAACCGAAGCCGATGGCGGCCCGGGCCATTTCCGATGCGCCGGCATTGGTGGTCATGATCAGGATGACGTTGCGGAAGTCGATCTTCTTGCCGTTGTGATCCGTCAGCGAGCCATGATCCATGACCTGCAACAGGATGTTGAACAGGTCCGGATGCGCCTTCTCGATCTCGTCGAGCAGCAGCACGCAATGCGGATGCTGGTCGACGCCATCGGTCAGCAGGCCGCCCTGGTCGAAGCCGACATAGCCGGGAGGTGCACCGAGCAGACGCGAAACCGTGTGCCGCTCCATGTATTCCGACATGTCGAAGCGCAGAAGCTCGACGCCGAGCGACGTCGCAAGCTGCTTGGCGACTTCCGTCTTGCCGACGCCGGTCGGGCCGGAGAAGACATAGCAGCCGATCGGCTTGTTCGGTTCCCGCAGGCCGGCACGCGCCAGCTTGATCGAAGACGCGAGCGCTTCGATCGCCAGGTCCTGGCCATAGACGACCGAGCGCAGTTCCTTTTCGAGGTTGGCGAGAACGGCCTCATCATCCTTCGAAACGGTCTTGGGCGGGATGCGCGCCATCGTCGCGATCGTCGCCTCGATCTCCTTTTCGGTGATCAGCTTGCGGCGCTTGCTTGCCGGCAGCAGCATCTGCGCAGCACCGGATTCGTCGATCACGTCGATCGCCTTGTCAGGCAGCTTGCGGTCGTTGATGTAACGGGCGGAAAGTTCAACCGCGGCCTTGATCGCCTCGTTCGAGTATTTCAGGTGGTGATATTCCTCGAAGTAAGGCTTCAGACCCTTCATGATCTCGATCGCGTCGGCGATCGTCGGCTCGTTCACGTCGATCTTCTGGAAGCGGCGAACCAGCGCCCGGTCCTTCTCGAAGAACTGGCGGTATTCCTTGTAGGTGGTCGAACCGATGCAGCGGATCGCGCCGGAGGAGAGCGCCGGCTTCAGGAGATTGGACGCATCCATGGCGCCACCGGAGGTGGCCCCAGCGCCGATGACGGTGTGGATCTCGTCAATGAAGAGCACGGCACCCGGATAGTCCTCAAGCTCCTTGACGACCTGCTTCAGGCGCTCTTCGAAATCGCCGCGATAGCGCGTGCCGGCGAGCAAGGTGCCCATATCCAGCGAGAAGATCGTCGCATCCTGTAGCGCTTCCGGTACCTTCTTTTCAATGATGCGCTTGGCAAGGCCTTCGGCGATCGCCGTCTTGCCGACGCCGGGGTCGCCGACATAGAGCGGATTGTTCTTCGAGCGGCGGCACAGCACCTGGATGGTGCGGTTCACCTCGGCGTGACGCCCGATCAACGGGTCGATCTTGCCGGACTTCGCCTTTTCATTGAGGTTGACGCAATAGGCCGTAAGCGCGTCCTGCTGCTTCTTGGCGCCAGTTTCCTCGGTGTCGCGCGAAGGCTTCTGCTCGGATTCGTGATCGTCGGCGCCGCGCACCGGCCGGGATTCGGAGGTGCCGGGCCGCTTGCCGATGCCGTGTGAAATGAAGTTGACGGCGTCGTAACGCGTCATCTCCTGCTCCTGCAGGAAATAGGCGGCATGGCTTTCGCGCTCGGCGAAGATGGCAACCAGCACGTTGGCGCCGGTGACTTCTTCACGGCCGGACGATTGGACATGGATGACCGCGCGCTGGATGACACGCTGGAAACCCGCCGTCGGCTTGGAATCTTCGTCGTAGCCGGTCACGAGATTGGAAAGCTCGTTGTCGACATAATCCGTCACGGTCTTGCGCAGCGTCTCGAGATTGACGTTGCAGGCGCCCATCACGGCCGCCGCGTCGGCATCATCGATCAATGCCAGAAGCAGATGCTCGAGCGTGGCGTATTCATGGTGGCGCTCGTTGGCAAAAGTCAGTGCCTGGTGTAGCGCCTTTTCGAGACTGGGCGAAAATGTTGGCACGTTAGTTCCTCATTTCTTTTCCATGACGCATTGCAACGGATGCTGATGCTGCCGGGCAAAATCCATCACCTGCGTCACCTTGGTTTCGGCGACCTCATAGGTGAAGACGCCGCACTCTCCCACGCCATGATTGTGGACATGAAGCATGATGCGGGTCGCCTCTTCCGGGTTCTTCTGAAAGAAGCGCTCCAGGATATGGATGACAAATTCCATCGGCGTGTAATCGTCATTCAAAAGCAGAACACGATACAAACTCGGCTTTTTGGTCTTCGGCTTGGTACGCGTGATGACGGACGTGCTGCGGTTGTTGCCGTTTCCCTCGTCATCGCTACCTTGCTGCATCCGGACCGGCATGGCGATCATTCTTGTCAGTTCCTTGTACAGCAGCGACCCCACTGAACTTGGCCGCAGCGTGCTTGCCCTTTATCTAATGGTTCGTTTTCAGATTTTAAGACCGAACCAACGCACTGCAATCATAATCGCACGACCGCGCGTAAGATTGATCAACTTTCTTCGGGCTGCGCACAGCTAATGCGAGAAACAAAAAGGCCGGTCGCAAGCGCTGCGACCGGCCTTTTTTTGGAATGTGGTTCTTTGCCTGGCGATCAGGCGGCGGCAGCGGCGGCCTTGACTGCTGCCGTTGCCTTGGCAACCGGCGCTTCGTAGGGCTTGTAAGCGTCCTTGGCGAGATCAGCGTACATTTCGCCGATCTTCGTTGCCTCGGCGACGAAGCCTTCGTAGCTCGCCTTGATGAAATTGGTCTGCAGTTCGAAAACAGCTTCGACACTCTTGGTGCTCGACAGCTTCTCGACGTGCGCAACGCCATCTTCAAAGGACTTCTTGGAGTAGTCCGCAGCTTCAGTCGCGATAGCCTGGAGACCCTTGGTCCAAGCGGAATAGCTCTTTACAGCCACGTCAATGGCTTCTTTGCTCTTCTTGTTTGCATCGTCGAAGTTGAACATCGGGTGTCTCCTTAGTGACGGCCTGATCTGGAGGCTTCAGTTTATGTGCACTGCACAAAAAGTCAAGACGAGTGTGCGACGCAATAAAATACAACGGATGCAACAACTTGATGAAGAAATGCGCTCCCGCGAAAAAAAATTCTTACGATCGCGGTGAAGAACCAAGATGAGCGACGCGAGCAATTGCTCAGCGCGATGCATAAATCCCCATTAAAACAATAAACCCCGAAAATCTCAGGGGATTTTCGGGGTTTATTGTTTTCGGACGTCCTCGTCAGACTTAGAGGTCGATGTCGAGGATTGCCATGGAGAAATTGTAGGAAAGCTCGCCATCTTCCTCATCGCGGAAAACGACACCGAGGAACTCGTCACCGAGATAGACTTCAGCGGACTCGTCCTTCTTCGGGCGCGCCTTGACGACCATCTGCTGATTGAAGGTGCGCTTGAAATAGGCTTCAAGCTTGCGGATTTCTTCGGGCTTCAAAACACGTCTCCGTAGCCGTTTATCTGTGCGGCGCTTCTCGCACGCTGCATCGCCGGGTGTAAACCCCTCGAAAGAGGCTTACGCACCGGTTCCCGTATGTTCAGATATCGAAGCTGCTCAGGATCTGGTCCATCTGACGCGATGGCTCGGAGCAACCGGCCTCGCCCACCACCTTCGCCGGCACGCCTGCGACCGTCGTTTTCGGCGGCACCGGCTTCAACACGACCGAGCCGGCGGCGATGCGCGAGCAATGGCCGATATGGATATTGCCAAGGATCTTGGCGCCGGCGCCGATCAGGACGCCATCAGCGATCTTCGGATGACGGTCGCTGCCCTCCTTGCCCGTGCCACCGAGCGTCACGCCGTGCAGGATGGAGACATTGTCTCCGATCACCGCCGTCTCGCCGACGACAAGACCGGTGGCGTGATCAAGGAAGATGCCGCGCCCGATGCGGGCAGCGGGATTGATGTCCGTCTGGAAGACGCTCGACGCGCGGCTCTGCAGATAGAACGCGAAATCCTTGCGGCCGCGCTTCAGCAGCCAATGGGCCAGGCGGTGCGTCTGGATAGCATGGAAGCCCTTGAAATAGAGTACCGGCTCGATGAAACGGGTGCAGGCGGGATCGCGGTCATAGACGGCCTGGATGTCGACACGCAGAATGGTGCCCCATTCCGGCCAATCCTCCATCATCTCCGAGAAGGTCTGTCGCAAGAGGTTTGCCTGAAGATCGGGATGATCGAGCCTTTCGCAGATGCGATAGATCACGCTTTCTTCGAGCGAGTGCTGATTGACCACCGTCGAATAGAGGAAGGCCGCAAGCATCGGGTCCTGCTCGGCTGCCACGCGGGCTTCCTCACGCAGGCTGTTCCAGATCGGGTCCATCACCTTCAAAGCTTCCGTCTGGCGAAGTTCGGTCTTGGCGACCATCGTCGCTCTCCTTCCTGTCCGTCCTACAGTCACTATAGGGGAAATCCGGCATGACTTAAATGGCCCGGCCTCAGTTCCACCCTCGGTCGAGCAGCTCAGAAGCGGGCAAGCGTGCGGTGCTTCCCCCGTTCCGTCGCGGTCGGCAGTCTAGGCGCGTCCCACTTCCTCGAGGAACTCGAGCACGGCCTTCTTGAAAACCCGGTCACCCACGGCGAGCATATGATCCCTGCCCGGAATATCAAGCGCACGCGCGTTGGGCATCAACTCCGCCAGCTCCTGCGGTGAGCCGGCAATGTCGTCCTTGGTCCCGACACCGATCAGGGTCGGCACGTCGATGCGCCCCATGTCCTCGGCCGTCAGCAGGTCGCGAGACGTCGAGATGCAGGCCGCAAGCGCCTGCCTGTCGCTTTTGGTCTGGTCGGCAAAGGCGCGGAACATGCGGCCGCGTGCATGGGTCACGACATCTAGACACGGCGCCGACAAGGCATCGGCAATCGGGTCCCAATCCCCTACCCCCGTCACCATGCCGATGCCGAGCCCGCCAAAGACCAGCGAGCGGACGCGGTGGGGATGGGCGAGTGCCATGAAGGCCGAGATGCGTGCGCCCATCGAGTAGCCCATCACATGCGCTTCGGCGATGCCGAGATGACCCAAAAGCGCTACGGCGTCGCCCGCCATCTGCTGCGGATGATAAAGCGCTGGATCGTAGGGTTTACTGCTCTTGCCATGCCCGCGGTTGTCGAGCGCGATCACACGGTAGCCGGCGTCGCCCAGCGTCTTCAGCCACCCCGGGAAAACCCAGTTGACGTTGGCGCTCGATGCAAAACCATGAATGAGGAGAATGGGCGCGCCGGCTGGATCACCTTCGTCGAAGAAGGCGATCTCCAGGCCTTCATGGGTAAAGCGGGAAAACGGCGGCGGATTGAGATCCATCTTTATCATCCTGGGAGGTATCGATCCGGCGCAACCTAGATCGTCGCTCTGGCGAGTGAAACCCCGCCCCGGCAAAAACCACAGCTGCGGCGTGTTTGCCGCTACACTTTTGCAGCAAAGCTCACTATGGTGCCGCCAACTTTAGAGACTTGCATTCATCGGAGCATGACATGGCCGGCCACAGCATCCCGCACTTCCAGAACGACGGCGGACATCAGGCAATCGAAATCGGCGTCAAGGAATTCATGTGCATCGGCGCGTCCATTCCGTACGATCACCCGCACATCTTCATCGATATGGGCGACGACAACGAGAAGGTCTGCTCCTACTGCTCCACGCTCTATCGCTACAATCCGAAGCTGAAGGCGACGGAAACCAACCCGCCCGGCTGCCTCTTCGCCCACAAAGCCGCCTGATAAGCCACGATGTCGCGCCCTGTCGCGATCATCGGCGCCGGTATCGGCGGACTCACGGCCGCCTTGTGCCTCGCCCGCCGAGGCTTCGAAGTCGACATCATCGAACGGGCAACGGCGCTGACCGAGGTCGGCGCCGGCCTGCAATTGTCGCCGAACGCCTCACGCATCCTCATAGAGCTCGGCCTGCTTGCGGAACTCGAAGCCTACTGGACCGAGCCCGAGCGCATCGGCCTGGTTGACGGCGTATCCTTAAACCCTCTTGCCAGCGTATCGGCCGGCGCTTTCGCGCGTCGCCGCTGGCACGCGCCGTATGCCGTCATGCACCGCGCGAGCCTGCAGAAAGTCCTGCTTGCCGCCGTGGAGGCAGAACCGCGCTGCCGCCTGCAACTCGGCTGCCATATCGACAACCCTGATGAGCAGACCATCATAACACTGACGGGGCGCCGCCCGGACATCATCGTCGGCGCCGACGGCATCTGGTCGCGGTTGCGCAACGGCGTCCCCGGGGCCGGTCGTGTACGGTTTTCAGGCAACGTCGCCTGGCGCATGACGCTCGCCCGCGACACGGCCGCCGGCCTTCTCAAGCCGAACCAGGTCACGGCGTTCCTCGGCCCTCGCGCCCATCTCGTCGCCTACCCGTTGCGGGAAGTCGACGGTTTCAATCTCGTCGCGATCATCGAGGGAAAGGAGACCGACGCCGTCTGGGTCGGCAAGGATTCGGACAAGCGCCGCCAGGACTGCCTGAATGCTTTCTCCGGCTGGAACGCGGGCATCCGCTCGCTGCTCGAGAAGGCTGCCGCCCCCACCTACTGGCCATTGTGCACAGTCGACGACGGGGCCTGGCAAGACGGGCGAAAGACCGTACTGATCGGCGATGCGGCCCATGCGATGACGCCCTTCGCCGCGCAGGGCGCGGCCATGGCGATTGAGGACGCCTTCGAGCTTTCCGACTGCCTGGCCACCGGCATCGATATCCCGAAGGCGCTGGCTGCATTCGAAGCGAGGCGTCGACCACGCATCGCGCGGGTCCGGCGCCGCGCGGCGTTCAATCATTTTGCCTACCACGCCCGTGGGCCGCTGCGCCTCGGCCGCGACATCGTCCTGAAACTCAAGGGACCGGATGCGCTCGCTGCCGACCTTGATTGGCTCTACGGCTACAGCGCCCAGCGCTGACTGCGGACAGGCGACTGGGCAACACGCAGATTCCATAGTCGGTGGTGACGAGGCGCCGCGAATGAACGAGGCGCCTCAGGCCATCAAACGGCGTTGGCCGCGGCCAATCCGGCTTCGATGTCGCGACGGATATCCGGCACGTCCTCAAGCCCGATCTGCAGGCGGATCACCGGACCTTCTGTCGGCGCCAGCGCCACCTTGCGGTCCGACAGGCTGACATGGAGTGCCAAGCTCTCGAAGCCGCCCCAGGAATAACCGAGCCCGAACAGTTTCAGCGCGTCGAGGAAGGCGTGCGCCTTGGCCTTGAACCGATCGGCGCTTTCCGCTTTTAGGACGAAGGAGAAGATGCCGCTTGCGCCGGCGAAATCGCGTTTCCAGAGTTCGTGTCCCGGGAAGCTTGGCAGTGCCGGATGCAGGACACGGGCGACCTCATCCCGCCCTTCCAGCCACTGGGCCAGGGCAAGTGCGCTCTCCTGGTGCCGCTCGAGGCGAATGCCCATCGTCCTCAGGCCACGCAGGATCTGGTAGCTGTCGTCGGGCGAAACGCAGACACCGAGGGTCACCATCGCCTCGGTCAAGGCCGGCCAGTGGGCGGCGTTCGCCGACACCGTACCCAGGAGAACATCCGAATGACCGGACGGATACTTGGTGGACGCATGGATCGACACATCGACGCCGTGATCGAGCGGCCTGAAGTAAACCGGCGTCGCCCAGGTGTTGTCCATGGTGACGACGCAGCCGTGGCGATGAGCAACGTCGGCGATGGCACGGATATCCTGCATTTCGAACGTATTCGAACCCGGCGCTTCGGTATGCACCAGGCGCGTGTTCGGGCGGATCAGGTTTTCGATTCCGGCACCAATCATCGGATCGTAGTATTCGACGGTGACGCCAAGACGCTTCAGCATCGTGTCGCAGAAGTGGCGCGTTGGGAAATAGACCGAATCGACGATCAGCGCGTGATCGCCCGCCGAGAGATAGGTAAGGAACGGCACCGTTACGGCAGCCAGACCGGAGGGTACAAGAATCGTCCCGGCGGAACCTTCAAGTTCGTTGATCGCGTCGCAAAGCGCATCCGTGGTCGGCGTTCCACGCGTCCCGTAGGTGTACTTCTGCGCGCGCATTTCCATCGACTTCGCATTCGGAAACAGCACCGTGGAGGCATGCACCACCGGTGGGTTGACGAAGCCGAAATAGTCGGAGGGATTGTTGCCGCTATGAGCGAGACGGGTGTTGATGCCCGCCTTGCCATTCACATTGCCGCTGTCTGCCATTGCATGTTCCGCTTCTGATTTCGAAAGAGAAACTCTTCGAATGAGCCACAACCGCGGTCAAGTGGCAAAAATCATGGAGCGTCGTTTTGGCCGTCATCGGCCGGCATTTGGCGATTTTTCGCCCAGGGCCCGCCCATTGCCCCCAAAAACTGCCTAACTTTCTGGCTTGTTTCGGGTTTTTCACATGCAAAACCAGAAAATCGGCGGCCTCTCTTGACCCTCATGGAATTTGAGCATGAGATAGCCTGTACTCGCGCCAGGAGGGTGGCGGAGGCTGCACGCGCCAGGAGAGGCGCTGGTGCAGACGGGAACTAACGACAACAGAAAAAGGTTCTAAAAATGGCAAAAAGAATTCTGACAGCTCTCGTTGGCGCCGCTGTCATGGGGATTGGCACACAGGCGGCTTCGGGCGCTACCCTTGATGACGTGAAGGCCAAGGGCTTTGTCCAGTGCGGCGTGAACACCGGTCTCGCCGGCTTTGCTGCCCCGGATGCCTCGGGCAATTGGAGCGGTTTCGACGTCGACTACTGCAAGGCAATCGCCGCCGCGATCTTCGCGGATGCCAGCAAGGTAAAGTACACACCCACTTCGGCCAAGGAACGCTTCCCGGCGCTGCAGTCCGGCGAGGTCGATGTCCTTGCGCGTAACACCACCTGGACGATCAACCGCGACACCGCGCTCGGCTTCAACTTCCGCCCGGTCAACTACTATGACGGCCAGGGCTTCATGGTTCGCAAGAGCCTGAACGTAAAATCGGCCCTCGAGCTTTCGGGCGCAGCCGTCTGCGTGCAGACGGGCACCACCACCGAGCTCAATCTTGCCGACTACTTCAAGTCGAACAACCTGCAGTACAATCCGGTCGTCTTCGAAAAGCTCGAAGAAGTGAACGCCGCCTATGACGCCGGTCGTTGCGACGTCTACACGACCGACCAGTCGGGCCTTTATTCGCTGCGCCTGACGCTTTCCAAGCCGGACGATCACATGATCCTGCCGGAAATCATCTCGAAGGAACCCCTCGGCCCGGCCGTGCGCCAGGGTGACGACCAGTGGTTCGATATCGTCAGCTGGGTTCACTATGCGCTGATCCAGGCCGAAGATTTCGGCATCACCCAGGCCAACGTCGAAGAAATGAAGAAGTCCGCCAACCCGGACGTTCAGCGCTTCCTCGGCGTCGAAGCTGACAGCAAGATCGGCACCGACCTTGGCCTGACCAACGAATGGGCCGTGAACATCATCAAGGCCGTCGGCAACTACGGCGAAGTCTTTGACCGTAACATCGGCGCTGGCAGCCCGCTCAAGATCGAGCGCGGCCTCAACGCCCTGTGGAACAAGGGCGGCATCCAGTACGCCCCGCCGGTCCGCTAAGCGATTATCCAAGACTGGGGAAGCGGGTCACCGCTTCCCCATCCAACGATAAAAACACCCAAAGGGTGACAAAGGGGAAAGAGGCATTGCATGGCGATTGGCGTCACAACTACGCCTGAAAAAAGCAAACCGTCGGGGTCGATCATCTACGACCCGCAAGTGCGCGGGATCTTCTATCAGGTACTCACCCTCGTCGTTCTCGCGGCCTTCGTCTATTGGATCGCCGACAATACGATCGAGAACCTCAAACGAGCGAATATTGCTTCCGGTTACGGCTTCCTGAATGGGCGCGCCGGTTTCGACGTCGGACAGTCTTTGATCGCCTTTACCAGCGATTCGACCTATCAGCGCGCGCTTGTCGTTGGTCTGCTCAACACGCTGCTGGTCGCTGTCTGCGGTATTTTCACCGCCACCATCATCGGCTTTGCGGTCGGCATCGGACGGCTGTCGCACAACTGGCTAATTGCCAAGCTGTCGCTCGCCTATGTCGAGATCTTCCGCAACATCCCGCCGCTGCTCGTCATCTTCTTCTGGTACAGCGGCGTTCTGGCGATCCTGCCGCAGCCACGTGAATCTGCGGCACTGCCGCTCAACATGTTCCTCAACAACCGCGGTCTCGCCTTTCCCAAACCGATCTTTGAAGACGGCTCGATGTACACGGTTCTTGCCTTCTTCATCGCGATCGTCGCCAGCTTCTTCGTGGCGCGGTATGCGCGCAAGAAGCAGGAAGCCACCGGACAGCGCTTCCCGGTTCTTTGGACGGCTCTCGGCCTGATCATCGGCTTGCCACTCTTGACGTTCCTCGCCACGGGATCGCCGATCACCTTCGACGTTCCCGTTGCCGGCAAGTTCAACCTCACCGGCGGCTCGGTCATCGGGCCGGAATTCTTGTCGCTGTTCCTGGCGCTCTCGTTCTATACCGCGGCCTTCATCGCCGAGATCGTGCGCGCCGGTATTCGCGGTGTTTCCAAGGGGCAGACGGAGGCCGCGCACGCGCTCGGCATTCGCCCGGGTCTGACGACGCGCCTCGTGGTTGTTCCCCAGGCGCTGAGGATCATCATTCCGCCGCTCACCAGCCAGTATCTGAACCTGACCAAGAACTCCTCGCTCGCCGTCGCCATCGGCTACGCCGATCTCGTGGCCGTCGGCGGCACGATCCTCAACCAGACGGGGCAGTCGATCGAGATCGTTACGATCTGGATCGTCGTCTACCTGTCGCTGAGCCTCGCGACGTCGCTATTCATGAACTGGTTCAATGCCCGAATGGCCCTGGTGGAGAGATAAGACCATGACCACACCCCAGGCAAATTTCGTCCGCGCCTCGATGATCGAGGCTTCCGCACCGCCGATCGCAGAAGGCGGCGTCGTCCACTGGCTGCGCGAGAACCTTTTCGCCACGCCGAAGGATACGGTGCTTACCATCATCGGCGCACTTGCGCTCGCGTGGTTCCTGCCGCCGGCAATCCAATGGCTGTTCCTTGACGCCGCCTGGACCGGTGGAGGCCGTGGCGTCTGCGCCACGGTTGCACAGGGCGGTAGCCAGCCGGAAGGCTGGAGCGGCGCGTGCTGGGCCTTCGTCAACGCGAAGCTCGACCAGTTCGTCTACGGCCGCTATCCGCTCGATGAACGCTGGAGACCGACGCTGGTCGGCATCCTCTTCATCCTTTTCCTCGTGCCGATGGCGATACCGAAGGTCCCTTACAAGGGCATCAACGCCATCCTGCTTTTCGCCGTTCTGCCGCTCATCTCCTTGATCCTGCTTCCGGGCGGTTGGTTTGGGCTGACTTTCGTCGAGACGCCGCTTTGGGGCGGCCTGATGGTGACGCTCATTCTCTCTTTCGTCGGCATCGCCGTGTCATTGCCGCTCGGCATCCTGCTAGCACTTGGCCGGCGATCACACATGCCCGTGATCAAGATGCTCTGCACCGCTTTCATCGAGCTGGTGCGCGGCATTCCGCTGATCACCGTGCTGTTCATGGCGAGCGTCATGCTGCCCCTGTTCCTGCCGCAGGGCGTCACCTTCGACAAATTCCTGCGCGCACTGATCGGCGTGTCGTTCTTTGCCTCGGCCTACATGGCCGAAGTGGTGCGCGGCGGTCTGCAGGCCATTCCGAAGGGGCAGTATGAAGGCGCAGATTCGCTCGGCCTCAGCTTCTGGCAGAAGATGAACCTCATCGTGCTGCCGCAGGCGCTGAAGCTTGTGATTCCCGGCATCGTCAACACCTTCATCGGTCTCTTCAAGGATACGTCGCTGGTGTCGATTATCGGCATGTTCGACCTGCTCGGCATCGTTCGCTTCAACTTCACCGACGCCAACTGGGCCTCTTCGGTCACGCCGATCTCGGGCCTTATTTTCGCTGGCTTCATATTCTGGCTTTTCTGCTTCAGTATGTCGCGCTATTCAGGCTTCATGGAACGCGTTCTCGACACGGCCCATAAACGATAAAATGAGGGGAGGATCGCATGGCAAACGCAGCCACTGCTTCCAAAATGACTGTTTCCGCAACGGATGTCGCGGTTGAAATCACTGGAATGAACAAGTGGTACGGGGACTTCCACGTCCTTCGTGACATCAACCTGAAGGTTATGAAAGGCGAGCGCATCGTCATTGCCGGCCCGTCGGGCTCCGGCAAGTCGACGATGATCCGCTGCATCAATCGCCTCGAAGAGCACCAGAAGGGCAAGATCGTCGTTGACGGCATCGAGCTGACCAACGACCTCAAGAAGATCGACGAAGTGCGCCGCGAAGTCGGCATGGTGTTCCAGCACTTCAACCTCTTCCCGCACCTGACGATCCTCGAAAACTGCACGCTTGCGCCGATCTGGGTGCGCAAGATGCCGAAGAAGCAGGCGGAAGAAATCGCGATGCACTTCCTGAAGCGCGTCAAGATTCCCGAACAGGCGAACAAATATCCGGGCCAGCTCTCCGGCGGTCAGCAGCAGCGCGTGGCGATCGCCCGCTCGCTGTGCATGAATCCGAAGATAATGCTGTTCGACGAGCCGACTTCGGCGCTCGACCCGGAAATGATCAAGGAAGTGCTCGACACGATGGTCGGCCTCGCCGAGGAAGGCATGACCATGCTCTGCGTGACCCACGAAATGGGCTTTGCCCGCCAGGTCGCCAACCGCGTGATTTTCATGGACCAGGGCCAGATCGTCGAGCAGAACTCGCCGGCCGAGTTCTTCGACAATCCGCAGCACGAGCGCACCAAGCTCTTCCTCAGCCAGATCCTGCACTAGGATCGGCAGACGCCTTCACAAGGAAGCCCGTCTCATCGAGGCGGGCTTTTTCTATTCGGATTGCTCGGTCCTATTCAACGCGATAGCGCAAAGTGCCGACGGACCAGTGAATACCGCGGCGGTCGAGGTCGCCAGTCCAGGTCTTCTGCAATCGTGCAACGACTTCGCTTAAGGTTTCCCGCGCGTCCAGCTCGATCTTCAACCCGCGCGCTTTCGGAGCGACGTCAGCCAGATCGATGGCATCGCTGACCACGAGTGCAACGAAGGCACTCTCGCCCTCGCCAGACGCTTCGAAATCGAAGCCATAATAGTCGTCCGGTAATGTCAGCGGCACGTCTGGCGCAAGTGGCGTGATCTTTTGTGCGAACTCGTTCGGGAAGATCTGTGTGGCCTTGCCCTGGCTGTTCACGTCGAAGAGCAGCAGGTCGCCGCCGGTTTGGCTGGTGACTGTCACCTTGAAAACGTCGCCGGCCTTCATGGTCGTGGGTCGATCTATGGCGAGTTTCACTTCGCCGGTCTCGGTCTTGCCGATGATGTCACCGACCGCGTTGACCGCATCGGAGTCCTGATAGGTCGTCGGCGTCGCACTTGGAGCGCTTGATTGCTGGTAAGTCCCCTGCCCGTTGCCACCCGCACCGAGCTTTTCAGGGGCGATTGCACTATCGCCAAGCGTCTGCGCCTTGCTTTCCAATTGCGGGTCGAGATTGCCGCATTTTTCCTGCGAGGAGCAGTAAGCGGTCGACTGCGCCTTTGCGAATTCGAGCAGTTCGGCGTTGCTCGTCAAGCCGTTGCCGTTGGCGTCCGCCGCATTGCCGGTCTGGCCAGCGACGAAAGCCGCGGTGAACACGCCGTGCCGATCCTCGACGGGAAGCCGCACATCGTCCCAGGCCACCTGGTATGGAGCAGCCGCGCTCCAGGCGGTCACGCCCGATTCCACCAGCTTCGGCTTATCGACAACGGCAAGATCGATCCTGAGACCGCGGGTCAAGGCCTGCTCAACCGGCTTGGCATGCGGGCGCGGCAGGAAACGAGCGCCCTCGATGCCCGACGAGACGTCGTCGGAAAGCGTACGAGAGATCGTGCCTGAATGGCAGGCGTCGATCACCATCGTCACCGCCCGCCCCTGCAGCCGCTCCAGGATCCGGTCGATCTCATCGTCGAGGATCGCGCCTTGCCAGTCCGTTTCACCGGAGACGATATCGACGGGCGCCAGCGCCTCGTCCAGTCCATCCTGCTCGTCGCCATCTGCATCCGTCACCTGAAGGCCGTGGCCGGAAAAATAGATGTAGACGCGATCGCCAAACCCTGTTGCATCGACAAGCCACGTGTTCATGGCCGAGAGTATTTCTGCTCGCGTCGCCTGCTCGTCCTTCAAAATGCGGATCGAGGACGGATCGAAACCAAGTTTTCCCGTCAGCAGGCCCTGCATTGCCACGAGATCGTTCTTCGGACCTTTGAGCGCGAATATTGGCGACAGGTTCGGGTAGCTGCCGACACCGATGAACAAGACCCGGTCGCCGGCCACGGCCGGAGCGGCAAGCAAGGCGAGCCATGCCACCACAGAAAGCGCCGCGGTACACCACGACTTGCCACGCGCGCTCATTGGCCCCGGTCCCTCGTGTAAAGCGGTTGGATGGCGATGGTGCTTTCGCTGTCCTCCAACCGTGTTTCAAGGAGGCGCAGAAGCGCTGCGGCATCGAGCTTCGAGTTGGAGAAGGCCGCCGCAATGGCGTCGATCGGCGCATTGGTCGAGATGGCGACCAAGTGATCCGCGCCGAAGGGTTTCACCACCTCCAGGCCCTGAAGCTGAAACGCGTGGCTGCCACTGCCCGCAATCTGCGCGTCGAGAAGCTGTGCTTCGCCGGTATTCGCCAGATTGAAAACCAGCATGTTGGCGTAGTCGCCCTGCGCCGCCTTGAAATTCAGCCTGTCACCTGCCGCGTAGATGTCCTTCAACGGCGTGAGCGAAACGCTGCCGGGGCTCTGCGTCGCCAGGACCTTCAGGAAATCGACCAGGATAAACTTGTCGACGGCGCCCTGGAGCATGTCCGGCGCGATATGTTCGCCGGCGACATCGCCGTTCGGCGTGTAGAACACCCCGGTGGCAGCATCCCAGCGGTAGGGCACACCATTGCCGCCGAGATTGTTGAGCGGCGGCGCCGTACCGGTGACGCTGAGCGCCAGTTTCCCCGTCCAGCCCATTTCACGCGGCGACTTCAATTTCGTTCCGGCGTCGCCTGTCGCGCCCGCGCCGATGGTCGCGCTTCGCGGCAGGGACAGGACAATCTCCTTGTCGGAGCGCGGCACTTGCGGCGTGAAGTTCGGCACCTGCAGCGCTTCCGACTGAAGCTTGACGTTGGAGAAGACATAATCCTCAAGCTCGATGCGCGAGATCCGGCCATCGCCGTCGCGATCCGCAGCCCCCTCGATGGCGCGGGCAAAGCTCCAGCTCAGGGCCCCGCGCGGCTCGCCGCCGATCACCACTTCCGGCGTCGGCTGGCTTTCGAGCGACGCGGCCAGGATCGTCACGCGAGACAGATCCGCTTCCTTCACCTTCGCGCCCCTGAGCGCCTCTTCGGACGGCGGCGGCACCTTCGCACGCACGATCGGTGCAAGCCGCGTTTTACCGGAAATGGAACGGTTCATGCCGCCGGAAAAGCAACTGTCGGAAAGGAACAGAACCTGAATACCTTTGGCCTCCGCTTCCGCGAACCAGGCGTTCAGCTCGTTGTCGACAATGATCTCCTTGCTGGTTTCTTCCGCGCGGCTCCTGTCGAAGCCGGGTAGTTCCAGGAACTCGTCCAGACCGTCTTCTTCGCTGCCCGCAATCAGTTCCGGCATCTGCGCGCCGTGCCCGGCATAGGTGAAGACGATCGTATCGCCGCGGGCTGCGCCGGCGACCAGTTCGGTCCAGGCGGAGCGGATGGCGTCCTTCGTCGCCTGCTCATTGATGAACTGCCGTATCGTGTCGACATTGGCCGCCTTTAGCGCCTGCGTGACATCGCGTGCGTCCTTCACTGCGCCGTCGAGGCTCACTTCATGCGGATAGGCATCCACCCCGACGACCAGCGCCGACGTGGCCGCGAGGACGGGGGGCACGGGCAGGACGAACAGGACCGTCGAAAGCAGGATTCTGTGCAACACAACTAGTTCCCCACGTCCACTTCCACCCGCCGGTCGAGTTGGTGCAGCATCGCCTCGTCGTAGGCGCTCGGGTCATCCGTCTTGAACGGCTCTTCCTCGCCCTTGCCGACGGCTATCCAGGTACCCGGATATCCGGCATCCACAAGGTAATGCGCCAGGGCCTCGGCGCGGGCGATCGACAATGCCTTGTTCGCCTCGGTCGTGCCAACCGGATCGGTATGGCCAATCAGCGTGATTGTCGACGGTTTCGCCGACTTCAGGCATTCGAAAAGATCCTTTGCCGACTGCAGCCCCTCCGGCGTGAATTCGGCGGTGCCGAAGACGTAGCGCACCGGGGTGGCCTTCTTCTTGATCGAGACGCCGCGATAGGAGAACTTGCAGGCGCCGCGCGCGGCGAGCTTGACGGGCTTGGTTGCCGCAAGCCGCATTTCCGAGCCCAACCTGTCCAGCCGCAGGATGTAGTCCTTGTCCGGCGCCATCCAATCGGGCGTCAGTTCCTCGTTCGCCGAATCTTCCAGCGCCTGCTGATAATAGGTCGCCGCCGCCTCATAGTCGCGGTGCTCCCGGCTAATGTCGCCGAGCGCATCAAGGATCTGCCACGGGCCGCCGGCGTCTCTGCTCGCTGTCGTCAGGTCGCCTTCGAAGCTTTCGAGCTTGGCGCCCTGCCCCACGGCAGCCGCGACACGGTTGAAGGTCACCAGCGCCACGACGCGACGCGTCAGCGCGATCTCCGTTGACGAACATCCCGCCACACTCTCCGGAGCAGCGGCAGCACGCGCGGCCGCCTCGTCGCCGCGGTTCAGCGCTTCGGACGCCTGGCGAAGACCATCGCAGGCCATCGCGGGCAAGGCGACTGGCAGCACCATTGCCGACGCGAGAATAAGAGACCGGATCACCTTTGCCATTGTTCGCTCGTCAGTTCTTGATCTCGAAGGTCACCATCTGAACGCTGCTGGCCCCAGCATCGCCCTGGGCCTGTTTGGCCAGGTTGATTGCCAGCCCCCTTGTCGGTGGCAACCTCGACTTCGCCACGTAGTCGCGCGCCTTCTCCACGGTGAGCCTCTGATCGCCAAGTCCGCCGACACGGCAGAAAGCCAACATCGACTCGGATGGTGCTGGCGTATCGAAGGTAAGCGTGCCCGTCCCCGGCTGCGGGATAAGGCGCCGTTCGCCCGGCTGCAGGGTGATGTTGCCGATCATCACATCCGGGATGACCTCGACATTGCCATTCTCCTCGACATAGAGGATCTGCAGCTCGCAGGCTTGGTTGGCGCTAAGCTCGAAAGAAAGCTGATCGCCGACTTTCGCCGTCGTCGACTTCACGTTGAGCGCGAGCGCGAGCTTGTTGCCAGCCGCCGCATCCTCCTTGCGATAGGCAGGCACGGCCGCCACGATCGACTGCGGCTTGGCGTCCACCGCTTGCTCGGAACCGGCAACGACGATCGCTGCCGTATCCAGGGGGCGACGCTGCAGCAACGGCTCCAGTAGCAAGGCATATTGCTGTTCGACCTCATTGCGCGGGATCGTTCCGCCTGCTTCAAGCGTCGTCACCCAATCGAGCCCCAGGCGCAAAACATCCGTATTCGTCACGCGCTTGATCGCATCGGAGAATTGCTTCGGCGTCATGTCGAACTCGGCCGCCAAACCGTCAAAGTCGAGCTCGTCTTCGTATTTGTCCGCGAAGTAGGTGATGATCTCTGCATCGCCCGGCGCGTGCTTGCTCTGGAGACCGCCATCCGGCGTCGGCTCGGTAACACCCAGCGCCTTCAGCGCATTGACGAAACGCTCGCGGTCCTTGCGATACGCCTCGTCCAATTCCTCCTGCTTCACATACATGGCGAGCAGCACGTCCTGCTGGCCCTTGCTGAACAGCGTCGATGTCTCGATATGTTCACGCAACTGATCGCGCTTCGACAGAATGCCGTCGGCGTGGCAATCGACGCAGGATCGCGCATTGATGATCTCGACGCCCTTGCCGATGGGCCGCTTGCGGAACGATACGATCGTCGTCGGTCCGACATCGAGTTGCTTGCCCGCCGCATTCGAAAGGTAATAGCCCTGCAGTCCGTTCGGGAGCGAGAAGATCATCTCGCCGCCATCATGCTCGAACGGCACCAAACCTGCGTCGAGCGGAGCGAGTTCCTTCGGCCCGTGCGGGAAACGCTTCAATACCTGCTTGCCCAGGTCGCCGCCGAAGTCATAGGACTTCCAGTAGTAGCCGCCGAACGGCATGTCGTGCCGTTCCAGCATGCGATTGTGGTCCGACACTCCGGATGAGCCGTCGGCGAAACCGGCGCGCAGGACGTTGCGCCGGCGAATGTTGTCGGCCACATCGATCTTGAAGCGCTTTTCGAGTTCGCTGATCTCGGTCGGTAGCCGCATCAGCCGATTGTAGATCTCCGGCCGGGCGCCATTGCTCATGAACCAGTCGATCCTCATGATCGGCAATTGCGTCGCCGTCTCCTTGGAAAGTGCGGCCAGCGAAGCATCGCTCTCAGGGTCGACACCGTAGAAATAGCGCTTGATCAGGAAGTCGTAGTCCGCGGTTTCCCATTGCAGCTCGCGCAGATCGACACGCACGAGCAATCCGTTGGTGCCATCGACTTCGGTCGGCAGAACCAATTTCGGCCCATAGGAGAGCGAATTCAGCAGCTTCTTGAAGCCGCCGGCGAGCACATCCATGCGCTTCATGAAGGTTTGGTCGTCCTCGCAACCCATCATGCCATTATACTGGTCGCGGTAGGAGAAGTAGCGCATGAAGGGACGGTCGAGTTCGTTGACCTTGTCGATGTCCTTCAGCGCCGCCTCGACGAACTGGTCATAGGATAGTATCGGACGTGAACGGTCGGGCTTGGCCGCAGCCGTTTGCGGCAAGCTCTTCTCACTCAGAGAATTGAGCCAGTCCTCCAGCACATTGATCTCTTCGGCCGAGGGCCGCTTGCCGAGCGGCATGCGGCCGCTAACGACGGTCGTATAGAGGCGTGACTTCGATGCGTCGCCCGGCGCCACGAAATTGGCATCCGCGCCGATCGAAGCGAGGTCGCCGGCGGGGTAGCTCCCCTGCGAGCTTTCGCCCGGTCCGTGGCAGTTGCGGCAGTATTTGCCGATGAAGGCGTCCGCCTGCTGTGCCAGTGCCGCATTGTCGCCACCGAGCGCTTCCGCCGCCGTGTTTTCTTTGCAGACGGCAGTTACAGATTGCGCCACCGGCGCCGGCGCCTTCACCTCGCGGTCGGAGAGGAAGGCGTAAATCGCCCGGCGGTCTTCCTCCGTCAGAACGCTCAGGCCCTTGGCGATGCGCCGCATCACGGGATCGCTGACCGGCGCGCCCGAGAGTTTCTTGCCTTCGTCGATCAGGCCTCTGGTGAACACATCGGGCGAAGCAAGCCCCGCCATCTTCGCCTTGCTGATGTCCGGGGCGACCGCACCCGTCAGATCCTTTTCACCCTGGTAGGCGCGCTCCAGATCGAGCCCGTAGGTGGTGGTGCGCGGGGTGTGACAATCACCGCAGCCGCCGACGTTCTCGACAAGATAGCGGCCGCGCTCGGCTTGCGTCTCCTCCCGCGGCTGATAGTCCGGCACCGTGAAGTGACTGCGCTTCCACAGCGTGATCGTCGTCTGACGACTGAAGGGGAAGGCGATCTCGTGTTCCTTCGAGGCGGCGTCAGACCGCGGCAGTGTCTCGATATAGGCCTTGATATCGAGCGCATCCTCCGGCTTCATCCCGCCATAGGATGTATAGGGCATGACCGGATAGAGATTGTTGCTCTCCCGGTCGAGACCGACCAGCACCGCGTTCAGAAACTGGGCGTTGGTCCAGCCGCCGATGCCGTTGGCGTGGGGCGAAATGTTCGGCGCATAGAATGTGCCGATCGCCGTGTTCATCTCCATGCCGCCGGAAAGCAATTCAGTATTGTCGCCGGAACCATGGCAGGCGCCGCAGCCCGCGGCATTGAACACGTATTTGCCATTGTCGACATTGGCCTTGTAGGTCGAAAACGCGTCGTCGGCGAAGGCGTCGCGCGCTTCGGCAAGGGCGGGACAGAGCAAGACGGCGGCGGCCAACGCCGCCAACGAGAATGCCAGTGGTCCCCGGCCGAGGCCGGCTCTTGGCGAAGCACTCTCTCCTTTTGCCTGCAGACCGCGCATGAAAGCCTCTCCCTAAAACAATAGAATCGCTACTGAAATCTGCTGTCTATCGAAACTGAAATTGCTCGAATTCGACCCGACGCGGCCTCTTGCCAAGATCTTTCAAGCCCTTGACGATTGCTTCCCTCAGTGGCGGCGGACCGCAGAACCAAAGGTCGGCCTCCGCCGGATCGATCGCGCTTCCGGTCGCCAGCTTGGCAGCGTCCAGGCGTCCATCCGTAGAAGAGTCGTGCAGGATAAAACTGAAGTTTCCGAGTTTCTGGGCTTGCGCCTCGAAGGTCTCCAGGCCGATCGCCTCGCGCCTATCGCGCACGCAGTAGACCATGTGAATCTCCTGGCCTTCATCGCCCGTCAGGTGCCGGGCCATTGCCAGAAACGGCGTGACCCCGATGCCGCCGGCGAGCCAGATCTGCTTCTTGCCGCCGCGGCGATGGTTGAAGCGGCCATAGCCGCCTTCGAGCTTCAGCCGATCACCGACCGCGACACCATCGCGGAGCGCCTGCGTGTAGTCGCCGAGCGGCTTGATCGCGAAGCGGACGATACCGTCAGCCTCGATGCCGGCGATCGTAAACGGATGCGGCTCGCGCAGGCCCGGCTTCATGACACGCAGGAATCCGAACTGGCCCGGCTTCGCTCGCATGGGCCGTCCGACCGGTCGCGCCGTGATCATCGTCGCTCCGTCATGCTTCGCCACCTCGAAAACTTCGTAGCCGCGGGTTCTGAGCCACGGCAGAAGCTGGGTGTAGGCATAGCTCAGGATGCCGAGCGCGGCGAAGGCATTGAGATAAACCGCCAGAAGTGCCGTGCCGTCATAGGGATGTTTGATGAACATCTGATGGAAGGCGACGAGAACGAAGAGCAGGCCGATCAGACGGTGCGTGTAGCGCCAGAGATGGTAGGGAATCTCGATCTTCGTCCTCGGGATGATTTTGACAATGCTGAGAACAAGCAGGATGACGAAACCATAGAACGCGTATTTTCCGGCAGAAGCAGCCAGCTGGTTCAAACCGCTCGTCAGTGCTAGGCCCTTGAAGTCCGGTTTCAGGAAATAATGGATGAGGATAAGGCACAGCACCGAGATGCCGATCCTCCGGTGGAAGTGGTAGACGCGATCGAGCCCACCGAACAAGGCTTCGACGAAAGGCGGGCGGGTCGCCATGAACTGGGCGATCGCCATGCCGACGAAGGCAGCGGACGACGCCATCAGCGAGAATGTCGTCAATGCATTGGTGTGGCTGACCGCCGGTACGGCCAGCAGCCCTGCGAGCACCATCAGCGACCAGACCAGAAACGCGCCCACTTGCATCTTGCGCCCCTCAACGCCGACGTCAGACGGTTGTTGCCAAGGGGAAGACTGACAAGCCCCTTACCATTCGTCAACATCAATACCCTTGGAAACGGCCTATGAGCCTCCTTTATTCATGCCTTTGAAATTCGTGATTTTTGAGCGATCGCTTAATTATGCTTCTCAAGGCTCGCATCAGCTTGAGAGGCGATACAGAGATGCGACGATCGCCTTGCTTGCCTCCTTCTGAAAAATTGTGCAAGCTCCTGATATATCAGAAGCAAAGGAACGGCATGTCACTGCAATCCCATGCTCACCTCGCCTACCTCGCGCTCGAACGCCTCATCGTTACACTGAAGCTCGAGCCCGGCGCGCTGGTCACCGAGAGACAATTGATCGAGCTCGCGGGGCTTGGCCGAACGCCGGTTCGCGAGGCGATCCAGAAGCTTGCCTGGCAGGGCCTGATGGATGTCCGACCACGCGTCGGCCTGCAGATCACCACGATCCGCCCCGACGACCAGGTCCATGTCATGCAGGCCCGGCAGAAGCTGGAGCCGCTTGCGGCCGCTCTGGTAGCGACACACGCGAGCGCCGATGACAGAAGTGCGATGAAGGCTTGCGGCGCGGAGATGGCCGCCCGCCTCGACGCAGGCGACATGGAGGGGTTCCTCGTGGCCGACAAGGTCTTTGACGAACTGATGGAGGAGGCCTGTCCCAACCGCTTCCTGACTGCGGCGCTGGCGCCTTTGCAGACGCATGCGCGCCGGATCTGGTTTGCGTCATCCTCTCCCGAGAAGATGGTGGGATCCGTCCGCCGCCATGTCATCGTGATCGATGCGATCGAGAGGGCTGACGCTCCAGGTGCGTCTGCAGCCATGACGGAGTTGATGAACTATCTCTCAGACGCCTGAAGATGCTTGAATGAACTCGAAGAAATCATCGCAAATACTTGCTTTCACAGTGATTTCTTCGCTTCAAATCCTTCAAATCACGCGGTTGGCATCATGCTTCCAGTCTTCAGGCGTCGTACATGCCAAGCGAAAGCCTCCTCAAGGATGTGAGGCGTCTGGCCACCGCGGGTCGCGACCGCACGTTCGAAGTAGTCTAGGAGCAATTCGCGGTAGGCCGGGTGGCAACAGTTGCTGATAACGACGGGCGCACGCTCCCGTGGCGCCAGCCCGCGCAGATCGGCAAGTCCGTGCTCGGTCACAAGAATATCGACGTCATGCTCCGTGTGGTCGACATGGGACACCATCGGCACGACGGACGAGATGGCGCCGCCCTTGGCAACCGACTTGGCGACGAAGATGGACAGGAAGGCGTTGCGGGCGAAATCGCCAGAGCCGCCAATGCCGTTCATCATGTCGGTGCCGCCGACATGGGTCGAATTGACGTTGCCGTAGATATCGAATTCGAGCGCCGTGTTGATGCCGATGACACCCAGGCGGCGAATGATCTCCGGATGGTTGCTCACCTCCTGCGGCCGGAGGACCAGCTTGTCCTTGTAGGCGCCGATGTTGCGGAACACCCGATCGGCCCAAGCGCTGCTCAACGTCATCGACGATGCCGAGGCGAAACTCAGCTTGCCTGCCTCGAAGAGCTCGAACGTGCTGTCCTGAAGCACCTCGCTGTACATGCGCAGATCATGGAAGGGACTGTCGACGAGACCGCTCAGCACTGAATTGGCGATGACGCCGATGCCGGCCTGCAACGGATTGAGCGTCATGTCGAGGCGGCCTCTGCGCACCTCTTCCTGCAGGAAGCCGATCAGGTGGCCGGCAATCGCGGTGGTTTCGGCGTCCGGCGGCGAGATGCGCGCAGCGCTGTCCTCTTTCTCCGTGACAACGATAGCGACGATCTTTTCGGGATCGACCGGGATGTAGGGTGAACCTGCGCGGCTGTCGCAAGCAACGACCGGGATCGGCGTGCGGCTCGGGCGCTTCGCCGGAATGTAGATGTCGTGCAGGCCTTCGAGCTCGGGGCTATGGCTGAGATTGAGCTCTACGATCACCTTCTTCGCCAGGATCGCGAAGCTTGCGGAGTTGCCGACCGATGTCGACGGCACGATGCCGCCATCCTCGGTAATTGCCACCGCCTCAACCACCGCATAGTCGATCGGGCTGATCTGTCCGGAGCGCAACTGCTCGACGGTTTCCGAGAGATGCTGGTCGATGAACATCACCTCGCCACGGTTGATCGCGGCCCTAAGAACGGGATCGGACTGAAACGGCAGGCGCCGGGCAAGGACACCGGCTTCCGTCAACGTCCTGTCGATGTCGTGACCGAGCGAAGCGCCGGTCATCAGCGTGATGCGAAACTTCTCGCGCGCCGCACGTTCGGCCATCGCGAGCGGAACCGCCTTGGCATCGCCCGCCTTGGTGAAGCCGCTCATGCCGATTGTCATGCCATCCTTGATGAGCGCGGCCGCCGCTTCCGGCGTGGCGATGCGATCACGCAGTGGCCTGCAGCGAATCCTGGTCTCAAGGCTTGTTCGAGTATCGCGGCTCATCGGGCACTCCCTGCAGAGCCCGCGGGGCTCACATCAGGACGGCGCGGGCTTGGTTTCGGTGCGCTAAATCTGCATGGCTGCACGCACACGTTATGAAGTTTTACGGAGGCACGATAGCCCTTGGCGAAGCTGCGCGACACGCAGAATGGACAGGGCCGAGCTACCGCAAATGCATAGCTCCACCACGCATCGCCACAAACGACGAAGGGCGCACCCAAGGCGCGCCCTTCAAACGATAAGACTGCACAAAAAAGGATCAGCCGACGAAGGCCCGCTCGATCACGAATTCGGCCGGCTTGTTGTTGGCGCCTTCGGTCAAGCGCGCAGCTTCGAGGATTTCCTTGGTGTCCTTCAGCATCGCCGTCGAGCCGCAAATCATGCCGCGATCGATCGCCGGATCAAGCGGCGGCAGGCCGAGATCGGAGAAGAACTTGCCGTTGACCATCAGGTCGGTGACGCGGCCCTTGAACGGATAGTCCTCGCGCGTGACTGTCGCATAGTGGCGTAGCTTGTCGCCGACGATCTCGTTCAGGAACTCGTGGTTGCGGATCTCCTCCACGAGGTCGAAGCCGTATTTCAGCTCGGCGACGTCGCGGCAGGTATGGGTGAGGATCACTTCCTCGAACTTCTCATAGGTTTCCGGATCACGGATCAGGCTTGCGAAGGGCGCAATACCGGTTCCGGTCGAGAACATGTAGAGCCTTCGGCCGGGAACCAGCGCATCGAGCACCAGCGTGCCGGTCGGCTTCTTGCGCATCAGCACCTTATCGCCGGGCTTGATTCCCTGCAGATGCGAGGTCAGCGGGCCATCCGGCACCTTGATCGAGAAGAACTCCAGCTCTTCGTCCCAGGCAGGGCTGGCGATCGAATAGGCGCGATAGACCGGCTTGTCGCCGACCATCAGGCCGATCATCGCGAATTCGCCCGAGCGGAAGCGGAATTCGGCAGGGCGGGTCATGCGGAAGCGGAAGAGCCGATCCGTATAGTGCTCAACGCTCGTCACCGTCTCGACGTAAACGCCTGCCGGTGCCTGGATCGCGAAATCTTCCGTTTTTGCCGGAGCATTCATCTGGCTAAAGTCCTGTAATGATGACCCTGTTTATCAACAATGATCGGATATTCCAAGCCACGCGCAATGGGAAGGAAATCCCTTCCAAATATAGTCGCTTTCGGGGATTTCCGCGTGCTTCACACTGTCGCGGCTGATCGAGACTTAAGAAACCCGCCGCCAGCTATAGGATTTCGCGTCGGCGGAAGGCTTTGCCGTCGGCTGGTAGTGCACGGCGATGCCCGGCAGGCGTCCCTCTGCTAGGCGCTTAAGAGCCGTCGCATTGCTGACCGCAAAGCTGTCGACACCACAGCGCAGCATCAGCGGAATCTGGTCGATCAACACGTCGCCAACCGCTCTCACCTCACCGCCGAAGCCGAGCCGCGAACGCAGCAGCGACGCATGGCTGAAGGCGCGGCCGTCGTTGAAGGCCGGGAACGCCACCGCCACCAGGGCGATGCGATCGAGATGCGGCGCGAGCTTCGTCACGTCGTCCGCCGGTGCTATCACCACGCCGAGGCCGGTTTCGTCGCTCGTCTCCACCCTGGCGAGGAATGCGTCGAGGCCGACGATCGCCTTCTCGTTCGAGCCTGCCTTTGTTTCCTCGGTCTCGATGATCCAGGGATCATCGCCCACGAAGCCGGTTTCCTTCCAGATTTTCGTCATGTTCGTTCCTTGCGCCTCAGGCAGCTTCCTGCGCACTGCCGTAGAGCGCGTCCTTGAAGGGTTGCGGGCCGACGCGGCGATAGGCTTCGAGGAAGGTCTCTTGCCTGTCGCGGCGCAGTCCCAGATAGGTGTCGACGATCGTCTCCACCGCGTCGGTCACCTTCTCCGGCTCAAAGCCGCGGCCGATGATCTCGCCGATGGACGTGTTCTCGTCGCCGGAGCCGCCGAGCGTGATCTGATAAAGTTCCGCACCCTTTTTCTCGACGCCGAGCAGGCCGATATGGCCGACATGGTGATGACCGCAGGCGTTGATGCAGCCGGAGATCTTGATCTTCAGCTCGCCGATCTCGGCCTGGCGCTCGGGCGAACCGAAGCGGGTCGAAATTTCCTGGGCCACCGGAATGGAGCGCGCATTGGCGAGCGCGCAATAGTCCAGCCCGGGACAGGCGATGATGTCCGTGATCAGGCCGGCATTGGCGGTGGCGAGACCGGCGGCAACGAGCGCACGGTAGACCGGTTCAAGATCGGCCAGTGCCACATGCGGCAGGATGAGGTTCTGCTCATGGCTGACGCGGATTTCGTCGAAGGCATATTCCTCGGCGATATCGGCAACGGCATCCATCTGCGCGTCGCTGGCGTCACCCGGAATGCCGCCGATCGGCTTCAGCGAGATCGTCACCATGCCGTAGTCCGGGTGCTTGTGCGGCTGCACGTTCTGCTGCACCCAGCGGGCAAAGTCCGTATCGGTTTTCTTCCAGCGTGCAAGGCTTTCCCAGCCCTCGGCGCGGTTTTCGAGGGCGGGCGGCGCGAAGTAGGTGGAGATTGCCTGAATGTCGGTTTCCGGCAGCTTCAGCTCGGTGTCCTTCAACGCCGCGAATTCGACTTCGACCTGACGCGACAGCTCCTCGGCACCGGTTTCGTGCACGAGGATCTTGATGCGCGCCTTGTACTTGTTGTCGCGACGGCCATGCAGGTTGTACACGCGCATGATCGCCGTGGTGTAGGACAACAAATCCTCTTCCGGCAGGAAGTCGCGGATCTTCTTGGCGATCATCGGCGTGCGGCCCTGGCCACCGCCGACATAGACGGCAAAGCCGATGCGGCCGTTCTCGTCCTTCTTCAGGTGCAGCCCGATGTCGTGGACCTGGATCGCGGCGCGGTCGCGCTCAGCGCCGGTCACGGCGATCTTGAACTTGCGCGGCAGGAACGAAAACTCCGGATGCACGCTCGACCATTGTCTGAGGATCTCGGCATAAGGCCTTGGATCCGCTACTTCATCGGCAGCCGCACCGGCGAAGTGATCGGCTGTGACGTTGCGAATGCAATTGCCTGACGTCTGCAGCGCATGCATCTCGACGCTTGCCAGTTCCTGCAGGATATCCGGCGTGTCCGACAGGCGCGGCCAATTGTACTGGATGTTCTGGCGCGTGGTGAAGTGGCCGTAGCCGCGGTCATACTTGCGCGCGATATGGGCAAGCATGCGCATCTGGCGGCTCGACAAGGTGCCATAGGGAATGGCGACGCGCAGCATATAGGCATGAAGCTGCAGGTAAACGCCGTTCATCAGGCGCAGCGGCTTGAAGGCGTCCTCGGCGAGCTCGCCGCTCAGCCGGCGCTCGACCTGATCGCGGAACTGTTCGACGCGGGAGGAAACGAAAGCGTGGTCGAATTCATCGTAACGGTACATCGGGTATCGGTTCCTCAGGCAGCGTGTTTCGGGCCGGCCAGCCCGTTGTAGCCGGCAGCATAGGGGATCGACGGGCCTTCGGCACGAATGCGCTCGCGCATGCGCAGCGGGCGAAGCGTGCCGTTGACCTCTTCGACGTCGACCACATTGGCATCGACGACTTTGTTGTCGTCGAAAGCCTGTTTGCCGGTGGCTTCGAGCGCCGTCACGGCCTCAGCATGGCGGGCGATGAAGGCATCCTGAAGCGATTCGACCCAGTTGCCCGCAGCATCCAGCCAGACGGAAATGCCGTCCGAAAGCCTGTTTGCCGTCAAAACCTTGCTCACCATGACCTCTTCCTCAGTTCAAAATCTGTTCGTTACGCCCCAGGGCGACTTCAACGATTCTCTTGGCATCGCGTGCCTTGCCGACGACCAGCGGCTCGGACCGCTCGAAGTTGGCGCCTGCGACGGCGTCGCCGATGATGACCATGACGGGACCCGAAAGCTCAGTCCGGTTTTCCAGGTCCGGAAGGTCCTTGAGCGTGCCATGCAGCAGGCGACGATCCGCGCGGCTGGCATTCTCGATCACCGCGACCGTGGTTTCCGCAGGCAGACCCGCCTGCATCAGACGCTCGGCGACGGAGGCCGCGACCGTGCGACCCATATAGACAGCGATCGTCGCGCCAGAAACGGCAAGCCGCGCCCAATCGGGTAGGACCTCGCCAGTCAGATCGTGACCTGTCGTGAAGACCAGCGACGATGCGACACCCCGAAGCGTCAGCGGCAGTTCGAAATCAGCGGCAGCGGCGAAGGCGGAGGTGATGCCCGGGACGATCTCGTAGCTGATACCGGCTTCGCGGAGGGCAGCCATTTCCTCACCAGCGCGGCCATAGACCAGGGGATCCCCGGATTTCAGCCGAACCACGCGCTTGCCTTCGGCCGCGAGCGTCACGAGCAACTGGTTGATCTCACCTTGAGACTTAGTGTGGCAGCCCTTGCGCTTGCCAACAGAGAGACGCTCGGCGTCACGGCGGCCCATATCGACGATCGCCTGCGGTACCAGCGCGTCATAGACGATCGCATCGGCTTCCATCAACACGCGCTGGGCGCGCAGGGTCAACAGGTCTTCGGCACCCGGACCGGCGCCAACGAGCCACACGTGGCCCGGCGCCTTCTCGGGCGCATCGAGCAGACGTGAAACCTCACGGCGGGCAGCGGCCAGATCACCGCCGGCGACCTTATCGGCAACCGGCCCCTGGAAGAACCGGCGCCAGAAGAGCCGACGCGCCACGCCACGCGGCACCAGGCGATCAACCGCCTCGCGGTAGCTTGCCGCGAGCGAGGCGACGACTCCGAGCGACGGCGAAAGAAGCTGATCGATCTGGGCGCGGATCATCTGCGCGAGCACCGGGCCCGCACCTTCCGTACCGATGGCAACGGCGACCGGCGCGCGGTTGACGAGCGCGGGGGTGAAGAAATCGCAATAGTCGGGCTGGTCGACGGCGTTGGCCGGGATCTTGCGATCGCGCGCGGCAGTGACAATACGGCGATCCTCCGCGGCGTCGCCGGTTGCAGCGAAGACGAGGATGGCGCCGTCAAGCTGCTCGGCTGCGAAGGCAGCCCGAACATGTTCAACGCCGCGGTCGCGCAGATACTGTGCAAAATCCGCTTCAGGCTCATCGGCAAAGACGACGAGAGACGCTTCCGTGTTCAACAGCAGCCGCACCTTCGCGAAGGCCTCGTCGCCATTGCCGAACACCGCCACGCGCTTCTGCGCGACGCGAAAGAATGCGGGGAAAACGGCGAGCTGCTGCGTCATGGTCTGGCAAACGGTTCCTTCTACAGGCTGCGCCGAATATCCCGCATAGGGCACCACATTTGAAGGAACAGAAATTTCATTGCCTTTCCGGGCACGTATTGTTTTGCTCGGCGGCGCATCATTTTGAGCAAATATCTCCGGGCCTGCTAAAGCGCCGGCCCGTCCGCAGCCATTGCGCCGCGGGGGCATCCTCCGTTAAATGCGGGCACTGACCTGGCGGAGATGCAAGACATGACCCAATCGGACCTCGCCGAACGGCTTTTGACCGTCATCGAGCAGGATATCCTGCCGCTCACCGAAAAGGGTGTGGCCGCCGGAAACAAGGTGTTTGGCGCCGCAATCCTGCGCAAGTCCGATCTGTCGCTGGTGCTGGCCGAAACCAACAACGAGACGGAAAATCCGCTCTGGCATGGCGAGGTTCACACGCTGAAGCGTTTCTACGAGATGGCGGACACGCCTGATACCCGCGACCTCATCTTTCTTTCGACGCACGAGCCCTGCTCCATGTGCCTTTCGGCCATCACCTGGGCCGGCTTCGACAATTTCTATTACTTCTTCAGCCACGAGGATTCGCGTGACAGCTTCGCGATCCCGCATGACCTCAAGATCCTGAAGGAAGTCTTTCGGCTGGAGCCGGGCGGCTATGCGCAGGACAACGCCTTCTGGCATTCGGCCTCGATCGCCGCGCTCGTCAGGGATGCCGACCCTGTGACCAAGGCGCGGCTCGCCGAACAAGATTTGCGCATCCGCGCCCGCTACCAGAGCCTTTCCGACAACTACCAGTCGGGCAAGGACGACAACGCCATTCCGCTGAACTGAGATCCATGGAACCTTCACGCGATATAAAACGCCTGCTCGATATTATGGCAGCACTCCGGCAGCCGGAAACCGGTTGCCCCTGGGACATCGTCCAGACTTTCGAGACGATCAAACCCTACACGATCGAAGAAGCCTATGAGGTTGCCGATGCCATCGAGCGCGGCGACATGCACGACCTCTGCGACGAACTCGGCGATCTGCTGCTGCAGGTGGTGTTCCATGCCCGGATGGCGGAGGAAGCTGGTGACTTCGCCTTCGGCGATGTCGTCGAAGCGGTCACCCGCAAGATGATCCGCCGCCATCCGCATGTCTTTGCGCGTTCCGATGCCGACACGCCCGAGGCGGTCAAGTTGCAGTGGGACGAGATCAAGCAGGCCGAAAAGGCTGAGCGGCAGGAAAAGCGCGCCAAGCGGGGCCTTGCTCCAGACGCCGCCGCCAGCCATCTCGGCTCGGTCCAGCGCTCGTTTCCGGCACTGGTCGAGGCCCTAAAGCTGCAGGAACGGGCTGCCAAGGTCGGTTTCGATTGGTCGGAGCCCGAGCCTATTCTCGATAAGATCGAGGAAGAGATCGGCGAATTGCGCCAGGCGCTGCGCGAAAAGGACCGCGCCAAGGTCAGCGATGAACTGGGCGACCTGATTTTTGCGGTGGTTAATATCGGCCGTCATGTCGGGACCGATCCGGAAATGGCCCTTCGCGGAACCAACACCAAGTTCCGCCGCCGCTTCGCCCATATCGAGCGCGAACTCGGCGACGCCGGCGAGACGCTGGATGGCGCGACGCTCGAGCGGATGGAAGAGCTTTGGCAGGCGGCGAAGGCGATCGAGCGGCAACTCGGCTAAGGCAATCGGGAACGCATATATCCTATGCGTTCCCTCGCGCGAAAGCTGAGGTCAACAGTGAGCGAATCGGAAGCGCAGGCTTACCAGTCTTCCTCAACCGGCTTTGGCCCGTTTCCGAGGCGGCGTTCCAGATCGGCGGCCTCGTTTTCGGTCAGCCTGAGTTCAAGGCTCACACGCCCGTCCTCCAGGTCCTCACGGCCATCGACGATGGCGTGCTGATAGACCCAGGGCAGAAGCTGCAGCTGATCGATGCCGAGCACGACGGTGCATTCGGTCAGCACGCCTGACAGGCGGCGACCAATTTCGCCTAGCAGCTCATCGACGCCCTCACCGGTGATGGCGGAAACGGCGACCGTATTGCCCGAGGTTGCCGCCTTGCTCTGCAGCGCCTCACGCGATTCGGTATCGAGCCGGTCGATCTTGTTCCAGACCTCGATGAGCCGTTCGGAGGCTTCCTTCTCGTCGATGCCGAGATCGGCGAGAATGCGAAGTACATCACTTGCCTGCGCCTGGTTGTCCGGGTCGGAGAGATCGCGCACATGCAGGATCAGGTCCGCTTCCAGCACCTCTTCAAGCGTCGCACGGAAGGCGGCGACCAAGTGCGTCGGCAGATCGGAAATGAACCCGACCGTGTCGGAGAGGATGACCATGCGGCCATGCGGCAGCTTCAAGCGCCGAAGTGTCGGATCGAGCGTCGCAAACAGCATGTCCTCGGCCAGAACGCCCGCCCCGGTCATGCGATTGAAAAGCGTGGACTTGCCGGCGTTGGTATAGCCGACGAGAGCGACGATCGGATGCGGCACCTTCTTGCGCTTGGAACGGTGCAACTGCCGGGTGCGGCGGACCTGCTCCAGCTCGCGCTCGAGCTTGACGATGCGGTCCTGCAGCAAGCGCCGGTCCGCCTCGATCTGGGTTTCACCCGGACCGCCCATGAAGCCGCCACCACCGCGCTGACGCTCAAGGTGGGTCCAGCTTCGAACCAGGCGGCCTTTCTGGTAATTGAGATGGGCGAGATCGACCTGCAGCGTGCCTTCCTTGGTGGAGGCGCGGCGACCGAAAATCTCCAGAATGAGGCCGGTCCGGTCGATGACCTTGGCGTTCCATTCCTTTTCGAGGTTGCGTTGCTGCACCGGCGTCAAGGGATGGTCGACGATCACCAGGCCAGCATCGAGCTCGACGAGGATGTGACCGATTTCCTCGATCTTGCCGCTGCCGAGCAGCGTGCCTGGCTTGGGCTGCGACACCGGAACGATGGCGCCATGCACGACTTCCAGATCGATCGCCATCGCCAGACCGGTCGCCTCTTCAAGGCGACTTTCGTCGGTACGCGTCGTTGTCGTCGAGAGGATGTCTGCGGACTGCCTTCCGGTCTTCTTCAAGACCGGAACGATGACAACCGCGCGCATGTCGTCGCGGAGCTTCTCGAGCTCCGGAATGATCGACGACGACTTTGAATCCCGCTTGGTAATGTGCCTAACGTCCCGTCAGGATGCAGCTTCTTCGTTCTCGAACATCTGCAGCGGCTGGCCGGGCATGATGGTCGAGATTGCGTGCTTGTAGACCAGTTGCGAGTGGCCATCGCGACGCAACAGGACGCAGAAATTATCAAAAGACGTCACGACGCCGGTGAGCTTGACACCGTTGATAAGAAAAATTGTCAATGAAATCTTTTGCTTGCGGACCGTGTTGAGAAAGAGATCCTGCAAGTTTTGAGAACGTTCCGCCATCGCGCCGCTTCTTTCTTATTTGCCGGCGTTTCGCGCCGGTGCATTTTTGTCGATATCTGCAATCAGAGACGCCACAAGTACCTTCCCCGACACCTCTTTAAGTTTGGTATCAAATCAATGTCTTTTCCGCAACGCCGAAAAAGGCTTCACGAATATTCTGTGCTATGCTTCCCGGATGCCCATTGCCGATCGGCCTGCCGTCCACCGAAATCACCGGAAAGCAGATGCTGGTGGCAGCGGTAATGAAGACCTCGCGCGCCGCGAGCATTTCCTCGACCGAGAACGCTCTCTCCTCGACCTTGAGCCCAAGTGGCCCCGCCACATCCATCAGGGTGGTGCGGGTGATACCCTTCAGGATTCCGTGCTCGGCCGGACGCGTGCGCAGGGTTCCGTCGCCATCGACGATCCAGACATTGGTCGCGGCGCCCTCCTTCACCGTGCCATCGGCATCGACGAAAATTGCCTCCTGGGCACCCTCCTCCTTCGCCTTCTGGCGGGCGAGCACGTTGGGAAGGAGCCCGACGGACTTGATGTCCACCCGGTCCCAGCGGTTTTCCGGTACGGTGATCGCGGCGATCCCATGCGTCGCTTTTTTGGCGATGGCCTCGGCATCGATGCGCTTCGCCGTCACCACGATCGTCGGCATCGTCTCCTTGGCCGGAAACACATGGTCACGGCGCGCCACGCCGCGCGTGACCTGGATATAGAACAGACCATTCCGGACCCGGTTGCGCCGAACCACCTCTCGAATCACATGCACGAGCGCCGCCCGGCTCATCGGCCGGTCGATGCGCAGTTCACGAAGCGAACGGTCGAGGCGATCGAGATGCCGGTTGAGATCGACGATGTAACCATGGCGTATCTCGCAGACTTCGTAGACGCCGTCCGCAAATTGATAACCGCGGTCTTCGATATGGATGCCGGCGTCGGCATGCGGCACGTAGGCACCGTTGACATAGGCAATTCTCGGCATGGATCTCGGCCCTAGAAGTACTGGATGCTGACGCGGAAAAGCTGTTCGACGTGCCGTACGGCATCGGCGGTGGCAAAGAGCACGACACGGTCCTTCGCCTTGATCTTTGTATTGCCGTCCGGACGAATAAACGTCTTGTCGCGATAGAGTGCACCGATGCGGATGCCTTCGGGAAGATCGAGGTCACGCAGGGCCCTGCCAACCAGCGGCGAGGTTTCCAACGCTTCGGCCTCGATCACCTCGGCCATGCCCTTCTGCACCGCATAGACCGCGCGAATGCGCCCCTTGCGGACATGCTGCAGCACGCGCGAGATGGTAACGGCACGTGGGTTCACATAGGCGTCGACGCCAGCCGTGCCGGCAAAATCCTGATAGGACGGTTCGTTGATCAGCACCAGCGTCGACTTGGCGCCCAGCCGCTTCGCCATCATGCTGCCGAGAATGTTGATCTGGTCGTTGTTGGTCAGCGCCACCACGAGATCGGCATCCTGAACGTCAGCCTGGGCCAGAATCCGTTGATCCATCGCCGAACCGTTGAGCACAACCGTGTTGCTCAGCTTATCCGCCATCACCACCGCCCGGTCGCGATCGCTTTCGATCAGTTTCACCCGGGTCCGCGGCTGATGCTCCTCGATGGCCTTGGCAACGAAGTAGCCGACATTGCCGCCACCGAAGATGATGATGCGCCGCGCTTCCTGCTCCTCATGGCCAAAGAGCGCCAAGGTCCGGCGGGCGTGGTCCCGGTCGCAAACGACATAGGCGATATCGCCGGCCTGCAGCTGGTCATCCGAATGCGGCGCCATGACCTTGCCGTTGCGGAAGATGCCGGTAACTGTTGCAAGCAGATCGGGGAACAGTTCGCTCAGCTGCTGGAGCGGCGTGCCGACGACCGGGCAATCTTCCAGGCACTCGAAGGCGACCATGGCGATACGATCTTCGGCGAAACGCACGACGTCGATCGCGCCGGGAAAGGAAATACGGCGCAGCACCAGCCGCCCAACCTCGACTTCGGGCGAGATGGTGACGTCGATCGGCACGTTCTCACGTGAAAACAGGTTCGAATACTCGGGCGCGAGATAGCTTTGCGCCCGGATGCGCGCGACCTTCGTCGGCACGTTGAAGATCGCATGGGCCACTTCACAGGCGACGATATTGACCTCGTCGGAGAGCGTGACGGCAATCAGCATGTCGGCCTGGTCGGCGCCGGCCCTGGCCAGCACATCCGGATGCGCACCGTGGCCGACATAGCCGCGCACGTCGAGGCTCTCGGTGATGTTGGCAATCAGCGTCGCCGAGGTATCGATCACCGATACGTCGTTATCTTCCTGCGCGAGCCGCTCGGCAATGCCGTACCCCACCTGGCCCGCACCACAAATGACTACCTTCATGTCGTACTTTCAGCTGGGAGCACTGCCGCGATGGCCGGAAAAATGCCTCAGACGCCCAGCGATTTGAGCTTGCGATGCAGCGCCGACCGCTCCATTCCGACAAATTCCGCCGTACGGGAAATATTACCCCCGAATCGGTTGATCTGCGCGATCAGATAATCACGCTCGAACATTTCGCGAGCCTCGCGCAACGGCAACGTCATGATGTGCTGGTCGCCCTGCGCGGAGATCTTCGGCAGCGTATCGCCCACCTCCGTCGGCAGCATGTCTGCGGAAATCGGCGTGTCCGGACCGTCGCTGCGGGCAAGAATCATCAGGCGCTCGATGTTGTTGCGAAGCTGGCGGATGTTGCCGGGCCAGTCGTGGGCCTGGAGCACGGCCAGGGCATCGTCGCCGATCTTGCGCGGACGAATGCCGGCCTGTTCGCTGACCTGGCGCATGAACATGTCGACGAGGAACGGAATATCCTCGCGCCGCTCGGCGAGCGCCGGCACGCGCACCGGAATGACGGCAAGCCGGTGGAACAGGTCTTCGCGGAACAGGCCCTCGGAGATCATGTTTTCGAGATTGTAGGCGGTCGAGGAGATGATCCGGACATCGACCTTGACGCGCTTGGTACCGCCGACACGCTCGAACTGCTGGTCGACGAGCACCCGCAGAATCTTGTTCTGCGTCTCGCGCGGCATCTCGCCGATTTCGTCGAGATAGAGGATGCCGCCATGGGCTTCCTCGAGCGCACCAGTGCGGCGTGGCTGTCCCGGCGTTCCCTCGGTTCCGAACAGCGCAATTTCCATGCGGTCCGGCGTGATCGCCGCCGCGTTCAGCGCCACGAAGGGACCGGTCGACCGCGTCGACTTGCGGTGGATCATCCGCGCGACCAGTTCCTTGCCCGATCCGGACGGCCCCTGGATCATGATGCGGCTGTTGGTCGGCGCGACCTTCTCGATCGTCTGACGAAGCTGCGACACGGCAACCGACGTCCCGATCAGTTCGACCGGATCGCCGGACTTCTTCTTCAGCTCCGAGACTTCACGCTTGAGCTTCGAGTTTTCCAGCGCCCGCTCGGCAATCAGGATCAGCCGGTCGGCCTTGAAGGGCTTCTCGATGAAATCGTAGGCGCCACGCTTGATGGCGTTGACGGCGGTCTCGATATTGCCGTGACCGGAAATCATGACGACGGGGAGGTCCGGATAGCGCCCCTTGATCTCATCGAGCAGCGCCAGGCCGTCGAGCCGGCTTCCCTGCATCCAGATATCGAGGAAGACCAGGCGCGGCACGCGATCGCTGATCGCCGCCAGCGCACTGTCGCTGTCGAAGGCGGTGCGGGTTTCGTGCCCTTCGTCAGAGAGGATACCCGACACGATCTCGCGGATATCTTCCTCATCGTCCACAACCAGAATATCAGCGGCCATCGCTCGCACCCTTATCCTTCAAACTGTCTTCGCCCCCGGTTTCTCCGGCAGGCGGCAGGACCACGCGGATCATCGCCCCGACACCGCCGTCAAAATCGGCTGGCGCGTCGTGCAACTCTAATTGTCCGCCATGGTCCTCAATGATCTTCTTGACGATGGCGAGTCCCAGGCCCGTGCCCTTCTCGCGCATCGTCATGTATGGCTCCAGAATCCTGTGCCGGTTCTCCGTCGGCAGCCCCTTGCCGTTGTCGATGATATCGACAACGAAGCGGCCCGTTGCCACGTCGGTTCGTGCTCGCGCGACGATCCTCGGATGGCCGCGCGCCGCATCGGCCGGCACCGCCTCGATCGATTCGACCGCGTTCTTGACGATGTTGCCGAAGGCCTGACCGAGCATGCGCCCGTCGAACAGGCCCTCGAGCGGCTCTTCGCCGAGGTCCCGCACAAAATCGATGTGATTGTTGCCCATCTCGCGCAGGAACATCGCATCCTTCAGGATCGTGCGGAGATCCGCCTTTTCCTTGGTCGGCTTCGGCATGCGCGCGAAAGCCGAGAACTCGTCGACCATGCGACCGATGTCTTCTACCTGGCGCACGATCGTATCGGTGCACTGGTCGAAGATAGCCTTGTCTTCCTGGTTGATCTGCTTGCCATAACGGCGCTTCAGACGTTCGGCGGAGAGCTGGATCGGCGTCAGCGGGTTCTTGATCTCGTGCGCGATGCGGCGCGCGACATCGGCCCAGGCGGTCGAGCGCTGAGCGATGACGAGGTCGGTGATGTCATCGATGGTGATGACGTAGGATTCGTTCGCTTCGCCACCCTCTTCGCGCGTCACCTGAACGTTCAGCGTCCGCTCGGTTCCGCTGCGCATGATATTGATCTGCTTGCGGTAGTCGTTGCGATGGCGGCTTTCGGCCTCCACCAGAACCTCTTCGACCTCCGGCGCTACCGTGCGCAGGTCCGCGCCGAGGAGTTCAGGCGCCGCCTTCTTCAGGAACTCTTCGGAAAACGAGTTGACGATGGTGATCTGTCGATCGCGCCCGACACCGATCACCGCCGCAGTCACGCCTGAAAGAACAGCCTCGATGAAACGACGGCGATGATCGACTTCGTCCTTGGCCTCCAGGATCTGTTCCTGCTGGCTGCGGATTTCCGAGACCATCTTGTTGAAGGTGCGCGACAGGTTACCAACGTCGCCGTCGACGGCACGGACCGGCACGACAACATCGAGATTGCCGGAGGCGACACTGTCGGCAGCGCCGATCAACTGGCGAATGGGCCGGACGATCCGGTCGGCAACCGCGATCGCGGTCCAGATCGCAGCCAGGAGAACGATGAGCGCAAACCCGATATAGAGAACACCGAAGGCGATCTGCGTGAAGGTTCGACCGGCCTCAAGCATCTTGTACTCGGCCGTGTTCTCTTCCATCAGCCGCAGCGAGCGCATCACTTCCGGATCGACATTGCGAACCGTGTAGAGATAGGTGCCCGGAATGTCGTCGAGCGGAATAACGGCCCCGACAAGGTTGGTGACCCCTGGCGGAATCAGTGTCGGTTGACCGGATACCGAGCTTTTCAGTGCGTCCGGCGGAATGGAGGGCAGCGGACGGTCCGTGGAGATGTTGGCCTGAATTATAGCGCTGCCATCAGCACGAACCAGGAATGCCCCAAGCATGCCGCGGCCGCGCGCCTGGCGGGTCATGAGTTCCGTGAAACCGGTGCGGTCGAGGCTGTAGAGCTGCCGGTTGCGTTCGAGGTCGTTGGCCATCGACACCGTCTGACCCTGCAGATAGCTGGCATTCTCGAGCACATAGGCCTGGGCGACGTTGATCGACGAGCGGACGATCGCCTGCGTCCGCAGCGAAAACCAGCGATCGAGGCCGACGTCGAGCGTAATGCTGGCAAAAATCGCGACAAGAACCGCAGGCGTGATCGCCACGATCGAAAACAGCGCAACGATGCGCACGTGAAGGCGCGCGGCGGCGCGGCCTTTGCGTCGGGCGCGTAGCAGCCGCAGGATTTCGCGGGCGATCAGATAGATCAGGCCAACGACGAACAGGCTGTTGATGGCAGCGCAGGCGATGACGACATTTCGCTCGAGCCGTATCGGCGTCAATCCGAGAAGAACGAGCAGCGAGACAGTGGCGCAGATCAAGGCGCCGGTCGCCAGCATCAGCCCCGGCAGGGCAAAGGACGCGCGCCGGTCCTGCGCCGCGAGTCCCTCATCTGTGCCCAGCGGCAAGGCCATTGCGTCCACCATGAAAAGCGTTCCCCCAACCGGCGCCAGCCGGCGACGGCATCACTTGCTAGCATTCTCTGGTCAAAGGTTGACCTCGCCGCCCAAAGGGCTGCCGCGTTGCACCCCCAGTCAATCAATTGGGTCAAATCGATTGAACGAGACGGCAACGACACGCGATTCGGCGATCGTCACACGTTCAAGCAACGCATTGTGGCGAAAATGCAACGGTGGCCGTGTCCAAGTCAAGCGCTGCGTGAGCTGCGATAGACCGAAACACCGAGTTCGCGGATTTTCTTGCGCAGCGTGTTACGGTTGAGGCCGAGCAAATCGGCCGCCTTGATCTGGTTACCACGGGTTGCGGTGAGCGCCGCAAGGATCAGCGGATACTCCATTTCGGCAAGCACGCGATCGTAAAGGCCGGCCGGAGGCAAAGCTTCGCCGAAGCTTGCGAAATACTGGCGCATGTTTTCTTCGACGGCCTGCGAAATGGTGAGCGATCCGGGCCGCGCCGCGGTCTTTTCGATCGGGCTGTCCGGTATCTCGGAACGCAACTCGTTTTCGATGATCTCGCGGGTGATCACGTCCTGTGGATAAAGTGCCGTCAGGCGCCGCACCAGGTTTTCCAACTCGCGCACGTTGCCCGGCCATGCATGCGCCTTCATCAGTTCCAGCGCTTCATGATCGAAGCGCTTGACGTCGAGCCCTTCCTTTTCGGCCTGCTGGACGAAGTGACGAACGAGATCCGGAATATCCTCCGCGCGGTCACGCAGCGGGGGCAGACGCAGCGGCACGACGTTGAGGCGATAATAGAGGTCTTCGCGGAACAGGCCCTGATTGATCGATTGCTTCAGGTCCTTGTTGGTCGCCGCCACGATGCGCACGTCCGAACGGATCGGCGTGCGGCCGCCAACGGTCGTGTATTCGCCCTGCTGCAGCACGCGCAGCAGGCGGGTCTGTGCGTCCATCGGCATGTCGCCGATTTCATCGAGGAAAAGCGTGCCGCCCTCGGCCTGTTCGAAACGACCAGTCGAGCGCACCTGGGCACCGGTGAAGGCGCCCTTCTCGTGGCCGAAAAGCTCCGATTCGATAAGATCGCGCGGGATCGCCGCCATGTTGATCGCAACGAACGGACCGTTGCGTCGCTTGCCATAATCGTGCAGCGCGCGGGCGACGAGTTCCTTGCCGGTGCCGGACTCGCCGGTGATCATCAGGGTGAGGTCCGTCTGCATCAGGCGCGCCAGCACCCGGTAGATTTCCTGCATCGCCGCCGAACGACCAACCAGCGGCATACCGTCCTGGGTGTCGTCGTCGAGCTTGGCCGGCCGGCGCTTGGGCTCCGACAGCGCCCGGCCGATGATGCCGATCAATTCGGTCAGGTCGAAGGGCTTGGGCAGATAGTCGTAGGCACCCTTCTCCGAAGCCTTGATCGCCGTCATGAAGGTGTTCTGGGCACTCATGACCAGCACCGGCAGATCGGGGCGCGCCTTCTTGATGCGCGGCAGGAGATCGAAGGCATTCTCGTCGGGCATGACAACGTCGGTCACGACGAGATCGCCGTCGCCCGCTGCGATCCAGCGCCAGAGCGTCGCCGCATTGGAGGTGATGCGGACATCGTAGCCGGCGCGGCTCAGCGCCTGGTTCAGCACGGTGCGAATGGCGGCATCATCATCCGCAACGAGGATCGTGGCACCCGTCATGCAAGGCTTCCTTTTGTCATCGGCATGTCGTCTTCATCCGCTGCCTGGCCTTTGGAGGCCGGCATCAGGACACGGAAAGTGGTGCGGTTCTGCTGGCTGTCGCATTCGACGATGCCGCCATGGGCACCGATGATCTTGGCGACCAGCGCCAGCCCCAGGCCGGAACCGTTGGTCTTGGTGGTAATGAAAGGATCGAAGAGCAGCGGCAGCAGGTCGGACGGCACGCCCGGTCCATTGTCGTGCACGCAGAATTCCAGCGGCAGCGAGATCTTCTCGCGCGTCCCGGCTACCGACAGGCGTATACCCGGCCTGTAGGCCGTCGTCAGCACGATCTCGCCATCGCTGCGGTCGCCGATCGCTTCGGCCGCATTCTTGATCAGGTTCAGGAACACCTGAACCAGTTGGTCGCGGTTGGCATAAACGGGCGGCAGAGACGGATCGTAGTTCTCCGCAAACTTGATGTGTCGGGCAAAACCGGCCTTGGCGATCGCCTTCACATGGTCGAGCACCGAATGGATGTTCAGCGGCACGCGATCCACCGGGCGCTCGTCGGAAAACACCTCCATGCGATCGACCAGCGAGACGATGCGGTCGGTCTCATCGCAGATCAGACGTGTCAGCGCCCTGTCTTCGTCATTGGCGGAGGTTTCCAGCAGTTGGGCGGCACCGCGGATGCCCGAAAGCGGGTTCTTGATTTCGTGCGCCAGCATCGAGGCAAGCCCCGTCACCGAACGGGCAGCACCACGATGGGTAAGCTGCCGGTCGATCTTGTCGGCCATCGAGCGCTCCTGGAAGACGACGACGACCGAGCCTGGCTCGGAAAGGACCGGGGCGACATAGAGATCGACGAGCTTGTCGGCGCCGAGACGCGGCGAACTCAGGTCGACGCGGTACTCGTTGACCGGCGCCTTGCGCTCGCGCACCTGTTCGATCAGGGTCAAGAGCGGGCTGCCGAAGGGGATGAAGGCGCTGATGTTGTGGCGCGCCAGATGATTGGCGCTCGCGCCGAAAAACGATTCGGCTTCCCAGTTGGCAAACGCGACCAAACCATTGGCATCGACCAGAATCACCGGATTCTGAATGGCGTTCAGAACCGCCATCGACAGACCGTTTGCGGCCGTATCGGGAATGCTCGGTTTCTCGGTCATGCGGCCATTCCTTCCGCGACCGCCTCGCCGTCCAGCTTGGCCGGAGCCGCGTCGAGTATCACGGCGCTTGCCCTGTCGCAGACGAAACGGGCATCAGTCGATGTCAGGATCGCTGCCTTTTCCGTGCCTGCGATATCAGGGGCAAAGCGGTCAAGGTACCAGGCGACATGTTTGCGCGCGTGCCGCACGGCCACGTCGACACCATAGAATTCGAGCATCATTTCGTAGTGCTCCGCAAAGATATCGGCGATCTCCGCCTGCGACGGGTGCTCAACGGCACCGGCAAGAAAGCCGACGTGCCACGGGCGCCCCTGCGACGAACGCCCGGCCATGACGGCATCAGCGCCCGACCGGCGGAGAATCTCTTGCGCGTCGGCGATCGTCTCCACGTCGCCATTGGCGACCAGGGGGACGGTAATGACCTCGCGGACCGGGCGAATGGCATCCCAATCCGCCTTGCCGTTGTAGAACTGCATGCGTGTACGGCCGTGCACGGTAATCGCCTTAACCCCGGCGTCTTCGGCGCGCTTGGCAATCAGCGGCGCGTTGATCGAGTTTTCGTCCCAGCCGAGCCGCATCTTCAACGTCACCGGCACTTCGACGGCATCGACTGTCGCCTCAACCAGCGACAGCGCGTGATCGGGATCGCGCATGAGTGCCGAGCCGGAGTAGCCACCCGTCACCTTCTTGGCCGGGCATCCCATGTTGATGTCGATGATATCGGCACCATTGTCTGCAGCTATCTTGGCGGCTTCCGCCATCCAATGGGCCTCACGGCCGGCAAGCTGAACGATATGCGGCTTGATGCCGGAGTTCTTGAGCCGCGCCCACGATTCAGACGCATTGCCGACCAGTTCGCGGCTTGCAACCATCTCGGTCACGACGAAGCCGGCACCATAACGCCATGCAAGCCGCCGGAACGGCAGATCGGTAACGCCGGACATGGGGGCGAGCGCAACGCGATTGCGCAGTTCGATAGTCCCTATCCGGAGCGGAGACGAAAGAGCCGGAATTGGCAAATGCATATCTTTCAGGCACATGTTGTTCCTGCACTATTTTTAGACATTGTTCTCGGGCTTGCCAAGCGATTTCGGCGCCTTGCGCAAATTTCCCGGTTTACAGCGCCGCGCGTCTTTCAAGACGCGCCAAGGTGGCCGTAAGAAACGAGAACTGCTGGCAAAGCGCGACCCTTCGCGGTACATCACCGCGAAGATCGGCGAATGCGGGACCTCATACAGAAGATGCAGCCTCAAGAACAGCTTAAGTGCGGCGTGGTGATCGTTGCGGCCGGACGCGGCGAGCGTGCCGGGCAATCCGCCGAAGGCCCAAAGCAGTATCGAACCATCGGCGGCCGCCCCGTTATCGCCCATACGCTTGACACTTTCGCGACATGGCCGGGCGCTGGCCCGATCGTCGTCGTCATCCATCCGGACGACGGGGCCTTGTTCGACGCCGCACGCAGACGCTCGGTGGCCGGCGATGTGATCATCGTCCATGGCGGCGCGACCCGGCAGATCTCCGTGCTCGCCGGCCTCGAAGCCCTGGCTGAAACTGGCGTCGGTCATGTGATGATCCACGATGCGGTCCGTCCCTTTGCCGATCACCCGTTGCTTTCGCGCTGCGCAGCGGCGCTCGGTGGCAAGGTCAAAGCCGTCTTGCCGGCGATTGCCGTTGCCGACACGCTAAAGCGCGGGGGCAAGGATGGCGTCGTACTGGAGACGGTGCCGCGCGACGGTCTCTATGGCGCGCAAACACCGCAGACCTTTGATCTTCCGGCCATTCTTGCTGCCCACCGGGATGCAGCCAAGAGCGGCCGCACCGATTTTACCGACGATGCCTCGATCGCCGAATGGGCCGGCCTCAAGGTCGTCCTCGTCGAGGGCACGGTCGACAACGTCAAGCTTACGCTGAGAAGGGATATCGCCATGGCCGACGAGAAACTCACGCGCATCGCCCTGCCTGATGTGCGCACGGGAAACGGTTACGACGTACACCAGCTCATCGAAGGAGACGGTGTCACGCTCTGTGGCGTCTTCATTCCGCACACGAAAAAACTCTCCGGCCATTCCGATGCCGATGTGGCGCTGCATGCGCTCACCGACGCGCTGCTTGCCACCTGTGGCGCCGGCGACATCGGCGACCATTTCCCGCCGTCCGACCCGCAATGGAAGGGCGCGCCGTCGCGCATCTTCCTTGAACATGCCGCACGGATCGTGCGCGAGCGCGGCGGCATCATCACCAATGCGGACATCTCGCTGATCGCCGAAGCGCCGAAGGTCGGCCCGCATCGCCTGACGATGCGCGAAAAGCTTGCGGAGATACTGGGCATCTCGCTCGACCGCTGCTCGGTCAAGGCAACGACGAACGAGCGTCTCGGCTTCGTGGGCCGCGATGAAGGCATTGCCGCCATCGCCACGGCCACCGTCGTCTATGGGAGCCTTTCGTAATGTGGCCCGCCGATATCGAAGTCAAAGCCGGTGAGATCATCGCCAAGTTCACGGCGCGGGACCTCAAAGTCGCCACCGCCGAATCCTGCACCGGCGGCCTGATCGCCGGGGCGCTGACCGAAATTTCCGGTTCGTCCGCGGTCGTCGATCGCGGTTTCGTCACCTACTCCAACGAAGCGAAGGTAGCGATGCTCGACGTCGAGACCGCCACCCTTGCGGCCCATGGCGCCGTTTCGCGGGAGACTGCAATCGAGATGGCGCGTGGCGCCATCTCCCATTCGGCAGCGGATTTCGCCGTTGCCGTCACCGGCATTGCGGGTCCCAGCGGCGGTTCGGCCGAAAAGCCGGTCGGGCTCGTGCACCTTGCGGCATCCGGGCGAAACGGCGCGATGCTGCATCGGGAGATGCGCTACGGCGATATTGGCCGCAGCGGCATCCGGCTTGCGACCGTCCGCACCGCGCTCGACATGCTCACGGAAATCGCTCAGACCGTATAGATGCTGTCGGCGCGCTTTTCGAAGGCGTCGGAGAACATGCGGAAGGCCCGGTCGAACATCGATCCCATCAACGCGCCGAGAATGCGGCTCTTGAACTCGTAGTCGATGTAGAAATGCACGATCGACTGCCCCTCGCCCGCGGGTTCGAAGCGCCAGCGGTTGTCGAGATATTTGAACGGCCCGTCGATGTACTTGACCTCGATCACGCGCTCGTCCTTGTTCAACAGCACCTGCGTCGTGAAGGTCTCGCGGATCGCCTTGTAGCCGACGGTCATGTCGGCCAGCAGCAACACCTTGCCGTCGCGCTCCTTGCGCGTGCGCACCGTCAGTGCCTCGCAGAGCGGCAGGAATGCGGGATAGTGCTCGACATCGGCAACGAGATCGAACATCTGATCGGCGGTATGCTTGACGACGTGGTTGGTTTCGAAATGCGGCATGATCGAGAGCTAGTCGCCCCGCCTTATCTTCGCAAGTAGTAACGCCGTTTCCGCGTGCGATTTCAACACGAGAACCGGCAGGTTGGCATGACCGGCAAGCTGTGCCTCGATCTCAACCGCATCCCTGCGCTCGAAGTTCCAGATGTAGCGAAGGAAATCGAGATCGACCTTCTCCGGACAATCGTCGGCCATATCCGGGCGGGTCTTTTTCCAATGGGCGAACCAGCGCCAGAGCACACCGCGCAACGAAACCCAGCGCGGCGGCCGCATCCAGATCACCACGTGTGTGCGTGGCAAGCGGAGCGGCAGCGTCTTCGGACTGGTACCATCCATGATCCAGCGTTCGCCAGCAGCAGCCTTCGAGATCAGGGCAAGCATTTCCTGCCTCGGCCGCAGCCTCCACCCCGGCAACCAGAAGAATTCCCGATCCATCGCCAGATGCGGCAAACCGAACTGTTCGGACAGTTGCCGGGAAAGCGTGCTCTTGCCGCTGCCGGAACAGCCGATCACCAGAATACGCTGCGCATTCTTGAGATGCGTCGCCGCCTCGTCCCAGTTGCTCATGCATCGCGGCATCGGCTCGCCTCCTCCAGTGACAGCCGTTAGGTGATTGGATCGGAGGATGCAAGCCTGGCGCGAGCGGCCAGTTGTCGCTCCGACGCCCTCCCCAAAACAAAAACTCCGGCGCAAGCGCCGGAGCCGATCGTTTTTTGAGAACCTGTTTCCGTCTTACTCGGCAGCCTGCAGCTTCTTCTCACGCGCTGCCCTGAGGCGGGCGAAGTCGTCGCCGGCATGGTGCGACGAGCGCGTCAGCGGGCTCGAGGAGACCATGAGGAAGCCCTTGGTGTAGGCGACGGTCTCGTAGGACTTGAACTCCTCGGGGGTCACGAACTTCTCGACCTTGTGGTGCTTGCGCGTCGGCTGCAGGTACTGGCCGATCGTCAGGAAGTCGACATCCGCGGTGCGCAGGTCGTCCATCAGCTGCAGCACTTCGTTGCGCTCTTCGCCGAGGCCGACCATGATGCCCGACTTGGTGAACATCGTCGGGTCCAGTTCCTTCACGCGCTGCAACAGACGGACGGAGTGGAAGTAGCGCGCACCCGGACGGACCGTCAGATAGTTGCCCGGTACGGTTTCCATATTGTGGTTGAAGACGTCAGGCTTGGCAGCGACGACGCGCTCCAGTGCACCCGGCTTCTTCAGGAAGTCCGGCGTCAGGATTTCGATGGTCGTTGCCGGGGACGCTTCGCGGATCGCCCAGATCACCTTCTCGAAGTGCTCGGCGCCGCCATCTTCCAGGTCGTCGCGGTCGACCGAGGTGATGACGACGTGGCTGAGGCCCATCTGCTTGACGGCCTTGGCGATGTTCGCCGGCTCTTCGAGATCGAGCGCATTCGGCTTGCCGGTCGCGACGTTGCAGAAGGCGCAGGCGCGGGTACAGATCTCGCCCATGATCATGAAGGTGGCGTGCTTCTTGTCCCAGCATTCGCCGATGTTCGGGCAGCCCGCTTCTTCGCAAACAGTGACGAGCTTGTTGCTCTTCACGATCGAACGCGTCTCCTGATATCCCTTGGACATCGGCGCCTTGACGCGGATCCACTCCGGCTTGCGCATCACTTCGGTGTCGGGCTTGTGGGCCTTTTCCGGGTGGCGGACGCGTTGCGCCCGGTCAGAGACGGCATCGAATACCGTTACCATACTGTCTTCCTCGTCGCGGCGGGCCGGCATCAGGCCGGATGACCCATTTTCGCTCTATATAGACGGCCCGACGGGAAATGTCAGGCCGTCTTGCCCGACGGAAGCGCAAATGGCCCGGCAGGCTATCGTTTGACGGCGCGACCAACGGCAATCAGCAGGCAGGCGCCGATAAAGCCGATGACCAGATAGGCGACCCATCCGGCAAAAGCCATGCCGAAGGCCGCCAGGATGAAATTCAGCACCACCGCGCCGATGATGCCGAGCAGTATGTTCATGAACAGCCCCATCTCGCTGTTCATGAACCTCTCCGCGAGCCACCCGGCCAAACCGCCGATGATGATCGCAGCCAGAATGCCGACGCCGTTCACGCTCATTTTGATCTCCGTGCATTGAAAACGAGGCCATTCTCAATGCCGAAGCCTATCAAAAGTTCCGGCGAGGATACAGCGCCGCGCGTCTCGAAAGACGCGCAAAGGTCGCTGTAACCCTTTGAATGTCGTATAATTTTGCCCTTAAATCGATGTCGATTTAAGGAATTATACGGGGCTTTAGGCGTTGAGCGCGCGGCCGTAGGCGTCGAGCACGCTTTCCTTGATCGTCTCCGAAATCGTCGGATGCGGGAAGATCGTGTGCATCAGGTCTTCTTCTGTCGTCTCGAGGTTCATCGCGACGACGAAGCCCTGGATGAGCTCGGTGACTTCGGCCCCGACCATATGGGCGCCGAGCAGCTCACCGGTCTTCTTGTCGAAGATGGTCTTGACGAGACCCTGGTCCTCGCCGAGCGCGATTGCCTTGCCATTGGCAACGAAGGGGAAGCGGCCGACGCGGATGTCGCGGCCCAATTCCTTGGCCTTGGCTTCGGTGAGGCCGACGGAGGCGACCTGCGGATGGCAATAGGTGCAGCCCGGGATCTTCAGCTTGTCCATCGGGTGCACATTCGGCAGGCCGGCGATCTTTTCGACGCAGATCACGGCTTCGTGCTCGGCCTTATGGGCGAGCATCGGCGGGCCGGCGACGTCACCGATGGCGTAGATGCCCGGCACGTTGGTCTTGCCGTAACCATCGATGGCGATGAAGCCGCGATCGGTTTTCACGCCGAGCGCCTCAAGACCGATATTCTCGATATTGGCCTGCACGCCGACGGCGGAGATCATCCGGTCCGCGGTGATCTTTTCGACCTTGCCGTCCTTCATCTCAACATGGGCTGTGATCGAGTTCGCGCCCTTCTCGACCTTCGTCACCTTGGCTTCGAGATGGATCTTCATGCCCTGCTTTTCGAACTGCTTCTTGGCAACGCCGGATATTTCGGCGTCCTCGACCGGCATCACGGTCGACATGACTTCGACAACCGTTACGTCAACGCCCATGGTGCGGTAGAACGAGGCGAACTCGATGCCGATCGCGCCCGAGCCCATGACCAGCAGCGACTTCGGCATTTCCTCAGGCTTCATCGCCTCGAAATAGGTCCAGATCAGCTTGCCATCGGGCTCGATGCCCGGAAGCGCGCGCGGCCGGGCGCCGGTCGCGATGATGATGTGCTTGGCGGTGTAGGTGCCCTCGCCCTTGGTGTTCTTCGGCAGCGGCGCCTGCGGCTGGACGACCGGCTTCGTCGATTTACCGACGACGATTTCGCCGGGCTTCGTCAGCTTCGCCTCGCCCCAGATCACGTCGACCTTGTTTTTCTTCATCAGGAAGCCGACGCCGCCGTTCATGCGTTCGGCAATACCGCGCGAGCGTGCGACGATCGCCTTCAGGTCCGGCGTCACCGTGCCTTCGATCTTGACGCCATAGGCGCTCGGATGCTGGGCGTAGTGCAGAACTTCGGCGGAGCGCAGCAGCGCCTTGGTCGGAATGCAGCCCCAGTTGGAGCAGATGCCGGCCAGATGCTCGCGCTCGACGATCGCGGTCTTGAGACCCAACTGCGCCGCACGAATGGCGGCGATATAGCCCCCTGGACCCGAACCGATGACGATGACGTCGTAATTCTCAGCCATATGTTTCCTGCCTTTGTCTCAAGCGACCTTGCGGGTGAACAGCACCCAGTCGTGTTTCTTGCTTTCCTCAAAGAGCGGAACCGCCCCGGCGCGCGCTGCCTCGCCGAAACCGTTTGCTCTGTATAGTGCCTGGGCCCTGTCGTTGTGGCTTTCGGTGATCAGGCTCACCGGCGCCGATCCGGCGCGTTCGAATTCCTTTGCCAGGAGCGCGCTGCCGATTCCGCGGCGGCGCTGATGGCGATAGACGCCGAGGCTCTCGATGAACCAGTGACCGACGATCTGCCTCTGCAGTGCCAGCAAGGGTTCCAGAACCGGATGCTTGGGAACGATCTCCAGCACTTCCGGACCGATCGAATAACCGACCGTCAGGCCGGCAACCTCATCATCAACGTCAGCAACGAGAGCGTCGCGCCAGTTTCCAGGCCCGGGCTCTTCGCGCAGCTTGTTGCGGCCACGCTCGAAGGCCGTATCCGTCACCCCATGAAGAACGGCGCCGTACCAGAGCCAGGAGGCAAAGCCATGCGCGGCGATATCGACGAGGATGGCGAGCTCGGCCGCCTCGCGCTTTTCCGCCGGACGAATGGTGACGCCCCCCACCATCCCTAGACCCCAAGCATCATCCGCACGACCGGTTCGAGACCCCGGCCGATCGCACGCGTATTCTCGGCATCGAGATGCACACCATCGAGCGGCGTGGTCTGAGCGACCGATCCGGCATCGAAGAAGCCGCAATCGAGTTCGTCGGCGAGATCGCGATAGAGCGGTGCCAGCATCGCCGACTGCTCGACACCGCCGGCGTACATCGCGCCGAAGGCGGCATTGGCCGTTTCGCAGAGCATCGGCGGCGAGACGATCAGGATTTCTGGCCCACCCTCGTCTTCGACCGGCCAGTCATGCCGGCGCACGAGCGTGATGAGACGCTGGATGCCCTTCACGGCGCCGAAAGCGGTTCCGTGGATCACCGGCTTCATATCGTTGGCGCCGAGAAGAAGAATGATCAGATCGAGCGGCGCATGACTGTGCAGCACCGTCGGCAGCACTCTTGCGCCGTTGCGGTCGCAATCGGCGAGATGGTCGTCATAGGCGGTCGTGCGACCGTTCAGTCCCTCGGCGATGACCTGAACGCCCGAGCCCAGCGCCTTCTGCAACACGCTCGGCCAGCGATCGGCAAACGCGTGACGGCCGCCATCCGCGGCATCGTAGCCCCAGGTCAGACTGTCGCCATAGCAGAGAACTGTTTTCATCGTCCGGGCCCGCCTTCGACTGCGCGAAAAGGAACGGACCGGCCCGAAGGCCGGTCCCTATCCAACTCAGACCAGCATGCCCATCGGGTTTTCGATGTAGCGCTTGAAGGCTCCGAGCAGTTCGGCGCCGAGCGCTCCGTCGACGCAGCGATGGTCGGTCGAGAGCGTAACGGTCATGACATTGGCGATGACCATCTGCTTGTTCTTGACGACGACGCGCTCCTCGCCCGCACCGACCGCGAGGATCGTGGCATGCGGCGGATTGACGACGGCGGCGAAGTTCTTGACGCCCATCATGCCCATGTTGGAGACCGCCGTGGTGCCGCCCTGGTACTCCTCGGGCTTCAGCTTGCGGTCCTTGGCGCGCTGGCCGAGGTCCTTCATCTCGTTGGAGATGGCAGACAGGCTCTTCAGCTCCGCCTGGCGCACGATCGGGGTGATCAGGCCGCCCGGGATCGACACGGCAACGCCGACGTCAGCGTGCTTGTGCTTGACCATGTTGCTCTCGGTCCAGGAGACGTTCGCATTCGGAACGTCGCGCAGCGCAAGCGCCAGGGCCTTGATGACCATGTCGTTTACGGAGAGCTTGTAGACCGGCTTGCCGCCCTGCTCCGGAGCAGCGGCATTGAGCTGGGCGCGCAGTGCAAGAAGCGCGTCGAGCTCGCAGTCGAGCGACACGTAGAAGTGCGGGATCGTCTGCTTGGATTCGACCAGGCGCTTGGCGATCGTCTTGCGCATGCCGTCATGCGGTATGAGCTCGTAAGAGCCCGGCTCGAAGAGCTTGAGAACGGCATCGTCCGACGGGCCCTTGGCAAGCGGAGCGGCCGCGGGAGCGGCAGTGCCGGCAACCGGTGCGGTTGCAGGCTTCGCGGTGCCACCGGCAACGGCAGTCTCAACGTCCTTCTTGACGACGCGACCATGCGGGCCTGTGCCGGCGATTGCCGACAGGTCGATGCCGGCGTCCTTGGCCAGACGACGGGCGAGCGGCGAGGAGAAGACGCGAGCGCCTTCGGACTTCGCCGGCTGGGCTGCAACCGGAGCCGGAGCAGCGGCAGGAGCCGCAGCCGGAGCGCTCGGCGCCACCGGTGCCGGCGCTTCCGCCTTGGCCGCGGGAGCCGGTGCGGCTGCGCCGTTGCCACCCTTTGCAGCGGCAGCAACATCCTCGCCATCTGCGGCGAGAACGGCGATCAGCGCATTGACCTTGACGCCATCGGTGCCGGCGGGAACGACGATCTTGGCGACGGTGCCTTCGTCGACGGCTTCGACTTCCATCGTCGCCTTGTCGGTCTCGATCTCGGCAATCACGTCACCGGACTTGACCTTGTCGCCTTCCTTGACCAGCCACTTGGCCAGATTGCCTTCTTCCATCGTCGGAGAGAGGGCCGGCATTGTGATGTTGATAGGCATCGAAGAACCCTCCCCTTATTTGTAGCAAACGGCTTTCACCGCATCGACGACTTCAGCAACGTTCGGAAGCGCGAGCTTCTCGAGGTTCGCGGCGTAAGGCATCGGCACATCCTTGCCGGCGATCGTCAGGATCGGAGCGTCAAGGTAATCGAATGCCTGCTGCATGACGCGGGTCGCGATCTCGGTACCGACGGACGACTGCGGGTAGCCTTCTTCGACGGTGACGAGGCGACCGGTCTTCTTGACCGATTCGATGACCGTCGGCAGGTCCATCGGACGGATGGTACGCAGGTCGATAAGCTCGACGTCGATGCCCTGGGCTTCGAGTTCAGCAACCGCCTTGACCGCATAGGTCATACCGATGCCGAAGGAGACGATAGTTGCGTCCTTGCCGACCTTGTGGATGCGGGCTTTGCCGATCGGCAGCACGAAATCGTCAAGCTTCGGCACTTCAAAGGAGTGACCGTAGAGGATTTCGTTTTCGAGGAAGATGACCGGGTTCGGGTCGCGGATCGCGGCCTTCAGCAGCCCCTTGGCGTCGGCTGCCGTATAGGGCATGACGACCTTGAGGCCGGGGATATGGCTGTACCAGGCGGCATAGCACTGCGAGTGCTGGGCAGCCACGCGGGCAGCGGCACCGCTCGGGCCGCGGAAGACGATCGGCGCGCCCATCTGGCCGCCGGACATGTAGAGCGTCTTGGCAGCGGAGTTGATGATCTGGTCGATCGCCTGCATGGCGAAGTTGAAGGTCATGAACTCGACGATCGGGCGAAGGCCGGTCATGGCAGCGCCGACGCCGACACCGGCAAAGCCGTGCTCGGTGATCGGGGTGTCGATGACGCGACGCGAACCGAATTCCTGCAACAGGCCTTGGGTGATCTTGTAGGCGCCCTGGTACTCGGCGACTTCTTCGCCCATGACGAAAACGTCGTCGCTCAAGCGCATTTCTTCGGCCATGGCGTCGCGAAGCGCTTCGCGAACGGTCATCGTCACCATTTCGGTGCCGGCCGGGATTGCCGGATCGGCGGCAACTTCAACCTTCGGCTGGGCTGCAACCGGAGCCGGCGCGGACGCAGCCGGAGCCTCAGTGGCTGCCGCCTTCGGCGCTTCGGCCTTCGGAGCGGCGATATCGCCTGCCGCTTCGCCGTCCTGCAGCAACACGGCGATCGGCGTGTTGACCTTGACGCCCTCGGTGCCGGCGGCAATCAACAGCTTGCCGATCGTGCCTTCGTCGACGGCTTCGACTTCCATCGTCGCCTTGTCCGTCTCGATTTCGGCGATGACGTCGCCGGAGGACACCTTGTCCCCCTCGTTCTTCAGCCATTTCGAGAGCGTGCCTTCCTCCATCGTCGGGGAAAGGGCGGGCATAAGAATTTCTACTGGCATGTTTGTCCCTCCCCGGATCAAAGCAGGATGTCGGTGTAGAGCTCGGATGCATCCGGCTCCGGATCGGCCTGGGCGAAATCGGCGCTGTCGGCAACGATATCGCGGACATCCTTGTCGATCTGCTTGAGCTCGTCCTCGCTCGCCCAGCCCTTTTCGGTCAGACGGGCTTTCACCTGCTCGATCGGGTCATGCTCCGAGCGCATCTTCTGCACTTCGTCCTTCGAGCGGTATTTCGCCGGGTCGGACATGGAGTGGCCACGATAACGGTAGGTCTGCATTTCGAGGATGATCGGGCCCTTGCCGGAACGGCAATACTCGACGGCCTCGTCGGCGGCCGCCTTGACGGCGCGAACGTCCATGCCGTCGACCTGGAAGCCCGGAATGTTGAAGGAAACGCCGCGCTGCGAAAAGTCGGTCTGGGCCGAGGCACGCGATACTGCCGTACCCATGGCGTAGCGGTTGTTCTCGATCACGTAGATCACCGGCAGCTTCCACAACTGCGCCATGTTGAAGCTTTCGTAGACCTGACCCTGGTTGGCAGCGCCGTCACCGAAATAGGCGACGCTGACATTGTCGTTGCCGCGATAGCGGTTTGCGAATGCAAGGCCGGTACCAAGCGAAACCTGGGCGCCGACGATGCCGTGACCGCCGTAGAAGTGCTTTTCCTTGGAGAACATGTGCATCGAGCCGCCCTTCCCCTTGGAAAGACCGCTGCGACGACCGGTAAGTTCGGCCATGACGCCACGAGCGCTCATGCCGCAGGCCAGCATGTGGCCATGGTCACGATAGGCGGTGATGACCTGATCACCGTCTTTCAGTGCCATCTGCATGCCGACGACAACAGCCTCCTGGCCGATGTAGAGGTGACAGAAGCCGCCGATGAAACCCATGCCATAGAGCTGGCCGGCCTTTTCCTCGAAACGCCGGATGAGCAGCATTTCGCGGTAAGCCTTCAGGTCATCTTCTTTGGTGAAATCGGCGATGGTGCCGCCGTTGAAGTCCTTCTTGGCCGGCTTTGCGGCGGCCTTACGGCTGGAGACGGACGCGGTTTTTCGCGGAGCCATTCATTCCTCCCAATGGTTAGCCTTTGGCGGTTACCATAGGGAAAGAAAAGCGCCACAGCAATGCCATATTTGCATGGCTCGCATTCCACGCAAACAATTGAATTTGCTTCACAAATTTCAATTAACTGAATTCAAGTTAATTTTCGGGGCGGTGAAAAATAACGATCTCGTCACTTCGCGACATGTTCAGCGCGAGGCGAGCTTTTTCATCCAGCATGTCCCGTTCCAGCGACCCATCACTCATCAGTTGGACCTCTTTTTCAAGGATCATCCGCTGCTTCGTGAGCTTATCCAGCCGCGCCTGCCGCTCGACGATCTGGCGATCGAATTGCTCCGTCGCCTTCAAGCCATAGCCGCCGTGGATGGAATGATAGCCGAAGTAAGAGAGAAAGGCGACCGCGATCAACGGCATAACCAGCCGGCCCAGTTTCCGTTTCTTATGATGCCGTGTCCACATCCATTCACGCCCTGATACGCATTACGGAAATGAGACTAGCGTCGATTGATTAACCGACCGTTGACCATGAATGGCAGGAAAACAGAAACCCGCCCACGTGGGAACGTGGGCGGGCTTCGTTTGTCAGCTACAGCGACCTTTGCGCGTCTGAAAAGACGCGCGGCGCTACAGGATCAGCCGCGCAGGATCGAACGGCCGGCGTACGTGGCCTGCAGGCCGAGCTGCTCTTCGATGCGGATCAGCTGGTTGTACTTGGCGAGCCGGTCCGAACGGGCGAGCGAACCGGTCTTGATCTGGCCGCAGTTGGTGGCAACCGCGAGATCGGCGATCGTGGCGTCTTCGGTTTCGCCCGAGCGGTGCGACATGACGGCGGTGTAGCGCGCCTTGTGTGCGGTCTCGACGGCGTCGAGCGTTTCGGAGAGCGAGCCGATCTGGTTGACCTTGACGAGGATCGAGTTGGCGACACCCATCTTGATGCCGTCGCGCAGGCGCGCCGAGTTGGTGACGAACAGGTCGTCGCCGACGAGCTGGCACTTGTTGCCGATGAGGTCGGTCACGGCCTTCCAGCCGTCCCAGTCGTCTTCCGCCATGCCGTCTTCGATCGAGAAGATCGGGTACTTGGCAGCGAGTTCCGCCAGGTATTCAGCCATTGCGCCCGGCTCCAGCGTGCGGCCTTCACCTTCGAGAACGTACTTGCCGTCCTTGAAGAATTCGGTCGCGGCGCAATCAAGCGCGACGAACATGTCTTCGCCCGGCTTGTAGCCGGCCTTCTCGATCGACTTCATGATGAAGTCGAGCGCTGCCGGAGCGGAAGCGAGGCCCGGAGCGAAGCCGCCTTCGTCACCGACATTGGTGTTGTGGCCGTCGGCTGCAAGCTGCTTCTTCAGCGTGTGGAACACTTCCGAGCCCATGCGGACCGCATCGCGCATCGTATCGGCACCAACCGGAACGATCATGAATTCCTGGAAGTCGATCGGATTGTCGGCATGGGCGCCGCCGTTGATGATGTTCATCATCGGAACCGGAAGCACGTGGGCGTTCGGGCCGCCGACGTAACGGTAGAGCGGCAGGCCGGCCGCTTCGGCGGCAGCCTTGGCGACGGCCAGCGACACGCCGAGGATGGCGTTGGCGCCGAGGCGCGACTTGTTCGACGTGCCGTCGAGTTCGATCATGGTCTTGTCGATCTGGATCTGGTTCTCGGCATCGAGACCGCCGATCGCTTCGAAGATCTCGCCATTGACGGCTTCGACGGCGCGCTCGACGCCCTTGCCGAGGTAACGCGTACCACCATCGCGCAGCTCGACAGCCTCATGCGCACCGGTCGAGGCGCCCGACGGGACCGCCGCACGGCCGAAGCTTCCGTCTTCCAGGTACACGTCGACCTCGACGGTCGGGTTGCCGCGGCTGTCCAGAATTTCTCGGCCGATGATGTCGATGATTGCAGTCATGATCTCTTCCCTGCTTGAGGACGGTGGAATGGTCGGGGCCTGTCATACGCCAAGGCCTCGAAATTTCAATGGCGCGCAAGATGCAAAACCGTTCGCGCCATTGCGGTTCATGAAAATTTCACGAAGCGCCGCTGATGGCTCAGCTCTTGGCGATCGCGTCGAAGGCGAGCAGCTTTTCGAGCAGCCGCGGCATGTCTTTCAGGTGCACCATGTTCGGACCGTCCGACGGCGCGTTGTCCGGATCTTCGTGCGTCTCGACGAACACACCGGCGACACCGACCGCGACGGCGGCGCGCGCCAAGGTCTCGACGAATTCACGCTGGCCGCCCGAAGAGCCGCCCTGCCCGCCCGGCTGCTGCACGGAATGGGTCGCATCGAAAACGACGGGTGCGCCGAGCGAAGCCATGATCGGCAGCGAGCGCATGTCGGACACGAGCGTGTTGTAGCCGAAGGAGGCGCCGCGCTCGCAGAGCATGACATTCGGGTTGCCGCTCTCGGTGAATTTCGCCAGTACGTTCTTCATGTCCCAGGGGGCGAGGAACTGGCCCTTCTTGACGTTGATTGCCCGGCCGGTCTTGGCGGCCGCGACCAGGAGGTCCGTCTGGCGCGACAGGAACGCGGGGATCTGCAGGATGTCGACCGTCTCGGCGACGAGAGCGCACTGCTCTTCGGTGTGCACGTCGGTCAGGACCGGAAAGCCGAACTCCTTCTTGAGGTCGGCAAAGATTTCCATCGCCTTATCCAGGCCGATGCCGCGCTTGCCGGAGAGCGACGTGCGGTTCGCCTTGTCGAAGGAGGACTTGTAGACGAGGCCGAGATCGAGCTTCCTGCAGAGTTCGGAGAGCGCGCCCGCCATCATGAAGGCGTGCTCGCGGCTCTCCATCTGGCAGGGGCCGGCGATCAGCGACAGCTTCTCGGTTTGCGCGAAGGCGACCTCATGGCCGCCGTTGCCGACTACTACTCTGGCATTGGTTTTCATCATCAAGCTCCAAAAGCAAAGATCACCCCTTGCCCCGGCATTTCGGGAACAATGAGGCGCCCGCCCATTTCTGCAAATTCGATGTCGTTTTCAGCAAACAGTGCACGCGTCGCCTCGAGGTCGGCGACACGGAAGACGATGGCGCGACCACGCAGGCCGCGCTCGGCACCGCGCACGGAACGGCCGAAGAAGGCTTCCATGCCGGCGGCGTTCAGCACCGAGATCTTGGCGTTGGTGGCCGACACATCCATGCCGAAGGAGTGGGCCGCGACCTCGCGCTCATCGATCGCTTCCTGCAGCAGGTACTGGAAATCGGTGGGGTTGGTTTCCGACAGAACCACCTCGGCGATGCCGATCACGCCGTTTTCATGCTGCTCCAGCGCAGCCCGATCGGTGGGCAGCGCCCGGACACGCTGACAGTTGAAGAGAAAGAGATCCGGCGAGCGCAGGTCTGCCGCGAAGGCAAGGCGGAAGGAACCCAATCCCTCACGGCCATCCGGCAGCTTCATCGGCCGCGAGAACTCCAGCATGTCGCCACCGGAAATGCCGCGCGCCCGAAAGCGGATGTGATCGCTCGCCGCATCTTCGGTGCCGAGGACCAGCGCCGAGAGACCTTCAGGACCCTGGCGGAAGCGGAAGGCCTGGTCGCGCGCGACAAAGGCATTACCTTCGAGTGCAGCGGCTTCGCATTCCTCGCGGGAAGCAACGGCGAGCGGCTCAAGATAGGTGCCATCGGAAAAGAACACGCAGGCGTTTTCGGTACCGAAGGGATGGCGGGCATCCTCAGCGACGGTGAAGCCGAGATTAGATAGGCGGCGCCGTGCCTGCGTAAGCGTATCCACCGGCAGCACGAGGTGATCGAGCGGGCGGGTGGTTCGCTTGGAGAGGCTCATGGCGTTTTCCCTGATGGTTCGCCGCTGTTTGCAACTTTTGGCCGGCGAATGCAAGCGGGCTGGCGGCCACAGAGCCGATTGGCCGCTTGAGCCCAAACAAAGGCCGCAAACAGGAACCCTCCGCGCCGGGCCGCGCCCGCCGCAGAGTCATGCTTGCCTGATGGTGCCGGGCTGCCAGGGCCTCAGTAGTAGCCCGGAGCCGCCGTGGAGTTGGCCGTATTTCCCGCCCCGAGACCGGGGGCGAAGATTTGGGGCTGCGCGTAGGTCGTATTGGTCGAGGAAGTAGTGGCACAGCCCGCAAGCCCCAGCACGACCGCCAACGGTACGAACAACGAAGCGATGAAGCGCATATCTATTGACCCTTTCCAGTTTCGCTGACGAACAGAAAAGAATGAAACCGGTGATTTGGCGAGTACGTAACAGTAACGCGACGTAACAGGGCGGCAAAGGAGGCCGGTATCCGCAACCGCAGCGTCGTGTCGGCCGCCGCGGTTATTCTCGTTCCGCCTATGTTTTCGGCCTGAACAACACGCTCGGGCCAATCCCATCAAAGATGCAGATCGCTCTTGATGGCGCAGGTGGCGATGAAGGTCGGCACGAACCTGTCGATCAGGAAGCGTGGCACAGGTTGCCAGTCTTCGTGGAAGCCCGCCAGCACGAATCCGGCCCGTAATTGACCATCGATCTGTTCGGCCAGGCCATGCCCGAACACCAGCGCCTCGCCGCGTTCGATCTTGGATTTTACCACACCGGCAGCGAGATGCTCAGCCTCGGCAAAGGGCAGCGCGTAGGCCGGGCGAATGAGGCCGTTTTCCGCATAGCTCGGATCCCGGTCACCAACGAAAACCACCGGATTGAAAAAGCTGGCAAGCAGCCGACCTCCCGTCTTGAGCACCCGGTGGCATTCCCGCCAAACCGGCTGAATGTCCGGAATGTAGAGATTGGAGATCGGATGAAAGACGAAATCGAAGGTATCATCAGCGAACACCGATAGGTCGCGCACGTCTCCCTGCACGGCCGTCAGCGACAGCCCCTCGCGTTCGGCAACGAGCCGGTCCTGCGCGAGTTGCCCCTCGGAGATATCGAAGACGGTGACCTCGGCACCGGCGGCCGCCAGAATGGGCGCCTGCTGACCGCCGGCCGAAGCCAGGCACAGGATCTTCTGGCCGCGAATGTCCGGCAGCCACCCCTTCGGTAGGTCACCGAGCGTCAGCCGCGCCTGCCATTGCCCGGCACGAGCCGCGGCGATCATTTCCGGCGTCACCGGCCGCGACCACTCGCAGTGCTGACTTGCCTGCCTGTCCCAGGCCTGGCGGTTGTGATCAATGATATCGAGACTGGGTCTATCTTGCATGTTCGGTCCCTGGAAACTTGTCCAAATGTGACCGCTCACGATGGAGAAGAGATCGTAGGCGAGGAATGCCTCGGCGTCTGTCCGTCAATGCGGGTCGAGCAATGCCATCGTCCATCCCCTTCGCAAGCGAAGTTGAGGCGAATTCGGTTTTCACCGGGCATTACTGGCGCATTGGACGACGCTCCTCTTGTTGTGCCTGCAAGCTAGCGGCTGGGTTGCAGGCGGTCAATGTCGGCGACGACGACTTTGCAGTCGATGGCTGTGGCGTGGCGTCGCATCGGTTTGCGTTCGATCGCCTCTCAGCCGGAGCGAATATCCAGAGCTTCTGGTCCGTTATCACCCTGCGTGTGATTTCAACCGCTTGAGAAGCGGGCGCAATCGCGTAAAGTTGGTCGATTGCAGCCTGGGGTTACGCCGGGCGCAGGCTGAGGGGCAGCGCTTGATCTTATTGTTGCAAGGCATGGAACACATCCGGGGCCGACCGGTACGCTCTGCAAAGCGCGTCGGCACGACGGCCTGTTTATCATCTGGACGTGAGCCCACATGATCCGCGATCTGATGGCCAAGCTGGCTTCCATCGCCATCATGATGTTTGCGCGCGCGCTGACTGCGGCGCGCGCCATCTGGCATGAGACCGGCCTGCCGCCAAAGCAGAGCATCTATTTCGCCAATCATTCCAGCCATGGCGATTTCGTGCTGGTCTGGGCGGTGTTGCCGCCGTGGCTTCGGGAACGCGCGCGGCCGGTTGCCGGGGCGGAATACTGGCTGAAATCGAAGCTCTCGGCCTTCATCGGTCGCGACGTCTTCGACGCCGTATTGATCGAGCGCGACGCGGCGGCCCGCACCCAGGACCCGGTCGAGCAGATGACGGCCGTCCTTAACGACGGCTCGTCGCTTATTCTCTTTCCCGAGGGAACACGCAACCAGACCGAGGCGCGGCTCCTGCCGTTCAAGAGCGGGCTCTACCACCTCGCCTGCAAGCGGCCGGACGTGGCGCTCGTGCCCGTCTGGATCAACAATCTCAACCGCGTGATGCCAAAGGGGGAGTTCGTGCCGATCCCGCTGATCTGTACCGTAAGTTTCGGCGAACCGATGCGCCTCAAGGCACAGGAGACCAAGGACGAGTTCATCGCCCGTGCCGAGGCCGCCCTGCTCTCGCTCGCCCCCTCTTCGACGGAAGACAATGCATGAGCGCGGCGAGCCTGGATATGCTCAAACTGCTTCTCGGCGTCGGCGGCATTCTCGTCCTGGCATCGAGCATCGGCTACGTGCTCAAGCAGAAGCTTTCACCGGACGGATCGAACGGCGCGATCGAGAACCTCAACGCCCGCATCAGGGCCTGGTGGGCGATGGTGGTGTTGATTGCCATCGCCTTCGTTGCCGGTCGGGTCGGCGTGCTGCTGCTCTTTGCATTTTGTTCTTTCGCGGCGCTGCGTGAATTCATCACGCTCATCAACACCCGCCGCGGTGACCACTGGGCGATCGCCGCGGCCTTCTTCGTCGTGCTGCCGATCAATTATTTCCTGCTCTGGGCCGAGCAATACGGCATCTATTCGATCTTCGTGCCGGTCTATGCCTTTCTGCTGATGCCGATCATCGCGGTTCTGCACGGCGACACGCGCGACTTCCTGCTCAGGATCTCGGAGGTGCAATGGGCGCTGATGATCTGTGTCTTCTGCGCCTCGCATGTGCCGGCGCTGCTGACCCTGCAGATCCCGGGCTATGAGGGACGCAACGTTCTCTTGATCGCCTTCCTGGTCATCGTCGTCCAATCGAGCGACGTGCTGCAATATGTCTGGGGCAAGCTATTCGGCAGGACCAAGATCGCCCCAACGCTTTCGCCCTCGAAGACGGTCGAGGGTTTTGTCGGCGGGGTCGCAAGCGCCACCCTGATCGGCGCCTCGCTCTGGTGGATCACACCGTTCACGCCCGCCCAGGCGGCGTTGATGTCCTTCATCATCACCCTGATGGGCTTCTTCGGAGGGCTCGTCATGTCGGCGATCAAGCGGGACCGCGGCGTCAAGGACTGGGGCCATCTGATCGAGGGCCATGGCGGGTTGATCGACCGGCTGGATTCCGTCGTCTTCTCGGCGCCGATCTTCTTCCATCTGACGCGCTATTGGTGGTCGCTGACATGACCGCGAAGCTGAAGGGACTGGCGGGCAGCGGCGTCGTGCACGTGGCATTCGCTTTTTTTGCCATGGGCGGCTGGGCGCTTTTCGCCAACCGCCATCACCCGATGCCCAAGCCGCTTCTTGCCGCCGTCATCCAGGGTACGCTCTCGGCGCTTCTGACCCTTTACCTCAAGACAGCGGTCGACGCGCTTTCCCGGCGGTTCCGTGGAACCAAGCGATTGTTCCTGCCGCCGCTCCTCGCCTGTCTCGGCTCGTCGGCGGCGCTCGTGGCAATCCACACGATGAGCGGCACGCCGGAGGTCCTGAGGACGATCGCGTTGCCGCTCGCGGTGTCGACCACCTACGCCGCCATCTACAACTATTCCATCAACCGAGGAGAGCCCGGGCATGACCGGTGACCGCAGGCCGCTCGCAAGCCGCAACACCCGCTGGGCCCAGGCGATCGCCCGCCGCCTGGCATCGATGAATGTCACACCCAACCGGATCTCGCAGGCAAGCATGCTGGCCGCCGCCTTTGCCGGGCTGGCCTTCTGGCTGACGGGCGAAACCCAGGATGGCGTGAGGGTTACGCTGTTCTTCGCTGCCGCCCTCTTCTGCCAGTTGCGCCTGCTCTGCAATCTCTTCGACGGCATGGTCGCCGTCGAGGGCGGCAAGGGCGAAGCCGACGGTCCGTTCTGGAATGAGTTTCCGGATCGGGTCGCGGATGTCTTCATCTTCGTCGGCGCCGGATACGGGATTGGCGCCCCCGCCCTCGGTTTTGCCGCAGCCGCCTTCGCCGTGCTGACCGCCTATGTACGCGAACTCGGCCGCGCCAATGGCGCCCCGAGCGACTTCTCCGGCCCCATGGCCAAACAGCACCGCATGGCGACAATCACGCTGGCTGCGGTCCTCTCGGCCTTTGAAGGTCTTTGGCTCGGCGACGGTGAAATCCTCTGGGCGGCGCTGCTGTTGATCTCGATCGGCGCGGCCTTAACCGCCCTCGTGCGTGCCCGCCGCCAGATCGCCTGGCTCCGGCACAACGCCACCCCGAAAGGCTGATCGTTCCTTACCGCTACAACTGAACGACGCCCGCGCGATAACCCGCAGGCGCCCCTTGACGTTTCGTTGCATTAATTATTAGATTGATTAGTCGATTTATTAAACTTGAACACTCGACGGGGCGGAGCGGCGTTGCCTGCACCTACTGGCGATCGAGAGGTTCATTTGTCGCAAAAGACTTCTGTTTCAATCGGCTACGGCGCGATCCTCCACGCCTTCCGCTACGGAGAACACGAATGACCAACCCCGACCGCATCGACGATGTCGACGCACTTCGCGGCTTTGCACTGCTCGGAATCCTTCTCGTCAACACCATGGCCTTCGCCTCCGCCTTCTACGGACTGGAACTCGCGGACCCCGCCTTCACCGGCATTGCCGATCGCACCGTGCATCTTGTGATCGCGCTGTTCTTCGAGATGAAGTTCTACCTGCTGTTCTCATTTCTATTCGGCTACAGCTTCACCCTGCAGATGCGCTCGGCGGAAAAATCCGGCGAGGCCTTCGTGCCGCGGCTCTTGCGTCGGCAGGCCGGCCTCTGGCTGATCGGTGTCGCCCATGCGGTTCTGCTCTTCCATGGCGATATTCTCACCACCTATGCCGTGCTCGGCATTGTCCTCCTGATGCTGCGAAACCGCAGCGACGGTGCCCTCTTCCGCCTGGCGAAATGGCTGGTGATTCTCGTCGCCGTCGCATGGGGCGCACTCGGGATTGTTGCCACCCTGGAACCAACGCCGCTTGATCGGCCTGGCATCCTTGCCGCCGCCAAGGCAACCGAACTTGCCTTCCGAGGCGACTGGCAGGCAATCATCAGCCAACACTTGACGGAGCTTTCGTCCGTCTGGGTGATCCTGGGTTTGCTGCAGGCGCCCTCGGCACTCGCGATGTTCGTACTCGGGCTCATCGCCGGGCGTCACAAGACGCTGGCGCGGCCGGAAGAAAACAAGGCGTTGTTCCAACGCCTGCTGCGCGCCGGCCTGTGGATCGGCCTGCCCGGCGCCATCGTCTATGCCTATGCCAGCGTCGAGATGATCGATTCGCCTGCCGCCATCATCGGGCTCTCGATCGGGCTGATTACCGGGCCGTTCCTGACGGGTGCCTATGTCGGCGGCGTGATGCTGTTCCTCGGAACGAAGGCCGGGCAGCGGTTGCGCAACTTACTGGCGCCTGCCGGCTGCATGGCGCTCTCCAACTACCTCGCGCAATCATTGATCGCCGCTCTGATCTTCCATGGCTACGGCCTTGGCCTCATCGGCCAGGCCACACCACTGACAACCGTGCTGATCGCCCTTGGTATCTACACGGCGCAGCTTTTCATCAGCCGCTGGTGGATGGCCCGTTTCGCCTACGGCCCGCTCGAATGGGTCTTGCGCTTCATCACCATCTGGCGGGCGCCGCAATGGCGCAAACCGGTCGGGGCGCGCTGACAACACCTCCGACTGACCGCGGGAGCAGTTCCGCACACCAGCGCGCATGAAAAAGGCCGGTCGCGAGACCGGCCTTTCCTGATCGATGCAAGCCCGGCTTAGACGAGACGGGACTGCTCCAGCGCCGCTTCGACGAAGCTCGCAAACAGCGGATGCGGATCAAGCGGGCGCGACTTCAGTTCCGGATGGTACTGAACGCCGATGAACCACGGATGATCCGGATATTCGACCGTTTCCGGCAGCACGCCGTCCGGCGACATGCCGGAGAAGACAAGGCCGCAAGCCTCAAGGCGATCCTTGTAGTCGACATTGACTTCGTAGCGGTGGCGGTGGCGCTCGGAAATATCGGTCGAACCATAGATCTCGGCGATCTTGGTGCTGCCCTTGAGCGACGCGCGGTAGGCGCCGAGGCGCATGGTGCCGCCGAGATTGCCGGAGGCCGAACGCTTCTCGAGCTCGTTGCCCTTCACCCACTCGGTCATCAGGCCGACGACCGGCTCCTTCGTCGGACCGAATTCGGTCGAGGAGGCCTTCTCGATGCCTGCGAGATTGCGTGCCGCTTCCACGACCGCCATCTGCATGCCGAAGCAGATGCCGAAATAGGGCACCTTGCGCTCGCGGGCAAAACGCGCCGCATTGATCTTGCCCTCGGAGCCGCGTTCACCGAAGCCGCCGGGAACGAGGATGCCGTGTACCTTCTCGAGATAGGGTGCCGGGTCTTCCTTCTCGAAGACTTCCGATTCGATCCACTCAAGCTTGACCTTCACCCGGTTGGCGATACCACCGTGATACAGCGCTTCGATCAGCGACTTGTAGGCGTCCTTGAGGCCGGTGTACTTGCCGACGATCGCGATCGTGACTTCGCCTTCCGGCGTGCGGATACGATCGGCAACGCGCTCCCAGGCTTCCATGCGCGGCTTCGGCGCCGGCTCGATGCCGAAGGCGGCCAGCACTTCGTTGTCGAGGCCTTCCTTGTGGTAGGCGATCGGAACGTCGTAGATCGAGGCAACGTCGAGCGCCTGGATAACGGCCGACTGGCGGACGTTGCAGAACAGCGAGAGCTTGCGACGCTCGGCTTCCGGAATTTCACGGTCGGCACGAACGAGCAGGATATCGGGATGAATGCCGAGCGCCTGCAGTTCCTTGACCGAATGCTGCGTCGGCTTGGTCTTCAGCTCGCCGGCCGCCGGAATATACGGCATCAGCGTCAGATGGACGTAGACGGCGGTGCCACGCGGCAGATCGTTGCCGAGCTGGCGGATCGCCTCCATGAACGGCATCGCTTCGATGTCGCCGACCGTGCCGCCGATTTCGCAGAGCACGAAATCATAGTCGTCGTTGCCTTCGGTAACGAAGTTCTTGATCTCGTTGGTAACGTGCGGGATCACCTGAACGGTTGCGCCGAGATAGTCGCCGCGCCGTTCCTTGTCGATGATGTTCTTGTAGATCCGGCCGGTGGTGATGTTGTCGGTCTTCGTCGCCGAACGCCCTGTGAAGCGTTCATAGTGGCCGAGATCGAGATCGGTCTCCGCGCCATCATCGGTTACGAAAACCTCACCGTGCTGGGTCGGGCTCATGGTGCCCGGATCAACGTTGAGGTAGGGGTCGAGCTTGCGCAGTCTCACCCGGTAGCCACGCGCCTGCAGCAGTGCTCCGAGAGCCGCTGCAGCGATGCCTTTTCCGAGGGAGGAAACCACGCCGCCTGTGATGAATACATATCGCGCCATGGGAGTCACCGGATACCTTTTAACAAATGATTCCGCCACCGAAAAATTCATGTTCCAGAACTTTTCGTCTTGGGATGGAGGCAGACTTCACACAAAACAAAACCGGCGGATGAAACATCCGCCGGCGGGTTCTTCTGAATTGCGGCCTTATTGGCCGCTGGGAACTTGCGATCCCGAATTGTTGTTGGCGGGCGTCTCAGTCGTTGTGCCGCCTGCCGGAGCTTCGCCCGATGTTGCCGGCGCCGTCGAAGGGACACCGTTGCCAGTCGCAGCGCCGTTACCGGTTGCCGGGGCCGTTCCCGGCTGCTGCTGCGTGGCGCCACCGGCCGGAGCCTGGGTGTTGCCGCCACCGAGCGAATCGAGAACGCCGCCGCCGTTCGAGCTGGTGCCCGGGATACGGTCGAGGATGTCGGTCGCCTGCGGCTGATAGCGAGCGAGGATGCCCATCGCGAGCGCCAGAACGAAGAAGAGCGCGGCGAGGATCGCCGTCGTGCGGGTCAGCGCGTTGGCCGTGCCGCGGGCGGACATGAAGCCCGAGCCGCCGCCGATGCCGAGACCACCGCCTTCGGAACGCTGAATGAGAACGACGCCGATCAGGGCGACGACCACCATGAGATAGATGACGAGTAGTACGGTCTGCATCAGCTTCCAGTCCTGCCCTTGGGGCACACGAATCAAACCATGCGCAAACTCGGCCTGGCCGGGCGCAATTTTTCGCCTCTTTATACCAAGCCGTACGCCATTCCAAGCCCCTGCCCGGCAACCCGGGCGATCAGGCCGTCAATTCTTCATAAGCCCGGTAGATGGCGAGGAAGTCTTCGGCTTTCAAGCTCGCGCCGCCGATCAGTGCGCCGTCGACATTGGCGACGCCCATCAACTCCTTCGCATTGGAAGGCTTGACCGAGCCACCATAGAGGATACGCATCTTGGCTCCCGCGTCGGCAAAGCGCGAAACGAGTTCCTTGCGCATGAAGGCGTGCGCTTCCTCGACATCGGCAGCCGTTGGCGTCAGGCCCGTGCCGATCGCCCAGACGGGTTCGTACGCGATGACGGTGTTTTCGGCGGTCGCCGCGTCCGGCAGGCTTTCGGCCAGCTGTCGCTTCAGGACGTCGAGCGTCTTGCCCGATTTGCGCTCGTCACCGGTCTCGCCGATGCAGACGATCGCCACGAGTTCGGCGGCATGCGCCGCTTCCGTCTTCGCGCGCACCAGCGCATCGCTTTCGGCATGATCGGTGCGGCGCTCGGAGTGACCGACAATGACGTGGGTGCCGAAACAATCGGCGATCATTTCGGCGGAAACGTCGCCGGTGTGGGCGCCCGATTGCTTCTGATGGCAATCCTGCGCGCCGATCAGCAACGGACTATCGTCGCAAAGCGCCGTCGCCACGTAGAGCAGGGTCGCAGGCGGGCAGATCAGCGTTTCGACATTGGCGGAGAGTTCGCCCTTGACCCCTTCGGCCATCGCCTTGATCTGATCGAGCGAGGCGCGGGTTCCGTTCATCTTCCAGTTGCCGGCGACGAGCGGGCGGATATCGGGCGTCATGCAGTTTCCTCCGGATGCTTTTCTCCCGAAGCGGCCTAGCAAATGCGGCCGGCAAATAAAAGCGCTGACGGCGATTATTCCCGACGGCGGGGCCGGTTGCCTGCCCCGCCGTAAATGCACCTCATGCGGCGCGCGTCATCTCGACCACGGCAAACGGCAGCCCTTCGTCGTCGGTTGCCTTGCGTGTGGTTTCGACGAAACCGAGGCGGAGATAAAACGCGACCGCCGCCTGGTTGTCGGCATAGACGCTTACATCCAGTCGCCCGAGCCGGGCGGTAGCATCCTCGACAAGCGCGCGACCGATACCGGCGCCGCGAATGTGCGGATCCACGAACAGCCCGCCGATGAAATTCCCGATCAGCCCGATGAAGCCCACGACCTCCCCGTCGATTTCGGCGACCCAGTTGTCGGCCATCGGCAGATAGGTGTCGCGCACCACCTGTTGCTGCTCGACAAGGCGCGTCTCGCCGAGAAACGGATGACCGAAGCGCGACGCCGCGAGCCAGATTGCCAACAGCCGTTCGCCCTCCTCGGGGCGCCAGGGCCGGATGGTGATGGGCTTGGCGCCAGCGACCGCCCGGCCCCTGCCCCCCGCTCCCTGCTTCCCTTGCGGCTGCAATGCCGCAATCGCATACATAAGCGGCAGGCTTGGCATGGTTGCAGGCGGCGCCATACGCCGGCCACCAAGGTCGCGCATGCCTTCGAAACCGATCCAGCCGTTGGAATAGGGATATTCCGTCAGACGCTCGATCCGGAGCCCGGCATCGATGAGCGTCTGGATCACATCCGCGATGCCCCAGTTGAACTCGAAAGATGGGTGGGGATTGCTAAAGCCCACCACACCCTCCTGGTAGCCTCCGGCCGCAAGACCGGCACCGGAATCCGCAACATAGTCGCCGACGCCCGCTTCGGCGACCGGTTCCTTCGGCGCGTAGTCATAGTGCGGCTCCCAGCTTGGGTCGAAGACCATCGCGAAGGGATGGAACTCGATGAAGGCGAAGCGCCCGCCGGGCTTGAGTACATCGGCGATACCGCGCGCCCAGACCCCGAGGTCCGACAGCCAGCAGATGGTGCCGTAGGACGCAAAGACGCGATCGAACCGCCGTTCGTCTGCGCGGGCACGCTCGAACCATTCGAACAGGTCGGACCGTTCGAATCTGGCCGCGATCCTGCATTCTTCGGAAAGCCGCGTGGCGAAGGCGATCGCCTCATCCGAGATGTCGACGCCGGTCACATTCGCGCCGAGGCGCGCAAGGCTCAGGCTGTCCTGGCCGGAGTTGCATTGGAGATGGAGGAGGTCCAGCCCGGCGATATCACCGAGCAGTTCGATTTCCTCCGGATAGAGCGTGGAGCCCCCGGCACGGAAAAAGGCCGCCTGGTCGCCCTTATGGCTGTTGTGCGCGACTGTCGCCGCATTCCAGGAGAGGCGATTGGCCTCGTGTAGATCGTTACTCATAGTCTACTCATGAAAATCGTGCGGCAGACACGGAGCCAGGGCCCCATGCTGCGCTGTTTTTAGAATTTCAGCACGGCCTCGAGCTCGTCGTCATAGTGCTCGCCCGTCGGCTCAAAGCCGAGCTCTCGATAAAATCCTTCGGGACTGCCGGGACCCTGTCCGTAACTCGTGTAGAGTTCGCGAAGACCGCGCGCCTTCAAATCACGAACGACAAGGGCGATCGCCTGCTTGCCAAAGCCCCTGCCCTGGAACGGGCGGGCAATCATGAAGCGCCAGAGATAGACGCCGGGGCAATCGATACCGTCGTCCCAGTCGGATCCTTCATGCAGCATGATGAAGCCGACCAGCGTCTCTTCGGCATAAACAGCGCGGAACAGGCATTCTCGGAAAAATGCGCCTCGGCAATCGAGGTGCCGTTGTCCGCCACCATGTTGCGCTGTTCGTCACTTAGCGTTTCGCTGAGCTCGCAGACGTCGCAGACGGTCAGGGCTGAAATGCGCCGCAGGGTAATTTCGGCATCAGACGGCAATACGGTCTCACCCATTGGAAACTCCTAAGAAAAATCAAAATGTTAAAAAAGAGCCGGAACCAGAACGGTCGACTTCGGATCACCCGCTAAAGGGGCAAACGGCACGTATGATGAAATCATGGCGAGAAAACGCTTGACCGTTCGCGATAGCGAACGGCGCTAGACTCCGGTTCGCAGATGGTCCTGGTCTAGCCTAGAAACCCAACGTCACTTTGGTCGGCCTGCTGACGGATGTGTACCGCCGTTCTCGAGGCCGGCAATCGCCGCGTGAACGTCCGCCTCCACGTCTTCGTCGAACTGCTCGAGGATCGCATCGCCGATCAAGCCGTGAACCTCGCGCAGGTAGGGGGCAGCCGCCTCGCCTTCGCCAAGAGCGAGGTAGGAGCGTGCGATCGAAAGCGACGAAAGCGGCTGGCGCCGCTCCAAGGTCCACTCGCGGGACAGCAGCGAGACGGCGATGCTCTCGCGGTACTGCCCGGCATCGCAAAGTGCCGCGCCGTAACCACTCTTGATCCAGTAATACATGTCCGTGAAAGCGAGGTAGGCATCGGCTATGTCGGATGCCAGACGCCAGGCATCGATCGCCTCGCCATATTTGCCTTCGGTTCCAAGGCGGATGCCCGTGCGAGCCAGTTCATAAGCCTCCCGCTCATGCGGACTCATTGGTGTCGTTTTTTTCTTCGGTGTCGTTTTTTTCTTCGTCATCTACGCCAGCCCAACTGCTTCCGGGAACAACCCCTCCGTGTCCCCTTCCACCGCAAGTGGACCACAGCTTGCCGACGTCAACAAGATCGCAGTGCAATTTTACGGTATTATCGGCGAATAAAAGCATGAGCTCATGGGTCTCACCGCCGTAACCGAGTTGTAGCGGCCGGGCTGGCGACCACGGAGACGAACATGTTGCGCAACGACAAGGCCGGGTTCGGCTGGGTCACCATCATCCTTCACTGGACGATTGCGGCGATCATCCTTGCCTTGCTCGCCCTCGGCTTCATCATGCGCCGGGTTCCGATCGACCCAGTGCTGCAGTTTTCGCTGTACCAGTGGCACAAGTCGCTGGGTTTCACCGCGCTTGGCCTGGCGGTGGTGCGCGCCCTCTGGCACGTGGTCGAGCTTCATCCGAAGCCGCCGGAAGGCCTCAGCCCCCTTGAGCAGCGCGCAGGCAGCGTCACTCATATCGTGCTCATGGGGCTTGCGCTCGCTGTCCCGCTTGCCGGTTGGGCCGTCGCATCCACCTCGACGCTGAACATCCCAAGCTTTTACTTCAACTGGGTCGTCATACCGCATCTGCCGATGGCGAAATCGGCACCGGCTGAGAACCTCTGGACGCTCGTCCATATGACGCTCGCCTATCTGCTCCTCGCCTTTGTGACGCTTCACGTATTGGCCGCCCTCTACCACCACTTTGCGCGGCGGGACGACGTCCTCGTCCGCATGCTGCCAACCGGATCGCGCCGCCATAAACGCTCCCAAACGGCGGGCGCGAATCCGGTCATCGCTGGAAGGAAGAAACCATGACACTGCGCTTGCAACCATCACCCAGGGCAATTGCACTCGCCTTGCTGGCGGCCATGTCCGTCAGCCCATCGCTCGCTGTCGGCGCCGCGCCAGACCTTGCCGATGCGGCCGGAAACTACGGCATCACGTCCGCTTCCCGTATCCATTTCACGGTAGCACAAGCAGGCGGCGGAGGAATCGTCGGCGACTTCGGCAAATTTTCCGGCAGCTTCCGCATCGACCGAAATGATGTCGACCACTCGACCGTCGAGTTCACGCTCTACCCGGAAAGTGTGAAAACGGGAGAGAAGCGGACCGAGGATTTCCTGAAGTCCAGCGCCGTTTTCGACACCGCGAACTACAGCACCGTCACCTTCCGTTCGACGAATGTGAAGCAGACCGGCCCCGCTACCGCGGCGGTCGAGGGAACGTTGACCGCCCGCGGCACCTCGCGAAAGGAACGCTTCTCGGTGACGCTGCTTGACTGGAACCGCGGCTCGATCGCCTTCAACATCCGCGGCAACATCCACCGTTCGCCCTATGGCATGGATGTCGGCACGCCGATCTATTCCAACGTCGTCGAGTTCGACATGAATATCAAAGGGCAGAGGCGGTGAACGCCCCTGCCCCTTTCTGAACGCAAGTCCTTGGCTCAGCCGATCTGGCTGCCGACGAAATCCTTGACGATGCGCACGATACCGCGGCCGAGCAGGTCGTCGAGCGCTGCGATGAACTGGTCGACATGAGCGCGCTCGCAGATCAGCGGCGGCTCGAGCCGGATGACGTTGCGATTGTATTCGGTGAAGGCCACCAGCACATCGTAGTCGCGTAGGAGCAGCGCGCCGATGAAGCCGGACAGCGAACCCTTGAGTTTGTCGTCAAGCATGGAGACGACGGGGCGCAGCACCATCGGCAGCGTCTGGCTGAAGTCCTGGAACTCCAGGCCGACCATCAGCCCCTGGCCACGAACGTCCTTGATGATCTTCGGGTATTTTTCCTTCAGCGCCTGCAGGCGATCGATGAGATAGTTGCCGCTGTCGGCGGCGCGGTCGATCAGGTGCTCGTCATAGAGCACATTGATGCCTTCGATTGCCGTCACGCAGGCCTCTCCCATGCCGCCAAAGGTCGCCATGGCATGGATCATTGCGGTCTTCGGCGTGCCGTAGGCCTTCATATAGACTTCGCGACGCGCGATCATCGCGCCGACGGCTGCCTTGCCGGCGCCGAGCGACTTGGCGAGCGCTGTCACGTCAGGCACGACACCATAATGCTCGAACGCATAGAAGCGGCCGGAGCGACCATAACCGCACTGCACCTCGTCGGCGACCCAGAGCACGCCGTACTTGTCGCAGAGCGCGCGAAGCTTCTGCCAATACTCGGCCGGCGCCTGGATGATGCCGCCGCCTCCCTGGATGGTTTCGAGCACGATGACACCGATTTCAGGATCGGACTTGAAGGCGTTTTCCACCGCGTCGATATCGGCGAATGGCACGCGGACCGTATTGTCGGTGAGCTTGAAGTCGGCGCGATAGAGCTGGCCGTCGGTGATGGCGAGCACACCCTTGGTCTTGCCGTGGAAGGAATTCTCGGCATAGACGACCTTAGGCCGCTTCGGACCGGCGGCGCGCTCGGCGAGCTTGACGGCAGCCTCCATCGCTTCCGAGCCGGACGAGCCGAGGAAGACCATGTCGAGGTCACCCGGCGAGCAGGCGGCGATGTTCTTGGCCAGCGCCGCCGCATATTGCGACATGAAGGCGATGGCGATCTCGTGACGCTTCTCGTCCTGGAACTTCTGCCGCGCTTCAAGGATGCGCGGATGGTTATGGCCGAAGGCCAGCGAGCCGAAGCCACCGAAGAAATCGAGGATCTTGCGGCCGTTCTGGTCGGTGTAGAACATGCCCTCGGCGCTTTCGATCTTCACCTTGTGGAAGCCAAGAAGCTTCATAAAGTGAAGCTGTCCGGGATTCAGATGCTCCTTGAAAGCCGTGGTGATGTCGCCGATCGACATGGCCTTTGCCTGTTCCACGGTGATCAGTTCGGGCTTTGTCACACCACCATCGAGCGAAGGGGCGGCAAGGGCGATACGGTTCGGTATGTCCAACATGGTGTCTCCCCTCATTCGGCCGGCACGGCGACGGCGGCGGTGGCCGCGGCACCCATTTTCTTTGCCCGATATTCGTCATAGGCGGCGACCAGCATGTCGCCATCATTGTATTCCGCACGCCATCCGAGCTCGCGCTTCAGCTTGCCGGTCTCACGCACGCACATCTCGTCTGCGATCAGATACTGCTCCGGATCCATGATCGGCTTGTTGATCAGATCGAAGAAGGCCAGCGTCTGCTTGACCGCGAAGGCGGGGGTCGGCAGCAGGAACGATTTGGAACCGGCGTGCTCGATGAGATTGCCGAGCAGGTCGCGCACCGAGGGCGGATTGTCGGAGCCGAGATTGTAAGCTTCATTCGGCACGCCACCCTTCCAGGCAAGGCGTGCAGCTTCGGCGCAATCGAAGACCGAGATGAACTGATAGGGCACCTTGCCCGAGCCGATCATCGGCACCGGCAGGTTCATGTCGATCAGCTTGAACAGCTTCTCGAGAATGCCGAGACGACCGGGCCCGATGATCAGGCGCGGGCGGAAGATCGAAATGTTCATGCCCTGCTTGCGCCATTGCACCGCAAGCTGCTCGGTCGCCCATTTCGACTTGCCGTATTCGCCGAGCGGCTTTGCCGGATGGGTTTCGGTCTGCGGCGATTGCACCGTGTGGCCGTAGATCATGTCGGTGGTGAACTGCACCAGGCGCGATGCGCCGGCGGCGTCCATGGCCTTCATGATGTTTTCGGCGCCGTAATAGTTGACGGGCCAGAAGAATTCCCAGCGCTTCGAGCGGATCTGCAGCGGCGACAGCATCTTGGCCGCCATATTGTAGACCATGTCATCGGGACCGATGCCGACCTTCTGTACAGCCTTCAGGTCAGTGACGTCGCAATGGACGAAGCGGGCGCGGCCGTAATGCGGCAGGTCGGACTTGACGATATCGGCGATCACCACGTCCTCGCCGTCCTTGACGAGACGTTCCGCCAGGTGACGGCCAACAAAGCCGTCGCCACCAAAGATGATGTGTTTCATGACTTGCTCCCGAATTCTGCAGTGCTCACCCCGGCTGCATCCGCCGGCTTGTCATCGGCGTGGGATGAGATGCCCGACTGGGCGATAAGAAGGGTTCCTGCGCAGATCAGCGCGATGCCGGCGATGCGCCAGGCATTGAGGTCCTCGCGGAAAACGAAATAGGCGAAGACCGCGACTGCGACGTAGGCGAGGCTCAGGAACGGATAAGCAAAGGAAAGCTCGACCTTCGACAGCACATAGAGATGCGACGCCATCGAAATGACGAAGGTCGCGAGGCCGGCAAAGACCCAGGGGTTGAAGACGATCTGGAACAGCCGGACGATCGCCGTTTCAGCGGTCATAGAAATCGGCCCGAGCGTCAGCATGCCCTGTTTCAGCATGAGCTGAGCGGCAGCGTTGGTAAGCACCGTAAAGAGAATGAATGGAATATATTTCATTGTTTTACTCCCAGTCCCGAAAATGTACTTACGGGCAAGAGACGGATTTTCCGTGAAGTTTGAAAGTTTATTTGAATAAAATTATCTGCATTCTCATTCTGGCAAAGCCAGAGCCGTGCGCTTCCAGAAGTTGGAAACGAGCGCTGGATCGCGCAACGCCTCGAGCCTCCTCCAGGAAGGGAAAGACATTTCAAAGACTTGCGGGCTCATGCGAGCATCCTTGTACGGATTGACCGCACCGCCTGCCTCCACCACGATGCGATCGAGCGCATCCAGCAGCTTTACTGTCCGTTCACCTTGATTGGCGAAGTCCAATGTCAAAGTAAAACCGGGTCGCGGGAAGGACAGAACGCCGCGCGAGCCGATATCGCCAAAACGCTTGAGAACCGTCAGGAACGACGCATGGCCGGCCCTGCGGGCCGTTTCCATGAGTTGCGCGGTGATCGCCGGTGCCCGCTCTGCCGGGTAGACGCTCTGGTGCTGATAGAGACCGCGTGGGCCGTAAAGCCTGTTCCAGGCGCCGATGGCATCCAGCGGATAGAAATAGGAGGTCCAGGGAACCGTCGTCACGGTTTCGCCAGGCTTTTCCTTGCGGAAGTAATATTCGTTGAAGGCCTTGAGCGTTGTCCGGTTCAGAAGATTGAAGGGCGGCGCGAAGGGCACCGAAAGCTTCAATCCCTTCGGGATATCGGGCAGTTCACAGGAGCCGTCGGCATGGTCGCCGGCCAGCAGTACGCCCCTGCCCGCGCGGGCTCCTATAGCGAGTTGGTCGATCCAGGCAACGGAATATTCGTGCTCCTCGTCGACCCGATCGACGAGGGCGAAGTATTGGTCGAGATTATCGAAGCGGATCGCATGCTGTTGCACGTGCGGCGACGGCACCTTCATCAGCCGCAGATCCACGGTCAGGATCAACCCCGTCAGGCCCATGCCGCCGATGGTCGCAGCGTAGAGTTCAGCGTTCTCTCCGGGCGAACAGGTCAATCGATCCCCGTTCGAGCGCAGAAGCGTGAAACCTGTCACGTGATTGCCGAAGGTGCCGCGCGCATGGTGGTTCTTGCCGTGCACGTCGTTGGCAAGTGCGCCGCCGACGGTCACGAAAGCCGTGCCGGGGGTGACCGGCAGGAAGAAGCGATGTTCGATCGCGCGTTCGAGCACCTCGCGCAACGTCACGCCGGCCTCGCAGGTCATCATGCCGGTGCCGGGATCGAAGGCGATGATCCGGCCATGCCGGCGGCTTTCGATCAGCGTGCCTCGGTCATTGTGGCAACTGTCGCCGTAGCTGCGGCCATTGCCGAAGGGCAAGTAGCCTTCCGCCTCCAGGCTGCCGAGGCGATCCTCATAGTCGTCAGGCGAAATGGCCGGCCGCGCGCGATTGTCGAGGCGGCCCCAGCTTTCATGGTCTTGCAAACTCATTGCGGCCCGATGGCTCCAAACAGTATCAACAGCGCGCCGACCAGCATGGTCAATTGGCTGCGCCAGTCACGCATGATGAAGACAACAGGGTCCTCATGCAGCATGCCGCGACGCGCGAGCATCCAGATGCGCAACAACATATAGAGCACCAGCGGGCAAAGCGGCCACAGCGCCCACGGCGTGGTGTACATTTCCTGGAGTTCCTTGCTGTGCACGTAGAGCGCAAGGACCAGAGCCGAGGTGAAAGCGGAAGCAACGCCAGCCTGCCCCACCATCTCGAAATCGACAGCGAGATAGCCGCGCCCCGGAACGTTGCCGCCATCCTTGTCGTCGAATTCGTGCAACTCGACAAAGCGCTTCACCAGCGCCAGGCTGAGGAAGAAGAAGATGGCGAAGGAGACCAGCCAGAAGGAGAGTTCCGTGCCCGTGGCCGCGGCACCGGCAACAATGCGCGTGGTGTAGAGGCCGGCGAGCGTGAAGACGTCGACCAACAGCTTGCGCTTCAGCACGAAGGTATAGGCAGTCGTCGCGCAGGCATAGAACGCCAGCACACCGGCAAATTTCCATGGCAGCAACAGCGTCAGCGACAGCGATGCCAGGACGAGGCAGCCGGCAAGAATGAGCGCTGTCGGCACCGACATCTGGCCGCTGGCGAGCGGCCTGTGACGCTTCTTTGCATGGCGGCGATCATTGGCGAGGTCCGAAAGATCGTTGATGACATAGACCGCCGAGGCGAGGAAGCTGAAGGCGAAGAAGGCGACGATGACGCTCATGATCGCGTCGAAATGCAGCACCTCATGATTGAGGATCATCGGCACGCCGATGAGTACGTTTTTCGCCCATTGATGCACGCGGATGGACTTCAACGGCGCAAGCGCGCTCACCTTGCCGGTCTCCAGCCGTTCCGCGTCATGATTGCGGCGCCACTTCTCCGCCGCAGCATCCGGGGCGACCACGATCGCACGCCGCGCTACCTCGAAAACGGCGATATCGTCACGGCTGTTGCCCATATAGTCGAAGGCACCGTCGCCGAAACGATCGACCAACGCCTGGCGCTTGCGGCTGCTCGTCAGATTGAGCGCATCGGTCGAATGCATGACCGAGGAAAAAAGTCCGACATGATCGGCAACGTCTCTGGCGACCGACGGCGCAGCACCGGTGACGAGCACCAGTTCGCGGCCCGCCTTTCTCTCCTCGGCGAGCCGATCGATGACGGCCTGCCGGTAGGGCCAGTCCTGAGCCTTGCGGCCGGAACGCAAGGCTACCTCATGCTTCAGCCGCGCCTTGCCCTTCGCCAACCAGAACAGCATGGGAAAGAGCATCAGGGGATTGCGCAAGAGAATGATCGCCGCACCTTCCCACAGCGTATCGGCGGCCAACAAAGTACCGTCCAGATCCACACACAGCGGAATGTGCCGTGTCTCGGTGCGCGCGTCCATGATTTCCATCCCAGCAATAATTGCCGGGCATGATGACGTCTTCAACTTTCCAGAGTGGAAACACGGGCCACAATCTCGCCCGGAAACTGTCGGGCTGGTTAACAAAAGTCAGCGGCGCGGACAAAGGTCAGCGGCGACCGATCCAGTTCAACGCATCCCGCCAGTCGGTCATGCGCACCGGGGTGCCGTGCGAGCCGGTTTCGAAGAGGACGAAGCGTGTCGGGTAGCCTTGGCCCTTCAGCGTGCGATAGAGCGCTTTCTGGCTCTCGGCCGGATAAACGCTGTCGCGGCTGCCATGGCTGAAGAACATGGGCAGCTTCGCCTTGTAGGCGGCGCTCTTGGTGAAATCGGGGTCACTTACGCCCCCCATGACCATCATGCCGCCGAGAGCCGCGACCGCGGAGGCATCGCGCGAAACGCCCCAGCAGATGAAGCTTCCCATCGAGGCGCAGGCCAGCACCACGGGGCGACCGCCGGAACGCTCGGAAACCTGTTTGACCAGGCCGGCAATATCAGCAGCACCTGCCGTGTCGAAGGAGCGGACGCTCGGCGCGTAGTAGACTCCGCCATTGGCGACGGCGAGGTTTTTCAGCCGGTTGAAGTTGCCGCCGAAGGAAAAATCGTTGGTGCCGAGCCGGCGATCACCGCCGCGGCCGTGGATGAAGATCACCGTAAAGGCAGCGCCGCGGTCCGGACCGACGCGGGTCACGTCAAGCGAGCGACCGCCAATGTCGAGCGTCTCGTTGACCTGCTCGCTTTTCACGCCCAGCGAAACATAGGCGCGCTTCACCCGGCGTTCCGGAATTTCGTCCCGTTCGTTGATGTCGCGCAGTTCCTGATATTCCACCGTCAGGTCGTCGCCGCCATCATTTTGTTGCAGCACCTTGGCATAGGAGAAAAGCTCATCCTTGAAGGGTTTCAACGTCTGCGCTTGAGCCGCGGAAGCGCCTGCGGCGAAGGCCGCAGCCAGAAAAAGCCGGCGAAACGGAAAAACAGTTGTGGACACGGCCAATGACGGGCTCCCTCTTTGGCCGGAAGCCTTGCCATCGCACGGACGCCAAAGCAACACTTGCTCCGTAACAGGGCCGCAAAGGCGGCATTTCACCTGCAAGCGATGCCCAGCATTCTCCTTTTGTTCGCTCTTTCGGCGGGAGTCTGGCAGAATTCAGGTGATTCGACCGCCGGGGGATGGCGGCAAAGTCGAGGTCTTGCTATGGCCTCTCCCCAAGTGACAGGAACGATCCGAACGGCCCCATGGACGACAACAGCGACCTCTTCTCCTCCGCGCCCCTGCAGCCGAAGCCTGCTGAAGCTGGAGCTCCGCCGCGCAAGCCGCCGACTGCGCCCGCTTCAGGCAGTGACGAACCGCGCCCTGCCCCGCGCGGCAGCGATGGCAGCGACTACGATGCTTCGGCGATCGAGGTGCTCGAAGGCCTGGAGCCAGTCCGTCGTCGTCCGGGCATGTATATCGGCGGCACCGACGAGAAGGCGCTGCACCACCTCTTCGCCGAAGTCATCGACAACTCGATGGACGAAGCGGTCGCCGGTCATGCGAATTTCATCGAAGTCCATCTCGACGCCGACGGTTTCCTGACGGTCACGGACAACGGCCGTGGTATCCCGGTCGAGAACCATCCGAAATTCCCCGGCAAGTCGAGCCTTGAAGTCGTCATGACCGTGCTCCATGCCGGCGGCAAGTTCGACGGCAAGGCCTACGAGACGTCGGGCGGTCTTCACGGTGTGGGCGTTTCCGTCGTCAATGCGCTTTCCGACGCGCTCGAGGTCGAGGTCGCCCGCAACCGCAAGCTCTACCGGCAGCGCTTCTCCCGCGGCATTCCGCAGGGCGGGCTCGAGGAACTCGGCGACGTTCACAATCGCCGTGGCACGCGCGTTCGTTTCCATCCGGACCCGGATATTTTCGGTCCGCACGCGCATTTCGAGCCCGGACGGCTTTTCCGCATGGCGCGCTCGAAGGCCTATCTCTTCGGCGGCGTCGAAATCCGCTGGTCCTGCGATCCGTCGCTGCTGCAGGAAGGCTCGGAGATCCCGGACAAGGCCGTCTTCCACTTCCCGGGCGGCCTGAAGGATTATCTTGCCGCCACACTCGGCAAGGAATTCACCGTCACCCGCGAGATCTTCGCCGGCAAGTCGGAGAAGGCCAACGGCCACGGCTCGCTCGAATGGGCCGTCACCTGGTATGGTGGCGACCAGCAGGTCCATTCCTACTGCAACACCATCCCGACGCCCGAGGGCGGCACGCACGAAGCGGGCTTCCGCATCGCGCTGACCAAGGGCCTGAAAAATTACGCCGAGCTAACGCAGAACAAGCGCGCGTCGATCGTCACCACCGACGACGTGATGATCTCGGCGGCGGGCATGCTGTCGGTCTTCATCCGCGAACCGGAATTCGTTGGCCAGACGAAGGACAAGCTCGCGACGGTCGAGGCACAGCGCATCGTCGAAAACGCGCTCCGCGACCCCTTCGATCACTACCTTGCCGACAATCCCGGAGAAGCCGCCAAGCTGCTCGACTGGGTGGTCGAGCGCGCCGAAGAGCGCGTCCGCCGGCGCAAGGAAAAGGAAGTCAACCGCAAGACGGCAGTGCGCAAGCTGCGCTTGCCGGGCAAGCTTGCGGACTGCTCGCAGAACACGGCCGAAGGCGCTGAACTCTTCATCGTCGAAGGGGACTCGGCTGGCGGATCGGCAAAGCAGGCGCGCAACCGCGCCAACCAGGCGATCCTGCCGCTTCGCGGCAAGATCCTCAACGTCGCGAGCGCAGGCCGCGAAAAGCTCAGCGCCAACCAGCAGATCACCGACCTCATTCAGGCACTCGGCTGCGGCACGCGTAGCAAGTACCGCGAAGAGGATTTGCGCTACGAACGCATCGTCGTCATGACCGACGCCGACGTCGACGGCGCGCATATCGCCTCGCTGCTCATCACCTTCTTCTATCAGGAGATGCCAGAGCTCATTCGCGGCGGTCACCTCTATCTCGCCGTACCGCCGCTCTATCGCATCAGCCAAGGCTCGAAGACGCTCTACGCCCGCGACGATGCGCACCGCGAAGAACTGATGCGGACTGAATTCGCCGGTCGTGGCAAGGTCGAGATCGGCAGGTTCAAAGGTCTCGGCGAGATGCTGCCGGCGCAGCTCAAGGAAACGACGATGGACCCGAAGTTTCGCACGTTGCTCAAGGTCGAGATCGACGAGATCGATTTCGAAGGCACGCGCGAGGCGGTGGACAATCTGATGGGGACGAAGGCTGACGCCCGCTTCCGCTTCATCCAGGAGCGCGCCGTGTTCGCCGAAAACCTGGACATCTGATTGGGCGATGGATGCGAAGGCGCATGGCGTTTTTGCGCGCCGCACTCCCTGAGAAATCAAGTTTGAGAACGGCGGCCCTCGCGCCGCCGTTTTGATTTTCAGCTCACGGCACCACTCGGCGTGGCGAGATCATGCCGCCTGGCGAACAGGCTTTTCCATGAACAGGCTGAGCGGATCCGGCTGATAGTCACCAAAGGGCGGACGCTCGATATAGCCGGCCGCCTTGTAAAGTCCGATCGCCTCGGGCTGATAGATGCCGGTTTCGAGGCGAATTGCCGTGTAGCCGAGTTCACCTGCGCGCGCTTCCAGTGCCTGCAACAGCAGCTTGCCGAGCCTCAGCCCCCTCGCCTCCGGATCGACGAACATACGCTTGATCTCAGCCGTACCGTCGCCGGCCTCTACCAGGGCGCAGCAACCGACGATGTTGTCGTCACGCCGCGCCACAAAGAAGGAAACCCCCGGCTGCTCCAGGCTCGAAAGGTCGACCATGTGGTTGCTTTCGGCGGGATAGAGCGAAGCGGCATAGGCGTCGGAGAGTTTCAGCAGACGCACGACCTGCGCTTGGCGTGGCGACTCCAGGGCTATGGTTACGGCAGGCAATTGTTTCGTCCTTGTCGATTTTAACTGTTTGCGGCCGGACGTTAGTGCCACCCGTACCGCCAGCCAATACGGCAAATGACGCAGGCGCGCCCGGTGCCACCCTATCAATCCGGCTAACGGGCTGAAACAATTTGTTCCCTGTCACCGGCAACGCCGCCCTATTTCGGGGAGAATCGCACAGGCATAGGTTGATCGCATCACAACCTCCAGGGACCGACAGGAACTCCATGCAAGCGGCGCTGATTGTCATGACCATTCTCGGCTGCGACCACGATGTCAGCCAATGCCAATACATCTCGACGGTCAACGGCACATGGCCGTCGATCGCCCAATGCGACACGGACTCGCAGGCGCAACTGCCGAAGTTCTCGAACGCCAACTATCCGGTCGTCGTCGCGGTTTGCGAAACCTCCGGCCCAGCCCTTGCCGACCTCACCCCACCACCGGCCGGCTCGCAACAGAGCCAGATGCCGCCCTCGCAGGTGACGGAACCGGAGCCGGAACAAAACCTGCCGAAACGGACGCTGGCTTTCCTGTCGGGTGCCATGCCGGACCGGGAGAAACTCAAGACCATCGTTACAAAGCCGGTGCACTACATCGAAGATGGCTATTCCTGGGTCGCTCGCCGCTTCACCAACTAGCGGGCACGCTCACACCAGACCAGTGCCGATCAGGCTTTCGGCGCTGGCCATGACCGCCTCTTCTTTGGTTCGTCGGCAGGCAGACGCGCCGGAAACGGCGATGCCGTGTGCATGACATAGGAAACGCCAGCGAAGGCATCGGCCCAGCCTTTTTGCCCAGCAGGTCCGCTTCAGCAAAACTCAGTTTGGCCGCCTCCGTGCCGCCGGCGGCGCGGATTGATCGTTCGATCTCCTCTGCGCGCGCTAGGTCCCGAACGGTGCCGCGTACGTCATAGCCCCGCCGCAACAAGAGGAGCGCGACGTGACGCCCGACAAAGCCGCCTATGCCGGTAACAGCAACGGTTGCGTCGGCCCTCGCGTTCATGCGTCAGTTCCTCATTGACCGCGAACCCGCAATCATCGGGCCGCCAGCAGTATTACGTCGCGGATACAATCCGCCGCAATAGAAGTCAGGCGGCCTGCCGCGCCGCAAGTTCCGCATAATTGCGAGCCGACTGCCGTTCCTCGGCAAATGCCAGGCGTTCGAGCAGATCGATCATCGCAGTATTGACCGAGGACGGGCTCTCATTCCGCAGCCGCGCGAGCAGCGCCGTGGAGACGGAAGCCGTGCTGTCGTTTCCAGCTGAAGTGTCCTGGCGCCAGAAAAGCACAGCCGCAGCAAAGGTTTCGCTGACATCGTGGCCGAGGCCGGCGCTCTCGAACAGAGCACGGATCGAATGAACGCGGCCGCCGGACAGGATGGAGCGCACGCGCTTCTCGCAAACGCCGGAGAGATCGACGATCGCGGCCGAGAAAAACTCCGCACGGCCGGTCACCAGCGCGTGCAGCAGGAAGGCTGGGGTCAGGCGGCCGGTCTCACGCAGATGCACCACGAGGCCAGGCAACTCGTCCACAGCCAGCGTCCCGGCCATGCCGACGGCAGCAATATCGCAAGCTTCCCGCATGATCCGCTGGACCCGGGCTTCGCCGATCGCCATCTGCACCAGGCCGAAGGCTGCCAGCGCCGCTCCCACCTCTTCCACCAGCGCGTGGCGGGCATCGCTTGGCAGGTCCGGCCGGGCAAGCAACAGGTCGCGCACGGCCGCGAAGCGGCCAAGACGCTCGGCAATGCGTTTCAACGATCGGCGCGACAGGTTGGCGCCGGCGTTTTCCAGGAGGATCAGAATTTCTTCCTCACCGCCGATTTCAGCGATTGCGGCCGATACGGCACGGGAGACGAAACTGCGCGCCGCGATCAGAGCGCGCGTTTCGAGCGTTCCCCTGGCAGCAAGGTCGACCAGATCCTCATCGGTCAGGACAGGCGAGCGGGATATGACGACATAGGCAATTTCCGGCTGGTCTTCGGCAAGGCCGAGAATGATGCCGCGCGGAACGGACGAGCAGCCACAAAGCGCATCAGCGAGTGCACGCCGAACCTTCGGCGACGGATCGTCGAGCAGGAAGGTCATCGCCATCTCAGCGGCGCGGCGATCGAGGCCATTCATCTGCGCGTCGACATAGGCGCGACCGAGCGCACTGGCGGCGCGGGTGCGTTCACCCGTTCTCGCCGTTTCCACCCAGCGAAGAAATGCTTGTATGATCACCTACGCCCCACTAGACCACGCCAATGCCACCGATGTTCAAACCCTAGCCGGCAAAGGTTTAAGATTGGTTCACCATGTCTGTTAACCGCTCCCAAACCATGAAGCCGTTGCTGATCGTTAAGGGTACGGCTCCGGCGATGGAAGTCGCTGTGCTCAATGCGCTCGCCGGTGTCATCATGGATATCGGTTGCGACACAGAAATAGTGCGCAGCATGGCGCGTTTGGCAGGCCGCAGCTTCGCCCTTCTTGCGCGCGTCGAACCGCTGGAGCGGCTGGACGAAGAGGCATTGAACCGGCTGCTCGACAGCGGTGTCGACGGTATCGTGCTTTCCGGATGCCGCGGGCGCGCCGACATACAACGGCTCGACGTGATGTTGCGGGTTGCGGAAGCCGCCAACGGTACCGCGCCCAACCGTATTCGGATCTATGCGGAATACGGCGGCTCGCCGGGAGGCCTGTTATCGCCCAATCCGCTGACAGGTTCGTCGTCCCGCCTGGAAGCGCTGATCTTCAACGGTGCAGCGTTGGCCAAGTCCCTTGGCTGTCTGGAGCCGACCAGCGCTCCCCATCAACGCGTCGCAGCGCCGATCCTTGCCGGACGAGCATATGTGGTCCTGAGGGCGTGCGAAGCTGGTGTGCCCGCCTATGAGGTGCTACCTGCTGCCACCCCCGACGAAGCCGCGACACGGTGGGCGCATTCACTGAGCCGGGACAACGGCTTTGCCTCGGTCGTTTGCAACTCGATCGAACAGGCAACGATCGTAAGCAACACGTGACCTATCAGGCGCGCAAAGTCGCTGATCTCAGAGGGTCGGGCGTGTCATCTGGAAGACGTCGCCGCCGTCGCAATAGTCCATGTAGCCGAGACGGGCGAGCGGCCTGACCGTCGCCATGTCGAAGCGGCCATCGCGGATTGCTTCCTTGCGGATATGAATGCCGACGACCTGGCCGATGACGACATAGTTGTCGGACACTTCGCCATCCAGGCCCTTCGGTTGAAACATCTCCGTCATCCGGCACTCGAGCGCAGCAAAGGCCTCACCGACGAACGGCGCCTTCACCAGAGTGCCGTCGACTGGCGTGAGCCCGGCGATCTCGAATTCACTCTCACCGTGCGGCGCGGGAATTGACGTCTTGTTCACAGCCTCGGCAAGACTGCGGCTGGCGAAGCTCGCCGTGAACTCACCGGTTGCTTCGATGTTGCGGACCGAATCCTTGTAGCCGCTCGATGAGAACATCACGAGCTTCGGCCGATCACTGATGGCATTGAAGAAAGAATAGGGCGCGAGGTTATGCGAACCGTCGCGCCCACGCGTGCCGATCCAACCGATCGGCCGCGGCGAGACGATGGCCTTGAAGGGGTCATGCGGCAAGCCGTGACGATTCGAGGCCGTATCGTAGAACATCAGGCGCCCTCGCCAACCCAGGTGACGATCTCTTCAAGCTCGGGCCTCGGCCGCTCCGTCGGCGGCACCATCGCAGTGCCGATATGAATGAAGCCGGCTGGCTTCTCACCCGGCTTGACGCCCAGCAAGGGATAGGCGCGCTCGTCGAAGGCAAACCATTCGGTCAGCCAGTTGGAGGCGTAGCCAAGTGCGTTTGCGGCCATCAGCAGGTTGAGGCACACGGCACCGGCAGACATCTGTTGCTCCCATTCCGGAATCTTGAAGTGCGGCGCAGCCGTGCTGACCACGGCGACCACGACCGGCGCCCGCGTCAGCCGCGTTTCCTCGACCTTGATCATTTCTTCCGAGAGATCGGGCTTCACTGCGAGCGCCATCGCCTTCAGCTCGGCGCTGATGCGCGCCCGCTCCTCACCGCGGTAGACGATAAAGCGCCAGGGTGCGAGCTTGCCGTGGTCCGGGACGCGGGAGGCGAGCTTCAACATCTCCTCGACCTCGGCCTTGCTGGGGCCGGGTTCGCCCATCTGGAATGCGGGGATCGAGCGACGGGACGCGAGATAATCAACAAGCTTAATTTCGGTTTTCATGTCGGATGAATTCCACTAATTTGCCGCAGCATCGGCAGCCACGAAAATGCCATATCGGCGTCCCAAGTGGAGTCACTCAGTCAGGAAGTCAACTGCTCTCATGCGTGCATGCTCTCGTATTTTCCTCAGAACCGGGCTCGCGATCCTTGTCGCCGGCGCTGCTGCAGGAAGCGTGCTTGCCGAGGATGCGACCCAGGCCTTCGAGAGTTTTCCTTCGATCGCCGGCCCGCGCAAGATGCCGAAGCTCACGGGCTTCAGCCCGATGACGACGGATCCGATCGCCGACGGTACCTTGAAGGATGTCAAGCTCGAGGCGCTGCTCACTGAGAAAGGCGCCCCGGTCGAGGCCGGCCTGACCTGGCGCGTGTTCAGCCCGATCCCCGGAAGCGACGGCAAGCTGCCGCTTCTTGCAACCTCGGAAGGTGGATCGACGGCGTTCAACGTCGTGCCGGGCGATTATTTCGTCAACGTTTCCTTCGGACGTGCCTCCGCGACGCGCAAGATCCGCGTGCCCCAGGAAGGCACGCTCGAAAAGCAGGTTCTGGTCCTGGATGCGGGCGGCATCAAGCTGAACGCCGTTTCCGGCAGCGATGTGCGCATACCACCGGCCGAACTCAGCTTCTCCGTCTATTCCGCCGATACCAAGAGCGACGGCGAACGGGCGCTCATCATGTCGGATGTGAAGCCGAACACGGTGATCCGGCTCGGCGCCGGAACCTATCATGTGACCTCGAGTTACGGTGCCACCAACGCCTCGACGGCCGCCGACATCCAGGTCGAAGCCGGCAAGCTGACGGAAGCGACCATCCAGCATCGCGCCGCCAAGCTGACGCTCAAGTTGGTCTCTGAGCCCGGCGGCGAAGCGATTGCCAACACCGCATGGACGATCCTGACGTCCGCGGGCGACACGGTGGACGAAGAAAACGGCGCCTTCCCGACGCTGGTTCTGCTCGAAGGCAGCTACTCCGCCGTCGCACGCTACAAGGACAAGATCTACGAACGCGACTTCGCCGTGAAGGCCGGCGTCAACACGGATGTGGAAGTGTTGCTCAGTAGCGGCGGCAACGACGCGAGTACCAACCCGGGCGCAATCTCCGACGCGGCCGACTAGGATCTTCTTCCAACATCAACCAGCTGACGCTACGTCAGCCTACCCGTCTCATGAACCGCCGGCGCGGCGGCGCCATGGAGAAGACCGCTTCATAGATGCGGGCCAGCAAATCCTTGCGGTCGCCACAGGCACCGAGGTCCTCCGGCGTCAGCACACGGCCGATGCGCGCGGCGATCGTCGTGCCCGACAGGCGGCGAAACTCGCGGATCAGCAGCGACAATCTCAGCGTCTGTGAAATCTTGCTCGCCAGGTGGAAAAAGGGACCGTTCTGTCCCTCGAAGTAGATCGGGATGACGCTCGCCCGTGCGGCCTGGATCAGCTTCGCCGGAAAGATCTTCCAGGGCAGGTCCTCGGCGCGGCCGAAACCCTTCGGCGCGGTCGCGACACCGCCGGCGGGAAAGATCACGATCGTCACGCCTTCCTTCAACAGGCGCAGCGCCTCATGGCGTGTCGCCATGTTGACCGCGAGCGCCTCCTTCGTCTCCTCGAACGACACCGGCAAGGAATAGGGCGCCATCTCAGGCACCTTCAGTAGTTCGTTGTTGATGAGGACGCGAAAAGGTCGGCCGAGCTGTTCGGCGAGCGCCAGCACCGCGATGCCATCGCCAATGCCGAAGGGATGATTGGCGATGATGACGATCGGCGTGTCGGGCAAGTGCCGCGGCGGCCACTCAACCTGGGTTCGCAGCTTCACGTCGATCAGTTGCAGCATTTCACCGAAGACCCGATCGCTCTTGCCGACAATGTCGGACCGCCAGCGCGTGTAAAGCTTTGCGTAGCGGTTGCGGCCCGACAGGCCTTCTATGGAGCGAATGAACCAGCGCTTCAGGCGCCGGTCGTTTTCATTGGCGTAGGACAGCTCTTTGAACTGCACGGAAATCTCCGATGGATATAATCTTATCCGGATATTCCGCTAATATGACAGTTTGCTGACAAAGCAAGTGCCCGGGGTATCAACCCCGGGCTTTCTTTTCCAACTTGCGCTTGAGGTCCGGGGCCATCGCCTCCAAGGCGAGCGACGCGATTGCCTCATCGAGCGACATTGCGGTCTGGGCCTGGGAGCCAAGACGGCGGATGTTGACCGAACGCTCCTCGGCTTCGCGCTTGCCGCAAACGATGATGACCGGAACCTTGGTCACCGAATGTTCGCGGACCTTGTAGTTGATCTTCTCGTTGCGGAAGTCGGTCTCGACGGTGAGGCCGGCGTCACGCAGGAGCTCGGCAACCTCGCGACCATAGTCGTCGGCTTCAGACGTGATCGTCGCGACCACCACCTGCAGCGGCGAAACCCAAAGCGGCATGTGGCCGGCAAAGTTCTCGATGAGGATACCAAGGAACCGTTCCATCGAGCCGCAGATGGCGCGGTGGATCATCACCGGCTGGCGCTTTTCCGATTCCTTGTCGATATAGAAGGCACCGAAACGCTCCGGCAGGTTGAAGTCGACCTGGGTCGTGCCGCACTGCCATTCGCGGCCGATGGCATCCTTCAGCGTGTATTCGAACTTCGGACCGTAGAAAGCGCCCTCGCCCGGCAGGATCCCGGTCTTGATGCGGCCTTCCGACTGCGCCTCGATCGTCTTCAGCACGTCCATCATCACGCTTTCGGCGCGATCCCACAGCTCGTCGGAGCCGACGCGCTTGTCCGGACGGGTGGAGAGTTTGACCACCACTTCCTTGAAGCCGAAGTCCTCGTAGACCGAGAGGATGAGGTCGTTGATGCGCAGGCATTCAGCCGCCATCTGCTCGTCGGTGCAGAAGACGTGGGCATCGTCCTGGGTAAAGCCGCGCACGCGCATCAGGCCGTGCAGAGCACCGGAGGGCTCGTAGCGGTGAACGTTGCCGAATTCGGCTAGGCGAACCGGAAGCTCGCGGTAGGACTTCAGGCCATGCTTGAAGATCTGGATATGGCCCGGGCAGTTCATCGGCTTCAGCGCGAAGACGCGGTCGTCGTCGGTTTCATCGCCGGCAACCGTCACCTTGAACATGTTGTCGCGGTACCAACCCCAGTGACCCGAGGTTTCCCACAGCGACTTGTCGAGCACCTGCGGCGCATTGACTTCCTGGTAGGTGTTCGCAAGCCGACGGCGCATATAGGCCGTCAGCGTCTGGAACATGCGCCAGCCCTTGCCGTGCCAGAAGACGACGCCCGGACCCTCTTCCTGGAAATGGAACAGGTCCATTTCGCGGCCAAGGCGGCGGTGATCGCGCTTCTCGGCCTCGGCGAGCACGTGGAGATACTGGTCCAGCTCTTCCTGTGTGTGCCAGGCCGTGCCGTAGATGCGGGTCAGCATCGCGTTGTTGCTGTCACCGCGCCAATAGGCGCCGGCCACCTTCATCAGCTTGAAGGCGGTGCCGATCTGGCCGGTCGAGGCCATGTGCGGACCGCGGCAAAGGTCGAACCAATCGCCCTGGTAATAGATCTTGAGATCCTGTCCCTCGGGGATCGCATCGACGAGCTCGACCTTGTAGGCCTCGCCCTTGTCGGCAAAGATCTGACGCGCCTTTTCGCGCGACCAGACTTCCTTGGTGAAAGGCTTGTTGCGGGCGATGATCTCCTTCATCCGCTTTTCGATGAGCGGCAGATCATCCGGCGTGAAGGGCTCGTTGCGGGCGAAGTCGTAGTAGAAGCCATTGTCGATGACCGGACCGATAGTCACCTGCGTTCCCGGCCACAGTTCCTGCACGGCCTCGGCCATCACGTGTGCGGCATCGTGACGGATAAGCTCAAGCGAACGCTTGTCGTCGCGCACGACGATCTCGAGCCGGCCATTGGTCACCGGATCGGACAGGTCGCGCAGCTCGTCGTCGAGCGCAATCGCGACCGCCTTCTTGGCGAGCGACTTCGAAATCGATTCTGCCACGTCACGGCCGGTCGTGCCGAAAGGATATTCGCGCACCGAGCCATCTGGAAATGTAAGGGAAACAGGATTCGACATGATGATCTCCTATCCAGTCCCGCCAACGAATGCGGGTGGTATGGTTGACCGGAAACGACCGGTGAATTGACGATACAGCGTCGCATCCGTCAGACGCGCAAAGGTCGCTGTAGTGCTTTGGATTGCCGCATGTTTTGCCCTAGGCCGAGACGACCCAGGAAAACACGCCGTAGCCTGATAAAGGGTTTTCGAAAGTGAGTAAAGGCGAAGGCTGCGACAGAGCCTAGCCGCGCAGCATCTCGGCGAGCCCCTTCACGGTGTTCCAGTTGCGAAACGTCCCGATGCCCAAACGCTTGGTCGTCATTGCACCCAGCAGTTTCGATTCGCTTGCCTTGCCGGGAAAATGCACCCAGAGATCGCCGTCAACGATTGCCAGACGTTCCCCAGCGACGCAGTAACGCTGAAGTCCTTCGAGCGCGGGTTCGGTGAGCGGGTCGCGCATCACGCGGACATGCACGCGCCTGGCATCCTCTTCGCCTTCGTCGTGAAATGGATTGGATGCCGCGAGCTTCAGCCAACCGGCACCGGAACGGACAATGATGTCGACATGCCGACCGAATGTCTCGGAGAAGGCCTTCTCAAGCGGCGATTCTAAGTCGCCGATGGACGTTTGTCCGGTCTCGAACACGAGATTGCCGGTCGCAACCAGGGTTCGCGGCGAGCGATAGCCGAGGCCTTCGGCCATCTCTCTGAGATCGGCCATCACGACACGTCGCCCGGCACCAAGAACAATGCTGTAAAGCAAGGCAACGTAGCTGTTCATCCACCCTCCCTTCAGGCTCGCCAGAAATCGGCAGCGCCTGCCGGAAGCCGGGCAAGAACCCGGTCGAGCTTCACCTCATCGAGGTTGCGACGCAAGGCGCCAGCCACGTCGGCAATGGCGCTGTCGGGGGAAATATTGTGATCCGGCCGCAGCGACTGCACCTCGCGGGTCATGGCGATGCGGCCCGAAAACGGGACCCTCGGTTCTTCGAGGTCCCATTCGGCCACGAAAATCGCGCGCAGCACCGGCGGCAAGACATCCGCGAACAGGATGGCATCCTCCAGCTCCAGCCGCCGCCGAAACGTCTGCAGCACGGCCTGCACCATCGTGTAGGCCTGGTTCGTCGTCTGCAGCCCGGCAAGGTCGCGCGCGTCGACGATGAAACGCTCGAAATCCGCGGAGGCCTGACGGTATTCCATCGGCATGGTCATGGTGGTCATCCAGCCTTCGGCCGCGGCCGCCAGTAGCGCCACGGCGTGTACCAGGTCAGGCGAGGTTCAAGCCGTTCCGGAACCGGATCGAAGCCGTGCGTTCCGCCCGGACCGCAGCGCGCCACGCGAAACAGCGTCATCCACCCTCCGGCCCAGATGCCATGGCGGGCGATTGCCTCATAGCCGTATTCCGAACAGGTCGGCAGGTGCCGGCACGAATTGCCGATGAAGCTCGAAAGCGTGAGCTGATAGATACGGATCAGCGCCATCCCGATCAGCCGCCCCGGCGTCTTGCGAAACGGACCATCCCAGTTTCGGCCACGCACTGCAGGCTTCGCACCGTTGTCCGGCGTATGCCGACAATTCGGTTCGCCGCACATGTCAGACGGCCGCGAGCAGTCGCTTGGCCTCGATCTGCTCGATGGCATCGACGACGGCATCAAAGGTCAGCATCGTCGACGCGTGACGCGCCTTGTAATCCTTCACCGGACGCAGGAAGCGCATATCCTCGAAGCGCCCGGATGGGCCCTCGCCGTCCGCCTTCAACATGGCCAGCATGTCCGCGCGCGCCTGTCGGATTTCTTCCGCGCCGGCGCCGACGACATGGCGCGCCATGATCGAGGACGAGGCTTGGCCAAGCGCGCAGGCCTTCACGTCATGGGCAAAATCGGTGACCACGTCGCCGTCCATCTTCAGCCAGATATGCACTTTCGAACCACAGAGCTTCGAGTGCGCGGTCGCGTCCGCGTCGGCGTCGGCAATCGTTCCGATGCGCGAAATATTGCCGGCAAATTCGAGAATTCGGCTGTTGTAGATGTCATCCATCATTTGACGCGATCCGGCTGATTTTTCGCGGTTTTGAGTGATCGACGCATGATTTTCTCCGGTAGGCAGGAAAAAAGCACGACGCGACACGCTCCGCCTCTTTCATCTCTGTGGCACCATACTATATGCTATGTCGTGTTGGGGCGACAGTTCCGCAAGAGGAACAATGTCGCCTGTTGTTTGGGAAACCGTGCCGGAAGGTCCAGTGCACTGCTAAGCCAGGACCGGAAAGCCCCGGAGCCCGCCAACGGAACCCAAGCCTGCAGGGTTAGGCGAATGGCCAGTGGCGAGTTGTCCGAAAGATAAAACGTCAAGCAATCCCGTATTGCTAAAAGAGGCCATTATGGACGCCATAGTGAAGAATTTTCCCGTGCTCGACGATGCGAGCGGCCGCCCGACCCAGAAGGAGGCCGAGGAAGCCGTGCGCGTTCTCCTGCGCTGGGCCGGTGAAGATCCGGAACGCGAAGGGCTGCTGGACACGCCGGCGCGCGTCGCCAAGTCCTACCGCGAGCTTTTCAGCGGCTATGATCTCGCTGCCGAAGACGTACTCGGACGGACCTTCGAGGAAGTCGCCGGTTACGACGACATGGTGCTCGTCAAGGACATCCCGTTCTATTCGCATTGCGAGCATCACATGGTGCCGATCATCGGCAAAGCGCATGTCGCCTATCTGCCGAATGGCCGCGTGCTCGGCCTTTCCAAGATCGCCCGGGTGGTCGATATCTATGGCCGCCGGCTGCAGACGCAGGAATCGATGACGGCGCAGATCGCCAAGGCGATCGACGAAACGCTTGCCCCGCGCGGCGTCGCGGTGATGATCGAAGCCGAACATATGTGCATGGCGATGCGTGGCGTGCAGAAGCAAGGCTCGACAACGCTCACCACCACATTTACGGGTACGTTCCAGACGGAACCGGCTGAACAGGCCCGGTTCATGACGATGCTCAGGGGCTTTAAGTAAGGCTCCGACAGACGGAGCCTTTCCATGACGCTCACCTTCGACGCTCCCTCCTCCAACAAGGCTGAACTGGAAACCGGTCCGGCCTTCACCCCGCGCTTCGATGAAAAGGGGCTGATCACGGCTGTCGTCACGGATGCGCGGGACGGTGAGCTTTTGATGGTCGCCCACATGAACGCCGAGGCCCTGGCTTTGACGATCGAGACGGGTGTCGCGCACTATTACAGCCGTTCGCGCAAGAGCCTCTGGAAGAAGGGCGAAAGCTCCGGCAACCTGCAGACGGTCAAGGAGATCCGCACCGATTGCGACCAGGATGCGATCTGGTTGAAAGTGTCCGTCGCCGGTCACGACGCCACCTGCCATACCGGCCGCCGGTCCTGCTTCTACCGCACGGTCGGCGCCGAAAACGGCAAGGCCATGGTCGAAATCACCGACGACCATAGGCACTTCGACCCCGCAGAAATCTATGATAAAAATTAAGCATCGCGCATCTTTTTGGTGCGGGCACATGCTATATTTATCTTTTGGAAACCAAGCGAGCGCCTAATCCTTTGGCAAGGATGCGGCGCTACGAAGGAACGGCAACGTTCCCGGCTGTATTGCAAACTGTATCCAATGTTTATCGATCCTGCCGCAATCGGCGACGGGATCGGTGATATACCTAAGAACGGTGCCAGTCTTTCAGCAATGGACAGGACGAGGCCGGCACCTGCGCCGGCTTGGCGGAGCCTCCCCAGGACGCGTGCAAGAAATTGCGTTCCTTCAGGATCGAAACCGATCCCTGAAAGTTAAGTCAGTCGTGAATTACCACAGCGACCTTCGCGCATCTTCATCGACGTGTCGCGCTGCGGAGTATTCGGCGGTGTTGGAGGTGCCGGATGTTGAATTGGACTTTTACGCGTAGCAACCAGATTGCAGATCTGTCCGGCCCGGACGGCACATCGATTTCAACAACACCACCAGAACCTGCGACACCTCCGCAGAGACCGAAGATCGCAATTGCCCTTGGGGGCGGCGCCGCGCGCGGCTGGGCCCATATCGGCGTGCTGCGAGCGCTCGACGAAGAAGGCATCGAAGTTGGCATGATTGCGGGCACCTCGATCGGCGCGCTCGTCGGCGGTTGCTATCTTGCCGGCAAGCTCGACGAACTCGAGACCTTCGCACGCTCCCTCACCGTCCGGCGGATTGCGGGACTGCTCGATTTCGCTATTGGCGGCGGCGGTCTCTTTGGCGGACTGAGGCTGACCAAGCGCATGCAGGAGCATCTGCAGGGACTTAGCATCGAAAGCCTCGACAGGCCATTCATTGCCGTTGCGACCGAAGTGCATAGTGGGCATGAGGTTTGGCTCGAAAAAGGATCGCTCATCACCGCGATCCGCGCTTCCTACGCCTTGCCCGGCATCTTCGAGCCGATCAAGGCGAACGGACGCACGCTCATCGACGGCGCGCTCGTCAACCCCGTCCCGGTCTCTGTCTGCCGCGCTCACGAGCAGCAGCTCGTCGTCGCCGTGAACCTCAACTACGAGCTCTATGGCCGCTCAGCCGTCGTCAAACACAGCGCCGGCATGGGGACGCCGGATGCCCCGGCGCAGGAAAAGGAAGCGACCCTTCACTCCCGCCTCGGCATGACCGGCGTGATGGTTCAGGCCTTCAACATCATCCAGGATCGTATTTCCCGTGCTCGTCTTGCCGGCGACCCTCCGGACCTGGCTTTGCACCCCAAGCTCAACGATATCGGCCTATCGGAGTTTCACCGTGCAGGTGAGGCGATCGACCGAGGCTACCACGAAGCGAAGGCCAAGCTCGTGGAGATCCGCCGGATGCAGGACGCCCTCGTGCGCTGACGAGCGATCTTCCGTCGATCTGTTGCGGGTTATCCGCGCAGCGATTGTGCGCGGGGTCGTTGTCCCATTACGGGGAATGCGTCGCGAACCGCAAGCAGGCCGCATCGCGCCATAAGACCTTGCCGCCCGATCGCTACAGCGCCGCGCGCCTTATCAGACACGCAAAGGTCGCTGCAGCACTTTGATTTTCTGCATGTCTTTGTCCTTAAATCGAGGTCGATTTAAGGAGACATGCAGTAGGCACGAACAGGGCAAAGTACCTGAGGTGGATAAGGGGGCGGCGCAGGCTGCCTTCCCATTTAGCCGGCGATATAGGCCTTGATCTGCTCGGTCTCGTGCTCGATCGCACGGATGTGGTGTTTGATCACGTCGCCGATCGAAACAATGCCGGCGAGCTGGCCATTTTTTTCGACCGGCAGGTGGCGGGCCCTGAGCTTGCTCATCATTTCCATCAGGGCCTGAACGGACATTTCCTCGGTGCAGCAGTAGACATTTTGCCACATGACGGCCGCGACCGACCTTTCGAGACAGGTCGCTCCCTGCTTGGCGATCGCTGCGACGATGTCGCGCTCGGTGAGGATGCCTGCGATCTGATCATCCGCATCTACGATGATGACCGCACCGATATGATTGTCACGCAAGAGAATGGCAGCCTGTTGGACTGTCATCTGCGGGCCGACCGTTACGACGTTGCGACCCTTTTCATCGAGTATTGCTTTTACTGACATGCGCACATCTCCCGTTGCGACAACTCCGGGTCGGCAGGGCAAGGTCCAGCCGTCTCTCGTGCGGTACGGTCGGGCGATGGAACCTGTACCCTGGCCGCTTATGATCGCCTGCCCGCGTGCTCCTCAGACGCGGACGGGCTTTCTATACCCGGCATTCACGGGCCGCCTAGCCTTTCGACAATCGGCGACCGTAACAAATGGTGCGCCAGCGCTCCGGGGAAATCAAGCGCTCACAAGCGCCGTCCGCCGATCTTTCGACGTCGTCAGTCGCGGGGGTCGAAAAGGCCGAAGAGAAGGAAGCCGAAGAGGAAGCCGCCGATATGCGCTTCCCAGGCGATGCTACCCGCCCCCCCAGGCGTGAACATGCCGAGCCCGATCAGAAAGTTGGTGAGGAACCAGATCCCGGCGAACATCACGACAGAGCGATTTGCCAGCGCCTCACTGACGGGCAGCCGCCGGTTGAGATGGGCAAATTGCCGGCTGATCCGCCCGCTTGGCGAAAAGACGAAGCGCGCCGCCGCGCCCATGAAACCGGAAACGACGCCCGAGGCACCGACGACCACGATCATCTCGCCCCAGTGAAATGCCGTGTGCAGCGCAACTGCGGCCGCAGCCGAAAGGCACCAGAATACCGCAAGCCGTCCCATGCCGATGCGGCGCACGACCGGCGCACCGAAAGCGACCATCCAGAAGATATTGAAGATCAGGTGCTCCCAGCTGCCATGCAGGAACGAATAGGTAATGGGGCTCCAGAGCCAGGCGAGCCCCTGCTCGGCCAGGGGATGATCGTAGCGCGCCGGCAGAAAGGCGAAGTTGAAGATGATCTCCTGATCGATCGCAGGCGGCAGAACATAGGTGCGCAAGGCATGAATGGCGATCAGAAACAGCAGAATGCCGGTAAGTCCGGCCGGCAGATTGAAGGCAGGCTCACGTGACGGACTGGCGGCGCTGTCCCGGTCCGTCTCCGGTGGCGTTGCCGTCTGATCTCGTTCCATGGTTGCTGCTTTCTCCATCGATTGGCCCGTTCGATCGCATTCGATCGAGGCGATGGCATGACATCGCGGGATTCGGACCGGACTGGGGCGACCAGCCATAAGCAAACAAAAAAAGACCGTCCAGTAAAAACTGAACGGTCGCCAAGCTCAGATCCGAGCTCCAGTTCAAGTGCCGAAGCCAACGCTTCGTGAAGTCATGTCTTTCAGTGCCAGTCGCAGTGCTCCAGCGCAATCGAAACCATTCGTTAACCTTAATTTCGAGCTGGCATGCTTTTCGCTCCATTGATCTCAAGACCGCAATGATCGGCCAAACATGTGCCAGACCGGCACAAGCGGGCCGCAGAAATGGAATGAACGCAAGATGCGCAGCAAGACGACCATGGAGCTTTTCCGATACTGGAACACCATTCGCGGCAAGCGCGACCTTCCCTGTCGGGACGAACTCGAGCCGGGGGACATCCGCGCACTGTTGCCCAACCTGTTTATTCTCGAGCGCGATCGCAACGGCATCTCGTTTCGTCTTGGGGGAACCCATGTCTGCGCACTCTTCGGCCTTGAACTGCGCGGGCGACAATTCGGCATGCTGTGGCTGAACTCGCAGGCTGCCAAGACGCAGCGCATCGCCGGCCAGGTGATGACGCACCGGGTGCCTGTGATGCTGTCCGCCAAAGGGCGCACAGCCGATGCACGCGAGGTCGAGGTCGAAATGCTGCTGTTGCCGCTCGCCTCAACCGAGGGTGCAAGCGACCGAATCCTTGGCGCGCTCTCGCCACTTTCCCGCCCGTACTGGTTGCATGCGACATCGGTGGAAGGCCTCGACGTCACCGGCATGAAAATCCTCGACCCCGACCGCACAGCCGTGTTTCGCGAAGAGCCGGCGGTGGAACACGTCTCCCCGCGTGCAGAATCCCGCGCTGGCGAAGGGTTTTTGGGAGAGTCCCGTCGTGTCGGACATCTTCGCATTCTGGAGGGCGGACGACGCGAATGATCGCCGCTGCTGTCCCGGGTTGGCCACGCGGACCAACCGCAGGACGAACATTCTATTAACCCGAACGTTCTAAACTCTGCCTGCCAAAATACGTCATGCAGAGTCACCATGTTCTCATTCCAGCACGCTCAGAATACCGCTCCGAAGCCGCATCACGAAGGTGCGTTCCAGCGCGTTTCCGTGAACCTTGCTGGACGGCTGATGCTGGCCAATCGCGACGAATATGATTGCACCGCCGTCGACATGTCGCCGGGTGACGTGCTGCTTTCCTCCCCGGCACGGCCGCGGGCGGGTGAGCGCATCATCGCCTATATCGACCATGTCGGCCGCCTTGAAGGCACCGTGTCGCGCATCGCCGACGATGCCTTCGTGATTCAGCTCAACGCCACCGAACGCAAGCGCGAGAAGTTGGCTGCGCAGCTCACCTGGATCGCCAACAAACACGAACTCGGTCTGCCCGAGGATCGGCGCCACGACCGCCTTGCGCCGCGCAAGACGTCAACCGAGCTGACGCTGGACACCGGCGAAAAATTCCCTTGCCGCATCATCGACCTCTCGCTCTCCGGCGCGGCCGTCGATATCGAGAACCGCCCGCCGATCGGCACCCCGGTCCTGCTCGGCAACATGAAGGGCAAGATCGTTCGCCATTTCCAGGAAGGCTGCGCCATCGAGTTCTCGGGCGTACAGTCGCGCGAAGCATTGACGGAATTCCTCTAAGGGCGTGTCCGCGCGACCCTCACTGGCCTACCCCGATCAAGATCGTTGCCTTGTCACCCCGATCGCGCACCAGCCCCCTGAGGCTCCGCGCCACTTCTTACGCGTGATTGCGGGCCGCCCCGATATGCGCAACGACAGACCAGCCAATCGCTGGCCCGATCCTGCGGCACGAAACCAACCTTGGCTTTCACAGTAGACCTGCCCCACGGGCCGCGACGACGCTGTCCGCGCGGACTGGGCGACCGGCATCGCCTCGCTGACGACGACTGCTTCATTTCGGAACATCTCGATCCGACCGCGACTTCTGACCGCAAATATTTTTTCGAACAAATTCAAGGCGCGACGCTTATTTGAAGTCGAAAAGCGACGACAAGATCGACGTCATCCGCCCCTGGCGCGACGCATCGCGACCGCGATTTTCCGGCAGCCACTGCTCCTGTCGCTCTGCGGATCGGCATAGGTCTATTGATTACAATCGCTTACATCGTCAAGGAAACATGAATGGAAGATCGCTCCGTCGAGAAATCGATAAAATTTGACTCAAATTCGATTTAAATAAAAATCAAATTCTATTCTTGTTTTATTCTTATACGACTTTCATTTGTACTTGTTTTTAGTTCGCAAGTTCGCGAGCGATAAAAACGTCTGTGCCATTGTCGAACCACAACGGGGAGACAATCATGCTCAAGACAATCACCAAGATGATCGCGGTTGCGGTCCTTTTCACCGGCGGTCTGATCGAAACGGCGCTGGCGCTTCCGGCCAACATGGTCGTCACCGGTGCAACCAACCCGCCGATCGGTCACTACGAGTTCTGCAAGATCTATCCGTCGGAGTGCACCTCCAACGGTAAGGACCGCGGCCCGATGATGCTGACGCGCGAAGGCTGGCAGAAGATTCTCGAGGTCAACTACGACGTCAATCAGGCGGTCACCCCGATGACCGACATGGAAATTCATGGCGTCGAGGAGAAGTGGTCCTATCCGGACACGGTTGGCGACTGTGAAGACTATGTCCTCTTGAAGCGCCGCAAACTGATCGAGAACGGTTTCTCTCCGTCGGACCTCCTGATCACCGTCGTTCTGCAACCGAACGGTGATGGCCATGCCGTTCTCACCGTGCGCACTGACCGTGGCGACTTCATTCTCGACAACATGCGCAACAAGGTGCTGCTGTGGTCGGACACCGAATACACCTACCTCAAGCGCCAATCGACCGAACACTCCGGTCGCTGGGTCAAGCTCCAGGACGGCCGCACCGTCGCCGTCGGCAGCGTACGGACGCAGTAAGCACAGAAGACATCGGAGGCGGCGCGCCTTTCGCATCAGCCTCCACCATTCCAGGGCACCGGTCATAAACATCCCCGTCCAGACCGAGCCTCGGCCGGTTCCGCGTCCCTCGGAACCGGCCGTTTTTATGACCGGCATTCCCGGCGGTAAACCGTGTCGCGATCTTTCTTTAAGTTTTTGATGTTTCGCAGCTCGAGGGGGAATTCACAGAAAATTAACCATCCTCGACCAGCGTCGGGCAAGCGACGTCGTCCATCCTACGATGCGCGGGAATGCGTGAGCCGAACAACGGACCGCCGGGGTTCGGCCATCGCGACGGGACAGCCCAACGATGAGCAGCTCTTCAAACGACATTCACGAACCGGAGCTCCGACCGCTGCTGTCGCCCGGCTTCGTCTACCGGGTGATGGCAGCGGTCGCGGTGCTTGCGGCGCTGACCGCTGCCATCTCATTTGCAGGGCGCTGGTTCGGCGAAAACCTCGCCCTTGCCGGCCACACCGCGAGCAACGAGCTTTTCGACATCTTCATCGGCCAGGATCACTTGCGCCTGCCGGCCAACATGATCCGCTTCGAGGCACAACGCGCCACCTCGATCGTCGAGCGCGTCGATCTCTACCTGACCTGGCCGGGGCTCGAAGGTTACAGCGCCCGGAGCCGGGCACTCTTCAACAATGTCGACGCACCCGAAAGCCTCCTTTTCCTGCAGATTTCCCAAAGCACGATGTCGCGCGACATGTCCGGGCGGCTGGAGCCGATCTATTCGCAGGTCTTCGACGGCGCGCCCACGGCTGGCCCGGCCGGGCTGACGGAGCACGCAGTCAAGCCGACATCCAGCTATGCGGGCGAAGTGTTCTTTACCGCTGAGACGAGCACCCAGGCGCCCTACGTGGTGCGCTGCCTCGGCCCACAATCCATCTCGACCAGCGCCGATTGCCAGCGCGACATTCACGCCGGAAAGGACCTCGCCGTGCTCTACAGATTCTCCAACAAACTGCTGCCGCAGTGGCGCGAAATCGACCAAGCGATCACCGCCTTCGTCAAAAACCGTCTCGTGCCCTGATTTCGTCTAACTGGTGTGGTGCAGGCAGCCTGCCGCACCATTGCGCTACACCGGCATCGCCCTTGTACAAATGCGTTCGATTCCGGAAACCAATCATTCATCATAAACCGATTGGTAACGCTATGCCGATACTGTCTCGAGAACGGTCGTTCCCGGAGGCGGCGTCCGGACAACCCCATGACATGAGAATAAAGAGTAGCGTAGTGTCCCAATCCGGTTTTTTTGATCTCGCGAAGCGCCCGTTCGGTGCTCTTTCAAAGATGGTAGGACGGGTCGTCCTTGCGGGCGCCATTGCATCGGCGGCCTTTGCCGCACCGGCCTTCGCCGCCTCGAACTATGCCAATCCGAAATATTCGGGCATCGTCGTCGATGCCAAGACCGGCAAGATTCTTTACGGCGAGGATGCCGACGAACTGCGCTATCCCGCGTCTCTCACCAAGATGATGACGCTCTATCTGACCTTCGAAGCGCTCGAAGCCGGTCGGATCACGAAGTCCACCTCCATCCCCTTTTCGAAAAACGCTTCCGCCGAGCCGCCATCGAAGCTTGGTGTGCGTGCCGGACAGTCGATCACCGTCGAACAGGCGATCCTTTCGCTCGTCACCCGCTCGGCCAACGATGCGTCGACGGCGCTCGGTGAATATCTCGGCGGTTCGGAGCAGCGTTTTGCCCGCATGATGACGAACAAGGCCCGGGCGCTCGGCATGACGCGCACGACCTATCGCAATGCCAACGGCCTGCCGGACCCGGAACAGCGCACGACCGCGCGCGACCAGGCCCGTCTTGGCCTCGCGCTTCGCCAGCATTTTCCGCAGTATTACGATTACTTCTCCACCCGCAGCTTCCGTTTCGGCAAGCAGACGATCGGCAATCACAACCGCCTGCTCGGCAATGTCCGCGGCGTGGATGGCATCAAGACCGGTTACACCCGCGCGTCGGGCTTCAATCTCGTGACCTCGGCTCAGCTCGAGGGTCGCAGCATCGTCGCCGTCGTCATGGGCGGCAGCTCCGGCGCCAGCCGTGATGCGCAGATGCGCCGGCTCGTCGCCAAGTACATGCCGTCGGCATCGCGGCGTGGCGACGGCAATCTGATTGCCGAGACCAAGCCTACTCCCGTTCCGGCTGAAGAGACCCAGGTTGCAGAGGCGGCTCCCGTTGCGGATACGCCTGTCGTCGCGGCCGCGGCCAGCGGTCACGACCTGCCCAACACCGGCCCGGTTCCTGGCATCCGCTATAACGGCGAAAGCGCGAGCAGCGTACAGATGGCCTATGCCGGCAACAAGCGCGCGTCGGACAACCCCGTTCTTTCCCCGAAGATCGTTCCCAACACGCTCGACGCACAGAGCCTGAAACTCCGTCAGCCTGTCGCCGCCGGCATGGTTGACACCCAGATCACCAATTCCGTTCCGAAGAAGGCCGACGCGGTTGCGAAGGCCGAACCGGCCGAAGCCGCAAAAGCCGAACCGATGCCGGCGCAGCCGCAGGGCTGGGTCATCCAGATCGGCGCAACGCCGGACAAGGATCAGGCCATGACCCTTCTCGGCAACGCCAAGGACAAGGGCGGCAAGGCACTTCGCGATGCAAAACCCTTCACTGTCGCTTTCGGCCAGGTCTATCGCGCCCGTTTCGGCGGCTTCGACGACCAGAATGCAGCGGTCAATGCCTGCAAGGCCCTGAAGAAGAAAGGCATCTCCTGCTGGGCGAGCCAGCAGTAAGGTCAAAAGATTTGGCGGCCGGATGTGTTTGTTTTCCGGCCGTCTTCCTCGGATTTGTACAGCGTAACGAGGTTAATCATGGCGATGAACGAAAACGTTCCGGGTGTCACCCCGCTGCCGGGACGGCGCGCCAAGCCGTCGCGCATCAACCTGCATCCCCTGCACGAGGCGGCCATGCGCATTGCCGATCTCGGGCTGAACCGATCGAAGGCGAAGACGCGTGATCTGGTCGGGATGCTCCTGACGCACGGAGCGCGCGCCTGGCGATCGACGCAGCCGCGGGCCGGCATTCATCTTCACGTGACGGGGCCGAACCGGCGCCATCCCCTGAGAATGCGGATCACCTGAACGTTCATGAAATTCCAAAAGGCGGCCTGTGCCGCCTTTTTTCTTGTTGCGACACCGCCGCAACCATGCGCGTGTCAGCATCGCAGCCTGCCCTATGATGGGCCGTCAGGTCATCCATATTGAAGACTAGAGCAGTCCGAGTTCCGCCAATTCGCGGCGCAGCTCGAGCGGCATCTCGGCACCGCCACCGGAAAGCGACGCCAGGTCGCGCGGCGCATCCTTGTCGGTGAGATAGCGCCAGCCCTGGAAGGCACGCCGCGGCTGCAACTCCGTCTCGACCACTTCCGGGCCAAGCAGCAGATTGCAGCGGCCGATACCCTCGCCATCCGTGAAGGTTTCGATACCGATCAAGGACTGTCGCGCCTGCACGGTCCCCTTGATCACCCAGTAGAGCGAACCGCCGCTCAGCAGTTCCTCCACCCGTTTCGGCACCATGCGGGTCGTGTGGAAGGAATGGGGCTCAAGGCCAGCGGCCATGGCGGCCATAGCCTTGCGCGAAACCCATTCGCGCAGGTCCTCGATCGATTCCGCTCCGACGCAGAGCTTTATGAGATGCAGAGACATAGCTGTTTTGAACACCCGTCCGGCCGTTGCGGTCAAGCGGCCGGACGCTGTTCATCCACAATCACCGTGGCGGCTCAACATTCGACGACGTTGACCGCGAGACCGCCGGTCGATGTTTCCTTGTACTTCTCGTTCATGTCGACGCCGGTTTGGCGCATCGTCTCGATGCAGGCATCGAGCGGCACAAAATGTTTACCGTCGCCCTTGAGCGCCAGCGAGGCTGCCGTCACCGCCTTGACCGCACCGAGCGCGTTGCGCTCGATGCACGGCACCTGAACCAGGCCGGCGACCGGATCACAGGTCATGCCGAGGTGGTGCTCGAGTGCGATCTCGGCGGCGTTTTCGATCTGCTCGGGCGTACCGCCCATGACGGCAGCAAGTCCGGCAGCGGCCATGGCAGACGCTGAGCCGACCTCACCCTGACAGCCGACCTCGGCACCGGAGATCGAGGCGTTGTGCTTGATGATGCCACCGATTGCGGCAGCCGTCAGCAGATAGTCGCGGATGCCCTCCTGATCCGCGTCGTCATGGAAATGCATGTAGTAGCGGATAGTGGCGGGGACGACGCCTGCTGCACCGTTGGTCGGCGACGTGACGACGCGGCCGCCGGCGGCATTCTCTTCATTGACCGCCATCGCGTAGACGCTCAGCCAGTCGTTGGCGAGCAGCGGGTTGGTCTTGTTGGAGCGCCATTCTTCCTGCAGCTTGTCGTGGATCGAGCGTGCGCGGCGGCGGACCTTCAAGCCACCGGGCATGATGCCCTCCTGGCTCAGCCCACGGTCGATACAGTTGCTCATCGCGCCCCAGATGCGGTCGAGCCCGGCATTCAGCTCATCCGGCGACATGGTCGCTTCTTCGTTCGCCCGTTTCATCTGGGCGATCGTCATCCCGGAGCGGGCCGCCATGTCCAGCATCTCCTGGGCCGACGAGAACGGGAATGGCACCTTGACGCCGGCCGCCTTGTTCTTCGAGGCACGCATCGCCTCGAGTTCCGTATCGGTCACGACGAAGCCGCCGCCGATCGAATAATAGATCCGCTTCAGCAGCAGCCGGCCGTCGCGGTCGAACGCGGAGAAGGACATGCCGTTGGCATGGCCGGGCAGCGGCACCTTCTTGTCGAAGACCAGGTCCGTCTTCGGCTGGAATTCATAGGACGGATGTCCCGGCGGCGAAATGCGGCCGCTGCGCTCGACCTCGTCGATCAAGCCGTCCATGCGATCAGGATCGACCAGGTCGGGGCGTTCGCCGACGAGACCAAGGACAACCGCCCTGCCCGTGCCGTGGCCGATACCGGTATGGGCCAGCGAACCGTGCAGGCTGACCTTGATCGCCGCAACGGCAGCATGGGACGGGCGCGGCCAGTCGTCGGAAAGAATGAGTTCGAGAAAGCGGTTGGCGGCCGACATCGGCCCCATCGTATGCGAGCTCGAAGGCCCGATACCGATCTTGAACACGTCGAAGACGGAAAGAAACATAAGTTTGCCTGCCCCGGAGACTGACTCGCGGCGCACCGGCATGATTGCCCGAGCACCGCATTCACGATTGCCTCGATATCACGCTTCACGGTCTGTGCGAACCGGCGCGCTATCCTCATATTTACTGCGCGATTTTATCCTCAGATCGGCACCGATTTAAGGAAATCCGCAACAAATATAGGAACGAAGCCTAAGCGATCCCATAGCAGACGGTCAGGCGGTCAACCGACATTCGATCCCATCCGTGCGACATTGTCATCCCGCAAAGGCTCCGGGGTGTCGAGATTGGCTGCCTGGAATCAAAAACGGCGCGGCTTTTGGGAAGCCGCGCCGTCAATCAGTGGTCTTTTCTAGATACCAGATATCAAAGGCCGCCGAAAAGATAAGCAAGAACAAGAACGCCAGCGAAACCAGCCACGGCGCGTGCAGTTACGCCCCAGCAAGATTTCTGAATTGTATTGTCCATGATGTCTCCGAAAACACTCTCAACGGCCGCGAGCAGCACATTGGGTGCCCGCGTCTGGGGCCTTGCATATTGAAGAAAGTGTTACTGCGCAATGGGGAAATGTGGCGGAAAGGTGTCAGGCCCTCGCCGCTCAGTACACTAAGCTGGTGAAAACCGCGCAATTGGCCGGCGGGAGCGGAGAAAAATTCCGCCGCAATTTCATCACAGTAGTTGACGCGCCGTCGATTCCCGCGCCGCCGCGGCCACCTTGCATTTTCCAAAAGCCATGCCAAAAACACGTGTATGACCTTCGAAGATTACATAGCGCTTGTCGTGTTTATCCTGCTTTGGGCGGGTTTCAGCTGGGCGACCGACGGCACGCGCGGCTTCAAGCGGGTGAGTCTCACCCGCCTCATGAACGAGCATCGTGGCCGCTGGATCCGCAATTCGCTCAACCGCGATCTGAAGATGATCGATACGCAGATCATCGCGGGGCTGCAGGCCGGCACCGCCTTCTTTGCCTCGACGACGATCTTCGCCCTCGGTGGCTGCTTCGCTCTGCTCGGCGCAACCGAACAGGTGCAAGTGATCTTCGCGGACATGCCCTATGTCTTCCATGGCGGTCGGACCGCGTTCGAGCTGAAGGTCGGTGGCCTCACCTGTCTCTTCGGCTATTCCTTCTTCAAGTTCGGCTGGTCCTACCGGCTGTTCAACTATTGCTCGATCCTGATGGGCGGCATTCCAATGACCGCCGACATGCAACGCGACCTGCAGGCGGCGGAGAAGGCAGCCGAACGGGCGATCCGCATGAACGTGCTGGCCGCCAAGCACTTCAACGCCGGGCTTCGGGCGATTTTCCTGTCGATCGGATATCTCGGCTGGTTCATCAGCCCCTATGTCTTCGTCGGGCTCACCGTCTTCGTCATCTTTGTGCTGACCCGCAGGCAGTTCTTCTCGGAGGCACGCGCGGCGCTGCTGCCGGACGCAACGCCCTGACAGCATGCGCGCCCATCGCGCTGAACGGAAACAGACCAGGCCTGACCACTTCCACCATCAGCCAACGACGCGTGTTTGGCACAAGCCAAACATGGCACTCTTCTTCACGCCCACAGGATGGCGAATGCCCATGTCCGACAGCAATGTGACTTCACCGACGACACCGATACCGGCTCAATCTGCCGCACGGGGGCGGCTCGCCTTCATCGACGTCGCGCGCGGCGTGGCACTGCTCGCCATGGCTACCTATCATTTCGTCTGGGATCTCGAGTTCTTCGGCTACGTCGCCGCGGGAACCGCCGGCACCGGCGGCTGGAAGATCTTTGCCCGGCTCATCGCCAGCAGCTTCCTGTTTCTCGCCGGGTACAGCCTTGTGCTCGGACAATGGCCGAAGCTTCGCCTCGACGCGTTCATGCGGCGCTTTGCCAAAATCGCCGGTGCGGCAGCGCTGATCACGACCGCGACCTATTTCGCGTTCCCGGACACCTTCATCTTCTTCGGCATCCTGCATGCGATCGCCGCGGCAAGCGTGATCGGCCTTGTCTTCCTGCGGCTTCCCGCCGTCGTTTCCCTTGTTGCGGCGGCAGCAGCCATCGCGGCACCCTTCTATTTGCGCTCGCCGGCCTTCGATGCACCCTGGCTCTGGTGGGTCGGACTGTCGGAAACCTTGCCGCGCTCCAACGACTATGTGCCGCTGCTGCCGTGGCTCGGGCCTTTCCTCTTCGGCCTTGCCGCAGCCAAGCTCTTCCATGCGCGGCTCGTCGCGGTCCTCGCAAGCCGTCCGTCCACAGGTGGCAAGGGCAAACTGTGGATGAGCCCGCTCGTCTTCGGCGGCCGTCACAGTCTGGCCATATACCTCATTCACCAGCCCGTGCTCATCGGACTGGTCTATCTCTTCTCGCTGATTTCACCGCCAACATTGCCGGATCCCAAGCAAGCCTACCGCAGCAATTGCGTCGCGGCCTGCAACCAGGGGAACCCGGCCGTGCCGTGCGAGGCCTTCTGCGGCTGTACGCTCGACCTTCTGGTACAACAGAACCTGTTCGACAGCCTGAACAGGGGAGAGATCAACGTCAGCACCGATGAACGCATTGCGCGAATCGCGCGACAGTGCACAATGGACGTGCAATCAGGGGACTAGGACATGAATGCCTATCGTGCCAAGCCGCTGAATTTCCCGTGGCCCGCCCTGCTCTACGGCGTCGCCACGCTCGCGGCCCTTGTTCTGGCGCGATATTCCCCCATCCCCGTCGCACACGGACACAGCTGGTTTCCCTGGATCAGCGGCGGCACACTGATCATCGTCGCCATCTGGCTGGATCTCTGGGCAGTCAAGACCTTGCTCGACCGGCACACGGCCGTCATGCCCTACCGGTCGGCGACCTGCCTCGTCACCTACGGCCCCTTCCGCTTCACACGCAACCCGATCTATCTCGGCTACACCCTGATGATGGTCGGCTTCGGCCTGGCGACGCTCAATCCTTGGTTCTTCATCACGGCGATCGCAGCGGTGATGCTGACGACCGTCTTTGCCATTCGCAACGAAGAGCGGCATCTGCTGTCGCGCTTCGGCTTCGAGTTCGAGCGTTATTGTCGGCACACCAGCCGCTGGATCTGACCAAAAGACCGTAACGCCCAAAACCAAAAAGGGCAGCGCGGACGCCACCCTTCGAAACTTTCGCTTTTAAGAATACGCCCGCCCGCTCAGGTACCGACGCCGATCTCCGCGAGACGCGTCAGGCAAGCCTCCTCGACATTGTCGAGCTCTGCCAGCGTGTCTTCGATATCCTTGCGCTTCTGCCGAAGCTCCTCGCGCTTTTCCTCGACACGGTTCATCAAGAGCCGAAGCTGGCCCATCTCGCCGGGTGGATCCTTGTAGACCTGGATGATTTCGCGGATTTCGGCAATCGTGAAGCCGATGCGCCGGCCACGCAGAATTTCCTGGATCAGCCGCCGATCCGCAGGCCGGAACAGGCGCGTGCGTCCACGGCGTTCAGGATGAATGAGGCCCTCGTCCTCATAGAACCGCAGCGTTCGGGTGGAAATGCCGAATTCCCGCGTCAATTCGGTGATGCTATAATATTTATTCACGCTGCCATTCCATGATTTACTGCATCGTTCCTAAAATCGGTATCGATTTAAGGTCAAAATTATGCAGCAGGTCAAAGTGTTACAGCGATCTCAGCGTGTCATGGAAGACGCGCGCGCTGTAATGCGTATACACTATCGTTGACCTTGACGTAAAAGTCAAACAACGGCGTTCACCTCACGTAACGTGAAACCACCACGTGGCGATGCCGAGAAAACTGAAGAAACCGGTTATGTCGGTGATGGCCGTCACGAAAACGGCAGAAGACACGGCCGGATCGGCACCGAAGCGGTCCAGGCAGAGCGGGACGAGGATGCCGCCAAGTGCTGCGGCCATCATATTGATCAGCATGGCCGTGGCGATGATACCGCCGATGTTCGGGTCCTGAAACCAGAGACCGGCGAGCAGGCCGATCAGCGTGCCGAAGATCATGCCGTTCAACAGCCCCACGCCCGCTTCGCGCCGGATAATGCGCGGCGCGTTGTGAATGTCGAGGCCGCGGGTCGCAAGCGCGCGGACGGTAACGGTCATGGTCTGCGAGCCGGCATTGCCGCCCATTCCGGCGACAATCGGCATCAGAATGGCGAGCGCCACGATCTGCTGAATGGTCGCATCGAACAGACCGATGACCGAGGCGGACATGCACGCCGTCATCGAATTGATGAACAGCCACGGCACGCGCGAGCGCGATGCCTCGGCAACCGAGTCCGAGAGCTCTTCATCGCCGACACCGCTCAAGCGCAAGAGGTCTTCTTCCGCTTCTTCCTGAATGACGTCAACGACGTCATCGATGGTGAGCACGCCGACGAGCCTTCCATTGTCATCGACGACCGCCGCGGAGAGAAGGTCATATTGCTCAAACAGTTGCGCTGCCTCTTCCTGGTCCATCTCGGCCGGAATCGCATGGCTCGTGTCATGCATGATCGCGTCGACCTTGACCGAGCGCTTGGTCCTGAGGATGCGGTCGAGGTCCATGGCACCGAGCAGCTTGAAGGTCGGGTCGATGACAAAGATCTGCGTGAAGCTCTCGGGCAGGTCCTCGTCTTCGCGCATGTAGTCGATCGTCTGGCCAACGGTCCAGAATGGCGGCACCGCCACGAACTCGGTCTGCATGCGCCGGCCGGCCGTGCTCTCCGGATAGTCGAGCGAGCGGCGAAGGCGAACTCGTTCCGTAAAGGGAAGCTTCGCCAGGATCTCGTCCTGATCTTCCTGGTCGAGGTCCTCGAGAATGTAGACGGCGTCGTCCGAGTCCATTTCGCCGATGGCCTCGGCGATCTGCTCGTTCGGCAGATGCTCGACGATATCGAGACGGATGGCCTCGTCGACCTCGGTCAGTGCCGAAAGGTCGAATTCCTTGCCGAGCAGTGAGACCAGCGCCAGGCGCTGGTCAGGCTGGATCGCTTCAAGCAGGTCGCCGAGTTCCGACGAATGCAGGCCGGCGACGTGCTGGCGCAGATAGATCGTATCGCGATCGGCGATCGCGGCCCCGACATGCATGAGGAAATCGGAACGGACCGAACCGTCGTCGGCATAGATGTCCGAGCCGTCAAAGGTCTTGACGTCTTCGATACCGCTGTCGTCGTCGCCGATATTGCTCATGGGCGCCCTCGAAACGATTGCTGCTTTCCGGTGCTCCATCATACGGACCGGAAAGAATGCGTCACTGACGGTTGGTGCCTCTTCCGCTGCCGTGCTCCGGAAGTTGGGTCCTACAGCCCTGCTAGCGCAAAGCCCCGCCGAGGTCCACAGCACAGATAGCACCCTGTGCGCGGCGATAACAGATTTATTCAAGCTGTTGCAAATACATGAGAAACCGGCTGCATCTCGACACTGTCGACATCGATCGCGCGATCGGCTAGCACTTCTCTTCGTTCCCTGGAACCGGAATCGATATCAGAGAACGAAACAGCAGCCCAAGGTTTACGGCGCCCCTTGCGCTCCTCAACGGGACGCACGGCGCCGCAAACGCTGCAGCCGAGGAACATCTGATGGCGATCCGTCCCATTGTCCGTTTTCCCAGTCCCTTACTGAGCCAGAAGGCGGACACCGTTACCCACTTTGATGCGGCGCTCGAAGCCCTTGCGGACGACCTGCTCGACACGATGCGAGCGGCACCGGGTATCGGCATCACCGCTCCGCATGTCGGTGTCCTGCAAAGGGTGACGGTGATCGAGCTCGACCGGGAGAGCGGCGTCAGGATTTACATCAATCCAGAGATTGTCTGGAACTCCGCCGAAGTCATGAAACATGCTGAAGGCAGTGTATCGATGCCTGGGGTTTCGGAGGACATCGAGCGACCGCAGACCGTCCGTGTTCGCTATCAAAGCCTTTCGGGCGAAGAGGTCGAAGAGGAAGCCGAAGGGCTGATGGCCATTTGCCTGCAACACGAGATCGACCAGCTCGACGGTATTTTCTGGACCCAACGCCTCTCGCGCCTGAAACGCGATCGGGCGATCAAGAAATTCGAAAAGCTGACAAGGGAACAAACGCGCGTCTAGGACTTCCCGCCGACAGCATCAAATGCCTCCCAGTTCACCAAGGATCGAACAATGAAGCCAACATATCTTGCAGTCATCGGCCTCCTGGCCCTCGCCGGTTGCAACAGTGCCCAACAGAGTCTTGAGCCCCTGCCCGAGAGCCTGACCTACGGCGAAAACGCCAGCAAAAGAAAGACGCAGGCCGCTCCCGGCACCATGGTTCAGCACCGTTTCATGTATGAAGGGCAGATGGTCTACGAAACCTATGAGGTTCAGCCCGATCACAGCTTCAAGCTTATCCGCCGCCGCATGGACCAGAGCGGACCGCAAGGCAACAGCTGACGACGTGGACGCAGGGCGGGGCAAGCGCGCGGCGCGCGGTGCAAGCGACCCAGGCTTGGCGTGTGCAATCAAATGTTTCGGCCGACTACCTTGGAAAGGCGGAGTAGACCGCCGTTTCGAAGTCAAGGTAGCCCCCGATCGAGGCCGGGTCGACGAAGGGCAATATCTGCGTCGCCCAGAGGCCGCCGAGACCATTTTGGCGGTCTATCCAGTAATAGAGGTTTGCAAGCCCAGCCCAGGCCAGCGCGCCGGCCGGTCGGCCTGTCGGCGCGGCTTCATCATTGATCATGAAGCTAAGCCCCCAGGATTTCGGCATTCCGGGGAAAAATTCGACGTCGTGCGAAAGGCTCGGTATCACCCCGGGAAGCTTTTTGATCTTCTTTTCTCCGAGGCCATTCTTTTCCGCCATTTCGACGGTTTCGGGTTTCAGCACGCGGCCGCCGGGTGCCACCCCGTCGTTGAGCCACATGCGAATAAATTTTGAGTAATCGGTAGCTGTCGAGTAGAGGCCATGCCCACCCATTTGGACCTCGGGTTCCTGGGGGAACCGGAAATCGGGCACCGGCTGCAATCGCCCTGCATCGTCCCGCTGATGCAGCGTGACCACGCGTGAGGCCATCGCTGGGGTCAATGCAAAACCGGTATCGTCCATGCCGAGCGGCTGAAGGATTCGCTCGATCATCACCTCGCCCAATCGCTTACCGGCTATGCCCTCCACCACCTGTCCGGCCCAGTCCAGGTTGCTTCCATATTCCCAGTCGTCGCCTGGGTCGAACAGCAATGGGGTGCGGATGGACGCATAGGAGCTCGTGATCACGCTCGGCTGCCCATGCTGCCGGGCCAACTTGGCGTAGGTCTCATTGAAGAAGTCGTATCCAAAGCCAGCCGTATGCAAAAGCAGCATGCGCGTCGTGATATCCCGCTTGGGCGGGCGGAGCTTCGGGTTCCCGGAGGAATCAAAGCCATCGATCACCTGCAGCTTGCCAATCTCGGGAGCGTATCGCTTGGCTGGAGCATCGAGATCGAGCCTGCCCTCTTCGACCAGTTGCAGGCAGGCAGTGCCGGTGATCGCTTTCGTCATCGAGAAGAGCCCGAAGACGCTGTCGGCGGTCATGTCCGAATCGCCACCCAATGCTCGCTTTCCGGCTGCACCCGTGTAGATGTCGCCCCGTCTATCTGTGGCAATCGCGACGACGCCGGGCACGCCATCCGCGGCGCTGACGGCGGTATTGAGGATTGCATCTGCAACAGCCCTGAGATCGCCGCCCAAAGGAACCTCCCAAGCAAACAGGCTTCGTCATCGGTGCAGGTCGCCCAGCCACCGCCGCGCCCAGAAAACTGCTTCCAGCCCGGCCCTCGTTCTGGAATACCGCGCCAAGGTTAGCACCAAATAACATTCCAAGCCATTTCGCCTGCAACGTGGCGGTGCTCGTTCACTCTTTTTCCGCGGCGGCAAGCGCTATGCACGCCGAAGTGCGGTCGGAAGATGTATTGAGGTTTGCGGGCTTGCAGCTTCGGCCCGAGGCTGAGCCGCGCGGTGGGCTCAAGACCTAAGCGTTGGAGATAAAAACGAAAAAACCGGCCGAAGCCGGTTTTGGTGCGGTCGAGAAGACTCGAACTTCCACGGGTTGCCCCACAGCGACCTCAACGCTGCGCGTCTACCAATTCCGCCACGACCGCATCGTGGTAGATGCCGACCTGCGCCAGCGGGGCTGCATGTAGCAAAAGCCCCCGCAGTGCACAAGAGATGGCTGTGCACAATTCGGGAGATCACGACAGAACTTCAGCGGCCTTCGCATTGCGGGCGAAGCGGCCAGGTCGCCTTTCCGCGCACCAGGCGCGCGCACTTTGTCGGGCACCGCGCCGAGACCGATTGCTGGGGGGCGGGATCCCGTTCGTCTTCGGCCAATCGCCAGCAAGGAGAGCGAGTTCCTTCCCACCGTGCCAAACGCCTACTCTAGATTGGAAACGTGCCGCGAAAGGATGTGTCGGCGATGCGATTCCGCGCAGCATGCCGTGTTCGCCAGGGGCAGGATAAAAAACAAAAAACCCGGCCAAAGCCGGGTTTTTTTGGTGCGGTCGAGAAGACTCGAACTTCCACGGGTTGCCCCACAGCGACCTCAACGCTGCGCGTCTACCAATTCCGCCACGACCGCATCGTGGTAGATGCCGACCTGCGTCGACGGGGCTGCATGTAGCAAAAGCCCCTGGGGGGCACAAGGGGATGACGACAGAAATTTGACGGGAAATGAAACTATTTCAACAGCCCGCTGGGGAAGCGTTGGAAACGCTGGACTCTTGTCACACGCCATCCCATTTACAAGCTCTGAAAAACAGGAATGCCGACCGAATGCAGCGTGAGAATCTGAGCCAGACCATGTTCGCCCCCCCGGAATCACCCCCGGTTCGCTGGCGGATTGCCTCTGATCTGGTGGATTATCCACAGGCAGTCGAGTTGATGGAGCAGGAGGCTGCCGCGATCGCCGCCGGCACCGCGGACGAACTCGTCTGGCTCGTCGAACATCCGCCGCTATACACAGCCGGCACCAGCGCCGATGTTGCTGACCTGGTGATGCCGGATCGCTTTCCGGTGTTCTCGACGGGTCGCGGCGGTGAATACACCTATCACGGGCCGGGTCAGCGAGTCGTTTATGTCATGCTCGATCTCAAGCGCCGAAAACAGGACGTCCGCGCCTTCGTCGCTGCGCTGGAAAGCGTCGTGATCTCCACGCTCGACTCGATGAATGTGAGAGGTGAGCGCCGCGAAGACCGGGTCGGCGTCTGGGTTCGCCGCCCGGAAAAGCCCGCCCTGCCCGACGGTTCGGTGGCGGAAGACAAGATTGCCGCGATCGGCATACGCCTGCGCAAATGGGTAAGCTTCCACGGCTTCGCACTGAACGTCGATCCGGATCTCGACCATTTCGGCGGCATCGTGCCCTGCGGTATTCGCGGCTACGGCGTAACAAGCCTGGTCGACCTCGGCCTACCGGTCATGATGCCGGATGTCGACATCCGGCTGCGCGAGGCCTTCGAGACCGTATTCGGGCCGACGAAGAACGACGGGGCGTGATATCGCTCAAGCGGCCGCCCGCCGGCCGGCCTGCCGCTCGCGCCAGATGATGAACAAGCCGGACCCGACGATGATGGCGATGCCGAGCCATTTGGAGAGCGACGGGAAGTCTCCGAAGATGAGATAGCCGAGCGCCGTCGCCGTGACGATCTCGAAATAGTGGAATGGCGCCAACAAGGAGACAGGTGCCGCTCTGAAGGCTTTGACGACCAGCAGATGGCCGTAGCCGGAGAGCGCCCCGAGGATAACCACCAGCGTCCAGCCAAGCGCCGATTTGGGCAAGGACGGCACGAAATCGGGGCTGCCCATGCCGTTGCCGACCAGGATCACCAGCGCCATCATCAATGTGCCGCCGATGCCAGCGATGGTCTGCATCGTCAGCGGCGAGTCTCCGGTACCGACCGCGCGATTGAGAAGCAGGTAGCAGGCAAAGACGAAGGCGCAGGCCACCGGCAGCAAAGCCGTCACGCCGAAAGCCGCGAAACTCGGCTGGATGACGATCATCGCCCCACCGAAACCGACGACGATGGCAAGCCAGCGTCGCCAGCCGACCTTCTCCTTCAGGAACACCGCCGAAAGGCAGGTCAGGATGAAGGGTTCGACGAAATAGATGGCAAAGGTATCTGCCAGCGGCATGTACTTCACGGAAATGAAGAAGAACAAGGCCGCGGTCGCCAGCAGCACGCCGCGCAGCAGATTGGCCCAGGGACGCTTCGGCTTCAGCGCCCGCAGGCCGCCGGCGCCAAGCAGCATCGGCAACGTCGCCACCAGCTGGAAGAAGAACCGGTAGAAGGTCACCTGGCCGGGCGACATGCCTTCGTAGACGGCCATATACTTCGCGATCACGTCCATGCCGGGCAGGATGACCATCGCAAAGAGCATGATGGCGACGCCTTGCATCACGGTATCGGCAGGCTCGGCAGCCGCGGTTCGGGCATCGGTCATGGGGCAAGCTCCGGTTGGCCGCCGCACATTAGAGCCTAGGCTACGGTTTTCAACGGCCGAGGATGCGCCGGAGGCCGAACTATCCGCGCCTTAGCCGCAATTGACGGTGTTTTTGGCGCTTCGGGGTGGTCCCTCGCTGGCCGAATGCCTATAAGCTCAGGACCATCTTCCGCCCCGGAAGTCAAAAGCGGCTTCCTGCCGTCTCTCCGGGACCTTTGAACGTAACCGTGGCAAAGGAGATATCCATGCGCTTGTCCACCGAAACGATGATTGCCCGCCTGCGCGACACCAGCGACGGTGATACGCTGGGAGGACGCATCTGGAGGGCGCGCGACGCCGCCAACATCAGCACCAAGGACCTGGCAGACCAACTCGGAGTCCGCGCTGAAACGGTCGCCGCCTGGGAGCGCGACCGCGCCGAACCCCGGACGAACCGGCTCTTCATGCTTGCCGGCGTGCTGGGCGTTACCCCGGCCTGGCTGATCGCCGGCCTCGGCAAGGCGCCGGATTCGGACGCGGTCGATGACGAGCGCGACGGCCTTCGCGAGCAGCTTGCCCTGGTCAAGAAGCTGCACGAACAGACCGGCAAGGCCATCGCCGCACTTGAGATGGAACTCAATCGCGTTCAACAGAACATTCGTTAGCTTATTGTCGATTCCAACGGGCCGCCGCCCTGGCGGCCCGAAACCATTTTTGTCCTAGGGAGAAAATAGATGGATGTACGTGCCGCCATTGCCGTTCAGGCAGGCAAGCCGCTCGAGGTCATGACGGTTCAACTCGAAGGCCCAAAGGCCGGCGAAGTGCTGATCGAGGTCAAGGCCACCGGCATCTGCCACACGGACGACTTCACGCTGTCCGGCGCCGATCCGGAAGGCCTGTTCCCGGCCATCCTCGGCCATGAGGGCGCCGGCATCGTCGTCGACGTCGGCCCGGGCGTCACCTCGGTGAAGAAGGGCGATCACGTCATTCCGCTCTACACGCCCGAGTGCCGCTCCTGCCCGTCGTGCCTGTCGCGCAAGACCAATCTCTGCACCGCGATCCGCTCGACCCAGGGCCAGGGCCTGATGCCCGACGGCACCTCGCGCTTCTCGATCGGCAAGGACAAGATCCATCACTACATGGGCTGCTCGACCTTCGCCAACTACACGGTTCTGCCGGAGATCGCCGTTGCCAAGGTCAACCCGGACGCGCCGTTCGACAAGATCTGCTACATCGGCTGCGGCGTCACCACCGGCATCGGTGCGGTCATCAACACGGCGAAGGTCGAGATGGGCGCGACCGCGATCGTCTTCGGTCTCGGCGGCATCGGCCTCAACGTCATCCAGGGCCTGCGTCTTGCCGGCGCCGACATGATCATCGGCGTCGACCTCAACAACGACAAGAAGGCCTGGGGCGAACGCTTCGGCATGACCCACTTCGTCAATCCGAAGGAGGTCGGCGACGACATCGTTCCCTACCTCGTCAACATGACCAAGCGTGGGGCCGACCAGATCGGCGGCGCCGACTACACCTTCGACTGCACCGGCAACACCAAGGTGATGCGCCAGGCGCTCGAAGCCTCGCATCGCGGCTGGGGCAAGTCCGTCGTCATCGGCGTCGCCGGCGCCGGCCAGGAGATCTCCACCCGGCCGTTCCAGCTCGTCACCGGCCGCAGCTGGATGGGCACGGCCTTCGGCGGCGCGCGTGGCCGCACCGACGTGCCGAAGATCGTCGACTGGTACATGGAGGGCAAGATCGAGATCGATCCGATGATCACCCACACCATGGCCCTCGAAGACATCAACAAGGGCTTCGAGCTGATGCATTCCGGCGAAAGCATCCGTTCGGTCGTTCTTTACTAAGCTAAGCTGGCAATGGCGCAATTCCGGGAAAATCGCTTCGCACTTTTCCTGGAATTGCTTCACAACCTGAACGACGCAATTCCGGACGGAAAACCGCTTCGCACTTTTCCTGGAATTGCTTCACAATCCAATTCAGAACGGCGTCGGAGTCGATTGATTTCCGGCGCCTTTTCAGTCCCGTTGAGAAACTGATTCAAGATGATCTATGTCGATGCCGATGCCTGCCCGGTGAAGGCGGAAATCCTGAAGGTGGCCGAACGCCATGGAATAGAGGTGACTTTCGTCGCCAATTCCGGCCTGCGCCCCTCGCGCGACCCGACGGTACACAACGTCATCGTCTCGGCGGGTTTCGATGCGGCCGACAACTGGATCGCGGAACGGGCGCAGGAGGGCGATGTTGTCGTCACCGCCGATGTACCGCTGGCCGTGCGTTGCGTTGCTGCCGGCGCGTTGGTTACCGGCCCTTCCGGACGCATCTTCGACAAGGGCAATATCGGCATGGCTTCGGCGATGCGCGATCTTGGGCAGCATTTGCGTGAAACCGGCGAGAGCAAGGGCTACAACGCCGCCTTCACGCCGCGCGATCGATCCGCCTTCCTCGAAACGCTTGACCGACTCGCACGGCAGGCGAAAAAGTGACGGTGCGGCAGCCGCTTCCGCTGCAGATCGCAGGGGTATCTGGATGACAGCGACGACGACGAAGCTCAGGCACTGGCCCTTCTACACCGCCATTCTATGCGCGCTCGCAAGCGTGCCCGTCCTCTGGTTCGTTGCGCGACGCTTCGCACTTGAAGGCGCTGCGATCACCTTCTTCTGCGTCTATCTCGTCATGTGCTGGCGGCGATTGCGGATGATGACCGGGCGGCACCTGAAGACCCATGCCAGAAACACCGACGAGCCCGAGTTCGTTATCCTCCTCGTGACATTCGGTGCGGCTGCGAGCTCGCTCATCTCTCTGTTCTTTGCGCTCAACGCCCAGCAAACAGGATCCGCACTCGCGCTCGGCCTCGCCTTTGCCTCGGTCGTGCTCGGCTGGGCGACGATCCATATGATGGCCGCGATGCATTATGCGCACATATACTGGGTGCCTTCCGCGGATGCGAAGACGCCGGAGCCTGCACGTGGCCTCGACTTTCCCGAGACACCCGAGCCCGGCGGTTTTGATTTCCTCTACTTTTCCTTCGTCATCGGTATGACCGCGCAGACCTCAGACGTCGCCATCACCACAACAGCCATGCGGCGCATCAATCTGATGCATGCCGTCGTTTCTTTCTTCTTCAACACCGTGCTCGTCGCCGCCGCCGTCAACGCGGCCGTGCAGCTTGCCGGCTGAGCATCATTACCCAAGGAGCATTTCATGAAGGTCCTCTCGCAACACACCGCTTTCGGCGGCATGCAGGGCGTCTTTTCGCACGATTCCGAGGCTTGCAAGGGCGAGATGACCTTTGCCGTCTTCGTGCCGCCGCAGGCGATCAAGGAACCGAGACCAGTGCTCTGGTACTTGTCCGGCCTCACCTGCACGCACGCGAACGTCATGGAGAAAGGCGAATACCGGCGCATGGCCGCCGAACTCGGGCTTATCATCGTTTGCCCCGACACCAGCCCGCGCGGCGCCGACGTGCCAGACGAACTGACGAACTGGCAGATGGGCAAGGGCGCGGGTTTCTATGTCGACGCCACCGAGAAGCCCTGGGCCGAGCACTACCAGATGTACAGCTACATCACCGAAGAACTGCCCGCTTTCGTCAGCCAGCACTTCCGCATGGACATGAGCCGCCAGGGCATTTTCGGCCATTCCATGGGCGGCCACGGCGCCATGACCATTGCGCTCAAACACCCGGATCGCTTCAAGAGCTGCTCGGCTTTCGCGCCGATCGTCGAGCCCTCGACCGCCGACTGGTCGGTCGGCGCCTTCGAAAAGTATCTCGGCACAGACCGCGCCGCCTGGCGCCAATATGATGCCTGCGCCCTCGTCAAGGACGGTGCGCGCTTCCCGGAATTTCTGATCGACCAGGGCAAGGCGGACAGCTTTCTCGAAAACGGCCTGCGCCCGTGGCTGTTCGAGGATGCGGTCAAGGGAACCGGCATCGATCTGACGCTGCGCATGCATGAGCGCTACGACCACTCCTACTACTTCATCTCCACCTTCATGGACGATCACCTGAAGTGGCATGCCGTACGGCTGGCCTAGGCCGATTTTGTCCCGGAGCGACTGATGACCCACCTCCTTCTCGTTGGAGCCGGCGGCGCGATCGGCTCGATCTTGCGCTACCTTGTCGGCCTCTGGACCGTCCATCGCCTCGGGGCGGGCTTCCCGTGGGGCACACTCGGCGTCAATATCACCGGCTCGTTCCTGATCGGCGTGCTGGCAGAGGCGATCATGCGCAAGTTTGGCGCGTCGCCGGAAATGCGCGTGTTCCTCATCACCGGGGTTCTCGGCGGCTACACCACCTTTTCCGCCTTTTCGCTGGATGCGATCACGCTCTTCGAGCGTGGTGATGTCATGCTTTCCGTCATCTATGTCGTTGCCAGCGTCGCGCTTTCGCTCCTTGCGGTCTTCAGCGGGCTGGCTCTGATGCGCGCAATAGTCTAAAGGCTGCTTCTACGAGCGCTGCGTAGCCTGAGGGAAACGCGGTGCGTTGCTGCATTGCTCTTCAACCGTCATCGCTTCAGGGGCATTGTCATGCAGCCGTTAAAGGATTGCGGCAGCCCTTGCGCACCTGAAGCGTTTTCTTACGTCCATCCCAACGTAAGAGCTTCAGATTGACGCGCGACGCTGCAGGAACAGAAAGCAGGTTCGCTCAAATGGCAGGCATAGAACACAGGCAAGTGGACGGTGACGAGGCAGGCATGCGCCTTGACCGCTGGTTCAAAGTGCATTTTCCGGGGCTGGGTTTCGGTCCGCTGCAGAAGCTTTTGCGTTCGGGCCAGATCCGTGTCGACGGCGGCCGCGTCAAGTCCGACACGCGCCTACAGCCGGGCCAGACGGTGCGCATCCCTCCCCTTGGCGTCGATGCGAAGGAGACGAAGACAGGCCCGATCGCCGGCCGCGACCTTCGCCACTCGCCCGACGGAGAATTGCTGTCGCGGATGGTGCTGCATGAGGACGCGAAGGTGATCGTGCTGAACAAGCCGGCCGGGCTTGCCGTGCAAGGCGGCTCCGGCGTCAACCGTCACATCGACAAGATGCTCGAGGCCTGGACCAATCAGCGTGGCGAAAAGCCCCGTCTGGTGCACCGCCTCGACCGTGACACCTCAGGTGTTCTGGTCATTGCCCGTACGCGTGGCGCCGCCCAGAAGCTGACGGCCGCCTTCCGAGAGCGCGACACCAAGAAGACCTATTGGGCGCTGGTGAAAGGCGTGCCGCGCAAGCGCGAAGACCGGATCTCGACCTGGCTGGTCAAAGAACAGACGCCGGACGGCGACCGCATGCGCATCGCCAAGCATGGCGAGGACGGTGCCGACCACGCGATTTCCTACTACCGAATTCGTGAGCAAGCGGCACAGAACCTCGCCTGGCTCGAGATGGAGCCCTATACCGGCCGTACCCATCAGTTGCGCGTGCATGCCTTGCATATCGGTCACCCGATCCTCGGCGACCCGAAGTATTTCGACGCCGATATCAACTGGAGCCTGCCCGGCGGCATGCAGAACCGTCTGCATCTGCACGCGCGCCATATCGATATCCCGCATCCGGACGGCGGTCGCCTGCGCGTGACCGCGCCGCTGCCGCCGCACATGGTCCAAAGCTGGAACCTACTGGGCTTTGAAGAGAACGAGCCGGGCGAGGACGACTGATGAAACTGGCGCTTTTCGATTGCGACGGGACGCTGGTCGATAGCGGCGGGCTGATCCATGAGGTGATGGCGCGCACCTTCGAGGCATTCGATCGCGAGCGCCCGCCGCTTTCAGCAACCAAGGGCATCATCGGCCTGACACTCGACATCGCCATTGCCCGCCTGCTTGGCCGCGAGCACGTCGACGACCTGGCACTGGCGATGACTGCGCACTACAAGTCGATCTTCGCAGGCGTGCGCAGCGAAGCCGGCTTCCAGGAGCTTTTGTTTCCGGGCATCGCCGACATGATGCAGACGCTCTCGTCGCGGGACGCGCTGCTGATCGGCGCCGTCACCGGCAAGTCTCGGCGCGGCCTCACTCACATCTCCGAAACCCACGGTTTCGACAATATCTTCTTCGTTTCGCGCACCGCCGACGACTGCCCTTCCAAGCCGCACCCGGCGATGGTGACGGAGTGCTGTTCGGAAGCGGGCATCGATGCGAAGGATACGGTCGTCATCGGCGACGCGATCTACGACATGCAAATGGCCAAGGCCGCGGGAGCCGCCGCCATCGGCGTAGCCTGGGGCTATGCGTCCGTTCCCGATCTCATCGAGGCGGGTGCCGATTTCGTTGCGCAGACGCCGGCAGACATCATTGAATGGATGGAACACAATCATGCCTGATATTCGCGACGAGCTCAGCGGTGCGATGAGCCACGAGGATCCGGTCCGCCGCGCACAGATTCAGATGCTGAAGCCGCTGCCGAAGCGCTTCTACAAGGCGGTCAGCGTCGCTGCGGCGGAAGGCGACACCCACGCCGTGCTGCTCGACGGCCGCACGGTGCGCACGCCAGCAAAGCAACCGCTTGCCGTGCCGACACGCAAGCTTGCCGATATGCTGGCCGCCGAATGGGAGGCACAGGCCGAGGTCATCGATCCCGCCCGAATGCCGGTCACCCGCATCGTCAACACGGCGCTCGATGGTGTTGCGAAAGACCAGCGCTCGGTGTTCGACGACATCCTGCGCTTCGCCGGAACCGACATGATCTGCTATCGCGCCGACAGCCCGGAAGGCCTGGTCGCACGCCAGAACGAGATCTGGAACCCGGTGCTCGACTGGGCGCGGCAAACGCTCGGCGCCCGCTTCATCCTCGCCGAAGGCGTGATCCATCAGGAGCAGCCGGAGGAAGCCCTTTCGGCCTATGCCGAGGGCCTGCGCGCTTTCGCCACTCCGCTCGGGCTCACCTGCGTTCATACGGTGACCAGCCTGACGGGTTCGGCCCTGCTGGCGCTTGCCTTCGCCTCCGGCAGGTTCACGGCCGAAGAGGCCTGGACGGCCGCGCATGTCGACGAAGACTGGCAGATCGAGCATTGGGGAACCGACGAGGAAGCCTTCCGCCGCCGCGAAAACCGCTGGCAGGAAATGCTGGCGACTGCTGCGGTTCTGGACGCCTTGCGGTAAACGGAGACAGCGAAACATCTCTGAATACGATTGCGGGCTGCGCGTCCTTCATGACGAGCAGCCCGCTTCGTTTGCAATTATGGTTACGGCTTCAGAGCAAGATCGCCCTGCTTACCTAACGCCACGTTAGTGTATTACGCTGCGTTAGGCGGCGAGTTTCAGCCCGGCAATGCCGCTGACGATGAGCGCGATGCAGCCGAGGCGGACGAAGGTCGCCGGCTCTGCAAACAGGAAGATGCCGAGGATGACGGTACCGACCGTACCGATACCCGTCCAGACCGCATAGGCCGTGCCGAGCGGCAGGGTGCGCACGGCAAGGCCGAGCAGCGCGATGCTGAGGATCATCGACCCGACGGTCAGGATCGTCGGCGTAACGCGCGTGAAGCCATCCGTGTATTTGAGACCGATTGCCCAGCCGATTTCGAGGATACCGGCAACCAAAAGAAGGAACCAGGCCATGTCAAACTCCTAATACTGGAGCGAGGCCGTCCCCGCGGATGTTCGGTTTCGAATTCGCGAACCGTGCAGCCGTCTGCAATGCCGGTTCTATCTCACACTCCGGTTCCGACGGCAAGGCAGCCACGGGCAGATCAGCCTTGCACCGGTGGCAAGGCTAAGCCACGTGCCGCATTCCTTGAATCCTTGAAAACGACGGGGTTTTCGTCCGGGCCAAGCACAAGGAAAGGCCGTCTTACAGTTTTCTGGGCATTCTAGGGAGCATTGCGCTCCCGGCGGAGTTTCGCCCACCATTCCAGCCGCTTGCGGATTTCTCGCTCGAAACCACGCTCCGGCGGATCATAGTAAGTCTGGCGCCCCATCTTTTCCGGAAAATAGTCCTGGCCGGAAAAGGCATCCGGCTCGTCGTGATCGTAGCGATAACCGTCGCCGTAGCCTTCGCCCTTCATCAGCTTGGTCGGGGCGTTGAGAATGTGCTTCGGCGGCAGCAGCGAGCCGTTCTCCTTGGCAGCGCGCATCGCCGCCTTGTAGGCAGTGTAGACCCCGTTCGACTTCGGCGCGGTCGCCAGATAGACACAGGCTTCGGCAAGCGCCAATTCCCCCTCCGGCGAGCCCAGATAATCATAGGCGTCCTTGGCGGCATTGCAGATCACCAGGGCCTGAGGGTCGGCAAGGCCGATATCTTCAACCGCCATGCGTACAAGCCGTCGCCCGAGATAAAGAGGATCCTCGCCCGCATCGAACATGCGGCAGAGATAATAGAGCGCGGCATCCGGATCGGAACCGCGTACCGACTTGTGCAGCGCCGAGATCAGATTGTAGTGGCCGTCCTGGCCCTTGTCGTAGACCGGCGCCCGGCGCTGGACGATGTTCTGAAGCGCTGCAGCATCGAAGATCTCGTCGCGCCGCGCGGCGCGCCAGACTTCTTCCGCCAGCGTCAGCGCCGCACGGCCATCGCCATCGGCCATGCGGATCAGGCTCGCGCGTGCATCCGCATCAAGCGGCAACGCCTTGCCTTCTGCCTGCTCGGCACGGGACAGAAGCTCCTGGATGCTGTCCTCACCGTGTGGCTTGAACGTCAGCACGCGAGCGCGGGACAACAGAGCGGCGTTGAGCTCGAAGGACGGATTTTCGGTCGTGGCGCCGACGAGGATGACGGTGCCATCCTCCATCACGGGCAGGAAACTATCCTGCTGGGCACGATTGAAACGGTGGATCTCGTCGACGAACAGCAGGGTCTGCCGGCCGGACATGCGCCGTGCACGCGCCGATTCGAACACCTTCTTGAGATCGGCAACACCGGAGAAGATGGCGGAGATCTGCTCGAAGGCGAGTCCCGCCTCCCCCGAAAGCAGACGCGCGACGGTCGTCTTGCCGGTGCCTGGCGGTCCCCAGAAGATCATCGATCCGAGAGAACCCGACGCGATCATACGCGACAGCACGCCATCATCCCCGGTCAGGTGCTCCTGGCCCGTGACTTCGGCGAGCGTACGCGGGCGAAGCCGGTCGGCAAGCGGTCTTGCGGACGCCATCTCAGGAGGCTCGTGTGCTGTAAACAGATCGCTCATCGGAAGAACTGACGGATAAGTTGGCCGTCCCGCTCGATTTCGACGCGCCAGAAGGAGGCGTCGTCGGCCATCACATGCTCCAGCGTCTTGGACGTGTCGATCGCCGTGCCGTTGACAGAGCGCACGATGTCCTTCGGCTCAAGGCCGATGCGTGCTGCCGGCGAACCGCGGTTGACCTGCATGACGACGACGCCCTGGAGCGAAGTCGACACGCGCAGTTCCTCGGCTAGACGTGGCGACAGATTGGCGACGACCGCGCCGGCGAAGGGATTGCGACCTTCGATCAGCCGTTCGTCACGCGGCGAGGTCTCCGGCGCCCGATCGAGCCTGAGCATCACCTCACGCGGCTTACCGTTTTCCGACACGGTAACGCGCGCCTCGTGGCCGATGCCGACCGTCGTCAAGCGGTAGCCGAGCGCATCAGGATGTTCGACTTCAATGCCGTTGACGGCGGTGATCACTTGCCCCGGCTTGATGCCTGCCAGTTCGGCCGGGCCACCCGCCACGACAGCCGTCACCAGCGCACCGCGGGCGCGGTTGAAGCCAAGGGCTTCGGCCACTTCCGAGGTCACCGGTTCGAAGCTTGCGCCGATGAAGGGACGGACGAAGGCGCCATTGCCGCCGTCAGCGGACGCGACGAAGACCTTTACCAGATTGGCGGGGATAGCAAAGCCGACGCCGTTCGAGCCGCCACCCTTGGAGAAGATCGCGGTGTTGATGCCGATCAATTGACCGTTCATGTCGATGAGGCCGCCGCCGGAATTGCCCGGATTGATCGCCGCATCCGTCTGGATAAAGAAGCCGAAATCCCCTGAAGAAACCTGGTTGCGCGCGAGAGCCGAGACGATGCCGCTCGTGACCGTCTGGCCGACGCCGAACGGGTTGCCGATCGCCAGCACGAGGTCGCCGACTTCGACCGCATCCGAGTCGCCGAGCGGGACGATCTCGAACGGGCCTTCCGACTGGATCTTCAGCACCGCCAGGTCGAGTCGGTCATCCTTGAGCACGATCTTGCAGGGAAATTCGCGCCCGTCCGCCAGCGCCACCTTGATGTCGTCGGCGCCCTCGATGACGTGATTGTTGGTCACGACGATGCCGTTCTTGCCGACGATCACGCCGGAGCCGAGCGACGATTGCTTTTCCGAGCGGTTCGGCATGCGTTGGCCAAAGAACTCCTCAAAGAAGGGATCGCCGGAAAAGATCGAGCGGCGCTCGACCACGCGTTCGGCGTAGACGTTGACGACCGCATTTGCCGTCTGCTTGACGAGCGGCGCGAAGGAAAGCTGCATTTCGGTGCGCGACTGCGGAACCGTCTTGGCCTCCTCAGCCCATGCCGGACAGGCAAGAGACACAGCAATGACGAGCGCAACAAGCGCTCTTTGACCAACGATCATGTGAAGCATTCTCCTATTCGTCACGGCTACGTTCAGATAGGATTTCGCGCGAAAAAAGGCAAATGTTGGCGCAGGATACGCAAAGTTGCCGGCTTCACGCGCTACGCACGAAAACGTGGTTCCGCACCCCTTTCACGGTGATCGAAAGTCTGCTGAGTTCGTACAAGACAAGGCTCATAAACCACTCTCGGATAAGACCATGCCATCCTACCGTCCACCACGAATCGTTTCCTCCGAAATCACGCCGGAGAACATCTTCATCAATCGCCGCGCATTCCTGGGCGCCGCGGTCGGCGGCGTCCTTCTTGCCGGAAGCGGCACAGGTATCGCGGCGGCGCTTAGCGCACCAAAAGGCAAATACGTCGTCGACGAGGACCTGACCCCCGAAGCTGACGTCACGGGCTACAACAACTTCTATGAATTCGGGACCGGCAAGGGCGATCCGGCCGCCAATTCGAGCGGCTTCAAGCCGACCCCCTGGACAGTGAAGGTCGATGGCCTCGTCGGCAAACCGAAGGAGTTCGGGCTGGAGGAACTGCTGAAGTTCCCCATCGAGGAACGCGTCTATCGCATGCGCTGCGTCGAGGCGTGGTCGATGGTGATCCCCTGGACCGGCTTCCAACTTTCGACCCTGCTCGACAAGGTGGAGCCGCTGGGCAGCGCCAAATATGTCTCGTTCGAAACGGTCGTTCGCCCGGCGGAGATGTCGGGCCAATCCGGCTTCTTTCAGCCGTTGCCCTGGCCCTATCGCGAAGGACTGAGGCTCGATGAAGCCCGTCACCCGCTCACTCTGCTGTCCGTCGGCGTCTACGGCAAAACGCTTCCCAACCAGAATGGCGCACCGATTCGGCTCGTCACCCCCTGGAAGTACGGCTTCAAGGGGATCAAGTCGATCGTGCGGATCTCGCTCACCGAGGCGCAGCCGCCCTCCACCTGGAACCTCTCGGCCCCCAACGAGTACGGCTTCTATGCCAACGTCAACCCGGCCGTCGATCACCCGCGCTGGAGCCAGGCGACGGAGAACCGCATCGGGGGCGGAGGCTTCTTCGGCTCCAACCGTCGCGACACCCTGCCCTTCAACGGCTATGCCGACGAGGTTGCCAGCCTCTATGCCAGCATGGATCTGAGAGCGAACTACTGACGATGGCCGGCCTGCCCATACTCCCGAAACGCTTTCATTCGGGCTCGGTCTGGGCGCTCTATGGCTTTGGCCTGGTGCCGGCGGCGTTTGCCTTCTATCTCGGCGCTACCGGGCAACTGCCCGGCAATCCGGTCAAGGGATTCGAGCATCTGCTCGGGATCTGGGCGCTGCGCTTTCTCGTGGCCACGTTGGCAATCACCCCGATTCGCGATCTCTTCGGCATCAACTGGCTACGCTACCGCCGGGCGCTCGGGCTGCTGGCATTCTACTACGTGCTGATGCACTTCCTGGCCTACATGCTGCTCGATCAGGTGCTGAACGTCCCGGCGATCCTCGCCGACATCGCGCGCCGTCCGTTCATCACCATCGGCATGGCGGCCCTCGTCATGCTGATCCCGCTGGCGTTGACGTCCAACACCTGGTCGATCCGCAGGCTTGGCACCCGCTGGAACACGTTACACAGGCTCGCCTACGTGATTGCTGCCGCCGGCGCCCTGCATTTTGCCATGTCGGTGAAGGTCGTTGGCCCCGAGCAGATGCTCTATCTCGGCTTGGTCGCCGCGTTGCTTCTCTGGCGGTTGGCGCGCAAACCCTATCTCCGTCGCAAACGTCAGACGGCGAGCGCGCCGGCCAGGGCGATCCCAGGAAAAGTGTAATTTTCCCATTCGCTCGGAGCAGCCGGATACTCGGTCGCTCAAGCGCTCGACCAAGCATTGAAATGGTGCAAACCACCGCCCATAGAAAAATGGCCGGGTGATGAACACCCGGCCATTTCGATTTCACTGCCTTCGATCGGCTTAGGCTGCTTCAGCAGCTTCAGCTTCAGCGGCAACGCGGGCGAGATCCTTCGCACCCTTTGCCGAGACGTCGCGGTCAACGAATTCGATGACGGCGAGCGCGGCGTTGTCGCCGTGACGGAAGCCGGCCTTCATGATGCGCAGGTAGCCGCCGTTGCGGGTGGCGTAGCGCGATGCAATCGTGTCGAACAGCTTCGAAACGACAGCGGCGTCGCGGATCTGCGAGATCGCCTGGCGGCGAGCGTGCAGGTCACCGCGCTTGCCGAGCGTGACGAGCTTCTCGACGATCGGGCGGATTTCCTTGGCCTTCGGCAGGGTCGTAACGATCTGCTCGTGTTCGATCAGCGAAGCTGCCATGTTGGCAAACATCGCCTTGCGGTGGCTGGCGGTTCTATTCAGCTTGCGGCCGGCTTTACCGTGGCGCATGGCTATTCTCCTTCACTTGCAGGCATCCGCCCGCAGTCTAATGGTTAGTATTGGTCTTCGTAACGCTTGGCGAGATCTTCGATGTTCTCAGGCGGCCAGGACGGCACTTCCATGCCGAGGTGCAGACCCATGGAAGCGAGAACTTCCTTGATTTCGTTCAGCGACTTGCGACCAAAATTCGGCGTGCGGAGCATTTCTGCTTCGGTCTTCTGAATGAGGTCGCCGATGTAGACGATGTTGTCGTTCTTCAGGCAGTTGGCCGAACGGACCGAAAGTTCCAGTTCGTCGACCTTCTTGAGAAGCGCCGGGTTGAAGGCGAGTTCGGTGACTGCCTCTTCCTCTGCTTCCTTCTGCGGCTCGTCGAAGTTGACGAAAACCGACAGCTGGTCCTGAAGGATGCGGGCCGCAAATGCGATCGCATCTTCACCGGTGACGGAACCGTCCGTCTCGATGGACATCGTCAGCTTGTCGTAGTCAAGAACCTGGCCTTCACGGGTGTTTTCCACCTTGTAGGACACCTTCTTGACCGGCGAGTACAGGCTGTCGACCGGGATCAGGCCGATCGGAGCATCTTCCGAACGGTTGCGATCAGCCGGCACGTAGCCCTTGCCGTTGTTGACGGTGAACTCCATGCGGATCTCGGCGCCCTCGTCGAGGGTGCAGATCACATGGTTCGGGTTGAGGATTTCGATATCGCCAACCGTCTGGATGTCACCGGCGGTTACAACGCCCGGACCCTGCTTGCGCACAACCATGCGCTTTGCGTCGTCGCCATCCATCTTGATGGCGATTTCCTTGATGTTGAGCACGATGTCCGTCACATCTTCCCGGACGCCCGGGATAGAGGAGAACTCGTGCAGGACGCCGTCGATCTGCACTGCGGTGACAGCAGCACCACGCAGCGACGACAGAAGCACGCGGCGAAGCGCGTTGCCGAGGGTCAGACCGAAGCCGCGCTCAAGCGGTTCCGCAACCAGCGTTGCCTTGGTGCGGCCGGAGGAGACGAACTCCACCTTGTTCGGCTTGATCAGTTCCTGCCAATTCTTCTGGATCATGTTTTCTGCCTTCCGTTCGTTGCCACCATCCAATCGTGACAACCGAGCCCCGAAGACCGGGAGAGAGCGGATGCCCCCTCACCGGCATGTTGAACGCAAATGATCAGACGCGGCGCTTCTTGCGCGGGCGGCAACCGTTGTGCGGGATCGGGGTCACATCGCGGATCGAGGTGATCATGAAGCCCGCAGCCTGCAGCGCGCGAAGAGCGGATTCACGGCCGGAACCCGGGCCGCAAACTTCGACTTCCAGCGACTTCATGCCGTGTTCCTGAGCCTTCTTGGCGCAGTCTTCAGCGGCGATCTGAGCGGCAAACGGGGTCGACTTACGCGAACCCTTGAAACCCTTGGCACCGGCAGACGACCAGGCAATCGCGTTGCCCTGTGCGTCGGTGATGGTGATCATGGTGTTGTTGAACGACGAATTGACGTGAGCAACGCCAGACGTGATGTTCTTGCGTTCGCGACGGCGAACGCGGGTGGCTTCCTTGGCCATAGGATCCCTTTCTTAGATCTCTGCACCGCCGTAATTCCAGCGGCTCCACCGGGAAAAGGATTTGTCGTCCCCTGCCCTGCATCTTCATTCTCCCGCCGAGAGGATATCCACTCCGCGGACTTCACACCCGGTCATTGGACCGGACGGCGGTCAGGCAAGCGCCTTTCCAAACTGCAAAAGGAGGCCGGCGCTTGACGCCAGCCTCCCAATCTCCCTTTTCGGGAAATTACTTCTTCTTACCGGCAATCGCCTTCGCCGGACCCTTGCGGGTGCGAGCGTTGGTGTGGGTGCGCTGACCGCGAACCGGCAGGCCACGACGGTGACGCAGGCCGCGGTAGCAGCCGAGGTCCATCAGGCGCTTGATGTTCATCGAGGTCTCGCGACGCAGGTCACCTTCGACCTGGTAGTCACGGTCGATCGCTTCGCGGATCTGCAGGACTTCAGCGTCCGTCAGCTGATGCACGCGACGATCAGCCGGGATACCGACCTTCTCGATGATTTCCTGTGCGAATTTCGGGCCGATCCCGTGAATGTAGGTCAGCGCGATAACTACGCGCTTCGCCGTCGGGATGTTGACGCCAGCGATACGTGCCACGTCTATTCTCCTTGCGTTCCAGTTGCCATCCGGCAATAGGTGCTTCGTTACGCGACCTCGAAGAGCCGCACGTTGATTGAGGTTCGAGACACGTCAAAAACGACCGTACTCGGACTTCATTTTCTTTGAAGACCGCGCCGATCGCTCTCATGTCGCGAGTTGGCGCTGTCTTTGGCGGAATCGGCCGGAAAAGTCAACTCCCCGGCGGTTCCTTTTCGGCAAAGACCAGTGTCTAAGCCAGAATCTTCTCGATCTCGGCAGTAACGGTGTTCACATCCGCCATGCCATCCACCGTTCTCAGCTGCCCCGTACCGGCATAATGCTCCGACAACGGTGCGGTCTTTTCACGATACTCGGTCAGCCGGCGCTTGAACGCCTCCGGATTGTCGTCCGAACGGACCGTGCCTCCCGCAGCGATGGTTTCCGCTACGCGATTCTCCATCCGCTTTACAAGGGCTGCCTCGTCGACCTTCAGCTCGATGACTGCGTCGAGCTTCAGACCTTTGCCCTCGAGCATCTTGCCGAGCGCAATCGCCTGCGGAACGGTACGCGGGTAACCATCAAGGATGAAACCCTTTGCACAATCCGGCTGGTCGATGCGATCCGACACGATTTCGTTGACGATCTCATCGGATACCAGCTGACCGGCATCCATGACGGCCTTGGCACGCTTGCCGACCTCAGTCGCCTGGGCAACGGCCGCCCGCAGCATATCGCCTGTGGAAAGCTGCGGAATGCCGTATCTCTCCGTCAGAAGCTTGGCTTGCGTCCCCTTGCCAGCGCCCGGCGGTCCCAAAAAAATCAGTCTCATCGTCCCCTCTTTCCTCCGCGCAGCTTCGACTTCTTGATCAGCCCCTCATATTGCTGTGCGATGAGGTGGCCCTGGATCTGTGCTACCGTATCAAGGGTCACGCTGACAACAATCAAAAGCGACGTACCACCAAGGTAGAACGGCACGCCGGTCTGCGAAATCAGAACTTCCGGCAGAATGCAGACGAAGATCAGGTAGACCGCACCGATGACGGTGATGCGCGTCAGGACGTAATCGATGTATTCCGCGGTGCGCTCACCCGGACGAATGCCCGGAATGAAGCCGCCGTGCTTCTTGAGATTGTCGGCCGTGTCCTTCGGATTGAAGACGATTGCCGTGTAGAAGAAGGCGAAGAAGGCAATCATCGCACCGTAGAGGACCATGTAGAGCGGCTTGCCGTGAGCAAGTGCGCCAACGATGGTGGTGGCCCAGCCCGGCAGCGCCGCCGTGTTGGCAAAGCCCGCGAGCGTTGCCGGCAAGAGCAGCAGTGAGGATGCGAAGATTGCCGGGATGACGCCCGAAGTGTTGAGCTTCAACGGTAGGTGCGAGGTGTCGCCCTGGAACATGCGGTTGCCGACCTGGCGCTTCGGATACTGGATCAGAAGTCGGCGCTGCGCCCGTTCGACAAAGACGATAAGGGCGATGACGGCAACGACCATGATGATGATCGCAAGGATCAGCGGCGTCGAAAGCGCGCCGGTGCGGCCGAGTTCGAGCGTACCGGCGAGAGCCGTCGGCAGGTGCGCGACAATACCAGCGAAGATGATCAGCGAAATACCGTTGCCGATACCGCGCGAGGTGATCTGCTCACCGAGCCACATCAGGAACATGGTGCCGCCGAGCAGGGAAATGACAGTCGAAATGCGGAAGAACCAGCCCGGATCGTTCACAAGGCCATTGCCGCTCTCGAGGCCGACGGCGATGGCGTAAGCCTGCGCCGTGCCGAGAAGCACCGTGCCGTAGCGGGTGTACTGGTTGATGATCTTGCGTCCCTGCTCACCTTCCTTCTTCAGCTGTTCCAGAGCCGGAACGACCGAGGTCATCAGCTGAACAATGATCGAGGCAGAGATATAGGGCATGATGCCGAGCGCGAAGATCGCCATGCGCTCAACTGCACCGCCCGAAAACATGTTGAAGAGGCCGAGAATGCCGCCGCTCTGGCCGCGGAATGCCTGGGCAAACGCTTCCGGGTTAAGACCGGGCAGCGGAATATAGGTGCCAAGACGGTAAACCAGAAGCGCACCAAGCGTGAACCAAAGCCGTTTCTTCAGATCTTCCGCCTTGGCGAAAGTCGAGAAATTCAGGTTCGAGGCGAGCTGTTCCGCTGCAGAAGCCATGCAATTCTCCGCGTACCAAATCTCGGAATCAGCGGGAACACCCGGTCCGTTCCGGAAGGAGTAACTTTTCGTATTGAAAACCGGACGCGAGGCGATTGTGTCTGCAATCGGATGCCTCACCGTGGTTTCCGCTATGTCCGCTTGCGGCAAGCGATTCGCCGGCTGCGGACGTGAGGCTCACATATGGGAGCAAAACCGCCCGGAGTGAAGCACCCCGGGCGGTTCATCAATAATATTATTCAGCAGCGGCTGCGAGCAGCTTGACCGAACCGCCGGCCTTTTCGATCTTTTCGATCGCCGACTTGGAAGCGCCAGCGACTTCGATCGAAACCTTCGCCTTCAGTTCGCCGTCAGCGAGAACGCGGACGCCGTCCTTTTCGCGACGGATGACGCCGGCAGCCTTGAGGGCAGCCGCATCGACGGTCTTCGAAGCGTCGAGCTTCTTGGCGTCAATTGCCGTCTGGATACGGCCGAGCGACACGACAACAAACTCCGAAGCGAAGATGTTGTTGAAGCCGCGCTTCGGCAGACGACGGTAGATCGGCATCTGGCCGCCTTCGAAGCCGTTGATAGCAACGCCCGAACGAGCCTTCTGACCCTTGACACCGCGGCCGGCCGTCTTGCCGGAACCCGAACCGATACCACGGCCGAGACGCTTACGGCTGTGGGTAGAGCCTTCGTTGTCCTTGATTTCATTCAGTTTCATGAGCTTATCCCCCTCACTTCTCGTCGACGACGCGAACGAGGTGCTGGACGGTCCGGATCATGCCGCGAACAGACGGAGTGTCTTCGAGCGTGCGAACCCGGTGCATCTTGTTGAGGCCCAGACCGATGAGCGTCTGACGCTGCACGGCCGGACGGCGAATGGGGCTACCGATCTGCTCGACGGTAACCGTCTTCTTGGCAAGTTCTTTCTTAGCCATCTGTCAGCTCCCTTATTCTTCGGAAGCAGCGCCGGAGGAAACACGACGAGCCTGGAGCGTGGCGTACTTGATGCCGCGCTGAGCTGCGATGTCCTTCGGGTGCATCTGGTTCTTGAGGGCGTCGAAGGTTGCGCGAACCATGTTGTAGGGGTTCGACGAACCGGTCGACTTGGCGACGACGTCATGAACGCCGAGCGTTTCGAAGACGGCGCGCATCGGGCCACCGGCGATGATACCGGTACCGGCCTTGGCCGAACGCAGCAGCACCTTGCCGGCGCCGTGACGGCCATGAACGTCGTGATGCAGGGTACGACCACCACGCAGCGGGACGAAAATCAGGTCGCGCTTGGCAGCTTCCGTCGCCTTGCGGATGGCTTCCGGCACTTCGCGTGCCTTGCCATGGCCGAAGCCGACGCGGCCCTTCTGGTCGCCAACGACGACGAGAGCGGCGAAACCGAAACGACGACCGCCCTTCACCACCTTGGCGACGCGGTTGATTGCTACGAGCTTGTCGACAAATTCGCTGTCGCGCTCTTCGCGGTTCTGGCGATCTTCGCGAGAACCCTTTCTTTCTTGTGCCATTGTCCTTTTCCTTTTTCTTTTCCGGGTGCAATCGGCAGATTGACAAAAGTCGCCTCCGTCTTTCCGACTGGAAGCGACCGGAAACCACTGAACGTCCAGGGCGGACTCGAGGCCCGCCCTGTGATCGATCAGAAGTTCAGACCACCTTCACGTGCAGCTTCGGCCAAAGCCTTGATGCGGCCGTGATAGATGAAGGCGCCACGATCAAAGACAACGTCCTTGACGCCAGCCTTTACGGCGCGCTCAGCGATGAGCTTGCCGACGGCAGCAGCAGCTGCCGCGTCAGCGCCCGTCTTCAAAGACGAACGCAGATCGGTATCGAGCGTGGAGGCAGACGCAAGCGTCTTGCCGGCAACGTCATCGATAACCTGTACGTAGATGTTCTTCGACGAGCGATGAACCGACAGGCGCGGACGGCCATTGGCGACCGCCTTGATTTGACGGCGCACGCGGTTGGCGCGACGCACAAGAGTATCTTTCCTGCTAGCCATTTCGCGTGATCCTTACTTCTTCTTGCCTTCTTTGCGGACAATCCGCTCTTCGGCATACTTGACGCCCTTGCCCTTGTAGGGCTCGGGGCCACGGTATTCGCGGATTTCCGCGGCAACCTGGCCGACCTGCTGCTTGTTGATGCCGGACACGATGATTTCGGTCGGCTTCGGAACAGCAATCGTGATGCCTTCCGGCGTCTGGTAGACGACGTCGTGGCTGAAACCGAGCGCCAGTTGCAGGTTCTTGCCCTGCAGCGACGCACGATAACCAACGCCGTTGATTTCGAGCTTGCGCTCGTAACCGTCCTTGACGCCCTTCAAGATGTTCTCGATCATCGTGCGGGACATGCCCCACTTCGAACGAGCATCCTTGCTCTGGCTGAGCGGCTGTACGACAACCGCATTATCTTCGAGCTTTACCGAAACTTCGTCGTTTGCAACAAAGAACAGTTCGCCCTTCGGGCCCTTCGCCGTTACCTTCTGGCCATCAACGCTTGCCGTGACGCCTGCCGGAACCTGAACGGGCTTCTTACCGATACGAGACATTTTTATACCTGTCTGTTCGCTATGGAGAACTTGCTACGCCTTAGAAGACGGAGCAAAGAATCTCGCCACCAACATTCTGTTCGCGTGCCTGGTGATCGGCCATCACACCCTTCGGGGTCGAAAGGATGGTGATGCCGAGGCCGTTCGCGACCTGCGGAATGGACTTAACCGAGACATAAACTCGGCGGCCCGGCTTGGAAACGCGTCCGATCTCACGGATTACGGAAGCGCCTTCGTAGTACTTCAGTTCGATGTTCAGCTCGGCCTTGCCGTTGCCAAACACGACTTCAGAGTATCCACGGATGTAGCCTTCAGCCTGAAGGACATCCAGAACGCGTGCGCGGAGCTTCGAAGCCGGCGTGGAAACGCTCGACTTGCGGCGAGCCGCGCCGTTACGGATACGGGTGAGCATATCGCCCAGCGGATCAGTCATTGCCATGTGCCCGTCTCCTTACCAGCTCGACTTGACGATGCCCGGCACCTTGCCGAGATTGCCCAGTTCGCGAAGCGCAATACGCGACATACGAAGTTTACGATAGTAGGCGCGCGGACGGCCGGTGACTTCGCAGCGGTTGCGAATGCGGGTCTTGGATCCATCGCGCGGCAGACCTGCCAGCTTGATGGTTGCCTTGAACCGCTCTTCGATCGGCAGAGACTGGTTCATGATGATTGCCTTCAGCGCGGCACGCTTTGAAGCTTGCCCGGCAACCAGTTTGCGGCGGCGCTTGTTCTTTTCAACTGCGCTCGTTTTCGCCATAACAGTTATCCTTCTTTACGCTTGTCGTTACGGATTACTGACGGAACGGGAAGTTGAACTCTGTGAGCAGAGCGCGTGCTTCGTCGTCGTTAGTAGCCGTCGTGCAAACGATGATGTCCATGCCCCACATCTGATCAACCTTGTCGTAGTTGATCTCAGGGAACACAATGTGCTCCTTGACGCCCATGGCGAAGTTGCCACGGCCATCGAAGGACTTCGGATTGAGGCCACGGAAGTCGCGAACGCGCGGAAGAGCGATGTTCACGAGACGATCCAGGAACTCATACATCCGAACGCCGCGCAGGGTAACCTTGGCACCAATCGGCATGCCTTCGCGAAGCTTGAAGCCTGCGATGGAGTTGCGAGCGCGGGTGATTACCGGCTTCTGACCAGCAATCGCAGCGAGGTCGGCAGCAGCAACGGTCGGCTTCTTCGAGTCGCCCGTCGATTCGCCAACACCCATGTTGATGACGATCTTGTCGAGGCGCGGGATCTGCATTTCGTTGGCGTAGGAGAACTTCTCCTGCATCGCCTTGCGGATGCGCTCTACGTATTCCTTCTTGAGCCGCGGCTCGTAAGCGGACTTAGCCATCGATCACTACTCCCGAACGCTTGGCCACGCGGACCTTCTTGTCACCGTCGATCTTGAAACCGACGCGAGTCGGCTTGCCGTCCTTCGGATCGGCAATCGCGATGTTCGAAAGATGGATCGAGGCTTCCTTATTGATGATGCCGGCTTCCTGGCTCTGGGTCTGGCGCTGGTGACGCTTCACCATGTTGACGCCACGCACAACAGCCCGGTCTTCCTTCGGCATAACCTGGACGACTTCGCCGGTACGGCCCTTGTCCTTACCGGTGAGAACGACAACCTTGTCGCCTTTGCGAATCTTTTGCATCTCTCTACGCTCCTTTAGAGTACTTCTGGAGCCAGCGAGATGATCTTCATGTGGTTCTTGGCGCGAAGTTCGCGCGGAACCGGTCCGAAGATACGGGTGCCGATCGGCTCTTTCTTGTTATCGATAAGAACGGCTGCGTTGGTGTCAAAGCGGATGACAGAGCCATCCGGACGGCGGATGTCCTTCGCAGTGCGAACGACAACAGCCTTCATGACATCACCCTTCTTTACGCGGCCGCGCGGAATGGCTTCCTTGATCGAAACGACAATGATGTCGCCGACCGACGCATACTTGCGCTTGGAGCCGCCCAGCACCTTGATGCACATGACACGACGTGCGCCGGAATTATCCGCCACGTCGAGGTTTGTTTGCATCTGAATCATGTCAGGTCGCCTTCTTGTTGTTACCCGGCCGGTTGGGTCGAAACCCCCTCGCCTGGCTTATAGTGCTCATCTCAAAGCAAAAGAACGCCCGGACTCGAGCGTTCCCCTGCTTCAATTGCGTGCTTCATACAGGTATTTGCCCAAGACGCAAGGGTCTTCAGGTCAAAACCTGCAGAAATCAAGCGTGGACGGCTACAACCGTCCAGCGCTTATCCTTCGAGATCGGCGCACATTCCTCAATGGAAACGACGTCACCAACCTTGAACTGGTTGTTTTCGTCGTGCGCCTTGTACTTCTTCGAGCGACGGACAGTCTTCTGGAGGATCGGGTGCGCAAAACGGCGCTCGACCCGGACGACGACGGTCTTGTCGTTCTTGTCGCTGACAACAGTGCCCTGCAGAATGCGTTTCGGCATATTTTCTGGTCCTTAGGCCTTGGCTTCTGCCGCCTTCTGGCGGGCAATGGTTTTGACGCGTGCGATGTCCTTGCGGACTTCGTTGATACGCGAAGACTTCTCGAGCTGGCCGGTTGCCTTCTGGAAGCGCAGGTTGAACTGCTCCTTCTTCAGCTTGGCAAGCTCTTCGTTGAGTTGATCGGCGCTCAGAGCGCGAACTTCTACGGCTTTCATGAGTTCACTCCTTACTCTGCGATACGCTGCACGAAGCGCGTCTTGACAGAGAGCTTGGCAGCGCCAAGACGAAGTGCCTCACGGGCAAGTTCTTCGCTGACACCATCGATCTCAAACATCATACGGCCGGGCTTGACCTTGCATGCCCAGTATTCGACCGAACCCTTACCCTTACCCATGCGGACTTCCGTCGGCTTGGCGGTTACGGGAACGTCGGGGAACACACGGATCCACACGCGGCCGGCGCGCTTCATGTGACGCGTGATCGCGCGGCGGGCCGCTTCGATCTCGCGCGCATTGACGCGGTTCGGCTCTTGAGCCTTCAGGCCGAATTCGCCGAAGGCAAGATCAGAACCGCCCTTGGCTACGCCCTTGATGCGGCCCTTGAACTGCTTGCGATACTTCGTACGCTTTGGCTGCAACATTTTTTTACTTCTCCGATATTGGCTGCCAAACGCGAATGTTACGCGTTTTCACGACGGCGGTCACGATCGCCACGGTCGCGATCACGGCTGCCAGGGCCCTGGTTGTCACTTTCGATCGCACGGCGCTCGGAAGCCATCGGATCGTGCTCAAGGATTTCGCCCTTGAAGATCCAGACCTTAATGCCGCAGATACCGAAAGCGGTTTCCGCTTCGGCCGTGCCGTAGTCGATGTCCGCACGCAGGGTGTGCAGCGGAACGCGACCTTCGCGGTACCATTCGGTACGAGCGATTTCGGCGCCACCGAGACGACCGGCGCAGGTGATCTTGATGCCTTCGGCGCCAAGACGCATGGCCGACTGAACAGCGCGCTTCATCGCACGGCGGAAAGCCACGCGGCGCTCGAGCTGCTGGGCGATCGACTGGGCAACGAGCGTTGCGTCAACTTCCGGCTTGCGCACTTCAACGATGTTGAGGTGCGTTTCGGAGTTGGTCATCTCGGAAAGCTTCTTGCGGAGCTTTTCGATGTCGGCGCCCTTCTTGCCGATGATGAGACCCGGGCGAGCCGAGTGGATCGTGACGCGGCACTTCTTGTGCGGACGCTCGATGACCACCTTGGCGATGCCGGCAGCCTTCAGCTCTTCCATCAGGTAAGCGCGGATCTTCAGGTCTTCATGAAGCAGCTGGCCGTATTCGGCGTTGTCTGCAAACCAACGGCTATCCCAGGTCCGGTTGATACCGAGACGGAAACCGATCGGATTAATCTTCTGACCCATTATGCGGCCTCCCCTTTGGCTTCCACTTCGCGAACGACGATCGTCAAGTGCGAGAACGGCTTTTCGACGCGCGATGCACGGCCGCGACCACGGGCGTGGAAGCGCTTCATGACGATCGACTTGCCAACGTAAGCTTCTGCAACGACGAGCGAATCGACGTCGAGATCGTGGTTGTTCTCTGCGTTTGCGATGGCAGATTCAAGGGTCTTCTTGACCGTTTCTGCAATGCGCTTGCGGGAGAACTCCAGTTCGGCCAGAGCGCGGTCGACCTTCTTGCCGCGGATCATCGCGGCAACCAGGTTGAGCTTCTGGGGGCTGACGCGGATCGTGCGCGCAATTGCCTGCGCCTCATTATCCTTCAGCCGGCGTTCGGCTTTTGCCTTGCCCATTGTTACTTCCTCTTTGCCTTCTTGTCCGCGCCATGACCGTAGTAGGTCCGGGTCGGAGAGAATTCGCCAAACTTGTGACCGACCATGTCTTCATTGACGCTGACCGGAACGTGCTTGCTGCCGTTGTAGACGCCGAAGGTGAGGCCGACAAACTGCGGAAGGATCGTGGAGCGGCGGCTCCAAATCTTGATCACTTCGTTACGACCGCCTTCGCGGACCTTCTCAGCCTTCTTGAGAAGATAACCGTCAACGAACGGACCTTTCCATACTGAACGAGTCATTCGAGACTTCCTCTCTTACTTCTTCTTCTGGTGCCGCGAGCGCATGATGAACTTGTCGGTCGCCTTGTTCGAGCGCGTACGCTTGCCCTTCGTGGGCTTGCCCCACGGGGTAACCGGGTGACGACCACCCGAGGTACGGCCTTCACCACCGCCGTGCGGGTGGTCAACCGGGTTCATGACGACGCCGCGAACGTGCGGACGCTTGCCGCGCCAACGCGAACGACCAGCCTTACCGTCATTGATGTTGCCGTGATCGGGGTTCGATACGGCGCCGATCGATGCGAGGCAGGAACCGTGCACGAGACGCTGTTCGCCCGAGTTCAGACGAAGGATCGCCATGCCCTGGTCACGACCGACGAGCTGCGCGTAGGTACCGGCGGAGCGGGCCATCTGGCCGCCCTTGCCCGGCTTCATTTCCACGTTGTGGATGATGGAGCCGACCGGGATGTACTGCAGCGGCATCGTGTTGCCGGGCTTGACGTCAACGGCCTTCTCCGAAGCGATGACCTTGTCGCCGGCAGCGAGACGCTGCGGAGCGAGGATGTAGGCCTTTTCGCCGTCGGCATAGTTGACGAGCGCGATGAAGGCGGTGCGGTTCGGGTCGTATTCCAGACGCTCGACCGTGCCTTCAACGTCGAACTTGCGACGCTTGAAGTCGACCAGGCGGTAGGTACGCTTGTGACCGCCGCCCTGGAAGCGAACGGTGATGCGACCGAGGTTGTTGCGACCGCCCTTGGAGGACAGGCCCTCGGTCAGCGCCTTGACCGGCTTGCCCTTGTAGAGGCCAGCCCGGTCAACGATGACCAGCTGGCGCTGGCTCGGGGTCGTCGGATTGAAACTTTTCAATGCCATTTTCTTGTTCCCTTTTGGGTTTTTACCCTAATGGGCCTATCCGTTAGAGACCGGTGGAGACGTCGATGGACTGACCGTCGGCGAGCGTAATGATCGCCTTCTTCACGTCCTTCTGCTTTCCGGCAAAGCCGCGGAAACGCTTCGTCTTGCCTTTGCGGACGAGCGTGTTCACGGCCGTAACCTTGACGCCGAACAGAGCTTCGACAGCAGCCTTGATTTCAGGCTTCGAAGCGTCCTTGGCGACGTTGAAGACGACCTGGTTCTGCTCGGAAACCAGCGTCGACTTTTCAGTGATCGAGGGAGACACGATCACGTCGTAGTGGCGAAGATCCGTCATTTGAACCGCTCCTCCAGAGCTTCCACGGCAGCCTTGGAAAGCACGAGCTTGCCACGGCGCAGAATGTCGTAAACGTTGATGCCCTGAACCGGCAGAACGTCCACGTTCGGGATGTTCTGGGCTGCGAGCTTGAAATTGTTCTCGATCTCGGCGCCGCCGATGATGAGAGCGTTGGTGAGGCCGAGCGATGCGAATACGCCGGCGAGAGCCTTGGTCTTGGCTTCCTTGGCAACGAGATCGTCGATGACGATGATCTCTGCAGCCTTCAGCTTGGCCGACAGTGCATGACGCAGGCCGAGGGCGCGAACCTTCTTCGGCAGATCATGCTCGTGGCTGCGGACGACCGGGCCATGGGCCTTGCCACCGCCGCGGAACTGCGGAGCGCGAGCGGAGTGGTGGCGGGCGCGGCCCGTACCCTTCTGCTTGTACATCTTGGCGCCGGTGCGCGAAACTTCTGCGCGGCCCTTGGCCTTGTGCGTGCCCTGCTGCTTCTTGGCGAGCTGCCAGCGAACGACGCGGGCAATGATGTCTTCACGGGGTTCGAGGCCGAAAATGGCGTCAGAAAGGGAAACCTTTCCCGCGTCCTTGCCCTCGAGGGTTTTGACGTTGAGATCCATTACTCGGCTCCCTTACTTCGATGCTTCGGCGCGCACAGCGGCCGGGCGCGGAGCGCCTTCCGGGGTGCCCGACTTGATGGCGTCACGAACGACGATCCAGGCACCCTTGGAGCCGGGGACTGCGCCCTTGACCAGGATCAGACCGCGGTCTTCATCGGTCGATACGACTTCGAGGTTCTGGGTGGTGACGCGGGTTTGACCCATGTGACCAGCCATGCGCTTGCCCTTCCAAACGCGGCCCGGATCCTGGTTGGAACCGGTAGAACCATGCGAACGGTGCGATACGGAAACGCCGTGCGTTGCACGCAGACCACCGAAGTTGTGGCGCTTGATCGCACCAGCAAAGCCCTTACCGATCGTGGTACCGGTGACGTCAACGAGCTGGCCGGCAACGAAATGGTTGGCCGTCAGTTCTGCACCGATGTCGATCAGGTTGTCCGCGGAAACGCGGAACTCGACGAGCTTCGCCTTCGGCTCGACGTTGGCAGCAGCAAAATGGCCGCGCATCGCCTTCGGCGTGTTCTTGACCTTCGAACGGCCGGCGCCCAGCTGGACAGCCACGTAGCCGTTCTTCTCTTCCGTACGCTGGGCTACCACCTGGCAGTTCTCCAGCTTCAATACTGTAACCGGGATATGCTCACCGGCGTCGTTATAGACGCGGGTCATTCCCACTTTCTGTGCAATCACACCTGAACGCATCGGTTCATTCCTCTTGAGAGTTAGTGATGGGGCGAGCCCCCTCACATCTCTGGTTTAAGGTTTCCTTGAGATCATCCGATCTTGAGGTCGCCCGTTTTCGGAAGCCGTTGGACCGGGGTCCACGTACCTTCCTTGTTATTAAAGCTTGATTTCCACGTCGACGCCGGCAGCCAGGTCGAGCTTCATCAGCGCGTCAACGGTCTGCGGGGTCGGGTCTACGATATCGAGAAGGCGCTTATGGGTGCGCATTTCGAACTGTTCACGGCTCTTCTTGTCGACGTGCGGCGAGCGGTTGACCGTAAACTTTTCAATGCGCGTCGGCAGCGGTACGGGACCGCGCACGCTTGCACCGGTACGCTTTGCCGTCGACACGATTTCGCGCGTCGAGGCGTCGAGGATCCGGTGATCAAACGCCTTGAGGCGGATGCGGATGTTCTGGCCGTTCATACGACTTATCCTTGTTCATGTTGTCTGCGGTTTCCGTGGAAAAACACGCATTGAACTTCGTTTAATGTTCGGCCAGTCCGCTAATTTTCAAAGATCGGAGGGACAGGGTTTCCCCTGCCCCTTCCTATTTGAGCGGCCGTGGCCGGCCTGTCTTTTTGTGAGCGCACAACGTCGAAGCACCGTGCAAATCACGCGTGGGCGCCATTTGCACTATTTCGTCGTCTTCGGCAAGCCGTGCGACCAACTAATTCTTTCGGGGCGGGTATGTTCGAGGCGCATAGCACATGCGCCTCGCATTTCTCCGCCCTCAGTCTCGTCGATTACTCGACGATCGAGGCAACGATGCCTGCGCCGACGGTACGGCCACCTTCGCGGATCGCGAAGCGCAGCTTTTCTTCCATCGCGATCGGAACGATCAGCTCGACGGCAACGGTGACGTTGTCGCCCGGCATGACCATTTCCGTGCCTTCCGGCAGCGTCACGATGCCCGTCACGTCCGTCGTGCGGAAGTAGAACTGCGGACGGTAGTTCGTGAAGAACGGCGTATGACGGCCGCCTTCTTCCTTCGTCAGGATGTAGGCTTCAGCCATGAACTTCTTGTGCGGCTTGACCGAACCCGGCTTGCACAGGATTTGGCCACGCTCAACGCCGTCACGGTTAAC
>NZ_JBWKZT010000011.1:0-219046 GCF_059424735.1 Ensifer sp. GW101-20A05 | reverse complement strand
TGGGCCCACAAGGAAACCTACAATGCCGTCACCACGCTGGTGAAGGAGCATTCCGGCGCCTACGGCATGGGCATCGATTACGCCGTCACCATGGTTCACAAGGGCGACGAACGCGTCAGCCACGGCAAGACGATCGGCCCCAACCCGGCAAAATAACGGGGCGATCTGCCCACCGCGCAACACCCCAGACCCACAATAAGACCGGCTTCGCATGAAGCCGGTCATTATTTTGAATGTTTCAGATCACGCCCACATTGACCTCACCGGGTCGCTTGCAAAGGAAACACGCATGCACGCTTTATCCAACCAGCTGGCCCCTTATCTGCTCAGCCTTTTGCGCATCGTCTCCGCCCTCGTCCTCTTCAGCTACGGAACGCAGAAGGTCACCGGCTTTCCCGCAAGTGACGGCGGCGGACCGCCCGTCGGCTCCTTGCCCTGGATTGCCGGATTGTTCGAACTCGTCCTCGGCTTCACGCTGCTGGTCGGCTTCAAGAGCCGGCTTTCCGCCTTCATTCTTTCCGGCCTCATGGCGTCGGCCTATTTCCTGCGCCATGCGCCGCAGGGTTTCTATCCGGCTCAGAACGGCGGTACGGCCGCCATCATCTTCTGTTTCGTGTTCCTCTACCTCGCTGCCGCAGGCGGCGGACCCGTCGGCCTTGATGCGGCGCGCGGTGACGCCAAGCTTTGACGGTCGGTCGCGCCGGTCAACCGTCGACGACGTCGCCATAGTCCAGATGGCGAGCGTACCAGGCGGCCACGAACGGGCAACGGATGACGACTTTCCGGTGGCTCGCTCTCACGAGGTCGAAAACGCCGGTCACCAGCCGCGACCCGATCCCGCGGCCGGACAATTCCTCAGGAACCTCCGTATGGATCAACACTAGGCGCCCATCCTCCTGACGGTAGTAGACGGCGGCGATGCCCCCGTCGACCGCCAGTTCGAAGCGGTGCAGCTCCGGGCGCTCGATAACCACATTGTTTTCGGATTGGTTCATGGGACGCTTTCCCTTCTCCGGCCGGGCTTCAAACGGCCTGTTGCAGAAACTGATGGATAGGAGGCGACGATCCGTTTGCGCTCCCGCCGTTTTCGCCGGACAAAACAAGCTTCTTGTCCAGGCGCACCGATACCTAAGTGTAGTTACGTGGCGCACCGCGCAGGTCTACCTTTCGAAACCCCCGGGCCGCCCCGGGCCGCTGAGACCGTCTCCTGCCGCAGGAGACGGTCTTCTTTCTGCGCCGGAATGAACCAGGGCGCGATCCGACATCGGTATGGCGGGGGCGCCGGTTCTTACGTCTGCCTAAAGCGCGTCGCGATCTTTCAGATTCGCTCCTTGCGCTCTAAGTTTTTGATGTTTCGCATGTCGTTGTCGCAAAACCGCTGCGCACTTTTGCGCGACAGGCTTTAGCGGTCGAAGAGATGACGGAGTTGTCGGGGTTGCGATCGCAGATACTGATCGGGCGCCCACACCCGCTCGCCGAAATGCGCGGCGGCATGCCAGGGCCAGCGGGGATCGTAGAGAATGGCGCGGGCAATCGCGATGAGGTCGGCATCACCCGTCGTCAGGATTGCTTCGGCCTGTTCGAACTCGGTAATGAGGCCGACGGCGATGACTGGTATCGCCACATTCTCTTTGACGGCGCGCGCAAAGGGTACCTGATAGCTTGGGCCGATCGCAATTTGCTGGTGGGATGCAAGGCCGCCCGACGAGACATGAATAGCCGAGCAGCCACGTGCTTCAAGCGCCTGGCAAAAGGTAATGGTTTGCTCGATATCCCAGCCGTTCTGGGCCCAGTCGGTCGCCGAGACCCGCATCGTCACCGGCCGGTCCGCCGGAAATGCCGCGCGAACGGCCTCGAAGACTTCAAGGGGGAAGCGCATGCGGTTTTCCAGCGTTCCACCATAGTCGTCCGTGCGACGGTTGGAGAGGGGCGACAGGAACTGATGCAGGAGATAGCCGTGAGCTCCATGAATCTGGACAGCGTCCAGCCCGAGAGCGGCGGCGCGACGGGCGGCGTCGGCGAAGGCCGAGCGGACCTGCGCAAGGCCGGCGCGATCGAGCGCAACCGGATGGTCATAGTCATCGTGGAACGGGACAGGGCTCGGTGCGACGGTTTTCCAGCCGCCTTCGTCCTTCGGGTTGATCTGGCGGCCGCCTTTCCATGGGACTTCGCTGGAAGCTTTCCGTCCGGCATGGCCGAGCTGAATGGCGATGGGCATGTCGGACCACCGACGCACCCCGTCCAGAACCCGGCCCATCGCGCGCTCGCAGGCATCCGAATAAAGCCCGACATCGCCATAGGAAATACGGCCCTCAGGCAGGACTGCGGTCGCCTCGATGGTGAGCACAGCCGCACCCGACATGGCCAGATTACCGAGATGAATAAGATGCCAGTCGGTCATCTGCCCGTCCGTGGCCGAATATTGGCACATTGGCGCGATGACGATGCGGTTTCGCAGATTAAGCGATCCCATTTCGAAGGGCGAGAAAAGCCTGGTTCCGCTCATGATCGTTCTCCAGAGGTCGACAGGGCCTGTCGGATCGGCCCTGCCAATGTTTCGCCGTTTGGCAGCGAGGTTGCAATCTCTCGGTATCGAAGGGGCTTCAGAACTTGCCGTTCCGGCTCTGCCATTTCGATTGGGCTCGTGCTGGACGCGGAAAGGCTTTCGGCGCGGGCTCAGCTATCAGACTTGATCCGAACCCGCTGGGCCGCAGCGACATCGCTCCGGTTTTCTCCCTTCGGCATGTGACCGAACATGTGGGGTTTGATCTGGTTGATCCAGGAAATCACCGCCGGCTCCTTGCCCCACAGAGTTTTGGCAAAAGGAACGATCTGTTCGCCGACGAGAATTCCAAGAAGACCGACCAGGGCGATAACCGGCGGTGCCGGCGAGCGGACATTGAGGAGGCTATAGACAATGCCGACGAGCAGTCCGGCGCCGAGTGACAGGAGATAGAGTTTCATGACGGTGATCCTTGATTGGTGTAGCTGCCACTCCGAGCGGGTCGGCCCAGAGTGGCTTTGCCTATCGTATCCGATGCGTTTTCCAGGGTGGACGCGCTGCTTGCGGGTGGCGCCGGTCAGGCGCTGACCTCATGCAGCAAGCGGAGCCAGATTTGCCTCGATCTTGTTGCGGAAAGGCTCGTATCGGTTCGGCAGCTTCAGCGCCTCGCCGAGATGAGCGGTATCCTCGTCGCGGTCGAAGCCGGGTTCGTTCGTTGCGATCTCGAACAGGATCCCGCCCGGTGTCCGGAAGTAGATCGCCCAGAAATAGTCGCGATCGATGACGGGGGTTACCTGGTAGCCGGTGTCCATCAATACCTTGCGAACTTCGAGCTGCTTTTCACGGTTCTCGACCGCAAAGGCGATGTGATGGACCGAACCTGCCCCCTGGCGGGCAAACGGTGTCTTCGGGAGCGCCGCCAAGTCGATCGTGTCTGCACCGTTGCCGCCGGGAATGATGAACCGCGTGACGTCCCCTTCGATTTCAGAACGCTCATAGCCCATGAAACGGAGGAGTTCTTCGGTCGCCGCAGTGTCGTGAAGGTTGAAGCGGGCACCGCTGAAGCCGCGGATGGCGTTGGCCTCGGAAATGCCCTCGGCAAGCCAGGGGGCGCGGACGTCGTCGGCCGCTTCGACCAGGGCGAGGCCGTCACCATCGGGGCCCGTGAAACGCAGGCGATTGGCGCCGAAGACCGTATCGGTCTGAATACCACCCACACCTTGCGCAATGAGACGGTCTTTCCAAAAGGCCAGCGCCCCCTTTGGAATGGAGAACTGGGTTTCGCCGACTTCGCCGACGCCCGGCCGCCCGATCATCATGTGCGGGAACGGAAAGTACGTCATGACGGTACCAGGCGTACCGTTCTCATCGCCATAATAAAGGTGATACACACTCGGATCATCGAAATTCACTGTCTTCTTCACGCGGCGAAGGCCGAGCGTGTCGGTGAAAAACCTGTTGTTCTGCTGCGCATCCGACGCCATGGAGGTGACGTGATGCAGTCCCTTGATATCCTTGATCATGGCCCGTGCCTTTCTTCGTTGACTTGTCCGTCTATGCGAAGAGATGTACTCGGGTTGATTAGGTCGCAGAATTGCAATATTTCTTTCGAGTGAGTTGCGATTTTTGAAACAATAGAGATGAACGATCATAAAGCCCTGAAAATCTTCCTGATGGCCGCCGAGAAGCGCAACTTCGCTCAGGTTGCCCGCGAGCTCGATATGACGCCCGCTGCCGTCACGCGGGCCATTGCCGCGCTTGAAGATGATCTCGGGGTCCAGTTGTTTGTTCGCACGACCCGCCAGGTATCGCTGACGACGGACGGCGCCGTTTTTGCCGCCCAGATCCAGCCGGCGGTCGAAACGCTCGAAAACGCGCGGCGCGACGTCAAGAATGCCCACAAGGCTGACCAGGGACGCTTAAGGATCAGCGCGCCGACTTGGCTCGGCAAGACGGTGCTGCCGCCGATCCTCTCCGGCTTCCGGGAGCTCTACCCGAAAATGTGCTTCGAGATCTCGCTGTCGGACGGCTTGGTCGATATCGTTGACGACGACTACGATCTCGCGATCCGCATCTCGTCGGCGCCGTCGGACAAGTTCACGATATGGCGCAAGATCAAGGTGGTGCCGAGGATATTGGTGGCCGCACCAGGCAGCAGGTTCGCTGAGATGCAACACCCGAGCGAGCTGACCCCGGACGATTGTCTCGCCTATAGCGGCGAAAGCCGACGGGAGAACTGGCTGCTTTCGGACGGAGGCTCGAGCATCACCATCGTCGCCGGAAGGGCATTCAGCGCCAACAATGGCGAGGTACTTGCCGACATGGCCGCAGACGGCGCGGGCGTGGCGATGCTGCCGGGATTTCATATCGCCGAGCATATTCGCAGCGGACGGCTCGTCCATGTTCTGCGTGGCTGGTCGCCACCAGACCTTTGGTTGACACTCTACTATCCGCCGTACCAGGCCCTACCGCCGCGCATCGCGACGTTCTCGAAATTCTTCGAGGAACAACTGACCGCTCATATGGTCATGCTCGACTAGAGCTCCCGCTTTCAAGTGGAATAACTAGAAGCGAAAAGATACCCTAGAATCAAAGTGCTGGAGCGTACTTTTGTGCGTTCATCTGAACGCACGGCGCTTGTCTTATGACGATCTGCGCTTCTTGTGAGAAAAAGAGGCGTCGGCGAGGACAATCACGGCATCACTGCCTGACACCAAACCGTTGGCGCTTGCTCTCAGGCAAAAATTAAACCAAATGTTTGCTCTCTCCCGCGAAGATGCGACCCAAGCTTGCACAAACCTCCATTCTAGAATTGAAGCTGCCGGGCCGGGCCATTGTACAATCTGATATCGGTCGTGCTGAAGAAGCGCCTCGACCTCTCATTCAAGACTTCACCAGATTTCCGCGCGAGGATCGTGGAAGCTCCCGGGCTGTGGATGAGCGAGCGGGAAGTCGCCAGACTGCGGCACGATCTGCGAAAGGTCGCGCAGCGATCGGTTGCCGATGGAGAGCTGGACTACGGCGTCTTCTCCGAGCGTGAAGACGCCCTCGCCCGAACGATCGTGACGGTCGTCTATCGGGTTTCCGACGGCGAGCCGGTCGCCTTCAACGCCTTGCCGGTCATCCAGGTCTCTCTCTCGGGCAAACCCGTCGACGTTCTCCACCTGGGGCTGGTGATGATCGATCCCGCAGTTCGCAGCCAGGGGCTTTCCTGGGTGCTCTACGGTCTCACCTGCTTTCTTCTTTTCCTGCGCAACCAGCTTCGTCCGCTCTGGATTTCAAATGTCACCCAGGTGCCGGCCGTTGCCGGCATGGTGGCCGAGACCTTCAGTGGCGTCTTCCCTGCGCCCACGCGCGGCGCGCGCCGATCGTTGCATCAGCAACTGATCGCCACGGCGATCATGGGCTCCCATCGGCATGTCTTCGGCGTCGGTCCTGATGCCGGTTTCGACGCCGATCGCTTCGTGATCACCAACGCCTATACGGGCGGTTCCGACAACCTGAAAAAGACCTTCGAGGCGGCGCCGAAGCACCGCAAGGCTGAGTACAACGATTTCTGCGCGGCCGAACTCGACTACGATCGCGGCGACGACCTGCTTCAAATCGGACAGCTCGACCTCAACGCGGCGCAGCGTTACCTCATGGAAAGCGTGCCGCGCAACGCGCTCGGTCGTCTTGCCGTCGCAAGTTTCGTCATCCTCGTCCAAAGGCTGGCTCTACCGGTCTTGCATTGGGCGGACAGCCGTCGGCAGTGGAGCATATTGAGGCCTTCAAACCAATGAGCAGCGTCTTCTCCTATGAGGCCTTCACCACGCGCAACATCGGCTTCGTCACGGAGGCGGAGCAACGACGCTTGAGACTGGCGACCGTCTTCGTCTGCGGAACCGGCGGTATGGGCGGCGCCTGCATCCAGGCGCTGGCGCGGGCCGGCATCGGTCGTCTCATCCTCGCCGATATCGACCGCTTCGAGCTGTCGAATCTCAATCGCCAGGTCTTCTGTTTTGCCGACACTATTGGCACCCCCAAGGCAGAAGCGACCCGAGACCTCTGCTTAAAGATCAATCCCGACTTGGACGTGACCGTCTTCGGCCCGGATTGGACCGATCATGCCGAGACGCTCATTGCCGACGCGGACGTCGTCATCAACGGGACGGACGATCTCGGCGCCAGCCTCCTGCTCTATCGCGTCTCGCGAAACCTCGGCCGGACGGTGATCGACGCCTATGCGTCTCCTTTGCCCTCCGTGTACGTGACGCGACCGCAAGATCCGATGCCGGAAGAGCGGCTCGGTTATCCGACTGCCGGAACCGCCTGGAACGCACTGACGGCCGACCAGCGGTCGGAAGCTTTCCTGCGCGAGGCGGAATACGTGATGGTCCATTCGTCGTCACGCCACCATGTCGATCTTTCGCTCGCCGGCGAAGTGATTGCCGGCACCCGAAGTCGCATGTCCTTCGCGCCAATGGTGATCTCCACCGGCACATTGATGGCCTACGAGGCGATCCACGTGGTCCTCGGCCGTCCACAGTCCGCCGATTGCCGCGGCTGGTTCTTCAACCTCCATGCCGGGCGCATCGAACGGCCCCGCAATGCAATCGTCGCTGCGCTGCTGCGTCCGCTGGTACGTCGCTACCTCAAGCGCCTTGCGGCTCCGGCAGCGCCATGAACACGCCGCTCGTTGCCGATAGTTTCGTTTCGCTGGCGGCGCTTGGCGGCCTCCTTGTGCTGATCGGCACCATCCGTAGCTTCGATACGGAAAGCCCGCTGAACCGCCGCTTCCTCTTTGGATTGCAGGTGCTGGCGGCATTGATGGCGAGCCGGGTGCTGGCCTGGTGGACGGACCTCTTCATCTTCAAAGCCGCAACGATCATAACTGCGGGCCTCGTTCCGCTCTCGACAGTTCTCCTCGCCGAGGGTCTGTTGCGCCGCCATGCACCGAGGACGACGAAATGGATCGCAGCCGGCGGCGCGGCCACCTTCTTCGCGCTCGCCTTCCTTCCGGCGTCGATCGCCGAGCCCTGGCGTGTCGCGCTGCTGTTCGTCTATCAACTCGTCACCTTCGCTCTCGCCGGGCATATGACGGTAACGCGCGACCGGGCGAGCCTGTCAAAGGCGGAGAACCAGGCGGTTGACCGCATGGCCCTCTCGCTGCTTCTGATCCTGCCACTCCTCGTCACCGATTTCCGCTCGGCCTACATCGACCAGCCGGTGCGGCTCGGCGGGGTCGCGATCCTGTTCCTGTGCTGGCTGCTGATCAGCCTTGGCCAGCGCGCCGCGGGGCATCGTGACACGGTCGTTTCCTTCGCCATCCTGCTTTCGGTCGCTCTGCTCGCAGCCCTTGTCGTCGGCTTCGAAAACGGGCTCGAACCGGCAGCGCTGGTGCGAGCGGCCAGCGTCATCCTCAGCGCCGCCTTGCTTGGCGTGATCTGGAAAGACAGCCTAAGCCTTCGCACGGAGCAAAGGCGGCAGAGCCTGATCCGGCATCTGGCCGAGGACCGCATCGACGACACGCTCGGCTTCCTCAAGGAATTACAGAACCATCCGTTGGTGGATGGCGCACTTTTGCTTGGCGAGAATGAACTTTCAGACCTCGACTTGCCGGTGATCAAGGCGCTCTTTGCTGCCCGGCCGTTGATGCGCACTACCGAAACGGGCAGCCTTTCCCAATCGGATGCCGAGCAGCTTGCCTGGCTGCTCGAAAAATACGAGGCCACCCATGTCATGCTGGTGTCGAACCGGCCGTTCCGGCTCATTGCGCTCAACATGCCCTCCGTCACTGCCACGCCGGGTGCGGAGACAGAGTTGAAGGTCGTCCAGCGCATGGCCATGCTGATCTCCGAGAGGAACCCGCTCCATGATTGAGATCCGCGAGGGGGATATCGACGCCTTCTTCACTGCGCCCCTTCAGATCTACGGTGCACGCACGCCCTATGTCTCGCCGATGTTCAGCGACGTCAGGCGTTTCCTTTCAGCTGAAAAGAACCCTCTCTTCGATACGGCAGAAGACTTCGCCATCTTCACGGCCCATGAAGGCGGCGCCGTGCGCGGGCGCATAACAGCCCACGTGCACCGCGCATCGAACGCGAAGTTTGGCCTCGATCGCTGCTATTTCGGCTACTTCGACTGTGCCGACGACGAGCGCGTCGCGGCCGCCCTGTTGGAGCGGGCAGAGGATTGGGCGCGCGCGAAGGGCTTTGGGGAAATCCTCGGAAACTTCAACCTGACTGCCATGCAGCAAGTCGGCATCATGACCGGCGGTTTCGAGAACGCGCCCTATACGGATCAGATCTGGGGGCCACCGCATCTGCCCCGCCTGCTGGAACGCCGGGGATACGCCCCATGCTTCCCGATGACCACCTTCGAAATCGACGTCCGCACTGTGGCAGTCGACGGTCTGCTCGCCAGTGCGCAAATGCGCGCGCTTTTCGACGACGGCTTCCGTTTTTCACCGATCCGGCGGGCAACGCTCGAACGGAGATTGGAGGATTCCCGGCTGATCCTCAACGAGAGCTTCGCCGACAATCCGATGTTCGTGCCCGTCAGCCGTGCGGAATACGACTTTCAGGCAAAGGAGATGAAGTGGATCATGGATCCACGCATCTCGGCGGTCGCGGAGAAAGACGGCGCGCCAGCCGGTGCGGTGATTGCCATACCCGACGTCAATCCGATGCTGAAGGCGATGGGCTCGCGGCTCGGGTTGAGTGCGCCCTGGCATCTGCTCAAGCACCGCCTCAAGCGCCGCCGTGCCGTGATCATATTCCAGGGTGTGAAACCGGAGCATCAGGGGCGCGGCCTCAATCCGCTCCTTCTTGCCCATGTGCTCAAAGAAATGCGCCGCGCCGGCTACGAGACTGCCGGCGGCACCTGGATCGCGGACGTCAATGCGGCCAGCCTGAGGCAGGTGGAAAAAGCCGGCGCAAGGCCCCTGCATCGTCTGCATCTCTTCGGAAAGACATTATGAGCCGCATTGACACCGCCATGCTCGTCGATCTGGCGGCTGAGGCCAATCTCGCCCCCTCCGTCCACAATACCCAGCCGGCCCGCTGGATACTGGACGAAGACGGATGCATTCTGCTTGCTGCCGACCTCTCCCGGCACCTCGGCATCGGCGATCCGACCGGTCGCGATATGGGGCTCTCCTGTGGAGCGGCGCTCGAGGGCATGGTGATGGCGCTCGCCGCGCGCGGGATCGGTGTGGCCATCGAAGATCTCTGGGGCGATAACATTCTCGACTGGAGGCCCGACTACCGATTGGCCGCGCGGCTGACCCTTGCGCGCGCGGCGATGCCCACGGAGCTTGCCGGCTGGGGCACCAAGCGCTTCACATGGCGTGCCCGCTTCTTGCCCGCGGCGCCCGAACAGATCGAAAGGCTCGAGCACTGGGTGGCTGAGACGGCTGATGTAAAGCTCGCCAGCGGCCACGAGAATCTCGCCTTCATTGCCGCACTTAACGACCGCGCAAGTCTGTCGATCATGCGCGATAGATCGTTCCGCAATGAACTCGTGGCGTGGATGCGGTTTTCCCCAACCCATCCGGCCTATGCCTTCGATGGGCTCAATATTGCCGCGCTGCAGATGGGGCGGCTGGAAGGCGCACTGGCGGAGCATGTGCTCGCTTCACCACTTTTCGACATTGCCGATCGGCTGGGCCTCGGCAAAAGTCTCGTCGCCGAAGCGGGAAAGACGATAACCGCCGCGGCTTGCCTCCTGTTCCATCGGCCGGAAGACGAGAGCCCAATCGTCTCCGGACAAGCCTTCTATCGTTTCTGGCTGGGTTTCACGCGTCTCGGCTTCGCCGGTTGGCCGATGGCGGTGCTGGCTGATCTACCGTCCGCTGCAGAGGCGATGCGGCAGCGCTTCCCGTTGCCACCCGGCCACCGGCTGATCAATGTCCTGCGCGTGGGGCCGGCGCCGTCGACCGTTCCGAAGTATCGCCTTCCGGCCCATGCTCTCGTGCTGGACGGAAAGCCGGACTGAAGCCGGCTCCCTTTTCCATATCAGGCGGCGTCCTCGGTCCTTGCAGTCTCGGCGAGAAGTTTCTGAGCACTGACGAAGTCCACCTTTCCGGTTCCAAGCACAGGCACGGCTCCCACCCTCACATCCGAGGGAACCATCATGTCCATCGCCCCCTTTTCCTTGGCGAAGCGAAGGAATGCGGCGCGTGTCGCACCCGGAGCGTCAGTGAGCATGACCAGGCGCTCGCCTTTTTTGGCATCAGGCAGCGACGCGACAACCGTCAACTGACCCGGCCACAGCTCTCCCGCCAGCGCCTCCACAGCGCCAAGCGAAACCATCTCGCCGCCGATCTTGGCAAATCGTTTGGCCCGACCCCGGATGACGATGAAACCATCTTCATCGACAGTGACGATGTCGCCGGTGTCATGCCAGCCGTCCGGCGTCGGCTCGATTACGCCGGGCGCTTCTACGCGGAGATATCCGGCCATGACGTTGGCGCCGCGGATGAAAAGCCTTCCGCCCTCCACGACACCCGGCACGGCATCGAGCCTATACTCCATGCCCGGCATGATCTTGCCGACGCTACCGGCCTTGTTGAACATTGGCGTGTTCAGCGCAATCACTGGCGCCGCCTCGGTCACACCGTAGCCTTCGAGGATGCGGACGCCGAACTTCTCCATGTAGAGCGCACGGGTAGCCGCCCTGACCGGTTCGGCGCCGGCGAAGCAATAGCGGATCGACCGGAAGTCATAGGGATGAGCCGTCCGTGCATAACCGTTCAGGAAGGTGTCGGTCCCGAAGATGATCGTTGCGTTGGAGGCGTAGATCAGTTCCGGAATGATCCGGTAGTGCAACGGCGACGGATAGAAATAGACGGGGACGCCGGAGATGAGCGGCAGCACAGTACCAGCGGTGAGCCCGAAGGAATGGAACACCGGCAGGATGTTGAACACCTTGTCGCCCGAGTGGAAATCGATGCGGGACGCGGCTTGAGCCGCATTGGAGAGGATGTTGCGGTGTGTCAGCACCACGCCCTTCGGCGTTCCTTCCGAACCGGAGGTATAGAGTATGACTGCCGGATCGTCGGCTGTGCGTCGAACAAGCGGACGTGCCTTCTGCAGGAGACCGCGCAGCTTGTCGGCAAGGCCGATCGTCTGGCGCAGATCATCGAGCCAGATAATTTCCACCGTCTTCGCCAACTCCTCGACGACGGGGCCAAGTTTCGCCTGGGTGACGAAGGCACGCGACGTCAGCACGTAGCGGACCTGCGCCGCCTTGCAGGCCGAAATGATGTTGGCCGCGCCCGCCGTGAAATTGAGCATTGCCGGCACCTTGCCGGCGGACATCACGCCGAGGATGGTTGCGACCGCACCGTTGGCGTTGGGCAAGAGAACGCCGAGCGCCTTCTCAGCCGGGAAGAGCGACTTGAACTTCGCGCCAATCACGGCCGCGCCCGTCAGCAGCTTGCCATACGACAGGGAACCGGTGACCGGGTCCTGCACAGCGAGCCGGTTGAATCCGCGCTCCTTGGCCGTCTTGATCACCTTTTCGAGCACGGTGGTGTTGGTATCCGTGGTGCGGAACATCAACATCGACATGACCTGGTAGAGAGCAGCACCCGCGGCCATGCGGCGCTTGCGACCTTTCAGCTCTTCCGGAACAGAGAGGCGAACGGGCTCTAGAATGGTGACCTTCACCTTCGGAAACAGGCGGCGGCGAACGTGCAAGGAACTGAGGCGCGAGAAGTAGCTCTTCTCCAGCCCGTCGATACGAACCGGTACGACCATGGAGCCGGTCTTGTCGGCCACCATCGCGGCGCCGTCATAGACCTTCATCAGCGCGCCGGTGACCGTGATGCGGCCCTCGGGGAAGATCACGAGCGGCTCACCATTGTTGACCGTCTTGATGAGCGTACGCGTTGCCATCGGCTTCGAAGGATCCAACGGCAGGAAGTTGCACATCTTCAGGAACGGTTTCACCCACCACGCCTTGGCGATGGTGTAGTCGACCGCGAAGGTCGGTTCCTCGTCCGTCAGCGCCAGGGCCAGTGCGCCATCGAGAAAGGAAACATGGTTGAGCGCGATGATCGGCGCACGCCCCGCCTTTTTCAGATTGTCGAGGCCCTCCACTTCCAGCCGAAGGAAGGCGCGGAAGAGGATGGATACGAAATCACGGAAAGCATTGGTCGGCAACGTGCGCAGCATGACCCAGGCCGCCACGGCATTGGCGAGCGCAAGGCCGGCGAAAAGTACCGCTGTCGACACGCCGGACGCCTGCAGGACGGCGACAAGGCCGCCGCCGGCGGTGATGAAGGCCGCGGACAATACATTCGACGCGCCGATGACACGCGATCGTTCGTCCTCTTGCGCCCAGGCCTGAAGGGCCGCAAGCGTGGGTACGGCCAGGAAGGCGCCGGCGATGGCCATGCCGGCCAGATCGATGGCGATGCGCAGAGTGTAGGGACCGGCGAAAAAGGCGGAGAGCGTCTCGGCCGCTGCGGCCGCACCGGCATGTCCGACGCACCAGGCGAGATCGAGGCCGAACAGCGCCATGATCAGGGTGCCGAGCGGTGCCGGCAGGAGCACGATACGTCCTGCGGACATCCAGGCGGCGATTGCCGAGCCAACGCCGATCGCCACGGCGAAGACGGCGAGATAGGCAGTGATCACAGTCTCGTCGCCGCCGAGATAGTTCTTCACCATGGGCGGCAGCAACGACAGTACGATCGCGCCCACCAGCCAGAACCACGCCGCCATCAGCGCGGTGCGCCAGAGCCGTTTGTCGCTGCGCAGTGAAGCGAGGAGCCGCCCCGTGGAACGGAGGACGTTGCGATCGACGACAAGGTCCGGCGCCTTGGCGCCCAGGCGAGGAATGTAGCGGCTGGAAAGCCAGCAGGCGAGCGCGAGGCCGAGCATCATGGGGCCAAACAGCCAGGGATCGACGCCATCGGCCGCGGCAAGCCCTGCGACGACTGTGCCGCCGAGGATGGCGATGAACGTCGCCCCCTCGATCCAGGCGTTCGCGCGCGGCAGTTCCTTGCGCTCCAGGTGGTCCGGCAGGATGCCGTATTTGACAGGCCCAAAGAGCGCGGAGATGGCACCGAACAGGAAGAGCGCAACCAGCAGAACGGCAATGGATGAGAACGCAATACCGACGACCGCAACGGCTGCGGCAGCGAGCTCCCACCGCTTCAGCCTCTCGGCGACGACCGCCTTGTCGAACTTGTCGGCAAGTTGGCCGCCGAGTGCGGAAAAGAGCAGGAACGGCGCCATGAAGACGGCGCCGGCCAGCGTAACGAGCGATCCGGCATCATTTGCCGCCACGGTGGCGAGGATGAGGAAGACGAGCGTGTTCTTGAGGAAATTATCGTTGAACGCCGACAGGAACTGCGTCCAGAAGAGTGGCGCAAACCGCCGAGAAGTCATGAGATTGTTTTTCACGGAACGTCTCCCCTTTTTTTTGAGCGTTCTAGATGAAAGTCGTTTCACTCTCGTTCACAGGTTGTGCTTTGTGGCGACAGGGCTAACGATGAATTAAACGTCGTCGGCCTTGATGCCGAGCAGCAGCTTCTCGGTCTTTGCATCATCGATCCTGCGGATGAGCTTTTCAGCTTCCAGATTGTCGCGCAGCGTCTTGGTGACGTTTACCGCCGTCTGCAGGAGCATCAGGATGCCCATGGCGAGATAGCCCTTTCCCCAGAGATCGATCGGCATCATGTAAAGGCCGATCACCACCATGAAGGCGGCCACGCCGAAGCTCACATAGGAGAAGGAGGTCCAGGCCGGGGAGTGTTTCATCAGACTGTCGTTCATCGTCGTTTACCTTTGAGAGATAGTGGGTTCAAAGAGTAGGGTTTGCCTTGGCACGCAGACGCTCGAGCACGTCTTCAGCGCTCGTTACGAGCGGGCGGCCGCAACCGGCAGCGGCCAGTTTCTCTGCAAGCGCGGTCGGATCAGGCCGGTCTTCCAGCTCAACTAGCGCCTCGGCCGTCAACTCAGCCTCGCGCTGGCGCGTTTCGAGCCGCGCAAGTGTTGCCTCGGCATCGCTGAGCGTAGCCAGATCGTTGCCAGGCACGTCTCGGGAAAGGCGCCGCGTCCGGTCACGTGCCTCGGCCAGGCGCTCGCCGCGGCGCAGCGCAGCCAGGCGCGTTTCGCTCTGCCGCACCGCTTGCCTCAACCGATCTATTCCATCTGTAAATTCCGCCTGAACCTGACGTGCGTTCTGCAGTTCGGTTTCCAGCCGAGCAATCGAGGCTGCAGCCTCGGTAGCCAGATCCTCTCGCCCCTTTTCAAGGGCTGCGATAGCGCGCGCTTCGAGATCATCGATGCGGGCAGAGAGCCTCTCGGCATTTTCTTTTTCCAGGCGATTTTGCGCGATCGCCAGAGCGACCGCCCGACGTGCGCTTTCGACGCCGCGCGCGGCATCACGGATCTGCTGCGCAAGTATCGGTAGCGCATGCCGATCGCCGAAGGCCTCCTCCGCCTCGTGGGCGCGACCTCGTATCAGCGTTGCGATTTGTTTGAACATTTCCTCACCTCCATGTATGAACAATGTTCAATAATCTTTTGTCACAAAGATGAACGATGTTCAAGTTAAAAATGAACAACGTTCAAAAATGAGGTTACCGGTGGTCGGAAAGCGTCAAACGAAGAAGGAAGACCTGAAGGCAAGGCTGATAGTCGCCTGCACGGAGCTCATTCGCGAACAAGGGCTGAAGAACCTGCGCGCGCGGGATATCGCCGAACGCGCCGGCGCGGCGCTCGGTGGTCTTTACACGGTCTTCGATGATCTCGACGGGCTGATTCTCCACGTCAACTCGGGGACGCTGAAACAGTTGGAGAACACCCTCAACACCGCGATTTCGCCATCAGCGGCCATTGAGGAGACTTTCCTCAGCCTGTCTCTGGCATACCTGCGCTTCGCGCTAGCAGAGCGAAACCTGTGGTCCGCCCTTTTCGAACATAGGATGCCGGAGGGCGTCTCCGTTCCGGAGTGGCACCTTGCCGAACACGCTTTCCTGATCGGGCTCATCGCAGCACCACTCGCGCGACATATGCCTGATGCTTCTCGCCAAGACGTGGCAATTCGTGCCCGGACGTTCTTCGCGGCCGTTCATGGCGTGATCTCTCTCAGCCTTGAAGGACGGTTCGTCGGCATAACGCCCGAAGTGCTCGAACGTGAGATTACAGTGCTCGCAGGAATTCTCGCCAGGAGCCGGAGCTGACGTACTCGGCGCCAGCTTGGCAGTTCCGTTCGATAGATGACGCGACCTTTTCAGCACAGACCTTGTGGAAGGGATCGCGCCGTCGGCCGTGCGGGTGGACGCAAACAAAGGGCACCGACGCTCGTAGTAATTCAACTCAAAGCCCGGCACCTCCGATCGCATGTCGATGCTATTCAACCTGGGCTCTGACCCGGCCCGACAGTCATTCATCCAGGCGATCCGATCGCGAGTATAGGTGATCATCGCCTCAAGCTCGTTCCGCTTAATATGCGACCCTGAAGCGGTTAGCCGGACGTCGTGTCCAGCCAGATCGTAACTGGACCGTCGTTGGCCAATTCCACCCGCATGTCCGCACCGAAGACGCCATTCGCAACGGCAACGCCAAGGGCCGAGAAATTGGCAGAGAAAGTCTCATATAGGCGTTTGCCCTCCTCCGGCGGCGCTGCCGTAGAAAAGCCCGGCCGGTTTCCTTTCGTCTCGGCGGCCAATGTGAACTGGCTGACGATGAGAGCTGAGCCGCCGACATCGACAAGCGAACGGTTCATGCGATCCGCATCGTCCCTGAAGATGCGCAGGTTGACAATCTTGCGCGCCAGCCATTCGCTTTCCTTTTCAGAGTCACCCTTCATCGCACAAACGAAGACCAACAGACCATTGCCGATTTCCCCCGTCACCGTTTCGTCGACGGTGACACGCGCAGATGAAACGCGCTGGATAAGTGCTCTCATGGCAACGATTCTCCCTATGGCTTCCCGCTCTTATCGGCTCCGAGGCGATGGCGATCAAGCTCTACTCAGAACCGCGCGCCGACGGTCAGGAGATCGTCGCTGAAATCGTAGTGGAAAGCATGGAGGGCTGGCCATGCGCGATCCGCCTGCCCGAGCGACCGTTCCGGACGATACATTATGCGATCGTTGAAGCACCCTTCCTGTCGCGCGGGCGATGCCGCGGAAGCAAGAGAACTGGGTTCCTCGTGAACTTGTGGCAGGGGGTGACGTGGAAACACATCCCCTCTTCGAGGATGGCGTGGTGATCGCGGCGCATCGAACTCGGGATCGACAAGAAGCTGATCCCGATGTGCGGCGGCACCGATGGCGCGGTGCTCTCGGCCCGCGGCATTCCGACGCCCAACGTCTTCACCGGCGCCTACAACTTCCACACGCGTTTCGCGTTTCTGCCGGTGCAGGCATTCGAAAGGTCGCTGGAAGTGGCCGCCAAAATTTGGCAAGTGGCCGCTAGTAGCCGACAGTTCCACGGGGCCTGCCAGCAAGCCTCCTTGCGTATTTAACACTCGGGAGCGGAAGCCCGCAAAATGAGTTCGCGGGCCGCACGCAAGTGTCCGGCAATCCGATTGCTGCCGAGGCCACCTACTGCTGTGCCGGAGCGGTCTTTTGAAGTTCTGCCTGAACCTTCTTGGCGACTGCCGGATCGCTCTGTGCCGCTGTAAGAATTGCCGAATATTCTTCGACCGAAATGGCCGGCGATGCTTTGACGGCTTCGACCATTTTCTTGCTGCCTTCGGTCTCCAGCTTCTTTTTCGCCGCCTCGTCCGATGTTGCTTCTATCTTTGCGGAATATTCCTGCCTGACCTTGTCGACCTGAAGATAGGCAACAGCAAAGGCTTCGATCTTTTGTTCGCTGATGGCGGCGTCCGTACCCTTGTTGTCGGCCTGGCCCTGCGTCGGCTGCGTCTCTTGCGCCTGAGCAATTTCAAAGGCAGATGCTGGACTGAAGATCATGAAACTGAAGATTGCAGCCGTCAGCGATGAAATTGGCGTGTAACGAGTGATCATATTCATTCCTCTATGATGTTCATGACGTAATCGGCAGCGATAGGGCCTTTCGATCGTCACTCACGTCGGCTGGATACCGAACGCGTCAGTGACGATGAAACGCTGGGAAGGGCTTGGTGCGGCGGTACCGGGGCAATTTGCTGACCATTGAACGGCAGCTTTATGGCTCACCCACGACGCCGGTTCTGTCGAGCCCTATGTTCTTCCCCGCCCTCGAACCCCTTTTGGCGTGTCGGGGCTGCGCCGGGCGAAGGGCGGCAGATCAGCTAGCCTTCGGCGCACGACGGCGCGCCGTCACGGTTGAGTGGCATCCTCGCCATTCGGGTTTGGCGCCGGCGCCTCTCTCGTGTCCCGAGGCGGATGTATCCGTTCTTCGGACTTCGGCGTCGAGTCCTGGGGCTCGGGACGGCGGACGGGCCGTGGTTTGGGATCGCCCTTCTTGGGCGGAGGAACAATTTTCTCAGTCATAAACTCGTTGCTCGCGCTTTCCACTGCAAAACCGGTCGACATAAGTAAAGTTCCCCTCGGATCGAACATCTGACGGCCGCTGAGGCGTACGACTAATTATGGAACTTCCGTATCTATCGGAAACATCCGGAAATTGCCTGTGAAGGCATGAACGGCGAAAAAACGGAAGGGATTGGACGCAGCCCTTGCGGCCTTCGCCTATACTGACGGCCCATGCATGATCTCGACATCCACGTGGAGTCGATCGCCGCCCGTCTACTCCTGGCTGTCCAAACGCGGCAAAGACCCGCTCAGCATAAAGGCCGAAGAGGTTCGCTACTTCTGACAACCTAGCCCCCAGCTTGATTATGTGGGCGCCGAGAGAGCGTTCGGCGCCCATTCCATCGACGCCGGACCCCTCGGTCGCGAAGGAAAGAGCATCAATAGCAAGTGCGTGCGTGACGCTGGGTCGTCTAGGACGCCTCAACGATCGGAATGAGCACTTGCCTGAGCCGTGCCAGTTACCGACGCAAAGCTGACGTTGGAAGATCAGTTTTTAGGCACACCCTCTGGCCTCAGGTATTTTTTCAGCGCCGCAATGCGAAAGATTGCATTGGCGGCTCCGTATCCGCGATACCCGCGCCGCTCGATGATTTCAAAGAAGAATCCTTCGCCGTAGGTCGGACTGTAGAGCTGGAAATATTCACCGTTCTCGTCCCGGTCATAAAGGATGTTCTCGGCCCTCAGCCGCTCGACAAGTTCCGCGTCGAGCCCGAAGCGCGCCTCGACGTCATCGTAGTAGTTCGGCGAGATCGGCAGCGCCTTGAAGCCGTTTGCACGCAGCGCCTCAGCCGTTGCGAAGATGTCGCAGGTGGCAAAGGCAATATGCTGCACACCGGAGCCGAAGGTCTCGGCGATGAAGTGGCCCGCAAGCGTGTTGCGGTTCTCCGCGCCGTTCAACGTCAGGCGCAGCGTCCCGGCATCATTCTCAACGACCTGGCTGCGAACAATGCCGGCCGGATCGACGATGTCGATCATCGGCGTCTTTCGCACATCGAGCAGCGATGTGTAGAACAGCAGCCAGGTCAGCATCTCCTCATATTTGACGGTCTGGGCAATGTGATCGATGGTCGTCAGGCCAGCTGGTATCGCCGCTCCCTTGTCCGGCACCGGATCGAACTCAATCTCCCAGATCCTGGCGAGGTCGGATCGCTCGTCGAGGAAGTAGATGATCCCGCCGCCAACACCGTGGATCGCCGGAACCAGCAATTCTCCTGGGCCGACTGGCTGTTCGAAGGGTTCAGCGCCAAGCGCCCGGGCTCGCTCAGCAGTCGCTTTGGCATCGTCGACCACGAGGCCGAACGCATAGGCGGACGTGCCGTGAACCAGATAGGAAGCGTTGGCGAAGCCTTCCCGCTCGGTGTTGATCACCAGATTGATGGAGCCTTGGCGGTAGACCACCACCTGCTTGGTCCGGTGCTGCGCCGCTTTCCTGAAGCCGATGGTGACGAGCAGCGCTTCGAGCTCGCCCGCCTCGTCCTCCGAGGCGCTGAACTCCACGAAGGCCACTCCCTTGACGTCGACGCGCGGGGGCATCTCAGGAACCGACAGGCGGACGTCCGGCTCGGCGCGCTTCACCTGGTCCCCGAGATAGATCAGCGAGCGGTAGCCGTCGACCGCGATGGCATTGGCGTTACCGCCGCGAAACTGGTCGTTGAAGATTTCAAGCGACAGATATCCATCATAGCCGGTCGCCGCCACCGCGCGGGTAAAGTCGGTCACCGGCAGGTCGCCCTCGCCCGGCATATTGCGAAAGTGCCGGCTCCAATAGAGCAGATCCATGTCGATCAGCGGAGCATCCGCAAGCTGGACGATGAAGATTTTCTCCTTCGGGATCGAGCGGATCGAATTGATCTCGATCTTGCGCGACAGGGTATGAAAGCTGTCGAGGATCAGGCCTATGCTCGGGTGATCGGCGCGCCGGACGATCTCCCAGGCATCGCGATGGTCGCTGATATGGCGCCCCCAGGCGAGCGCCTCGTAACCGACGCGCAAGTTCCGCTTCGCCGCCCGCTCGCCGAGTTCGCAAAAGTCGGCGGCTGCCCTGTCGATGCCAGCCACTGCCGCCGGCGACACGTTCGAGCAGACGAGCACCAAGTCGGTGCCCAACTCCTGCATCAGGTCGAACTTGCGCTCGGCCCTGTCGAAAGTCCGGGCTCTGAGTGGCTCCGGCATACCCTCGAAATCACGGAACGGCTGGAACAGACTGATCTCCAGGCCAAAGTCGCGCACCATTCGGCCGACCTCGCGCGGGCTTTCGTCGAAGGCAAGGAAGTCGTTCTCGAATATTTCGACACCGGCAAAGCCCGCCTTGGCGATGGCGCGCAGCTTGTCCTTGAGATCGCCGCTCAGCGAAACCGTTGCTATCGAGGTCTTCATGTTTCTGTCCTTGCTGGAACTTCCGGCGTCAGTGTCAGCCGGTCATGGCCTTGAAATGGTTGAGCATCCGCGCTGCGTCCGGCTCGAGCCCGGTAAACAGTCGAAAAGCGCCGACCGCCTGGAAGACGGCCATTCCTCCCCCATCGAGCGTGCGGCAGCCGCGCCGTCTCGCCTCCTTGAGCAGCGCCGTTTCGAGCGGGAAGTAGACGATCTCGGCGACCCAGTGGCGCGGATCGAGAAGGTCACCGTCGAGCGGCAGCCCCGGATAGTTCGCCATCCCTGTCGGCGTGGCGTGAATCAACCCCGACGCCGACCGCATTGCAGCCGCAAGGTCCGTGCCGGCTGAGATATCCGCCTCGGGGAACAGGGCGGTCAGCATCTCGGCAAGCGACTGTGCCCGCTCCGGCTCGCGGTCGAAAACCGCTAGACGTTTCAGGCCGAGCGAAAGTGCGGCATAGGCCGTTGCAACGCCGGCGCCGCCTGCTCCAAGCTGCACGGCGAAGGAAAGGTCGGCATCCGGCAGCCCCCGCCTGAAACCTTCGGCAAAACCCCACCAGTCGGTATTGTGGCCATGTCGCCGCCCTCCCTTGAGCACGACAGTATTGACGGCGCCAAGCCGCTGCGCGTCAGGTGCGAGATCGTCAAGATGCGCAATGACCGCCTGCTTGCATGGATGGGTGATATTGAGGCCCGCAAATCCCTGCCGTTCAGCATCGGCAAGCAGACGCGGCAGGTCGTTTTCCGTCGCGTCGATTTCGCGAAGATCGATCAGTTCGTACACATAGCGGAGCCCTTGAGCCGCGCCTTCGGCCATGTGCATCGCTGGGGTCAGCGACGCTTGAATGCCTGCGCCGATCAGACCGGCCTTCAAGGGTCTTACAAGCGTTTCGGTCATGATTTGCGTTTCCATCCTCAAAGCCCGCAAGTACGGGCAGCCAGCTTCCGGCCCGCCGTGACTTGCGGGCGGGCCGAAGACTTCGCACCCTGTTACTGGCCCCGTGCGGCACCAATCTCCTTGAACAGCGCCTGAACCGTCTCAGCGCCAATCTCGGCACTGAACTTCTCGATCACCGGCTTGACGGCATCACGCAGCTTCTGCGTTTCCTCCGGACTGAATTCGCTGACTTCCATGCCGGTCTTGCGAATTTCCTCGAGAGCTGCGGCGTCCGCGTCGCGTGACACCTTGCGCTGGTAGTCGCGCGCTTCGGTCGCGGCCGCCTCAAGGACGGCCTTTTCCTCGTCATTCAGCCCATCCCAGAACTTCTTACTGACGAGCACGATCTGCGGATTGTATTGGTGACGGGTCAGCGTCATGTACTTCTGCACTTCGTAGAACTTGGCGTTCATGATGTTTGCGGCCGGGTTCTCCTGCCCGTCGACCGTCCCTGTCTCGAGCGCGGTATAGAGTTCCGTGTAGGGCAGCGGCACGGCATTGGCGCCGAGCGTGTTGAAGAGTTCGATCGGGATGGGCGACTGGATCGTGCGGATCTTCAGACCCTTGATGTCCTCGAGCTTCGTCACCGGATGGCGATTGTTGGTGAGATTGCGAAAGCCGAGTTCCCAATAGCCGAGACCGATAAGGCCGGTATCGGGCAGAAGCTTGAGGAGACTGTCGCCGAAAGCACCGTCCATGACCTTGTCCGCCTCCGCACCACTGTCGAAGAGGAAGGGAAGGTCGACGGCGCCGAACTGCTTGACGTTGTTGGCGAGGATGCCGGCGTTCAGCACCGTCATCTCGATGACGCCGCCCTGCAGGGCCGAGACAGTCTGGACGTCGCCGCCGAGCGTGCCGCCCGGGAAGAGCTTTACCTCGATCTTGCCGCCGCTCTTGTCCTTCACGAGTTCGGCAAACTTCTCCATGCCGGTCACCTGCGGGTGACCCTTGTTGTTGGCCGAAGCGAACTTGATCGTCTGATCGCGGATCTCGGCAAGCGTCGGTCCTGCCGTCAGCAAAGCGAGCGGCAGAGCAAGGCCCAAGGCCAGTTTCGTCAATTTCAACATGTTCTCCTCCCAGATTTGGCCGGTAGTTCCGCCGGCCGTGTTGAAGCTTGAAGTTTCGGTCAGTGCCCGAACCAGGTAACCGGAACGGTCACCAGCGCGGGGAACAGGACAAGCAGGAACAGGACGATCAACTCGGCGACCAGGAAGGGCAGCACGCCCTTCATAAGGTCTTCCATCGACAGTTTCGAGACGCCACAGATGACGTTCAGAACCGTGCCGACGGGCGGCGTGATCAGACCGATCGAGTTGTTGATGATGAACAGGACACCGAAGTAGACCGGATCGATTCCCGCCTGCTTGATGATGGGCATCAGCACCGGCGTCATCACGAGGATGGTCGGCGTCATGTCCATCGCAGTGCCGACGAGCACGATCAGGACCATGATTGCAATCAAGAGAAGCGTCTGGTTGTCCATCAGCGGCTCGATCAGCGAGGCAAGCGCACCGGGGACGTCGGCCACCGTGATCAGCCAGGCGGAGACCGCGGCACAAGCGACCAGGAACATGACGACGGAGGTGATTTTTGCCGCCGACACGAAGACGTGAAAGAGCTGTGCTGGCGGCAGTTCGCGATAGACGACCATGGCGACGAAAAGCGAGTAGACGGCAGCAACAACGCCGGCCTCGGTTGGTGTAAAGACCCCGAACTTCAGGCCGACGATGATGATCACCGGCAGCATCAGCGCCCAGATGCTGTCGACGAGCGCCTTGAGCCGCACGGTGCCGCTCTGCCTTGGCGGCAACTCGAACTGCTCCTTGCGGGCAACGATCAGCCAGGTGATGCAAAGGGCCGCAGCGATCATCAGCCCCGGGAAGATGCCGGCGAGAAAAAGCTTGGTGATCGAGACGCCACCAACGACGCCATAGAGGATGAAGCCGATCGACGGCGGTATGATCGGTCCGATCACCGAGGCGGAGGCGAGCAGCCCGCCAGCGCGCGCTGCGTCATGACCGCTCTTCAGCATCATCGGCAGGAGTAGCGCTCCGAGGGCAGCCGCGTCCGCGACGGCCGAGCCAGAGAGGCTTGAAAGAATACAGGCGGCGAAGATCGCCACAAAGCCGAGACCACCACGAATATGGCCGACCATCGCCAGCGCCAGCGCGACGATGCGCCTGGAAAGCCCGCCTGTGTTCATGACTTCGCCTGCGAGCAGGAAGAAGGGCACGGCCATCAGCGGAAAACTGTCAGCACCATTCAAGACGTTCTGCGCCACGATTTGTGCGTCGAAAAGACCGAGGTAAAGCATCAGCGCCACACCGCTGAGGATGAGTGCAAAGGCGATCGGCACACCGAGCGCCATGGGTCCAAGGAGTGCACCGAGGAAGATCGTAACGGTCATGGCCAGCTCCTCAGCGTTTCGCGGAAACGGGATCGAACACCGGCTCGGGAAGATCGTCGAGGGCCAACTCGTCCTCGCTCTCGCGCACGAGTTCGGCCGTTGTCACGTCGATGCGGCCGGTGGCGATCGCCAACGCGTCGGCAAGTAGGATCAGGAAGGCAGGAATGCCGAAGGCGAGACCGGCGCCGTAGAAGAAGCCCATCGAAAGCCCGGTCGCCGGTGCACCGACGTGGAGATTGATCAGCGTCTGCGCCCAACTGCCGCTGATCATCAGCCAGGTCGCATAAAGCATCAGCGCATGGCCCAGGAGCACAGCAATCTTTGCCGCGACGGGTGGCAGACGTTTGATGACCGTATCAACGCCGAGATGACCGTGTTCGCGCATGGCGACGACGGCGCCAAGGAATGTCAGCCAGACGAAGAAGATGCGTGACAGCTCTTCGGAAACCGTAATCCCCTGATTGAAGGCATAACGCAGAACGACATTGCCGAAGACGAGGACAACCATGCCGGCGAGCAGCACGGCAATCGCCACCTTCAGCGCGAAGAAATAGAAATCGATGATGCGGGTCATGCGCTCCTCCCAAAGCAGAGTGCCGTCTTTGCGCCCGAGCGTTGTATCGGCTTCGGGATGCGCATCAGGGGCACGGGGCGACCACGCCCTCCTCCAGGCGTAATCGCTCATAACAAAATGTACGAACTAGTACGTATGTCAAGAGGAGTCTCTTGAAAGACCCCTGCAACCTCAATATGACTTTCAATGGAGGCGAGATGACGAGTCCTGTGGCCCGCCCGTTTCGAATTGGTTTTATTGAGAAAATTTCGGTTAACGCCGGAGGAGTGACGACGAAAGAATGGCGGGGCGGGCTGAGGCAAGTCGGAAGAACGATCCGGAACGGACCAAGGAAGACATCCTTGTCGTCGCCACGGAGGAGTTCTCGACGCATGGTCTGGCTGGCGCGCGGGTCGATGCCATCGCGGAGCGGACCCGCACCTCCAAACGCATGATCTACTATTATTTCGGAGGCAAGGAGGGACTTTACCTCTCCGTGCTGGAGCGCGCCTATCGCAAGATCCGCACACTTGAGGAGGATTTGAAGCTTGCAAGCCTTGCGCCGGAAGAGGCGCTGCGCACCCTCATCTCCAGTACGTTCGACCACGACGAGGCCAATCCCGATTTCGTGCGATTGGTCAGCATCGAAAACATCCACCACGCCGCACATATGCTGCGTTCGGAAGCGATCCGCGATCTGAATGTCTCGGTCATCGAGACGATTGCCGGCATTCTGGAGCGCGGTATCGCTGAAGGCGTATTCAAGCGAAAGGCCGACCCGATCGACGTGCACATGCTGATCAGTGCCTTCTGCTTCTTCCGGGTCTCCAACCGCTATACGTTCGGCACGATCTTTCGCCGTGACCTCTCAGAGCCACATACGATCGGCAGGCATCGGACCATGATCGCCGACGCCGTTGTTAGCTATCTCAAAGAAGCGGACGGGAATGCGCTGGTGCGTCCCTGAGCCACTGGCAAGGGCCAGCCGGAAAGTCGCATATCGAAGCAACCCACGCGCTATAGGGCGGTCAGTATCTGCCCTCAGTCCGGCAAACGCCGTTCGGTATCTGCGTCGAAAAGATGAATGCTGGCGGGTGCAAAGTTCAGTCCGACCCGATCGCCGGCTTGCGCCTGCGATCGCCCGTTGAAGACTACCGAAAGCTCAGGCGTCGTTGCCATGGTCAAGAAGCATGTCGCCCCGGTCGATTCGACCAGCGCCACCTGTACCGAGACAACGCCCTCATCCGCCGGGGCAAGCTCGATGTTCTCCGGGCGCAAGCCAACGACCAAGGCCCGCCCCGGCTGCACGGCGCGTTCGAGAGAGACCGTTTGCTTCATACCGAGATCGAGAATGATCGACCGGCCATCCGGACCGCCGACTGCTGGCAGAAAATTCATGGCCGGAGATCCGATGAACCCGGCCACAAACTTGTTGTCCGGCCGGTCATAGAGCTCAAGCGGGCTGCCCTGTTGTTCGATGACGCCATCGCGCATGATGACGACATGGTCCGCCATCGTCATTGCCTCGACCTGGTCGTGGGTGACATAGACCGAAGTGGCACCCAAACGGTCGTGCAACGCGCGGATTTCCTTGCGCATATGAACGCGAAGCGCTGCATCAAGATTGGAAAGCGGTTCGTCAAACAGAAACGCCTTGGGATGGCGGATGATCGCCCGGCTCATCGCCACCCGCTGGCGCTGACCGCCGGAAAGCTCACGCGGATAGCGTCCGAGCAGGTTCGTAAGCCCGGTCACTGCAGCGACTTCATTGGCCGCCTTCTTGCGGTCAGCCTTGGCAACGCCCTTGATCCGCAGGCTGTAGGTGAGGTTCTCCTCGACCGTCATGTGCGGATAGAGCGCATAGGATTGGAAAACCATCGCCACGTCACGCTTGCGCGGCGGCATCGCGTTCATGACCTCGCCGGCGATTTTCAGGGTGCCGGACGATATGCTCTCCAGGCCGGCCAGCGACCGCAGCAGTGTCGACTTCCCGCAACCGGAAGGGCCGACAAGCGCCGTGAAGCTGCCTTTGCGGATCGAGAGCTCGATGTCCTTCAATGCATGATAGGCACCATAATACTTGTTGACGTTGGTCAGTTCGATCTGGGCGGTCATTTGAGCGCTCCCGAGGTAAGGCCAGAGACGATGCGGCGTTGCAGGAGGACGAAGATGGCGAGGATTGGCGTCACGTAGATCGCCGCATAGGCCATGATATTGTTCCATTCGTTGGTGTTCGGTCCCATGAAGGAATTCAGTCCGACACTTGCCGGCTGCAGCTCCACCGCCTGGATCATCGACTTCGAATAGACGAACTCTCCGAACGCCTGCATGAAGATCAGGATGGCGCTGACAAGGATGCCGTTTCGTGCCAGCGGCAGGACGATGTTGAAGAAGGCGCCAACCCTCGAGTTGCCGTCAACGAGGGCGGCTTCCTCCAATTCCTGCGGCACGCTCATGAAGGTCGCGCGCACCAGAACCACGAAGAACGGCATGCTTTTCGCCGCGATCGCAAGGATCACCGCAAGGCGGGGATAATTGAGCAGCCCGATCTGAGAGAAACCCACGAAGATCGGCGTGACCATCAGTGAGGCCGGAAGCACCTGCAACATGAGAATGAGGAAGAGCCCGATATCGACCCAAATGTTACGATAGCGCGCCAGCACATAGGCGCAGCCGACACCGAGTACGGTGATGACACTGACCGCTCCGCAAGCGATGACCAGAGAATTCCAGATGTACCGGCCCATGTTGCGGCCTTGCCAGACGTTGCCGAAGATCTGCCATTGGGGATCGGTCGGCCAGAAGGTCGGCGGAGTGGCAAACATCTCCGATCCCGATTTGATCGTGGTTATGTACATCCAGTAGAGGGGAAACAGATAAATGCCGGCGAGGATGATCGCGATTGCGAGCAGCAGACGGTCGCGGGTTTGATGGCTCATCCGCGCACCTCGTGCCGTGTGGAGCGCACGTAGACGACTGAGGCGATCATCACGAAGACGATCATGATCACCGAAATCGTCGCGCCCTTGGCGAAATCGTACTGTCGGAACGACAAATCCCAGGCCCAGTATTGTGTGACGTTCGAAGCATTGTTCGGTCCTCCCGAGGTGATGGCGGCGAAAAGATCGAATTGCTGCAGCGTGAAGATCAGACCGAGCGCGATGATGGCCCCGATGGACGAGCGCATCATCGGCAAGGTGATCGTCCAGAAGCGCTGCCAGACATTGGCGCCGTCCAGTTCGGATGCCTCATAAAGATCCCGTGGGATCGACGACAGGCCAACGGACAGAAGGATCATGTTGAAAGATGTGCCGAGCCAGATATTTGCGATGATGACGGCCCAGAGCGAAAAGCCGGGGTCCGAGCGCCAGAAGATATTGCCGTCGATGAGGCCGGTTTCACGCAGGATAAAGTTGAGCACGCCAAAGTCGCCCGAGAGGATCCAGTTCCAGATCGCACCGACCACAAGACCGGGCATCACCCAGGACACTAGGAACAGACCCCGCAGCCACGAGGCGCCCGGAAAATTCGTCCAGAAGAACAATGCCAGGCCAAAACCTACAAGAAACTGACCCGCGATCGAGGCGACGACGAAGGTCGCGGTATTGACCAGGATCGGCCACGTTTCCGGCTGAGCGAACAGATCACGGTAGTTCTTGAGGCCGACGAAAGGGCGCCAGAAGCTCCCGAGGCTGAACATGTCGACCTCCTGGAGGCTCATGGCGATATTGTAGAGTAGCGGAAGACCGGAGAGCGTGAGCAGGAACGCGAGCGGCAGGCCGACAAGGCCGATATCGAAGCCGCGACCATCGATCATGCTGGATAGAAAGCGTTTCATGAGCTCCTCCGCCGCCAAGGCGCCAGCATATACCGCTCGCACAACCCGGCCTGCAAACTAGAACGACCAGAAGCACGCCGGCCTCGCCGGCATGGTTTTGCGGTTTTTCCGCCCGAGCGCCTCAAGCGGATTAAGCGCTTGTGAAAGGCGGCCGGCTGTTCCGGTCCGTCCGGAAGCCTGCAGGCCGCCTTGCCAGAAGCTTTAGCCAAGGACTGCCTTTATCTTTTCAGCCGCCTGGTCGAGGGCATCTTTCGACGTCATCTGCCCGGTCAAGGCCGCCTGGATTGCGTCCTGGATGGCCTTGGAGATCTTCGGCCATTCCGGATGGGGTCCACGGGGCTTTGCGAATTTGAGCTGCTCGATGAAGACCTTGAGGGCCGCGTCCTTCAGCGGCACACCAGTCTCAGGGATGGCAATATCGGATCGAGCGGGCAGCTGTCCGAAGTCCTTGAACATGCGGACGTCCTGGGAGGCGAAGTATTCGAGCACCTTGAACGCCTCGGCGGGGTGCTGCGTGTTGGAGAAGATCGCCCAGTTGAAATCGCCCATGGCCGACGAACGCTCCGCACTGGCCTCGGGCACCGGCAGCAGCGCCACACCCCAGTCGAACTTCGCTTCGCTCACCATTCGGTCGAGCTCCCACGGACCGGAGATCGCCATGGCGGCATTGCCGGAGTTAAAGGTGCCGGTCGAATCCCACTGTCCGCGGGTCAACGTATCCGGCGAGGCCAGTTTCTCGGTTATGATGGTTTTCCAGATGTCGAGCGCCTTGACGGCACCTTCCGAGTTGATGTGCTCGTAGCTGCCGCCGGCCATCTGGACCCAGGGCAGGAACTGGAATGTCCCCTCTTCATTGGCCTTGGCCGAGAAGGCGAGCCCGTAGACGTTCGCCGAAGGATCCGTCAGCTTGCGAGCCGCATCGACCAGTTCATCCCAGGTCTGCGGCGGCTTGCTCGGATCGAGCCCCTTCGCCTTGAACATGTCCTTGTTGTAGTAGAGCGCAATCGTGTTCGTCGCTTTGGGAAGGCCATAGTTCTTGCCGTCCCACATGGTGGAGGCAAGAGGTCCCGGAAAATAGTTCGAGGTCTTCACCGCGGTCGACTTTGCGATCATGTCGGTTAGATCGAGGAAGGCGCCGCGTGACGAAAAGAGCGCATGTTCCGGATTGTCGATGGCGATGATATCGGGTGCCTGCCCGGTCGAATAGGCACGCATCGCCTCACTGACGACATCGTCGAACTGGATCTGGCGATATTCGACCTTGATGCCCGTGTTCAGCTTGTTGAAGTCCGATATCAGGTTCGGTGCGGGCTGGATGTCGCGATCGAGCGACCAGACGTTGATCGTGACATCTTCCGCCTTGGCTGAAAGTCCAAGCAGAGAGACACCTGCAAGGGCGAGAGCGCCCAGGATTGCGGATCCGCGGATAGCCATTTTCTCCTCCTTTGGTTATCCCGATGCCGGCATCCTCCATGCCGGCCGACATGCACGTCTCAGGCCGGGTCGATGACGAAGTCGCCACCCCGGCAGGTCTTAAGGTAATTCAGGCCATGGACCTGGCCGGTCATCTCCAGTTCGTCGCGATAGACCGGGTCATGCCAGCCTTCGATATCGATCGAGCCGGACCAGCCGGCCAGCCGAAGTTCGGAAATCACGTCGGTCCAATTGGTGTCGCCGAAGCCGGGCGTGCGCATGAAGACGAATTTCTCCTTGCCGAAGATCCCGTGTTCGCGGATGACGTCCCAACGGATCGTGGCGTCCTTGCCATGCACGTGAAAGATCTTCTTTGCCCATTTGCGGATCTGCGGCAGCGGATCGATCAGATAGACCATCTGATGGCATGGTTCCCATTCGAGCCCGATATGATCGTCCGGCGTCTCATTGAAGATCAGCTCCCAGGCGTCCGGATTGTGCGCGATGTTCCAGTCACCGCTCTGCCAGTTGCCGTCCATGGCGCAGTTTTCAAAGGCGATCTTCACGCCCCTGTCGCCTGCGCGCTTTGATAGCTCTGACCAGATTTTCCGGTAGCGCGGCAGACTGTCGGTCAGCGGCTTGCCGCGAAGACGGCCGGTGAAACCGGCGACGCAGGTGGCGCCGAAGTGGTGGGCGTTGTCGATGCAGTCTCGCCAGCCCTGGAGGGTCTGTTCGTCAATCTCTGTCGTCTCCAGCGGATTGCCGAACATGCCAAGGGTAGACATGGTGATGTCGCGGTCGCCGATTGCCGCCACGCAACGTTTGCCAAGTTCGGCAAGATCCTGGCCGTTGGTCGTCTGCCAGAAGAAGGGCTCGAAACTCTCAAAGCCCATGTCGGCGATCTGGCCGATGCGCCTGTCGGCGCCGCCCTTGGTGGCCGAGATCATCGTGCCGATGCGAATGGATTTGCTGGGGTTGGTCAAAATGGGCTCCCTAGGCTGCAATGGTAACGCGTTTGCCCTCGCGCGCGCTGTCGATCGCGCCGAAGACCATGGCAAGGCTCTTGATGTTGTCGCTGCCGTCGGTTTCCGGCACGGTTCCCGCATCGATCGCGCGGATGAAACGCTCGATGACGCTCGTGTGGCCGTTGGTGTCGGCACTGTCTTCGGCCTCAGGCACTGCGATCGCCTCTACGGCACGCAGGAAACCTTCGCTGCCTGTGACGACATTGGCCTCAAAGCGCTCGCCGCCATCCCAAAGCAACGTGCCCTTCGAACCTGTTATGCGCCACGCGCTTTCCCAGCTCGTGTTCGCGCCTTCAGCACACCAGGAACCGCGATAGGTGAAGGCAACGTTGTCGGAAAACTCGAAGATCGCATTGGCGGCGGCGCCATGGCGATACCAGGAACCCTCAGGATTGTATTCGTGGCAATAGACCGCGAGCGGTTCCTTGCCGGACATGAAGCGCGCTGCGTCGAAGGTGTGAATGGCCATGTCCAGAAGCAGGACATTGTCCATCTGCTCGCGAAATCCCCCGAAATGCGGACCGAGGAAGAAGTCGCAATGCAACGCCGTCAGCTCGCCCAAGGCGCCGGACTGGATGAGGCGACGGATGCGACGGACACCACCGATGAAGCGGCGGTTCTGCACGATGGCGTGAACGCGCGAGGCCGCGGTCGCAAGCCGGCGCAATTCGCGCGCCTCATCGAGCGTGGCGGCCATCGGCTTCTCGCTCAAAACGTGGCAACCATGCGCAAGACCGGCAGCGACCACCGCGCGCCGCGCCGCAGGAACGACGATGTCGAAGAGCAGGTCCGCCCGGCTTCCGCGAAGAACCTCCGTCAGGTCCGTACCGATCAGGATGTGGCCAAGGTGGAATTCTGCGGCGAGCGCGCCTGCGGTCGCCTGATTAAGATCCACAAGGCCGACAATCTCTACCTTCTCTCGAAGAACTTTGCTCTGCGTCAGAGCTCTTAGCCACCCTTTGGCCATAGCTCCGCACCCGCACAAAACGGCCCTGTGTCTCACGTGATTTCCTCCAAGAAACGGAAGCGGCAACTCCTCAATTGGCTTCCGTAAACGTTTACGATACTATGCGGCAACGGGTTTTTATGTCAAGAGGTGAGAAAATGACCAATCGCGGGTCTGGGGAGGAACGCGGAAAAATGAAGGGGATTCGCGAACTTGCCGAACACCTCGATATTTCTATCGGCACGGTATCGCGCGCGCTGAACGGCAAGCCCGACGTCAACGAGGAAACCAGAAAAAGGGTTCTTGAAGCAGCAGAATCCCTTGGTTATGTCGCCAATCAATCAGGCCGTGCGCTCAGGAAGGGCGCGACCGGCGTCATCGGCTTCATGATGCAGACCGGCTCCGAAATTACCGGTCAGGGTGACACCTTCTTCATGAGCGTCTTCGACGGTGTTCAGACCGTCTTTGCCCGTCACAAGCTCGATCTTGTTGCCCTGCTCTGCTCCTCCGAGGAGGATCCCAACGACTATTTGAAACGCGTGGTTGCGCGTGGGTTTGCCGACGGCATCATTCTTTCGGCGACCCGGCGCCACGACGCTCGTTTCGAACTGTTGGCCAAACGCAAGATCCCGTTCATCACGCTTGGACGAAGCTTGACGGATGTCGGTCAGCCCTGGCTTGATCTCGATTTCGAGGGCATGGCCGAGGCGTCCATCGATCGGCTCGTCTCCCGCGGCCACAAGCACATCGCCGTTACACGACCTCACGACGACATGAATCTCGGCTACGTTTTCGCGGATCAGTGCCGGGCGACCCTCGCCCGACACGGGCTTCACCTCGACGAGCGTCACGTTTTTCGTTCAACCCCGAACGAGGCGGGAGGATACCAGATCGCCCGCGAACTGAGCGCGCTTGAGGACCGGCCAACGGCAATCGTGCTCATCAACGAAGCAATCACTGTCGGCCTTTATCGGGGGCTTGTCGAAGCCGGGATAAAGCCCGGGCGAGACATGGCGATCATCGGACGCCAAAGCCCGCATTCGCAATTCCTGTCGCCCCGTCTGACATCCTTCAGTCTGTCGCTGCGCGACCTCGGGATTGCGCTTGCCGAGTCCCTGCTTGCAACGATGCCAGCCTTTGCAGATTACTACCCGGCGAGGTCTGAGCGATTTCTCTGGCCCATGGCTCTCGTCCCCGGCGAAAGCGATTGAGCAACATTCGATCTTAAGGATATAACCACACCGCAACCCAACGCGGATGGACCAGCATCACGACAAGCCATACTTACGGATCTTGTCATGCAGGGTCGCCTTCGGCACTAGCAATTCCTCGCTGACGCGGGCTAGGCTGTTGCCGTTGCGGCCGAGGGCTTCGGCGATAAGGGCACGCTCGAAGGCTTCGACGGTTCGCGCCAGCGGCCGAGGGGCGGTGCCTGTCGCCCCACCAAAGGGCGGGAAGCCGGCTGCGATCCCCAGCACGCAGCGCTCGGCGACATTGCGCAACTCGCGCACGTTGCCGGGCCAGTTGTAAGCGAGCAGACATCGCGTGCGTTCGGCGTCAGGCGCGAGCACGGGGCGCTCGTGGCGTGATGCAGCCTGCAGAGCAAAATGCTCGAACAGGAGACCGATGTCCTCGCGCCTTTCGCGCAAGGGCGGCAAGGGCAGTGTCGCGACGTTCAGGCGATAATAGAGATCAGCGCGGAATTCGCCTTTTTCGGCAAGTACTGCCAGATCGACTTTGGTCGCAGCGATGACACGGCAGTCGACGAGGATCGGGGTGTTTGACCCGAGACGCTCGAGCGTGCGTTCCTGCAGCACCCGGAGCAGCTTGACCTGCATGGCCATCGGCATGCTTTCTATCTCGTCGAGAAACAGCGTGCCGCCATTGGCGTGCTCGATCTTGCCGATCCGGCGCTTGGCGGCGCCGGTGAAGGCTCCAGGCTCATGGCCGAAGATTTCGCTGTCGAACAGGTTCTCAGGCACGCCGCCGCAATTGATGGCGACGAAATTGCCGCTACGCCTTGGGCTCGCATCATGCAGGCAGCGCGCGACGAGCTCCTTTCCGGTCCCGGTCTCGCCCTGAATCAGCACGTCGGCTGCGCTATTTCCAAGCTCGCCGATGAGATGGCGTACGCGCTCGATGGCAGCAGAATCTCCGATGATGCGGCTGGCGGTCGATTGCCTGTTCTCAAGTCGCGCGCGCAATTCGCGCACCTCCAGCGTCAGCGTGCGTTTTTCCAGCGCCCGCCGCACAATCTCAACGAAATAGTCGGGCGAGAACGGCTTCTCGATGAAGTCGTGCGCTCCGTCCTTCATCGCCTGGACCGCCAGAGAAACATCGCCATGGCCAGTCATCAGGACCACCGGCAGGTCGCGATCCTGCCGTAGGAGGTCATGCATGAGAGCCATGCCGTCATCGCCCGGCAGGCGGATGTCGGTGACGACGACACCCGGAAAATCCGCAGCAACGAGCTGCCGTGCCTTTTCGGCACTTTCGACCGCCAAGACCGCCATGCCTTCGAGCTCGAGCGTCTGCTGACAGCCGAGCCGGACGTTCGGTTCGTCCTCGACGATCAGGACCTTGAGGTGGTCGCCCATGGCGTTTCTCCGATATCGGCTGCGGGAAGAGCGACGGTGAAAACCGCGCCGCCCTCGGGATGGTTCGCCCCCGACAGCGTTCCACTGAAATGGTGCACGATTTCCAATGAAATGGCCAAGCCGAGCCCCAATCCCCTGTTGCTTTCCTTGGTCGTGAAGAATGGCTCAAAGAGGTGCTCGCGCACGTCTTCCGGCAGACCCGGCCCATTGTCATGGACCTCCACGATCACGCGCGTCGCCTCGCGCCGGCCGCGAATGCGCAACATGGGTGCCGCAATGCCCTCGATCGCATCCAGCGCATTGGCAATCAGGTTGACCATGACCTGCTCCAGGCGGTTGGCGTCGCAGAGCGCCGTCATTTCCGCCCCAATCTCGGTGGTTATGGTCACGTTTGCGCGGCGCAGGCGCTGGGCGAGCAGGAACAGCGCGTTGTCGACGGCGCGTCGGACATCGACCGGGCCCGGCATGCCGGAGGATTTGCGGGCGAAGGACTTGAGCTGGTTGGTGAGCGTGCCCATGCCATCGACGATGCTGCCGATGCGGTCCAGATTGCTTTCGGCGGTCGCGATGTCGCCGCGACGGAGGAATTTGACCGCATTGCCGGAAAGCGTGCGTAGCGCTGCCAGAGGCTGATTTAATTCATGGGCAAGGCCTGCGGAAATCTGACCGATCGTTGCCAGCTTGGCAGCATGGACGAGCTCGTCCTGCGCCGCGCGTAGCGTCCGTGTCCGCTCCTCCACCTTGCGTTCGAGTTCGTCATGGGCGCGCTGCAACGCCTCTCGCGCCCGCAGCCGGTCGCGCAGATGCCGCCGCCGCTGGTCGAGCAGCACCAGCAAGATGCCGACGAAGGCACTGGCGATCGCCGCCAGCGCGGCGCGTGTCCAGGCGATAGCCCTGACCTCGCCGGCGGGCGAGAGCACGGTCAGCGACCAGCCAGTGTCGCCCATGGGAGCAGTCTGCGCCAGAAAATTGCCGGACAACTTGGAGCCGCCGTCGACGTCCGACGGCAGAGCAAGCCGCACGAGGACAGCATTTTCATCGAAAGCCTCCTCACGCGTCAGGCCGAGCGAGGGAAGCGGGCGGGCGTTATATTGCAGGCTGCGCTCCAGCCGCCGCCTTTCTTGATCCGGCAACGGGCGCAGCGTCGTGAATTTCCAGGATGACACTGACGCGAGGATGACGACACCGTTCTGATCAGTGACGATGACGGGCACTTCGACGGTCGCCCAGGACTGCTCCAATTGTTCAAGACTGACCTTGACCACGGCAACGCCTACAACCTCGCCATTCGCGAGCAACGGCGAAGAGAGATAGTAGCCCGGCTCGCCGCGGGTGATACCGATGCCGAAGAGCCGGCCGGGCCGGCCCCGCATGCCATCTGTGAAGTAGGAGCGGTAGGACAGGTCCTCTCCGATAAAGCTGTCAGGTCGGTTCCAGTTGCTGGTAGCAACCACATGTCCTTGCCGGTCGAGCAGATAGATAGACAGCGTGCCCGCCCGGTGGTTGAGCTGTTCGAGGTAGCGGTTGACGGTGTCGGTGAGCGGTTTTCCGCGCGCGACCAGGTCGATTACGTCCCGCTCCAGTCCAAGCGTCGCAGGGAAGTAGGCGTATTTGTCGATCTGCCTGTTCAGGCTGGTGGCGTAGACTTCGAGGCGTTGGGTTCCCGTTCTTTGCAACTCAGCGAGCCCCAGGTTCTCGCTGACGCGAAAGCCGGCAATGCCGGCGGCAAGCGCAATAGCGACGAGGCCGGGCAGCAGCAAACCGTATTTGCGAATGAAAGAGGCGATCGACATGGGAACGAATGGAAGCGGATGCACACGCCGCAACGGTGTTGTTGTTGATCCGGCTCCCTACCACATCCGATGAGACCGAGCGAGCGTGCGGGAAACTGCCCGCCTTCTCAAGGGAAAGCGGGCAGACTGTCCTTGGGCGTCCTGCTATTCGGCTGCGGCCAGTCTTCCGCGTGTGCGCTCTTCCGTTCCGTCAGGAATGTCGAGCGCGTTTTCCCACTTGGCGACAACTGTGGTGGCAATCGCATTTCCGAGCACGTTGGTGGCGGTGCGCCCCATGTCGAGGAAATGGTCGATACCCATAATCAACAGCACGCCCGCCTCCGGCAGGTTGAACATCGGCAGAACGGCGGCGACAACGACCAGCGCGGAGCGCGGCACACCGGCGATGCCCTTGCTCGAAACCATGAGGACCAGCAGCATGACGATCTGCTGTTCCATTGTGAGCGGCAGGCCGTAGGCCTGCGAGATGAAAAGAGCGGCAAAGGCTGTATAGATCATCGAGCCGTCGAGGTTGAACGAATAGCCGAGCGGCAGAACGAAGCCGATGACACGCTCCTTCACGCCGAAGTCTTCCAGCTTCTCCATGACGCGCGGGTAGGCCGCTTCGCTGGAAGCGGTGGAAAAACCGACAAGCATCGGCTGGCGCACTTCCCTGACCAGTCGGAACACGTTCGCGCCGAGCACCAGGAATCCTGCGCCGACTAGCACGGCCCAAAGCACGACGAGCGTTGCGTAGAAGCTGCCGACGAACTTGCCGTAGACCATCAGGATGCCGAGACCCTGGACGGTGACGACGTTGGCGACGGCAGCAAAGACGCCGACCGGTGCGAAACGCATCACATAATCCGTCACCTTCAGCATGACCGGGACGGCGCCTTCGATGACCTCGATCAGGGCTCGAGCCTTCGTGTCCTTCAAGCTGCCGAGGGCGAGACCGAAGAATACCGAGAAGACGAGAATCTGGAGGATCTCGTTATTCGCCATCGCCTCGAAGATGTTGCGGGGGAAGACGTGGGTGATGAAGTCCTTGAGATTGAGCGAGGAGGTCTTCAGGTCAGCAGAGGCCGAGACATCGGGCAACGGCACGCCAACATTGGCGCCGGGCTGGAAAAGATTGGCGAAGACGAGGCCGATTGCCAGCGATGCGAGCGACGCCATCAGGAACCAGCCGAGCGCCTTGCCGCCGATACGGCCGACGGTCCGGGCATCGCCCATGCCAGCCATGCCGGCGACGAGGGTCGTGAAAATAAGCGGCGCTATGATCATCTTGATCAGCCGCAGGAAAATGTCGGTCACCATCGCGAAATAGCCGGCGATATCCTTCGCCACGGCCGGGCTGCCCGAGAGCACGTTGCAGCCGTAGCCGACGACAACCCCCAGGATCATTGCGATGACGATCCAGGTCGTCTGCTTGTTTATCTTCATGATAATCTCCTTCCTCCCCCGCCCGGTCCATCCGGGCGGTTTTTCAGTCAACAGATGGGTGGTTCAGCTGCGCGCCGTGATCGGGCGCGGCTGGGTCAGCGCCTCGGGGCGCAGGACTTCGGCGAGCGCTTCGGCGGTCATCAGCCCGCGCGCCTCCACGAGTTCGGCGACACCCTTTCCGGTTCGGTGCGCCTCCGCCGCGACTTCGGTCGCATTGGCGTAGCCGATGATGGGGTTGAGCGCGGTGACGATGCCGATCGAACCCAGCACGCTCGCCTCCAGGCGCTCGCGGTTCGCGGTGATGCCGTCGACGCACTTGTCGGCGAGGATCAGGCATCCCCGGCTGAGGTGGCCGATGCTCTTGAACAGGCTGTGGGCGATGATCGGCTCGAAGGCGTTGAGCTGCAATTGGCCCGCCTCGGCCGCAAAGGTCACCGTCAGGTCGTTGCCGATCACCTCGTAGGCGATCTGGTTGACGAGTTCAGGGATCACCGGATTGACCTTGCCGGGCATGATTGAGGAGCCAGCCTGGCGCGGCGGCAGGTTGATCTCCCCGAAGCCCGCCCGCGGTCCGCTGGAAAGCAGGCGAAGATCGTTGCAGACTTTGGAAAGCTTGACCGCCACGCGCTTCAAGACGCCCGACAGCTGGACGAAGCTACCGCAATCCTGTGTGGCTTCGATGAGATTGGGCGCAGTGATCACGGGCACGCCGCTATCCTCCGCGAGCAACTGGCAAACCAGAGCCGCATAATCGGGATGGGCGGTGATGCCCGTGCCGATGGCAGTCGCGCCGAGATTGATCTCGCGGATCAGTAGTGCGGCTTCGCGCAGCCGCTGCTCGTCCTCGCCAAGCATCACCGCGTAGGTGGAGAACTCCTGCCCCAACGTCATCGGCACTGCATCCTGCAGTTGGGTCCGCCCCATCTTGAGGATGTCGTGGAATTCGTCTGCCTTGCGTTCGAAGGCTGCGCGGAGATAGGCCATTGCATCGATCAGGCGGAAGATCCCGCTGTAGGTCGCAAGCTTCAGCGCCGTCGGATAGACGTCATTGGTTGACTGGCCGAGGTTGACATGTTCGTTCGGGTGCAGGCGCCGGTAGTCGCCGCGGGCGTGGCCCAGGAGCTCAAGCGCCCGATTGGCGATGACCTCGTTGGCATTCATGTTGGTGGACGTACCGGCTCCTCCCTGGATCACGTCCACCACGAACTGTTCGTTGAGCGCGCCGGCCTCGATTTCGTGGCAGGCGGCAACAATCGCCTCGGCCCTCTCGGCATCGAGCTGTCCCAGCTCCATGTTCGCCCGCGCCGCCGCCATCTTGATCTGCGCGAGCGCGCGGATCAGATCCGGATAGTGTGAAATCGGAATGCCGGTCACCGCAAAGTTTTCGACGGCGCGCAGCGTGTGAACGCCGTAATAGGCGTCCGTGGGGACCTCACGGTCCCCGAGCAGATCATGCTCTGTACGGCTCAAGGCAACAGTCATCGGGCGTTTTACTCCTCTCCATCCACCCGCTGCCGAGCGAGTGTCACCTGAAGAGAGCAACAGGCGTGCCAATTCGAGCGGGCCCGAGCCGTGCCGCTAAGTCATTGAAGTCAAACGTTGCGGTTTGCCGAGCCGTTGGGCAATGTTCGGATTTCCGAATGGAGAATAGCTTGCGCGTTCGGTGTTCCGAATGATCCAACCCCATTTAGTGACGCCACCGCCATGAACCGAGCGGCGCATGGCCTGGACGTCGCTCCCGCGGATGCATCTGAGGCGACCCCGCTTGCAACTACTTTCCTCGCCACCGGGCGGTCATCGTGATTGGCAAGGCAAGTGGCTGGTAACCCTGCAAATTATCTCTGCCAACGCGAGCCACGGGCCGAGTAAATCTACCGGCCGCTATAGCCTGTTGTTGGCTTGGTTTTATCGCCCGATCGGCTGACCGGCGCAGACAGGCAATTGGTGACCAGTTCCGGTCGATACATTATGCGATGCTAGAAGCACATAACGGGGTCATCGCTCGTCTACGAGTCAACTTCGTGCATGAACATCGGATAATTTGCGATCAGCGGCCACTGTCGACCCATTCTCGACTCTTCTTGCCTCCAGCGTTATTCAAAGACAGCTTGCGCCGGCGACGGAGATACGCACGAAGCACGCATCTCAACATGATGGCAAGCAGTGGGTCGCCGCCTACGCTGCCGGTGGACGATACCGAATTGACTTTGCCTTTTCCAAGGCTTCGATCGTATCGTCGACGCTGAGCAGAACAGTGGTCTCAATAGAACTGAGCGCGCCTCCTGCGCCAATAGAAAGGGCGACTGCCGCCATCGATATATTATCAGGCGCCTCCCACAGATTCCAACCATCATGCTCGCCAAAGGCGTACCAGAACCCATGGAGCTTTCCGCCAACGGATTCAATGTAAGTGCGCGCCGCCTCTCGGCGATCCTCGGGGTTTTCGATCATTCGCGCCCACGTTTCGGGCGTGTAGCTGAAGCGCGTGAGATAAATGGCCATGATTTGTCTCCTCCGCCAGAACAACACAGTTAACGCTCAAGGCGAGGAAAACGCGAGTCATCCAATGTGCGGACTTGTCGTAGTCAACGGTTTCAACTTCGCAGTTTCTGGGCTTGCGGCGGAAAGCCCCAGATAGCGGACGTTGGCGATCGCGCAAATCCAGCGCGCGATAGGCAAAACTCGAATGACGGGCGATCACCAGGAGGCCTTGAACTTTGGAAAATCGGTGATGAGGCCTTCCGCGAGGCCGTCGGCGAAATACCCCTGCGCCGCATCGCTGCTCAGGGTGGCAAACGGCAGCACTGGTAGTTCGAACGCGGCAATGATTACGAGGCGGCGTCAGGCCCTCAGCGCCGTTGCCGGGCTGAGACGCAGGGCCGAGAGCGCCGGCACGATCGATACCAGCACAGCCAGAACCCCGAACCAGGCGGCCAGCGAAACATCCTCGCGGGCGAACTCCACGGGCATGCGGATGGCCGTCGTGGCGGTGACGGTGGCCGAGATCAATTGCGCCGCGCCATAGCCGATGAGAATGCCGAGCCCGAAACCGGCGAGGAAGAGCAGGAAGAGTTCGCCCCAGACGATGGCGACGACCGCGCGTCCTGGCGCGCCGAAGGCCCTGAGAGCGCCGATCTGCCGCTGGCGGGCGCCGACATGCATGATCGTGACCAGAAGGATGGCGGCGATGACGATGACTTGCGTGCCGATGGCGATCGCCAGCAGCAGGCTGCGCACATCACCGAGCGTGGCGTAGAGACGGGTCAGCACTTCGGCGGGGAAGACGGCGAGCGTGGTCTCACCGCGATACTCCTGGCGCAGGCGATAGGCATCGGCGACCGTCTTCGGCTTGACGAGAACGGCGGGAATGCGGGGCGTATCGGTATCGAAATGCTCGTCGAGCGCCGCATCGCCCTCGACATGCGTTTCGCGGTCGCGCTCGTCTGCGGCCGAGCGTTCGGATGCTTCGCCGGCATGATGATGATCGGTCGCCGCGGTACCTTCGGTCACGTGGTCATGGGCGTGTCCGCCGTCCCCAGCCATACCGTGCAGTTGCCAGACAGCGCGGATCGGCACGAGGATCGCCCGGTCCCAGGCGGTGCCGGTCGGGGCCATGCGGCCGGTGACCTCGTAGACGAGCTCGGTGTGGGCATGACCGCCTTCGTCGGCTGCACCATGCATCGGCTTGATCTGTGCGCCCAACCGCTTCGGCACGTCCGAGCCGATCACCGCATCGCCGAGGCGAGCGAAGATCGCACCCTCAGCGAGCGTTGGCGAGAGAGCCGATACGAGTTGGACGGTTGTGCCGACCACCGGATAACCATCGGCGGAATCGCCGAAGCCAACCGGGGCGGCGAAATCGACGCGCGGGTCCTCGGAGAGTTTGGCCAGCACGCTGCCGGACATCAGCGGCAGCGGCGAGGGCTGGAGGAAGACGGCCGAGAGGGTAAGCTGGGTTTCGCTGCCGGCGGCGCCGACCAGCAGATCGAAATTTTCCGCCGCCCGGGCGCTGCCGAGCCTGACGGCGCGCTCCTGCAAGGTAACGGTGACGCTGAGCGCGACGGAGAGCGCTATCAGCACGATGACGGCAAGCGCACCACCCTTGAACCGGCGAAGATCGGCGAGGATGAAACGGATCACGCAGCGCGCGCCTCCGCGCTGTCTTCGACGATGCGGCCGCCGTCGAGGCCGATCCGACGGTCAAGCCTATCCACCAGGGCCGGATCGTGGGTGACGACGACGAGTGTGGCGCCCTGCTCGCGGGCGAGCCGGACGATCAGCTCGGCCACCTCGTTGCCTGTGCGTCGGTCGAGGCTGGCGGTCGGCTCGTCAGCGACGATCACGCCAGGTTTTGACAACAGTGCCCGTGCCACCGCGATGCGCTGCATTTCGCCGCGCGACAGGGTCTCGATGGGTTGGTTCGGGCGAGCGATGCCGGTGGTTTCGAGAAGATGCAGCGCCCGCTCGCGCTCGACCGGCGTCAGGCGGCGGGAGAGCCGGACCGGCAGCACGACATTCTCGAAGGCCGAAAGGCCGGGGAAAAGATGAAAATCCTGCATGACGAGGCCGATATGCGCTGCGCGGAAGGCATCGCGGCGTCCGGCCGAAAGGCGGGCGATGTCCGTCCCACCCCAGGAAACGGAACCGCTGGTTGCGATTTCAAGCCCCGTGATGGCGTTGACCAGCGTGCTTTTGCCGGAGCCCGAAGCGCCGGTGACTGCAAGCCGACCACCGGCCGGAATGTGGAGCCGGTCGATGGCGAGCACCGGCGCGTCGAGGCCGGGAAACCGCATCGTGAGGCCGGAAATAGCGAGCGCCAGCATCGTCAGACCGTATTGAATGCGGCTTCGCGCAGGCGAAGCTGGCTGACGAATCCGGTTTCCGGATCGATCCATGAACCATATTCCAGTACGCCCTGCGCCTCGATCGGTGCGTTGAATTGCACGAAGGTCTGCTTGCGGGCGAGATAGACGACAACGATATTGTCCGGCCAGTCCGCGTCGGAAGAGCAGAAGGGGCAGAGCGACATCGGAATTTCGGTGAGCACGAAGAAATTCGCTTCGGCCTTTAAAGGCGGCGCCATGAAGCCTTTTACGGTGACGTCCTGGCCATTCAGCCGCTTCACCTTGTCGGAAAACTCGAGGCCCAGCACGCCAAAGCTCTTGTAGAGCTCGCCGAAGCCAAGCGTCTCCGCCGCCAGCGCCGGGCGGGAGAGGGACAGGATGGGCAGGGCCGCGAGCGCGCCGAGCACCCGCCGTCTGTTGAAAAACCTACGGGTTTCTTCGGTCATGGCCGTGCTTTCCCTCTTCATTCGCAATCATGCGGACAGGCGGCGCGGGACCGCCTGTCCGTCAAAGGGATGTAAGCCCTTAGTCCTTCGCGGTGCCGAGGGCGAAGGCGTCGGCAAGCACGCGGTAGACGTCGCTCTGTTCCATGTAACCGCGGAAGCCTTCCGAACCAGGACCGGCCGCCTGAAGCACGACGTCGTCGACAGCATGAACGCCGCTGTCGCCATCCTTCGGGATGTTGCCCTGGACGAAGACGGCGCCGGGAACGTCCTTATAGGCTTCGTTGGCGACATATTCCTTCGCCTCGTTTTGCACGGCCGGAACGAACGGACCATCCAGCTTCGGACGGAAGGTTTCGTAGTGATCCGGACCGTTGTTGGCGGCCAGGAAGAGACGACGCGTGACGTCGATGCGATCCGGATAACCGTCGCCGTCCTTGTCCTCGTAGTTCGGGAAGCCGGCGTCGTCATAGGTGCCGACCTTCGCGCGCATGTCCTCGCCCGGCTTCTCGTCGTCGACGGTGCCGATGATGGCGACGCCGTGGGTGTGGTCACCGGTGACGACGATCATCGTGTCGGGATTGGCAGCAGCGAATTCGCGGGCCACGCCCACGGCCTTGTCGAACTCGATCGTTTCGACGAGTGCGCGGTCCCAGTCGAGCGGATGGCTCATCTTGTCGACCGAAGCGGCTTCGACCATCAGGAAGAAGCCTTCCGGGTTCTTGGAGAGCTTGTCGAGCGCGACCTTGGTCATCTCGACAAGACCGGGCTGGTTCGGGAATTTCTCGACGGTGCCCTTCTTGAGGAATTCACGGTCGAGCGTCACGTCCATGTTGCCGGTGTGGAAGAGACCAAGCAGCTTGTCCTGGTTGGAGCCGGTGGCAGCGGCCAGTTCCGTCTTGTCGGTCGCGAGCGCGTAGCCGGCGTTCTTGAATTCCGCGATGTAGTCCTTGTCGTCCTTGCGCTTGGAGCCCGGTACGTCCTTGCCGAGGAAATAGGCGGAGCCGCCGCCGAGAAGCACGTCCGGCTTGACATCGAACAGCATGCCGACAATCTCCGCCTTGTCGCCGCGCTTGCGGGTGTGCGAGACGACGGCTGCCGGCGTGGCGTCCTCAACTTCGGCGGTCGTCACGATACCGACGGACTTTTTGGTGGTACGGCGCAGTGCCTCGGCAATCGTCTCGATCTTCGGGTCGTCGAGGCTTGCCGGCGTGCGGTCGGCATAGACGCCGAGCGCGTTGACGCGCGACTTGTGGCCGGTCATGTAGGCCGACATGGTATTGGCGCTGTCCGTTGCGATCGAATGCGTCGAGGACGTGCCGATGAAGGCGACCGGCGGGATGTCGTCCATGGCGAGGCGGCCATTCGCCTTGCCGCCCGTCATACCCTTCGACATGATGCGCGCGCCCGTGCGGTGGGCGACGGAGAGGCCGTCGGCGATCAGGAAGATGACGTTTTTCGCCTTCGGCTCGGCGGCGGTGCCGTAGACATCCCAGCCCACCGACTGCGTTTCGCTGCCGGCTGAAACCTCAACCTTGTAGGCGCCGGCCGTGCCGATCGTCAGGCCGCGCAGGACGAGGGCGGAACCGAGTACCTTGTCTTCCGCGCCCTTTTCCTCGACGACGAATTCGGCCTTCTTGCCGAAAACGGTTTCGTAGTCCTGGCCGTTGACGGTGACCTTCACGTCTTCCGGTTTCACGACAGTATCGAACTCTACCTTGAAGTCGAACGGCGAACCGACGAGGATCGTCGCGCGATCGATGGGATAAACAGTCGCGGCCTGTGCTGCGCCGGAAAGGATCGTTGCCGATGCCAGGGCGAGGAGAAGTTTACGCATGGGAGAGCCTCTCTTGAGCGGTGGTTACCCTTCTTGCGATAGAAACTCAGCGTGACAGGCGTATTACAGCCGCATCAAGGAGGCGCTTTCGGCCTTCCCGATACCGGTTCGGTCGTGAGGGAGACCTGCACTCTCGTGGATAGCATCCGCTCCGCTTCCTGGACGATACCAGCTCTGAGCTGAGCTCTGGGCCAAAGAGACACCGACCTTGGGAGTTGAACTGTGCATCCGTTGCCTTGATGGGATCGGAACCGAAGACCCGTGGTTCGCATGCATATCCGTCGAACGAGGGTCGCGCCGAAGTGGTGGACGAGTATCAGCCTCCGTGATGTCTGGGAGACGCGGGACGCCCGGATCTCCTCGCATCAGTGCATACAGAGAACTTACCGAGATAGACGAGCGTAACGGCGCCGCGTGACAGTGGTGCCGGATTCTCGGGGTGGAGAGCAAGCAGGGGCAGCAATCACGGTCGTCCGTCGTCAAAGCCCTCAGCGGCGTCTCTGGCTACGTCCCGACAGGCGTGCCGGACGAAACCTACAAGGTTGCTCGCAAAATAGCCGCTACGAACCGATCGTCGCCCTTCCGGGTGTGGAGCCGGACACCATCCCCCACCAAACTTCCGAGCAAGTCGAATTGCTCCTCCGAGCGCAACGCGAAACTCAAGTTCAGCACGAAACATTATGCGATTTTCGAGCTCCCCCCGCCGCGCATAACGTGGATCGGTTTCACGCCTCCTCCCAGAGTCGGTTAAGTTCAAAGGGCCTCGGCGCCTCTTCTTCGGTCGCAGTCTGTTTGTAGCACACCGCGCCTCACCGTCCTGCTTCCTTGACCACTCCCCTTCCCTTACAATCCCTTCTGAACACAGTGGAGTTCTGCCATGAGCGAAGACGCCTTTAACATGTCGATCCGCAAGTTCCTGAAGGAAGTCGGCATCACCTCGCAGCGCAAGATCGAGGAGACGGTGCGCGAAGGGCAAACCGGCGGCCAAAAGCTGAAGGTCCGCATGACGCTGACGGCGGAAGGCACCGACCTCGACCACGTGGTGACCGGCGAGATCGAACTTCCATAGGAAGCATCGAGCTTCCTACGTGAAACGTCGCATCCCCTCGTACGAATTCGGGGCCGTCAGAAACACGCCATTCAAAATTATCACTACATTGGAATTGCCAGTGATATCTCGCCTATCGCTGGCAACCAGAGCCATATAGTTCGAGCTTGAATTACCCTGCACTTGCAAATGGCAAGCAGCCGGGCGGCCGGTTTCACGCCTTCTTAACCATGAATTGTGAAAATGTGCCCATCCGGTGGGTATGATGCCGACCGTTCGTTTGGGGTGAAAAGTGCATGCGTAAGCCGCAAGATCAGAAGCTATCCTCTGACGCTCCCATACCGGAGTCCGGGTACATCGTCTCCCGCCGCGCCGTACTTTCGGGCCTCGGTGTCATGACCCTGCTTGGCGCTTCCGGCTGCTCGCAGACGCTGGAACTCCCTTCGCTGGGACCAATCGAGCCGTCTGGTGGTATGCCGCCTGTGGGCGTTGACCACATGCCGACCGGGTCCATCCGCCCGATCCCACCGATCAGCGTCGACAGCAACATCACCGACAATAGCACGATGTATGCCTCGCTGGTCGACAATGGTTTCGTGATCCCGGAAATCCCATTCCAGAAGGTCAGGCCGGAATTCCGGCGTCAGATTGTTATCGATCCGACCGGCGAGGCGCCGGGTACGATCGTGGTGCGGCTCAACGAGCGGCATCTCTATTGGGTGCAGGAAGGCGGCGAAGCGATCCGTTACGGCGTCGGCATCGGCAAGGCCGGCTTCGAATGGAACGGCCGCGCGGAGATCCAGTACACAAAGGAGTGGCCCACCTGGACGCCGCCCAGAGAGATGATCGCGCGCAAGCCGGAACTGGTGAAATGGACGGGCGGTCAGCCAGGCGGGCTCGACAACCCGCTCGGCGCCCGCGCGCACTATATCTACAAGGACGGCCACGACACTGGCTATCGCGTGCACGGCTCACCGGAATGGTGGACCATTGGCACTCAAGCATCTTCCGGTTGCGTGCGCATGATCAATCAGGACGTCATCGACCTCTACAACCGGGTCAAGGCTTCGCCGACCAAAGTCCCGATTGTGGTGGCGTGAAAGCCTTCCGCGCTGAGTGCGTAGGGGATCGAAGGATCACGACAGTCCCTTCCCGTCGATAAATTATGCGATCTTCTTAGCCCAGAACGTGAACAACCTCGCAGCAAGCCGTGCACGGGGATCGAGGAGAACGGCTCCCTTTGACCCGTTGCTGTCATCCGCCACAAGCGCGGTGAATGGCGCGTTCTGCCCAATGCCATGCGTCTCTTGCTCGAACGGGGTCGGCGAAAACAGTACTCGGACTGAAAGCCGTGCGGGACCGGTTACCCCAGTTTCGCCGTCGCAATACCTTGATCCAAGAGCCAGCTTCTTAGGATCGCAACCTCTGGTCGCGCAAGATTAGCGTCGGGTGTCATGATGACATAGGGCTGCCTAATCGGCAGCGATATCCCGAAGGCATCGACCAGCCGCCCGGTGCAAAGCTCGGTCTCGACCAGGAAATCTGGAACCAGAGCGAAGCCGGCGCCCGACAGACAGGCATCGATCGCAAGGTGCACCAGATTGAACGACAAGGTTGACCGCAGTTCGAGATGCCCAAACCCAGTTGCAGCAAACCATGCTTCCCACCCTTCATCGTGCCAGCCCGGTTCGGCATAATCCACCTTGATCAGGGGCCGGGACAACAAGTCAGCAGGTGTCGACGCAGGCGGGAGGGTGGCCGCCAAGTCGGGCGAACCGACGACAACCAGGCTGCCATTGATCAGCGTATCCTGTCGGACGCCCGGAATCGTTCCACGGCCATGATAGATTGCAAGATCCGGATCCGGCTCCCTGGCGCTCCATCGGTGCGGCAGAGCCATGACAGCCACGGAGATGTCGGGATGAGCCTTGCGAAACTTGCCAATGCGGGGTGCAAGCCACTTCGTTGCGAGTGAAAACTGGCAACGAACGGTGACGGTGCTGAGCCCACCGGGCACTCGCGCCGCAGCGCCGACGGCGGTGAGTTGATCGAAGATCGCACCGAGGCGCGTTGCAAAGACCCGGCCGGTCTCCGTCAACCCCACGCCATTGGCGCGCCGTTCAAACAGCGGTCCACCGACCCACTCTTCGAGCTGTTTCATGTGATGACTGACTGCGCCCGGGGTCACGCTCAGCTCACCAGCCGCCCTGGCGAAGCTCAGGTGGCGCGCCGCAGCTTCGAAAGCGCGCAGTGCGGGCAGCGGTGGCAAATGACGGGCCATGTCGAGACTCAATCCAGCTAAGGGTAACCGAGAGAACTTTTGGTTTGCTTGCATATTCGTCCCCGTGACATCGTGCTGTCAACGCAATGAATGAGCAGGATTATGTCTAGGGATCAATCTATAGCCACCGCCGTCGCCTATCTGGCCAACGGGCGCTTTCTGGCCGATCTGACACGCCGGGTCGCAATCGCGACGGAAAGCCAGAATCCCGCACGGCGCCCGGAATGCGTGCGTTATTTAAACGAGTTCAGGCAGGATCTCGCAAGCCTCGGCTTTACTGGCGACATTCTGGACAACCCGGATCCCATAGGCGGCCCGCTGCTGATCGCGCGGCGCGACGAAGCCGGACATCTGCCGACACTGCTCGTTTACGGACATGCGGACGTGGTGGCTGGCATGGAAGGCGCATGGTCGAATGGCCGTGATCCCTGGGAAGTGAGTGTCGAGGGCGACCGCCTCTACGGTCGCGGTACCGCCGACAACAAGGGCCAGCACACAATCGTGATGCTGGCTCTGGAAGCGGTTCTGGCGACGCGCGGATCCCTCGGCTTTAGCGTCGTGGTGCTTATCGAAACATCTGAGGAGACCGGTTCGGCCGGACTTCACCAGATTTGTTCGGAACATCGTTCGAAGCTCAAGGCCGATTGGCTGATCTCATCGGACGGACCTCGCCTGGCCCGCGATCGCGCGACACTTGATGGTGGCACCCGTGGAACCGTTGATTTCGATCTGATCTGCGATCTCAGGGCTGGCGCACATCATTCCGGCAATTGGGGCGGTCTGCTTGCCAACCCGGCCGTGATCCTCGCCAACGCCATCTCCAGCCTGGTGTCGGCGACCGGTCAAATCAATGTTCGAGGAATTCTTCCGACTGAAGTTCCTCAAGGCGTCATGGCCGCGCTCGGTCGAATAGAGCTTCAAGCCGAGAGCGGCGGCCCGGAGCTTGACGGCTGGTGGGGCGAGCCGGGATTGACGCCATCGCAACGCGTCTTCGGCTGGACGGCGCTCGAAGTTTTGGCGATGACGGCAGGCACGCCGGCTTTACCGATCAATGCCATTCCGCCCCGCGCATCTGCACGACTGCAGATCCGTTACACCGTCGATACCGATCCGGCGGGCTTCATGCAGACAATTCGCGCCTACCTCGACGAAAACGGCTTTGGCAATGTCGCAGTGGTCCCAAAGGCAACGGAACTGGAATGGGGCGCCACACGCCTCGATCCCGAGCATCCCTTGATGCGCTGGGCGGCCGCGTCCGTTCAAAGGACGACGGCGGTGGAACCGACAATTCTGCCGAATGCCGGAGGCTCTCTACCGAACGATTGCTTCGCAGATCTGTTAGGAATTCCAACGGTCTGGGTGCCGCACTCCTATTCGGGATGCTGTCAGCATGCGCCGGACGAACATCTGCTGGCGCCACTTGTCGCAGAGGGTCTTGCAATCATGGCAGGCCTGTTCTGGGACCTCGGCACGGACGACCGACCCGAACGCTTTTGAGCCTACCAACACAAATACAAAGAGGGGGACAATCATGAATGCAAAATGGACGGAACTGGTCGCAGCGTTGACGCTTGCAGCATTATGCGCGACGCCAGTCTTGGCTGAGGACTTACCTGAAGTGCGCATCGGAACGGATGGCGGCTATCTTCCCTGGACCTCGATGACGCCTGCGGGAGAGCTGACCGGTTTCGATATTGAACTGGCAAGGCTCGTGTGTCAGCGGATGCAGCGCAGCTGCCGCTTCACCGCCCAACCCTGGGAAGGACAGATTCCCGCTCTTGAGCAGGGCAAATATGACATCCTCGTCGGTGGGATATCGATCACCCCAGAGCGGCAGAAACGCCTTGCCTTCACGCAGAGCTACGGCAACCTGCCGATCAATTTTGCGGCCGCCAAGAATTCCGGCCTGAACGGGAAAAGCTCCTGGGCAGAGCTCAAGAATGCGCTGGTAGGCAAGACGGTCGGCGTCCAATCCGGCACGCAAAGTCAAAAGTTCATGGACAATGAACTGAAGGGCGAAGTCAACGTCCGCCTCTACGACAATCAGGACAGCCTCAATCTCGACCTATTGGCTGGAAGGATTGACGCCGCGCTTGCGGGGCGTTCCCCGTGGATAGCTCTCACGGGTTCGTCACAAGGCGAAACGATCGAGATCCTGTCGCCCAATCTTGATTTCGAGCAGTTCGACTATCTCGGCGTCGGTGTCGGCGGACTGATGCGCAAGGATACCGAGGAGCTTCGCAAAGCATGGGACGTGGCCCTTTGCCAACTGAAGAAAGACGGCGAAATCACACGGATTTCGCAGCAATGGTTTGGTTTCGATATCTCGACCAAGGCCGACCCGAAAATCTGCGGGGAATGATTTTTGATGGCTGCGGACGCGTCCATTCTTCAAATGCTGGCCTGGGGCGATCAGGGCTGGTCCAGGCCGCTCCTATTCGGGCTCGGCGTCACCGTAACCTGCGCGAGCCTCGGCTACGTTCTCGGTGTCGCCCTTGGGTTTGCGATTGCACTGGCGAAGCTCGGAAGCAATCGCTGGATCGCGGGCGCAGCCAATCTCTATACGACGGTGATGCGAGGAGTGCCGCCCTTGCTCGTCATATTCCTTCTCTTTTTCGGAACCAACGGGGCGCTGATGTGGGTCGCGCGCGGTTTCGGTTACACCGGCTACATCGAAATAGACGCGTTTTCGGTCGGCGTGATGGCCGTCACGCTCGTCTCGGCATCCTATAGCTCCGAAGTGTTCCGCGGCGCGCACGGCACAATTCCAGCCGGGCAGTTCGAGGCTTTCGCCGCGCTCGGCCTTCGTCCGTTTCTGGGACTCTATTTGGTCATCATGCCGCAAATGTTCCGGCAGGCCCTGCCGGGCCTGGGCAATGTCTGGATCATGGCCATCAAGGAAACGACACTGCTTTCCGTGATCTCTGTGGCCGAGCTTATGCGGGTCGTCGGCCTCGCCGGGCGCACGACCGGACAACCCTTCGTCTTTTACGGCGCCGCGGCTGTCATCTATTTCGTGCTTGTCGCGGTATCCTCGCGGGTGTTCGTCGCCGTCGAGAACAGAATGCGCTGGGGCTGATCATGGATTTCGAAACGACACTACACGTTGCTAGCGAGCTGGCTGGCGCAATCTGGGTCACATTGGCACTGGCGGCAGCAACCCTCCCACTTGGTTTCGTCCTGGCGGGTATTGCCACTTGGGCGCGTGCTTCGCGTCATGGGTCTCTTCGGGCTATCGCATCAGCCTATGTTCTAGCGTTCCGCTCCACGCCGCTGCTGGTTCAGATCTTCGTCCTTTACTATGGCCTCAGCCAGTTCGCATGGCTGCGCGAAAGTCCAGCCTGGATCCTGTTGAGGGAGCCTTTCGCCTGTGCGGTGATCGCCATGAGCCTTTGCTCGGGCGCATATACGGCCGAGGTGATGCGCGGCGGTCTGGCCGCCGTGCCCAAAGGCGCGATCGAGGCAGCCCGCGCGCTGGGACTGTCGTCAATCAAGGTCTTTTTTCTCGTCACCGCTCCGATAGCTGTGAGACGCGCTCTGGCGGCCTACAGCAACGAGATCGTCGTGACGCTCAAGGCGACGTCGCTTGCCAGCACCATCACGGTGATGGAACTGACCGGTGTAGCAAAGGATCTGATGAGCGAGACCTTCGCTGTCATCCAGGTATTCTGCATGGTAGCCGCCATATATTTGGTCATCAATTCGGCACTGATCCTCGGGTTGCGTTTGTTGGAAATCTACCTTGCTCCACAACACGAGCGGCCGCTTAGGCATCAGCGCCGGAGAAATCGAAAGGCTGAAGTAAGATCAGCGGATGCATGAGTTAAAGCCGAGCGAAGTCAAAACTTGACGCTCTCGAACGGATTCGAACCATCGGTCGCATAGTTTGCCGCAGCCTCAGACCGCAACTCCGGCATTACGATAACCATCAAGCCAAAGAGCCGCGTCCTCTTTCAAGCTGCAGATCTCGGCGGTAATGCGGGCGTATAAGGCGGCATCGAAGTCGTCGGGCAGTTCGCTCACCGCCCTACTTGCCTCACTGATCCTTTCCAGCTGCGCAAGACACGCCGCCTCGTTCAGCTGCGAGCGGGGCCAACTCCGCCGGCTTGAAGTCGAAAATGGTTCGGAAAATCGCGATTGGCACAGCGCCGGTGCCCGGGTTGCTCCTATGGGGCATATTGCGAAAATTGCGCGCAACTGCAGGTCAAATTCGCTTGCCTGGGAGCCAGAATGGCGGACAATTCCAGACGAGTTGCCTGTTGGGTAGACAAGCCCAGCGTCGCAGTGGGCGACACCGGCAGCTGCCCTTCGACGGAGGAGAAGATGGCCGGTAACCATTCAGACCCGAGCGGACCCGACCTCGCCTTCGGCATTGCGCTCGCCGATCTCCCCGATGGCGGAAAGGTGGTCGGTCATCGCGATGGCGAGCCGGTGCTTCTGGTGCGCCGCGGATCCGAGATCTTCGCGATAGCCGCCAGCTGCTCGCACTACGGTGGGCCGCTGGTCGACGGCCTCGTCGCCTACGACACCGTTCGCTGCCCTTGGCATCACGCCTGCTTTGATCTGCGCACCGGAGAGGCCCTGCGTGCTCCAGCGTTATCGCCGCTCGCCTGCTGGTCGGTTGAACAGCACGGCGACAAAATAATCGTCGGCGAGAAGCGCAAGAAGCAGTCGCCGGTCTCACGCGAAGGCGATGCCGGAGCGGCTCCAGAAAAGATCGTCATCGTCGGTGGCGGCGCCGCCGGCTTTGCTGCCGCCGAAAGACTGCGGCGCGAACAATTTCAGGGCGCCATCGTCATGATCAGCGATGACGAGGCGCTGCCCGTCGACCGCCCTAACCTGTCGAAGGACTATCTTGCCGGAAAGGCGCCGGAGGACTGGATCCCACTGCGCAAGGAGGGCTTCTATGCCAAGAACGGCATCGACTTGCGCCTCGGAACCAGGGTTGCCGGCATAGATGTCCGCGCCAGCGAAATCTTGCTCGCCGATGGGGCGCGGGTCGCCTTCGACAGACTGTTGCTGGCGATGGGCGCCGAACCGGTTCGCCTGACCATACCCGGCGCCGACCAGCCTCATGTCCACACGCTGCGCTCGCTTGCCGACAGTCGGAAGATCATCGCGCAAGCCGGCACCGCACGCAGCGCCGTCGTCCTGGGCGCCAGCTTCATCGGCCTCGAAGTTGCCGCCGCCCTTCGAGGCCGCGGTGTCAAAGTGCATGTGGTGGCGCCCGAGGAACGGCCGATGGAACGGATACTGGGGCCGCAGATCGGCAATTTCATCCGCGCCCTGCATGAGGAGAATGGCGTCATCTTCCACCTTGGGGATACCGCGGCGAGCATCGGCGCAACGGAGATCCAGCTGAGCAGCGGCGGCATCTTGGCCGCAGACATGGTCGTTGCCGGCATCGGCGTGCGGCCGCGGGTCGGTGTCGCCGAAGCGGCCGGGCTCGCCACCGATCGGGGCGTCCTGGTCGATGCCTATCTTGAGACCAGCGTGCCGGGCATATATGCGGCGGGCGATATTGCCCGGTGGCCCGATCCCCATAGCGGCGAGAACATCAGAGTGGAGCACTGGGTGGTGGCGCAGCGGCAAGGCGCTGCGGCCGCACTCAACATGCTCGGACGCCAGAAGAAGTTCACGGATGTGCCGTTCTTTTGGAGCCAGCATTACAACGTTCCGATCAACTATGTCGGCCATGCCGAGGGATGGGACGAGATCGAGGTCGAGGGCGACATTCCCGCCAAGGACTGCCTCCTGCGCTTCAAGCGCGGCGGACGTGTGCTGGCGGTCGCCACGATCTTCCGCGACACCGAGAGCCTCGAGGCAGAACTGGCGATGGAGCGGGGCGAGGCCTAGGAGTGACGAATTACTATCTGGTCGATAGGGCGATAGCGAGTTTGACGAAGCACATTCGCAACACGCTATGAGAAGCTCTTCGCCCATTTCAAATCGAGAAACGCCTAGACTGCATTGAAAGGCAGGGCAACGCGCGGGTATTATCGGCGTACTGGATTTCACCACGACGGCTAAAATCGGATTTGCAGACCTTCAAACGGAACAGACAGGCGACCTCAGCGGAGAGGAGTAAGGAAGCGATCGCGATGAGACAACTCAGTGAAGAGGGCCGACGAACCCTGGGAGGGATTGCAGAGCGGTACGGGGTCAGCCTCGGCGCGGTGGAGCACCTTCTGATGGCGATTATCGCCGGGCAGGCGACACAGGCCCAGTTCAACCATCCCGATCTAGGTGGAATGGGGCAATGGTCGGAGGGCGGGATGATCATGGTCGGCGACATGTTCAACAATGCGCTGAAGGCGAACGTGGCCGGAGTTTGTTCCGAGCTTTCTGCCTTGGTGCGCGGCATGGATTTACCGGGCCCGCAGACGCCGTCCCAGTCCCAATATCAAGGTCAGGGCGGCGGCGTCAGCCTGTTCGTGCCTGGCGCGCTGTCTGCTGGGAACTGGTGGCCCGAGGAGTTAGGGCATCCTGCCTCGACCGGGGCGCAGAATGACCTGCGCTATGCCTTTTTCCCGACAACCCGACGGCTAGCGATCGATATCGGCGGCCGGGTTATGGTCTATGACACGAAGGACCATCGCATTGGCGGGTTCTCGCAACAGCAAAGCGGCGACCAGTCGCTGAGCTTTACCTCCCAGTATGGGCTGGTGAAAATTTCGGAACTGGATGTGATACGGCAGGGCGGCAAGGAACCGGCAGACACGCCGACTACCGAAGCATCCGCCGCCACGGCTGCGCCGTCGATATTCGCATCGTCCGCGTCGGAATCCGCCGAGCCACAACAGGGGGCACATCCAGCGCCGGAGGCGGTTCGGTCGGATGAGGACATCTTCGACAAGATCGAACGCCTCGCGGCACTTCATGCGAAAGGCATTCTCACGGATCAGGAATTCGAGGCCACGAAGTCGGAGTTGCTCAGCCGACTATAGTATCCGATGAACGGGGCTTGCCACGGAGGTCAATGGAGGGATTTTCATCGAGCCGCGCCGGGCGATGACGACCGTCAACGACGCTAGGTAAGACCTAATGTTGTGCCCCGCCAGCGGCAGCCGCTTTGGCAAGAGCGGCGTCGCCTTATGAAGATTACGCCGGCAAGACGCTTGGTGCCGCTGCCGGCCGCCAGAGGGGGAACTTGAACTCCACACATGTCGCGCAGACCGTCATCGCCGTCCTCGTCCAAGCAATATTTGACACCAAGCGTCGCCAGGAAGCGCATTTCGTGAGTCTGTGGTGCGATCTTGGCGCTTCGTGACACCGATGGTGTGTATTCGGACAGCCAATCAGGCAACATCCCGAGTTGGTTGGATGTGTGTGACGCGATCTGGTAGGAGGCGCCCGGCGTTTTTCCGGCAAGGTTCGTCCGCGTTGGAGAGAAAGACTGACTGTCGCTTCGCAACTGGTCGCCAATCGACTGATTCGAGGCCACCATCACGCCGGTTGCGATTTGAGGCTCCGAATTGTCGGCTGGGAAACGGTCACTCTTCTTGATGTAGGAGGCTAGGAGGTAGGGCATGTCGTCCCCACCCAAGCGGGCGCGCCCCACATACTGCACCCGAACGGATGCCGTGCCACGGTGCTTCAGGTCCAGCATGTCTGCTGCTTTGCTGGAAACGTCGATGATGCGACCCTTTCGATAAGGACCGCGATCGTTGACGCGCAGGATGAGCGAAGAACCGTTTTCAAGATTGGTCACCCGCACATAGCTGGGCAAGGGAAGGGTCGGATGTGCGGCGGACAGGTGTTTCGGGTCATAATCTTCGCCGTTTGCGGTCCGCCTCCCCCGAAAAGCTGAGCCGTACCAGGAAGCCACCCCCTTCCTGTCGTAGTTCGGGTCCTCCTTCGGAAAATAGCTCTTGCCTTTCACTACATAGGGCTTGCCAACCACATAGCGGCCACCGCCCTTGGCGACATTCTTGCGGTGGGCGACCCACGGGTTAGCCTTCGCTCCGTATACCTTTTCGGAGATGTATGCTTTGCTGCGGTTCGTGTTGGGCGCTTGCGTGGTCGTACAGGTAGCACAGCAGGCGCAGATCACCGTAATCGCCAACCATCGCACACCTTTCGCAGGCGTATTTACCTCAATGACCATCTGTCCAACGCTGGCGACGGACTTCCATGCTGCGGCAAGCCTCGACATAAGCGCTCATGTCGGCCACGCGCCAGCAGTCTGTGCACTGGGTCCAGAAACAGACGGAATAGCAGCTGTGGCACTCGTCGATGCATCACTGCACTTGGGGTCTCGCCATTAATTCGCTCCTCCCGTGAAAGTAACTGTAAATCAGATCTGATGCCAAAAAGTTCCACGGGGACACACACACACACACACACGACGTTGTTGGTGTCGCCTCGGCCTCGCTACGCTTGAGGCCTCTTTGGGGGGAGGAAACGGCTGCCCACTTGCCTATCATCCAGTTGAAACCTGCACGCCCCACGACCGACGATTCCCTCGCCTTGAGATCCCATCAGGGGTGGATAGCGGCCTGCACCGTGGCAGAGTGAGGTCGCTAGAAAACTCTCTGGAGGCCAACCATGCCGATGACAGCAGATCAAACTCAAGCACGGGCCGCTACCCACATCGATCTTGGCGCAATTTTCGTCTCGTTGGAATTGCGCAAATCCACATGGCTCGTGACGGCGCTTTCGCCGGGGAGCGAAAAGATGTCTCGTTTTGCTGTTGCTGGAGGCGACATCACCGGCTTGTTCTCATGTTTTGCCTCCCTGCGCCAGAAAGTCCAGCGGCGCAAGGACAGGCTCTACCCGCTGGTCGTGATCCAAGAAGCCGGGCTTGATGGCTTCTGGCTGGGGCGAGTGCTCAGCAAGGAAACCTGGATCGAGAGCCATATTGTGGAAGCCGCATCCATTGCCATGCCGCGCCGTCATCGCCGCGCAAAGACGGACCGCATCGATGGCGAAACCTTGATACGCGCCTTGATGGCCTGGAAACGCGGCGAGCCGCGTGCTTGTTCAATGGTCAAGTTGCTTACGCCCGGATGAGGAAGACATCCGCAGGCTTGGACGGGAGCGAAAAACCCTGATTGCGGAGCGTGTTTTCCACGTCAATCGCATAAAGGGGCTGCTGTTTACGCAAGGAATACGAGAGTACGAGCCATTGCGTCGCGATCGCCGTCAGCGACTGGAGGAAGCTCGTACTGGCGATGGCCGGATGCTATCAAAGCACCTGAAAGCCGAAATCTGCCGAGAACTCGATCGCCTTGAATTGCTACTTACACCGATCAAGGCTGTGGAAGCAGACCGGGATGCTTTGATCGCTCGCGAGACAGCCGAGACACCGCCAAGAGCCGCCGCGCTCTTAGGAATCCGGGGAATAGGTCCTGAGTTCGCGACGATCCTCTACTCGGAAGGTCTGTTCAGACACTTCGACAATCGGCGCCAAGTCGCTGCCTACGCGGGACTAGCTCCCTCGCCTTGGCAAAGCGGCAACGTTAATCGTGAGCAAGGTGTCTCGAAGGCAGGAAATCCGCGTTTGCGAGCGACGATGGTCGAGCTTGCCTGGTTGTGGCTGCGTCACCAACCAAATTCGGCGCTCGCTCTCTGGTTCAAGGAGCGCATTGCCCGCAACAGCGGCCGTCTCAAACAGCCGATGATCGTGGCTTTGGCTCGCAAGTTGCTGGTTGCACTTTGGAAATACGTGAGCTCTGGCGTCGTCATCGAGGGCGCGATCATGAAAAGCGCTTAAGCCATCAAACCAGCCAATAGACCTAAATTCCAATCCTCAGGGCTTGATCAGCCCTGACGGATCCAGGTGGACGGACCGGGATTCCGTTTGGCTTTACCCGCCGACCTTGAGATTGGTCCCGTTCTCCTGAGCCCGTTCCCGTCGAAAGCGGGTTAGTGGTGCAGCCGTAACAAGCGGCGACCGGATGTGAGATTGTACAGGTCCGGGGACGGGCCGGTAAATGCTATGGGCTCAGACCGTGGATCCGCTTACGAAGGAACAATTCGATGCCACGTGAATGAACCATTGACAAAAATCCTGATGTGAACGGAATCGAACCGATGGCGTTTTGTCGCGTCGCTTAAGCCACTTCCGCTATTGAACAATGCAAGAGGCGCTGCCTTTGTGCAGGGCACTTCCCTCTTGCGATACTTTCGCGATCAGCGCCAATCGTTAAGCCGACACCTCCGAGACCACCGATGGACTTTGCGGCCTCCCGGCCCCGTACAGGATTCGATCGCCTGCTCCCTTGGTGTTAGAATTGGGACCAACCCGCGGAGTCGAAGATGACGACCAGAGTAACCGCCCTGCCTGATCAGACGGACTTCGACGTGACCGCCAGCGAGACCTTGCTGGAGGCGGCCTTGAGATCGGGCGTGCCGTTCGCGCATGCATGCGGCGGGCGGGCGAAATGCTCGACCTGCCGTGTCTGGATCCTCTCTGGCTTGGAGGCCTGCCCAAATCGGAATGCCGCTGAGGCTTCGATGGCGGACCGATTGAGTTTGACGGACGAAGTTCGGTTGGCTTGCCAGCTTAAACCTCAAGGCGACCTTCGTATCCGGCGACTGGTGTTGGACGAAACCGACCTGATGATCACCAACCAACTTGGCGCAACAGCCGCGACACGTTCTGGGGAAGCGAAGCACGTCGCGGTGTTCTTCAGCGACATTGTCGATTTCACGGCGCTGTCGGAGAAGCTCTCTGCCTACGACGTGATGTATCTACTCAATCGCTACTTCGCCCAGGTCGGCGACATCATCGAGAAGAATGGCGGGTTCATCGACAGTTTCATTGGTGACGGGCTCATGGCCATATTCGGCATTGATGGTCAACCTGACGCACCGCTCCGTGCCGTCAATGCAGCCCTCCAGACTCTCGGCACCGTGGATCGATTGAAGCCGTTCTTTGCCTCGATGTATGGCATCGACTTCGAGATCCGCATCGGCCTCAACTACGGCGAGGCTGTCATCGGGACATTGGGTTTTTCCGGACATGGACGACTGACCGCCGTTGGTGACGTTGTGAATGTGGCGAGCCGGATCGAGGCCGCCAACAAGGATGCCGGTACGCGGCTGCTGATATCCGAACCGCTCCGTAACGCACTTGCCGATAAAGTTGAAATCGCTGACTTTGTCAGGGTGCGCCTTCGCGGTACGAGCGAGCGCACGACGCTATTCGAAGTCGATAGGCTAAGGCCCGAAATCGACGCCGAACTCAACGCCAAGCCCTCCCGCGAAACCATCCGACATGGCGGCAGAAGGTGGGTTTGCGCTCTTGCTGAACAAGACCTTCAGCTCCACGAAAGACGGATCCTCGACTTCGAGGACTACGACATCGTCATCGTTCGCGAAGCGGATGGCTATTGTGCCTTCAACAACGCCTGCCCACATCTTCACCTGCCTTTATACGAGCGTCGCAGTCCAGCCCAGACAAAAGGGCTGCAACTCCCACACACCGAAAGTGCGATTACCAGCGATCTTGGCCTGGTTTGCCGATGGCATCACAGCTGTTTTGATCTGCTCACAGGCGAAATCAGGCAGTGGGCGCAGTTGCAGCAGGATGGCACCGCGCCTGGCTATGAATACGCGGGCGACATTTCGAAAAACCGCGCCAAGCTGGTTGTTTACCCGTGCCGCGTACAGGACGGCTCTGTCTGGATCGGCTTGGACTGACCGCCCTAGCTTTGCCGGAGACCGGGTGGGTGAAGCTCCGACCATGGCTGGCTCGATCGGCCTGCAGTAAGACTGCTCCGCGCCTTCGGCTGTCGGGATGTAGCCTATGGCCTCGTCAGCGGACCCGCGCTGTAAGCGCTATCTGCCATACGACGGGCCCGCTGTCGTTTGTCGGCCTGGCTCTGCTTGCGGGCGGCCCGGCCGTCATCGGGATCTGGACCGGACGCCTCGCCTACTCGCTGCAGTGGACTCGCGCTTGCCGTCGGAGCCGGCGCGATCGCACCAGGTCGTCGTGGAGGTGTGCGGCCTGATCGGGCGCTCGAACAGACAAGGCATCAAGGCAGTCCTTACGCCGCCTCCTTCGCTGGTTTGGCATCCGGTGCTGCCTTTGTGTAAACCACTGGAATACTCGTCAAAATCTGAAGCACGAGCCGCATTGCGAGCTTCCTGATCCTGGTGGCGATCGCCAGGATCAGCCGCCATCAAGCCCGAAGCAGCAAAGGCGGCTAGCCGCACCTTCAATCTACAAATTGCTGAATTAGCGCGGCATCATACTTGACAATGGAACTCACCATTTCATAGAACGGGCTCGCTCCGAGACCGGGTCCCGATCGCGTTTCGGAGCAGCAAATCACAACAGTCCGAAGCATCGGACGTGCCCTGTTTCGGGGTGCGAATGCATTTGCGCGTTTTCTTGGGGGAGTTGGGAAATGGGTGTTCTGGATCTTTCTTTGTCGTCAGCGCCGCAGCTGGCCTCATACATCCGTACAACGCTACGGCTAGTCCATTTCTCGGGATTGGTTCTCGGGCTCGGCGGCGCGGTGTTTCTTGATCTGATGTTGTCACGCTACCGTCGGATGATCGTCAGCTCGGAACTCGTCGAACACGTCGAATGGATCAGCCGGTTTATCGCGGCCGGACTCTTGCTGCTCTGGGCCTCGGGCCTGGGATTTCTCCTTCTCTATCAAGTGACCGAACCCGAGAAGCTGCTCAACCCGAAGATCTGGGCCAAGGTGACGATCGTCAGCATCCTCACTGTCAACGGCTTCGCTATCCATCGCTTCGTGATACCGTTCATCCGCCGCCAAATCGGCTCCACGCTCCTCTCGGAAATCAGACCCGCCACGAAGACCGCTCTGATAGGATGCGGCGTAATTTCGATTGTCTCCTGGAGCGTGCCGGTCATCCTCGGCGCCGCGCCGCAACTGAATTTTGTGGTGCCGTGCGAGATCATACTCGGAGGCTACGCGCTGCTCTTAGTCCAGGGTTTTATTATCGCCACTCTCGTCATGCGCGACCGGCGCGACAGGTGTGCCAGCATCACCGCCTGAAACCGCGAGAGCCAGGGGTTTCCTCGATATCCAAAGAGATGTGGTCAATCGCCAGATACAGCGCCGGTTACTCGAGGCGACTGTTGAGCCTTCGGGCAAAATCATGTCGTCGCTGCAGAGCCTGTGCGTCATATTCATGTTGCTACCTATCGGATTGTGGAGGACACTGGCTTTCAGGCGTCGCCTGAAGGCGGAAACGATGGATTTCGAGAAGATCGGACGGACACGCCTTATGGTGCGGCTGCCGAGGCATCGGCAACAGCTTGCGAAGCTAAGGCTCCTTTCGCTGAGTACCCTGTTAGAGGCTTGTGGCATCGCGGTGATCACCCGGGATGAACTCCAAGGACACACGATCTCAGGCGAATCTCTGATCGCCCAATACGAAAGCAACTGTCAGGCGATCGAAGACAAAGTGGTGAGATTGCTCACCAATATCAGTGCCCGCTTTGTTAATTGGGTGCCCGCCTCTTCGCCTGTGACTTTCTCGGCGATCTGACACTGCTTCCCTTCGCACTGTTTGCTTCACCCTCGAACGCTAGAGGCAGACGATGGAGCAACAGCACTATTTCCACGTCGTCGTTTGGACCGCTCAGAGTGGTGACGAACCGATTTTTCTGTTCGGGGACCTGAGTGAAAAGCAGCTCAAAAGGCAATTTCTCAATCCCTATCACACCGGCGGGAACATCTTTGCGCAGCAGAAAGTTCTGAAAGCCACGGAGCTCACGGCGGTCAGGATCATCGAAACGCCGAATGTGAAGGACGAAGCTCTCAAGGCGGTGCAAGAACGCAGTTTGTGGCGGATAGAGGAGTTTAGGCGACAGCGAAAGTGGGCATCCATGACGTCAGCCGGCTATGGATGGGACGATGACGACATTGCCTATGCCGGCAAAGACGTCACCACCAGCTATGTCAACGGTAAGCCTGGTTCCCCTAGCCTACTGAGCCAAATCACTCACAATCATTGGGTCCGAGTCGTGAGCGCCGGGCTGGTCCTTCTCTTACTGCTTGCGTGGCTTAACGTTTGAGGACCCAACCATCGGGTTACTGGACCTTTGGCTTGCGGACGGATGCAGTGCCGCGAATGCCGTCCACGAGCAGAGGCTCAGTCATGCTACGACGAGCGCGCCGGCGAAATCCGGAAGGGTTAGCGCTTCTCTGGCGCGATACAGAACGGCCATCGTACTGGCGCGGCCCTACTGGCGTTGTCGCAGCTCACGTTGTGAGCAATGCGATCTGAGATTGAAAAAGGGCCCAGAACGCCACGAGGATGATCTGGAGCCTTCCGTCTGAGCGTTCGAATTCACAGACGCGCCATCTATCGCTGGAAATTCACTGATTTCAAGTAAGCGGCCAACAGACCCCGTCTGGCGGGGAGGGAGCCGTCGGATATTCCCGATATCGGATACCGAATTCACCCATAAAACGACGATCCCCAGCATTTGAAAACTGACCTCACGCTTGGTCTTCGGCTCCCTTGTGTTGGTCGATCCGCGAAGAAGTGAAGGTGACAGCGCTGGGGGGCCAAAGCGGTCGCATATGGCGGCTTGAAATCGCCTTCCGTGGTCCTACCTACCATTGCGTTGCCCACCTTGAAGGAGCGCAGCCATGGAACTCACCGTGGTGCCCATCGTCAAGCCGGACGCCGCCAACTTCATCTTTGGCCAGTCGCATTTCATCAAGACTGTGGAAGACCTCCACGAGGCGCTGGTGGGCGCGGTTCCTGGCATCCGCTTCGGGCTGGCCTTCTGCGAGGCCTCCGGTAAGCGGCTGGTGCGCTGGTCGGGTAATGAAGAAGCCATGCTCACCCTCGCACGTGACAACGCATTGGCCATTGGCGCCGGCCACACTTTCCTGATCTTTCTGGGCGATGGATTCTTTCCCGTCAACGTGCTGGCTGCGGTGCGCGCGGTGCCAGAGGTCTGCCGCATCTATTGCGCGACGGCCAACCCGACGCAGGTGATAGTCGCTGAAACGGAGCTGGGCCGCGGCGTGCTCGGCGTGGTGGATGGCGCCTCACCGCTGGGTGTCGAAACCGACGCGGACATTACGTGGCGGAAAGACCTGCTGCGAAAGATCGGCTACAAGCTTTAGTGTCTGGATTAGGAGACGTCAGGGTGCCCTTACGGACAATACCGTCAAGCCCATGATCCAGGCAGGGACTCGTTCGTGCGACGCCAACGTTATGGTGCATGCGGTCGGCCGCACGCCATCTCCCTGGGGGCCTGGCGGCACTCTCATTGTTCGAGGATGGATTTGCAGCACAGTACGAGTCCATACTCGGAGAGACGTTTCTTGCGACCCGAAGGTTCGTCGGTTGTCGTCGATTGATGGCCCGACTTTCGAGCATCCGCCACCCCTACCCCTTGCGCGAATGCTGGAACCAGATTTCCCCTAAAATATATCGCATGGGCGAGCGGCGTTCGCTTCCGCGGGGCCCCTATATAGAAGCTTGATTGGGGGAGTTCCGGAACAACCCCACAATCGCACCCGCAATCTCCGCCTTTAATGAGACGCGGCTCTTCTGGCCGGGGGACGGCTTTCGTCGGCCTTGAAGGTGAGCTATATTACGCATCGCTTATATACAAGGGAGTGCGGTGAGATGTGCCAACCTTTCAGCGCTCTATTGCCAGCTACTTGCCTGGAGGGGGATAGAGATGGAAGACGATCGGACCACAATAACCGCGGAGTTTCAGGGTTTCGAAATCAGTATTGTCTCACGGGAGCCGCTTCTTGGGACACTTGAACTGACCTCATTCACGGGCGCGAACATCGAAGTCCCTTTGGATTACTACAGCGCAGAAGCCCTTGTTTCGGCGCTCGTACAATTTCTGGCGCAAGGCAGCAATGACTGACAGACCTTTCGCCGACTGCATCAGGCGCTCTTTCTCTCTGACGAGTACCGGCGAACCGGTAAGCTCATCAAGCCCAAAGGTTCGCATCTAACTATTTGGTCCCAGGCCGAAGTTGGGTGCCCTGCCCGAGTACCGGATCGACAATATCTAGACCTCGGTGGTGTGCGCGCGCCGTTGAAGCCGTAAAGCAGCGGCGCGGGCCGCCTCTCGAACGTTCCGCTTTTTTTATCCAGAACGGAAGCATCCGAGTCGCTCTCAGCGTAGGGTAAGGGGATAATACCGGAGCCGACCCCAAGCGGGGGCAAAGCTTCTTCAGCCGCTCGATTTTAAGAGATTCAGGTGTGTTTGTTTCCAAAGATTTCGAAGTGATGAATTTCGACGGTCTCAACGAGGTCCGCCTCGTCCTCTAGTAGAATCGGCACTGCCATTCATGTCCAGCAGCCTTCTTAATTGACTCAACATCTTTCCAAATCGAGATCATCCAGAATTCCCGATCCCGTGGGTCGATCGGCTTGCCGGGATAAAATGCGATGAGACCTTCCTGCTGGCGGAGCCACGGTATCGAAATTCCCTCAACCTTGTTCTTCCAATCCGCCAGCCTGCCTGGCAGAACGCGAACACGGAAAATTCGTACAATCATTGAAGTACCCCCGCACCAGAATGCGTCCACACACCTCTAAGGGAGACCACCATTTTATCACTCGACCTCTTTCCCTCCCATCACCGCGCGGGGCACTTCATTTGTTCAGTGGTGATGAGGTGACAGCAGTCGGAAGGCCCTGCAAAGCACTTGGGATGCGTGTTGAAGGAGAATTCCGCATCAACTGCTCATTTGGGCCCCTTGACACGAAATTCGCGCTGTATCCGCACTCTTGCAACTCGGCTTGCGCACGAGGCTCCGCCGGCGCAACTCGCCTTGTACGGATGATGGAGGCAGCATGAGCGAGGTAGACCTCCTTCGCGAAGAAATTGCCGAGCTCGAAGCCCAGATCCTCCGCATCAAGAACAGCATGAACAAAGCCGATAACGGCGTGAAGCTGCAGAAGCTCGCGGTGATCACCCGCCTTCGTGACCGGTTTAATCGGTCTCTGGCAACCCTCGAAAAGCGCGGGGCGGCAGCATAATCGCGAGCAAGTTCCCCGGTCCCGGCGAAAGCCGCATGAAGTCAATGCAGCTTTGTGACCCTAGCCTCGGCAATGGCCGCCGCGAACGCATCTCGCGCTTGCTCCCACGGGTAGGTGCCAAGCATGGCGTCCGTGCATTTGTTCAGGGCGGCCAAATGGGCGACGCCATAGTCGACAGGCCAACTCTCGCTAAGCAGCATAGCTGCCCTGGCGGGAGTCCACACTATTTGAACTCCGTCGAGTTCCGGAAGCTGGATGATCACGCATTCGTTCCAAGTTTCGATCATCGGCGCCTCCGTTTCCTTACTGAATTAACCGCGGGATGCAACCTTCGTTCCGTCAGGGTTGTGCTGGCTGGATTCACGCTTTCAGCTTCGGTGGCTTGTCATTCTCATCCGGGTTCGGATTGGGAACCTCGTCCGGAAGGACGTCGGGCTCTGGTTCCTCGATGGGCGGCTGCGGCACGTCCGACGGCATGCCTGGAAATTCGGGATCGGGGGGCCTCGGGATCGGTTCAGTCGGCATCGTTTTCGACTCCTGTTTAGGAGGTCAACCGATACCGGACTGTGTTTGTTCCAAGATTCGATCGAGGTGGCCGCATGATTAAGCTCCGTCTCCCACCCGTCGACAGGCTGGGAACAGAGAGGCCGCAAGCGCAACCTCTGATGTCGTCATGAGGCGCCGCCGCGTCATCGAAGGGCGTCGTCACCCCGCTACTCCGTATTAAACAGAAGCTCATGAAGGCCTGCCACGGCTTGGAAGTCGAGATGGTCAAGTGAGCAACGCCGAACTGTTTCGCAAGATGCCGAGGCCGGCGCGCCGGCGGAAGAGATCGCGCTTGCGTGTCGATGCCGGCATGGACGAGATCTCTGCGGGTTGGACGGCACTCCAAGTTCAAGAACAACACGCGCGACAGGCCCTCAACATTGCGAACGATGAGCAGAAGAGTACCGACTGGGTAAGCGCGACCACCCAGGGACCGCGGTCTAGGGGTGGTCGCGACACGTAAAAGCTCTACTGAGCAGGCGTCGTAGTTGAAGGTTGCGTCGTAGACGGCTGCGCAGTCGACGGTGTCGTTGTTGACGGCTCCGTAGTGGACGGTGTGGTCGTCGACGGTTGGGTGGTTGACGGCTCAGCGGTCGACGGTGCTGTTGTAGATGGCGTGGTCGTCGACGGTTGAGATGTCGTCGGCTCAGTCGTGGTCGCAGGCGGTGTTGCGGTCTCCGGGGTCGTTTCCTTCTTTGGCATTAGAAGGACGACGAGGATGATGACCACCACGGCAAGAATTATTCCAAGGACGGTATTTCGGCTCATGCTTGGCTCCTCTTGGATGCATCCGACTCGCGAATTGTATCACGGCAACCAAAACCGGAGATGAACAGGTAAACTGGGCGAGGGCGAAGTCCGCGTCGCAAGCGATCGCTTCGGCCTTTTTGTTGGGCGTTTAATCTTCCGAAAGTTGCTCTGCCGTCGCTGCGACCTCGGAATTACCGAACGTGCCCTCGACATACTTGAAAACAAGTATGCTCATGATCGAGGCGACAATTGCAATCACGACTATACGCATGCGGCTGTTCCGGTGGTCGTTGCGATCTACGACGGGCAGCAACGACACGGGAAATAGGGTTTATTCTCTAATGCTCATCGAACGGTATGAGAACGCCATGGCTACGAAAATGGTATCCTGGCCCGTTTGGATCTGAGGAATATTTGGGCCGCCTGTGCACTCCGGCGACGGTTGCCCCAGGAGTGTGAGCAGTACGAGTTGAGCGTTGCCGGTTCGAATGTCGGCGCTTCTTCGCTTCCATGGTCGCTTCGGTCATGTCTCCTGACCACGGCGGCCGCTTGCAGCAGCACCTATCTCGTCATCATCGAAATGGGCCGGCCGGATGACCCGGTCGGGCGTCATCCATTAGGCGTCTCGCCTGGTGTCGTTCTGCGGGTCTCGTCCAAGGCTCCTTTGGCACCTTCGATCGCTCCTTCTGCGGCGGCATCGGCCGTAGCCGCGAGATGGTCGCGCACGCGGTCCGAGGCCGCGCCGGCGGTAACATCCTCCAGCGCCGTTGCAGGCAGCGCTGCTCCAATGGCTGCACCGATCGCAAACGCAAGCGCGCCGCCAACGAGAGGCTGGTCGCGAAAGTTCTTGAGGATGGCAGCGTTCAGCTGTGCTCCTTGAGTCTGAGCAATCTGGCGGACGCCGCGAGCACTGTCCGCCGCCGATCGGCCGGCTTCTGCAATCGTATCGGAAATGCCGCTTGCTGCGCTCTTCATCTCTCGCCAGGTAGCCGACCCCCAGCCGGAGGCTTCGTCGAACAACCTTCCCGTTTCATCACGGATGTCCTCGATCGGTGATCCGGATGCGTCGGTGAAGCCGCGATAGACGGCGCCACTCGGATCCACGAAATGACCGGCCCTGTGGCCGGCCGCATCGGTTCGGGCGCGAAAGCGACTGCCTCCCTGATCTTCGAAATGGCTGTATCGTTCGCCAAAACTTGCCTCGACCGGCCCAACACGCCGAAGACTGCCGTTCACGAAAGCGAGTGGATAGTTGTCTACACCGTTATCGGGGGCCGAAGCTTGAGGTGCACGGGACGCAGGATCCGCCAGCAGCCACGCAAGGCCGATGCCCGTCAGGGCTACCGGAATGGGGTTCGACTTCATCGCGCCGCCGAGATTCTTGAGAAATTCTGCTCCTCCGCTCCTCCTCGCATAGGCAAGAAACTCATCCATCAGTTCGCCAGGCGACATCCGTTCCTGGATAGCGTGAAGCTTTTCTTCGATCCTTTGGCGATCGGCTTCGATCTCGCGCTGCAACTGAGCAGACGAATGCGTGTCCACGGTCATCGTACTGTCTCCTTCGCCACTTCGAGGTCACGGTGGAGGGACGCCGTCGTTTTGTCGAAGCGCACGCTGCGGTTTCCGAGCCCGGCGAGGCTACGCGAGATCATCACCCATGCGAGAAGACCCACGACGAGACCGACGACGACCGCTGATAGGGCATCAGCGTTCGCCTCCTGCATTCCTTGCGCAATGAGGAAGGCGCCGAGCCCTTGCACGACCGCGCCCAAGAGTACACCAACGGCCGCTATTGCGAAGATAAGCCCAACGACAAACGTCTCGATGCTGCCGATAGCCCGATTTAGGTTCTCGCCTGCCTCGGCCTTCGCGAGATCGATTTCCTTTCGGAAAAGCCCGGATATGTCTGTCACCAATCCTGTCATGAGGTCGGATAAGGAGCGGTCATCACGAGGGTCAAGCATCGCGCAATTCCTTTTCAAAGTCCCAGTCGCCTTCCTTGCGGTGTGTCGCAGCGGAATTCGGTTGGGCAACATTCGGGGTGATGTGGGACCGTTCGGCCGAGGCAGACAGGAATCGGCTTGCCGCCAGTCCAGCAATTGCTGCGATTCCGAGAAAGGCGAGAGGCTGCTTTCTCCCGAAATCTTCTGCCATAGCCGCTATTTCGCCCAGTTCTCGGTTTTCACAATCGCGCGCCAGCCGTCCGATTGAATTCCCAATTTGCTGTGTGTAGCGCCCAAGCGCCGGTTGCTCCGACTGGCGAAGTTCGGATCCGACCTTTTCCACGGCGCTTGCTAAACCGCGCAGTTGGCGGGCCAGCGCGCTCTTTTCGTCATCCACGGCCCGCATTGCGGCTCTTTTCGCTTGATTGACTTGATCATCACCGGGTGAGCTTTCATCAGCCTGGCTTTCATCCAGCCACTCGGCAGAACGATTTCCAAGACCTTCCCGGTATCGACCGCGCTCCTCGGACGGTGAGAAACTTTGTTGTTGCTGGGGTCTGCGGTCCTTTGGGTCGTCGATCATTTGCGCCTCCTCTTGGTCAGGCGCGAGCCCGATCCATTGAGCTTCAAACCAGCGAATTTGATCCTTGTTCCTTTGATATCGGCGCAGTCCGGATTGCTCGACGAACCAGACTTCAAGGAGCTGTAAACCCTCGGTTCCTAGTGACTTGAACAGGCGCGATAGCTTCAATGTGGTACCCGCCTGCGGGAGCTTGGCGTGGAGCGAGGAGGGTCCGCCCGCACCTACCAACCGGGACGCTGCCCTACGTCTCGCGGTGGGCAGGAATTGCCAACGAGTGGCTACTTGACTCGTTGTTGCGTGAGGGCGCTACCGGGTGGCGCCAGTCTTTCTGCCTGCTTGGGTGTGACCGCTGCAGCCAAGGTAGGTTCGGGCGGCGGTCGGCTGTCCCTTCCCGAATGGAAGATGGGGGAGCCTCCTCCGGGGGTGGAAGCTCCCCGGGGCTGTGTGCGACTACAAGATCAGCCCACAACTCATCCATTCTGGGTAAAAAAAGGCCCCGATGAAGCGGGACCTGAGGTGAACCAGCGCCCGGCTTTCGCTAGCCGGTCGAGAATTGCGAGCATTAACGACCTCGGTGGGCCCCACATCTAACGGGGACACTAATGGCAGGCGGGGCCCAGAGGCGCCTCGATCGGGTCGAAGATCGAGAACATATCCAAACCTAGGGCGGCGGAAAAGGTTCCGCCATGGGACCTCAGTCCCAGACGGCCAGCGCAAAGGTCTTAGGTTCGTTGTCGCACCCTACCGTCGCGTTAGTTTTCTTCTTAGCCCAAGCAGCACAGCCCTTAACTGCCTTGGGCGGGCAACGGCGCCGGAGCGCCCCTTGCAGTCAGCAGGGACCAGCTTTGATGTCGTTGCCCAATTGAAGGATTGAGGATTTGCGAATGTACGAACGACACACTTACGGAACGCCACAGAGGAAGTTTACGACGGCCCTCCCAATCGGAGTAATGCTTCTATCAATGGCGGTAATCGCTGCTTACCTGCTGGTCGGGGGCGCTTTGAGCGACGGCGGCCGTCCGATCGCCACTGTCCTTCCGAAGCTCTCCGTGGCCACTTCGCGATAGCAGCCGGTCCGGCAAGGCTCTTGGGCGGGGTGGCGTCCCCATCTACCGACCCCGCAGCTTAAGAGCACGAGTCTGGAACATCAAAGAGCTGAGTCTGGAATGTACAGCGAGCAACCAGCAATAAATCCGAAGAGCTGCAACCGTGCCCTGAGGTGGTCAATCGCTTTGGCGTCGGGCCAACCATCGAGCGAAAGTGACGTTCCTCGGGGCGAGAACACATGGTCGTGATCTGACCTGCCGCCGGTCTCCTTCCTGATACGCCCGATGTAGCCGACACTGTTGCTGTCCAGTTCGGTGCGAGGCCGTTGGCAGCGAGGTTGATTGGGTCGATCTTGCGTTCAAAGGTGGGCTCGCAGGACACGGAAACAAGTGGTTGACGCAGAGGTTCCCGCCCCTCGCGGCCATGGCAGTTAATCCCTTTGGATTCCGGATAGCCACTTCGAGTTAAGGAGCTACTCCGTGACCACCCATTTGCTGTAACGACCTAAGTCCCAGCCGGTCCGCCAATGGTCTGAGGTCAATTGTCGCGTATTTCGATTACGGCATATTCTGATTCAACCAGGGCGTCTTCGCCTCAGCGCCAAGGTCTCTTAACCGGCTCCAGAGCCGCCCGCCCGTCCGGGCCGCTGTGGGCCACTGGAAAATCAATGAGGCTGCTTGGGTGAAGCAATGAAGAACGTAACTCTACCGATAATCGCCCCTCCAACCCGCCGAACCAAATACGAACAGAGCAGCGATGAATGCCAAGAAGCCCTCAGAGAGGCGTTCGGGGTGTTCGTCGATTATTGTACGGCAGCGGGCTGGCTGATGATGACGTCGCCATAGCGTTGATCCAAATCGCTGACGAGCACCTCTGCTCTCTTGCTATCTTGGCTGACTTTTCCGCCGTTGTGGACCAGACCACAGGAGCTGAACTGGCAAAATTCTAGCAAGTCCCCGTCCCAATCAACTCCGCGCTCCAGGGTCCATCCCACACGTGGCCCATGCCCCGAAATCTTGCTGGCACTTTTGCGCCCAGCGACCACTCGGCGCCTCGGCCTACCTCACTTCAGATCCCACATCGGGAGGAAACCAGCATGAGCAAAGCCCTCTGACGCGCCTGATGAGCGAGGGCGAAATTCCTGCATTCGTCGGACGTGATCGAGGCTGGGTGTGACACCAGCGCTGTGAGGCACGATAAGTATGTGATTGGCGATGACGACGAACAGGACGTCGCGATCGAAGAGCTCAACTGCATTGGAGAGAAGTACGGCAACCGCAATCCACAGAAACTGGAGATTGACGCTCATTTGCGGTCGATCGGGAGGTTTGTGGATACCACTTGGCCGAAAACGCGACACTCGCGCGTACTCGAGCAGCCCCGCCGTCGAGTAACTGACGCGCCACAATAACGACCGCTCCGATCCGTTATGAGCGGCCTCAATCACCCTTTTTGGCTATCTTGTCGGATTGATTAGCCGATATTATTTTTTCTTCACACTCGATTTTCGAAACTACGGGGCTCCGGCGAAGGGAACCTCGCGCCGCCCCTGGGAAAGGAGGTCGCGCATGCATTCCCTGCCTAGATCGATGGCGCTTCTCCCTCACGAAATGAACGAGATCGATCGGATCTTCCAAGACATCCTGCGCGAACGCGGGCTGTCGCGAGATTGTGAGACGGCAGAAGTGATCGCAAGACGCATTCTCAGTTGTTACCAGAGAGGCATTCGAGAGAGCGGCGCCCTGAAATACATGACCGGTTTCGACAAAAGATCGGTGGCGCCAGCGAACGCTGAAGCGCTCATCCACGGTAATCCGGAAGTCTCGATGCAGGAGATCGCAGGAGAGCCATCCGTCCAGATAAGTCCGGACGATGTTGATATGCTTCAACGAACATTCGATCGGGTGTGCATCTGGTGCAGCATTCCACGCTACGGAAAGCGCGCTCAAATGTTGGGCCGGAATATCATCGAGCAATTCCGCAACGGGGTGAGCGATGAGGCTGCGCTGTTCGAGAGCGCCATGTGGCAGGAGCAGCACTCCGACGTTGCTCAGTATCGGCCGGACGCATAGGGAACATTCCGCATCGGTGACCGTTCTTTGCTTTGCCGATGATCCACGACGCCGGATGATCGACCGGGCTCCGAGGAGCAGCCTATGTCCACGGAGCCTGCCAGGTACACGCTTGCCCTTTCGGGGCCATTCTTTTTGGCTCGCTCCCTGCCGGCAGGAACCTTTCCGCCGTATGCGCGTTTCTCGCGTGTCTTGGTCCCGACACCCCCGCTCGGGATCACATGGCAGGCTTCACCAAATCCCGGGAGTGAAGTCCGAAGGTAGCCTCTGGCCTCGTCACCCCGACGGGGCCATTTCTTTTAAGGAACCATTCCGAGAACACGCGCGTTGTTAGGCTCGCCAATGATCCAAAATCCCTCCGGATCAAGGTAGAGCTCCATCGACGTTCGGGCGGAGGTGGGGCTCTTCTATTGCAACTTGCGGGAACACATTCCAGCGGCGCTCCGAATAACTACAACTTCTGAAATATGCGCGAACGGTTGTGGAACGCTCGCGGCACGAAAGAGGTCCACGCAGCTTTCCCTAACCCAAGTGGATGAGGAACATAGGCGAACGCCCAGCTCATCCATGCTGGGTAAAAAAACGCCCCGCCGAAGCGGTACCGGTGAGGTGAACAGCGCCCGGCTTTCGCTAGCCGGTCGAGAATTGCGAGCATCAGGGACCTCGGTAGGCCCACCTCTAGCGGGGACACTGATGGCAGGTGGGCCCTACAGGCGTCTCGATCACGGGGACCGAGCACCTATTCTCAACATAGGGCCGACAAAATGTTCCTCCATGGGGACTTAGGTCCCGTCAGCTCGGCGTCACGGCCTCGAAACGTCAGGGCGGTCCTTCCCGCGCTGGGCTCCAGCGGTTTGTCGGCAGAACCGGAAGGCACTTGAGCTATCTGGGTCCCCGGGGGGCTTGGGTCTGGCCCACGCGGTTCCCGACGATACGTTATGCGATCCTAGAGGCATACAACGAGAACAGGAATCCCCTTACCGCACCGCGGAACACAGGACGATCACAGGGCGCCGCTCGGATTCGTAGAGGGTTTCCTCGACCCGCCCTTCAATGCGGCGGCAAACTTCCAGCACTTTGTGCGCATCCCCCGACCCTCCTCCAATGCCATGAATTGGAACCGTCGATTGCTGGGCTCGGGCTGTAGCGACGCGGGCGTATCTTTGGCCTGCTCACGCCTTCATCCCTCCACCGCCGCTCGACCCTCATTTTGGAATTGACTAATTAGTCATTGTGATTTTATAGTCAATATTGAGGAATGGGAGTTGGAGGAGAGCGATCAATGGACGTGCAAGCCTCGCGCGATGTCGCGATCAGGCCGTTTTTCCATGCCGTCGAAACCGAACATTTCGACTGGCGGACCGCATCGATATGGTAGCCATAAGATCCAGAGTGAACCGGCAGGTTCTCCGAACTATCCTCTTTGCCCTGCCGAAGGTGCTCAACCACACGGCGTCCCGGGCTCCCGCATTTGCGGAGCGGCTGAAGCAGCACGATGTCACCGCGTGGATCGGCCTGCAGGACGGCAGCATCGGCCGCATCGTGGAAATCCGAGGCGGCAAATTCCGCTCCCGTCCGGGCACGGCGGCCGAGGGCGAAGTGGTCATGTCCTTCAAGGACGTGGCGACCGCCTTGAAACTCTTGCTACCCAATCGCGATCAGGGTGAGATCATCCACGCGGCCAAGAACTTTAAGGTGGTGACCACCGGGCCCGATGAACTGATTGTCTGGTTCACGCAGACTCTCAACATGAGCGAGACCGCCGGCGTGGCCATGGGGATGCCCATGCCCGATGGCAGCCATCGCTTCACCACCTGCACCAACGGCGGTCCCCTGTTCGTCTATGTCAAGGATGGACGCATTCTGCGGGTTACGCCGATCGAGTTCGACGATACCGACCCGGCCACCTGGGTGATCGAGGCTCGCGGCCGCAAATTCAGTCCGCCTCGGCGGGCGCTGGTAGCGCCGCACGCCTTGACGATGAAATCCCTCGTCTATTCGGACAAGCGTATCCTCTACCCGATGAAGCGGGTGGATTTCGATCCCAATGGCGAACGCAATCCCCAGAACCGCGGCAAATCCGGCTACGTGCGGATCAGTTGGGATGAGGCGCTGGACATCGTTGCCACGGAGATCAATCGGCAGAAGCGCGTCCACGGGCCCGGTTCCATCACGTTCCCGATGTCGTCCCACCACCAGTGGGGCAATGTGGGCTATTACCTGAGCTCGCTGATGCGCTTCGCCAACTTGATCGGATTCACCCGGGTCGCGGCCAATCCGGACAGTTGGGAAGGCTGGTACTGGGGCGCAATGCATCATTTCGGCAATTCAATGCGGGTCGGCGTGCCTGCGGGCTATGGCGGGGTCGAGGATTGCCTGAAGGAAGCCGAGATGATCGTCTTCTGGTCCTGCGATCCCGAAAGCACCAATGGAGCCTATGCGGGGTTTGAGGGCACGACACGTCGTCTATGGGCCAAGGAACTCGGCATTGAGTTCGTGCATATCGACCCGCATTGCAATCCGACAGCCCAGTTGCTGGGCGGACGCTGGTTTCCCGTCCGGCCGCAGACCGACGCGGCCCTGGCCCAGGCCATCATGTATGTTTGGGTCACGGAACGCCTCTATGACGAGGAATACGTCGCGACCCGCACCACCGGCTTCGACGAATGGAAGGCGTACCTGCTGGGCGAAACCGATGGCGTTCCGAAGACTCCTGAATGGCAGGAGGCCGAGACCGGCATACCTGCCAGGGACGTGCGCGCCCTGGCCCGCAAGTGGGGCGGCAGGAAGGTCTATCTAGCTGTTGGCATGACCGGCACGGGGTTCGGCGGCGCAGGCCGCGGCGCGACCGGAGCCCAGTGGGCTCGCTGCATGATCATGACGATGGCCATGCAGGGCTGGGGCAAGCCGGGCGTCAATTTCGGCGGTCTCCAGATCGGGGTCCCGCACGACCTGCATTTCTATTTTCCGGGCTATGCGGATGGAGGGATTTCCGGCGACCTGGCGTGGACCGGCAATGCGGTCAACAATTATCAGCGCATGCCCCACATCCTGACGATGAATCCCGTCAAGCAGATGGTGCCGCGCCAGCAACTGCCCGACGCGATCATCACCGGTCACGCCACCGGCTATCTCTGGGACGGCATGGCCCAAGAGGCCCAGTTTGCGCCTTTCAGCTATCCTATGCCGGGCTACTCGCCGATACACATGATCTACCGCTACGGCGGATCGTCCCTCAGCACCGTAACTCGATCGGGACGCTGGGTGGACGCCTATCGGCACGAGAGCATCGAGTTTGTGGTGAACCAGTCCATCTGGATGGAGGGCGAGGCCCAGTTTGCCGATGTCATCCTGCCGGCCTGCACTTCGCTGGAGCGCTGGGACATCGGCGAATGGGCGAATTCCGGAGGCTACGCCCATCACGGCGTCAACGTGGTCAACCATCGCGTCATCACCCTCCAGCATAAGTGCATCGAGCCCTTGGGCGAGTCGAAGTCCGACTACGACATATTCACAGCCATCCTGACCCGGCTGGGCCTGGGCGCCGTCTTCAGCGAAGGCTGCAGCGAACTCGACTGGGTCAAGCGGGTGTTCGATTCGTCAGATCTGCCCGGCGAAATTTCCTGGAAGAAATTCTGTCGCAAAGGTTACTACGTCGTGCCGCCCGAAAAGCCGGAACTGCGCCAGCCCGTCGACATGCGCTGGTTCGCCGAGGGCAGGCGCAAGGATCTGCCGGAACCACTTCCGATGCCGTCCCAGTATGCCGAAGAGTTCGGCATGGGCCTGCAAACGCCGAGCGGCAAACTCGAATTCGTGCCCGAGATCCTCAAGCGGAACACGGCGGACAATCCGGATCGGCCACCGATCAATCACTACATTCCCTCCTGGGAAGGGCGGAGCACCACCGAGCTGACGGAGCGCTATCCGCTGCAGATGATCGCCACACATAGCCGCTACAGCTTCCACACCAGCATGGATGGCAAGAACAGCGCGGTTAATCAGGTGGAGGACCATCGTGCCTTGGTTGCAGGCCATCGCTTCTGGTTGCTGCGGATCAACCCGGCCGATGCCGCCACCCGCGGCATTGGTCATCGTGACCTGGTGAAAATCTTCAACGATCGCGGAGCCGTGATCTGCGCCGCCGACATTTCGGCCCTGGTGACCCCGGGCGTCGTCAAGTCCTATGAGGCCAGCGCCGAGTTCCAGCTTATCGAAGTTGAAGGAGAGACCGTAGAGGTCGGCGGCTGCTTGAACATCCTTACCCCGGACCGGTCGCAGACCCGCGGAACCAGCAGCATGGCTCCCAATTCCTGCCTTGTGCAAATCGAGAAGTGGCAGAACGCGGACGCCTTCAAGATGGCTGCGCGGCGTAGGAGGAAGTCTTGAGCAAATGGAATCTGATCATCAACGTCGGCCGCTGCGAGAACTGCCACAATTGCGTGATCGCGGACCGGGACGAACATGTCGGCAACGACTTTCCGGGCTACGCGGCGCCGGCTGCTGCAGTGGGAGAGAGTCCGATCCGCATCCTGCGCCGCGTACAGGGCAGTGCGCCGATGGTGGAGACCACCTATTTGCCAGTGATGTGCAACCACTGCGATGACGCGCCCTGCATGCGATATGCGGGCGACGCCATCCGCAAACGCGACGACGGTATCGTTATCATTGATCCAGAGAAGGCTAAGGGCCGCAAGGACATTCTCGGCTCGTGCCCGTACCGGGCAATCGTCTGGAACGAGGAGCAGCAGGTGCCGCAGACCTGGATCTTTGATGCCCACCTGCTCGATCAGGGCTGGCAGCGGCCTCGCTGCCAGCAGAGTTGTCCGACGGACGTCTTCGAGGCGGTGAAACTAGATGACGCCGCTATGGAGCTAAAGGCGGCCACCGAGGGGCTCAAGGTGCAAAAGCCCGAGCTCGGAACCAAACCCCGCATCTGGTACCGGGGTCTGGAACGGTGGGAGACATGCTTCATAGGCGGCAGCGTCAGCGCCGACATCGCCGGGGCGGTGGAATGTCTCGAAGGGGCGGAGGTAACCCTATCCCAGGCAGGCAAGTGTCTCGCGAGAGCCACGACGAACAGCTTCGGCGATTTTGGCTTCGACGGTTTGCGGGGTGACGGAAGCACATATCGTGTCGAAGTGTCCCATGCCCATGGCAGCGTCTGGCGCGACTGCGTCCTGTCCGAGAGCGTCTATCTGGGCGAACTGAGGTTGGCCCGTCCCGGCGCCGCAGATTCGCGGGGGGGCGCCGATGCTTGAGAGTGATAACTGCCGCTCGGGCATGCCCCACCGGCGAACAAGCCGGCAGGAGAACCGGGAAACGAATGTTGCCCGTATTCTAAGCGCGGCAGAGAAATTGTGCGCTCTCTATGGTTCCAGGAAAACGAACGTGTGCGACATCGCCAGCTACCTCAAGATGTCGCCAGCAAACGTCTATCGTTTTTTCTCTTCCAAAGTGGCGATATATGACAGGCTTGTTACGCGGGTGCTCGAAGACAATTTTCCCGTCATCCAACTCGGCTCCGGAACCCTTACGAGTGCCGAAACGCTCCGAGAGTTCATTCTGGGGCTGCATGGAGGGGCCCTTGCTCTCATGCGGGATGAGGACAAAATATTCGAGCTGCTCACGATCGCCGATGATGAGCGCTGGCCCGCTTTCGAGGCACACGCACAACGCGTTAAGGGCATCGTCGCTGAACTTGTCGAACAGGGTGTTGATGCACAGGAATTTCGACAACAGGACAGTGTTCGGGCCGCTGAATGCCTTTGCGCGTCAACTGCGGCACTCTGGGAGCCCAAAGCGATAAAGAATTTCAATCTCAGGCACCCGCTCATCACGCCCGAAGTCCTGATTTCCTTCAGTGTTGCGGCCCTCCGGAAGGGTCCTTCTTAAGGCTGGCGATGATTGCCGGCACCAGTCTCGCTGCAGTGCCATTGGTGCTGCAGGGCCATAGGACCTGGGCGGATGGCGGCTCCGACGCTGCGGAGTTCGTGCTCCAGGCACTTGAGATCGAGCCGGAGGAAGCTCGTCGCATCGCTAATTGGGAGTTGCCGCCGGTGTCCAAGTGAGCCGGCGCAGACCTACAGGGAGGAAGATCACTATGCTCGCAAAAACCCATGGCGGCGTCAGTCGCCCCATTGCCACATTGCCCGATGTTGAGGCATTCGAGCAAATCCCTTTGCCGGAGCGTAACCTCCCGGCAAGCACCTATGAGATGCTTGCGCACGGCGCCGCTGTCGCGCCGGATCAGCTTGCCCTGTCCTTCTTTCTGCGCTCTGAAAACTTCCGTGATCCCGTCGTCTGGACGCACGCCGAGCTCCTCGCTGACATCACGAGGACAGCCAATGCCCTGCGGCGGCTGGGCATCGGTCGCGACGACGTCGTGGCCTTCGTGCTGCCCAATCTGCCCGAAGCGCATTTCGTGATCTGGGGTGGCGAGGCGGCGGGCATCACCTTCGCGATCAATCCGCTGCTTGAATCGGGACAGATCTGCGAGCTCCTCATTGCCGGGAAAGCAAAATGGCTCGTCACACTGGCCCCCTTTCCGGGAACAGACATCTGGCAGAAGGCGATCAAGGCCGCGGCGAATGTACCGGATTTGCAGGGAATTCTGACCGTCAGTTTTGAACCGTATTTCCGCGGCACCACCGAGGAAGCCACGGAGGTACGCTCACAGGCTCGGGATGTCGGCGGCCTTTCTATCCCCGTTCTCAGCCTGCGTCAGGAAATTGCCGGGGAACGCGGCGACGGGTTGACCTTCGAGATGCCCAATCCCGGAGATATCTCTTCATACTTCTGCACGGGCGGCACAACCGGACTGCCCAAGATCGCCGCGCGCACCCATTTGTCGGAGGTGTTCGACGCCTGGTCCACCCAAGCCTTTATCGGGAGTGTGTTCGCACCGGGCAAGGCGATCTTCTGCGGCCTGCCGCTCTTCCACGTCAATGGACAGTTGGTGACAGGCCTCATCCCGTGGTCGCAAGGCGGGCATGTCGTCATGGGCACGCCGCACGGCTATCGCGGAGAGGGAGTTATTCCGTCCTTTTGGGAGATCGTCGAACACTATCGTGTCGTGGCCTTCTCGGGCGTTCCGACTGTATACTCGGCACTGATGCAGGTGCCGGTCGGCGGCCGCGACATTTCGAGCGTCGGCTACGGTTTTTGCGGCGCGGCTCCGATGCCCGTGGAACTGTTCCGCACTTTCGAAGAGACGATTGGAATCCGCATTCTGGAGGCCTACGGCCTGACGGAAGGCGCCTGTGTTTCCAGCGTCAACCCGCCGGAAGGCGAGCGGCGTGTCGGTTCGATCGGCCTACGCCTCCCCTACCAGCAAATGGCAGTGGTCAGACTCGACGATTCGGGCTTCACCGGGTTCGCCGGGACGGACGAGGTCGGCGTGCTCGCGATCCGCGGGCCGAATGTCTTTGCCGGTTACATCAATGCCGAACACAACAAGGGCCTCTGGCTTGAGATTGACGGCGAGCGCTGGCTGAACACCGGCGATCTCGCCCGCCAGGACACTGACGGCTACTTCTGGCTGACCGGTCGCAAGAAGGAGCTCATTATCCGGGGCGGGCATAACATCGATCCGAAGCTGATCGAAAATGCCGTGCAAGATCACCCGGCGGTACAGCTTGCCGCAGCGGTGGGAAGACCCGATGAGCGCGCGGGAGAACTGCCGGTGCTCTACGTCCAATTGAAGCCCGGGACGACCGCAACGGAGGCGGATCTGCTTGCCCATGCCGTCGGCCGTATTCCCGAGCGCGCTGCGCACCCCAAATCCGTCCGGATTCTGCCCACGCTCCCCGTCACACCCGTCGGCAAGCTCTTCAAGCCAGCGTTGTCGATGCTGGAGATCGAGGATGTCGTCCTTCAGGAGGCGGCGTCGTCCGGCGTGAAGCTCGAATCGCTTTCGGTCATTCAAGACGCCCGGCTCGGGCTGCTTGCAAGAATTACAGCAGAGGGCGATCCACGCCTATTGCGCGAAAAACTGGGCCACTACGCCTTTAAGGCGCAATTCCTCTGAACACTCGCGAGAAGAAAAGGAAGCCAGTCATGGCGATCAATTTTGCCCTTTCCGAGATCGGGGCGCCAGCACTCTCATGGGCAAACCAGCAGTCAGGAAACCAGTCATGAACGCTCCAACTCGAATCCTCGTCACCCACCTTCAACACCACGTCTTCTACGTTACCGACCTGGAACGCTCAAAGGCTTTCTATATCAAGGTCTTCGACCTGCAGTTCTCCGCTCTCAACCATCCCGACAGCAGCGCCGCGATGCGTTTGTCGCAGCAGGAAATGCATTTCTTCTCATTCGGCTTCCACCATCACGACATCTGCCTGGTGAAGCATCACAAGCTGAAGATGGACAACAATTCCATGCTCCACTTCACGCTAGCCGTGAAGGACGCAGAGGCATTCGACGAGATCAGACGCCGCGCACGAGACATGGACTTACCGATCCGCGAGGGGCGCATGCTCGCCTCCGCGCGCCCTGTATCGCGTGCTTTTTGCCTCCAGGACCCAGACAGGCACTGGATCGAGATCATTGAGGAGCCCAGCAGATGAGCAATACCGCATTCGTTCCCCCGAACGTCCTGCCCCCATTCAAGCTACGCTTCGCAGGCCTCCTGAAGCGGAAATGGTTTCGCGAAATGGTGCTGTTGTGGCCGACGCTGACGAAGCGGCGGTTCTCCAACAAGACTGAGGACTACGGCGTCTTCAAGCCTTCGCTCGTTTCTCATATCGGACAGCTCTCCATCTATGTGCGCGACATCGCGCGAAGCCGGGCCTGGTACGAGAAAGTTGCCGGCATGATCCATAGCCGCACCTGCGAGCTGGAGCCGCATCCGTTCAAGGAAGGGTGGCGCATTCGCTGCTGCTACATGAGTGCAACTGACCACGAGGAATGCCTCGTGCTCGTCGAGGAATACGATCCTTCAGGCAGGATTACCGTACCTTCGGGCATGAGCTTCTTCCATTTCGCGCTCGAGGTGAAAGGAAACCAACTGGAGGATGTCCTGGCCTTTGCCAAGCAACAGCAGGCCGACGGATTCCAGTTGAACTACGGTCCAGTCCGCCACAACAGCGAACCGCCTTTGGGCGACGGCGAGACCGGCGGAAACGTGGCCTGCTATCTCTACGACCCCGACTGGCACAATGTCGAATTCTGCGGGGCAATGGACACGATCGAGAACTATCGCGAGCGATACGGGGAGCTCAAGGGCAAGGACCGCGCCTAACGCCGCGCCGACCTTCAAAGTGCTGTGAGCGGAGATTCGAGCCGCTTTCCAAGCGGCCCCCTCAAAAAAGGAAATGAAATGGTTGTTAAAGTGACCCGATTTGCGATCGGTGGAGAACCCTTGTGGGGAATTTTGGATGGAGAAGAGATCGCACCCCTCGAAGGCACCTTCGTCTCGACTGCCGACATCCTGCGCCTTCCTCCCACTGAGCTCAAGGCGCGGGCAGGCGCTGAACGTTTCCCGATCAACTCGGCAACCATTCTGAGCCCCGTCACAGCGCCGGCGCAGATCGTTTGCCAGGGTCTGAATTATGCAGATCACGCGGATCAATCGGGGCATGCGTCACGCCAGAAGAACCTGCTCTTCATGAAGGCCGCCTCCTCGCTATCCGGAGCGTTCGATCCCGTCATCCGGCCGACAGGATGTCAGATGCTCGACTACGAAGTGGAACTTGGGCTTGTCCTGAAGCGACCACTAACTGCGGGCGACCACGTCACCCGAGAGACCCTCGGCGATTTCATCGGCGGACTCGTCTTGTGCAACGACATATCAGCCCGCGACGTCATGTTCGGTGAAGCCTTCTTGCAGTGGTTCCGCGGCAAAAGCGCCCGGACCTTCTGCCCTTGTGGTCCGTGGCTGGTCATTCCCGAAGCGGACGAGGTGGCGGATCTGCTCGACAGGATTGAGATCCGTCTCTGGCTGAACGACGAACTGCGGCAGTCGGCCCATTCCCGGGACTTCGTCTTTCGCCCGGAAACCTGCCTCAACGACATTGCGTCTCTAATGGACCTGGCTGCGGGCGATCTGGTCCTGACCGGGACGCCGGGCGGCGTGATCCTGCAAGCGAGCGCCCCCCTCGCCCAAATCCTGACGACCAAGCTCTTCAAGGATTCGGAGCGGAAGGAAGCGATCATCCAGGAGGCGACCGCGCACGCACGTTACCTCGCACCGGGCGACATAATGCGTGCCGAAATGCGCACCGATGACAGCGCGGTCGATTTTGGCGGGCAATTGCTCGCAATCGTGGACGCGTGATCTCGGCGAGACCAGGACGCGCACGCCGTGGCCGCCCGCACCACAGTCTAATCGGCGGAGGTGTGAAGGGCTCGGGTGTCACCTTCTGGTCTAGCCCCTTGACCTGGAGCAGCCGGCAACGCGCAGGGCTGCAGGCAAAGAGAGCAATGCGCATTTCCTTGGGCTTTGCGGAAAAGCGACACGTCTCGGAGGAGGGAGACCCGCATGAAAGCTATTAATTTGTCGACCGGATTGTTCAGCTGTCTTTTGGTCACACCGGCGATGGGAGGAGGCTTCGATCTCCTGGGGCAGCCGAATGAAGCCCTTTTCGAGACGGGACGCTACGTCGAATTCGGGATCGGCTTTGGCAGTCCGAACGTGGGGGGACAAATCATTGCCGTCGGGCCCCCGTTTGCTTCCGGCGATACGGCGCCCTCGGTCCCATTCTACAATGGCGCCTTCAAGGCCGATATCAACGAACAATTCTCAGGAGCGGTCATCGTAGACAATCCGTATGGGCGCAGAGTCGAGTACGATAGCGGGCCGCTGTCCGGCCTGTCGGGAAAAGTCGAGTCGATCGCAGTCACAGGTTTGCTGCGTTACAAGCTCACGGATCGTTTCAGCGTCTTCGGCGGACCCAGACTGCAACGTATGGGTGGCGACACCGATATCTCAGTTTTCGCAGGCGGCGTGCCCGCCGGTATTGGCAACGTCACCTTTGACGACACCTGGGCGGCGGGCTACGTGGTTGGGGCGGCCTTTGAAATCCCGGAAAGCCATGTCCGGATCGCAGTCACGTACAATTCCGCGATCGACTACGATTTCGACACGTCCGGTGCCTATCAAGGGACCACGGATGTCGAGACCCCGCAATCGGTCAACGTCCATCTCCAGGCGCCGATCAGCCTTTCCACGTTGCTCTTCGCGACAGTTCGCTGGGCCGATTGGAGCGAACACACGATCAATCCGCCGGGCTACCCTTTGGGATCACTCGTCCACTTCAACGACACGACGACCTACACGCTCGGCGTGGCACAGATGTTCAGTGAACAATGGTCGGGTTTCACAACTCTGACATATGAACCCTCGACCGACGTATCGGCTGAAGGGCCGCTCGACGCAACCGACGGTTTGTGGGGCGCCACGCTTGGGGCGATCTATACGAAGGACGGGATGAAAATAACCACCGCTATCAGCTACCACCAGTTCGGTGATGCGTCGGGTTCATTCGGAAATTTTACGGACAACGATCTCGTCAGCGCCGCCGTCAAAGTGGGGTATTCGTTTTGATCCTCGCCGCCGGAAACGGCGTCGCAGATCGACGTCACCTTCTGCTGGGAGCGAGTTTCTGCAGGCTTCTATGCCGCAGATCGACTGGATGATCTCGACGGTGCGCGCTAAGGGGCGCCAAACATGAATGGAGGCAGCTAGGCAGAAAACAGGTCTGCCAGGCAGACCTGTCGTCAATACGCGATCCTTCCATCCACGATCTGCCCGCTCGAGGAAGAAAGTTCGCGTTTCAAGACTTCGCGCGCATCGCCGCTGATGACCGATACCGGAGCCGCAACGGCCACGCGGGCTGCCGACCCGGCGAAATTGGCGGCGGCTACTCCCACGCGATCCGCGAACGTCTCCTCGCCGCCCGAAATCGATTGGCCGGCCAGACGCCGGCCGAGCAGACGCACGATCTCGGGACTGTCAGCAAAGGCATTGTGGCCAAGCGGGTCGTTTGACGCAATGGCGCTTGTGTCGATGACTGACACGCCCAACTCCTCGAGCGCAGCGGCATAGGGTCTGAGATCGGATCCTCCGACGCGGTCAACTCCGCCCGACAGAAAGCCCGAAACCTCGAGCGCCTTGTCACGTGTGGATGTCAGAATCGCAAAATGCGGCCGCTTTGGTCCCATTTCGATAAACTGCCGGCGAAACACATCGATGTCGATGTCCGGCGATGCAAGGATGACATTCTTGATTTTGGCCGGGATCGATTTTTCGCGCATGGCAACACCGCGCAGTGCCTCCGCCGCGAGCCAGGTCCCCATCGAATGCGCGAGAATCGTCACTTCGTCGACATCGGGGCTTCGGGTGGCCTGAAGGATCAGGTCCTCCAAGGCTCGCCGCGAGTAGTTGGCACTCTCCTTGTCATAGAGGTAGTCGAAAACGCGAGCCCGCGATGGCCAGGCGAAGAGTATAGGTGCCGCATCGGTGCCCGAGTCGTGTACGATCTGGGCGAAGCGAAAGACGGCGTCGGCATAAGTGTTGTTAAAGCCATGAACAAAGATGAGCACCTGCCGCTTGGCGTTCCGATTCTTGCGAAACCATGCGAGAGCCTGCCCTTCCGTCGCAACCTTGCCGACTTCAAGGACTGCAAACTCCTTTTCCGGATTCGGCGGAACGCGTGAGGGCCACTGCACCTCGCCGATCTTGCGGTTTCGATCCGGAGGAATGGAGACGGTGAGGTTATTCAGCGAGATCGCCGTTCCACGCTCGCCCGAATAGAGGCGGCCGGGATCGTCGGATGGCCTTCGCGTCGTTGCCACCAGCATGCTCACCCGGCTGGCGTCGTTGGCTGCCACCTGATGAGGCTGAAGGACGTTCTCCACCCGGGTCGCGCAGCCGGTTATGACGACGGACACTATCACTAGCGCGGGGAGCACCTGTCGAGGCTTTGTTCGATGTGTCGTGAGGATCGGCCGCTTGCGGCCGATCCATTGCAAAGCGCAAATGCTGCGCGGGCGGTCGGGAGGCGTTGAACCGGTCATGTCAGCCCTCCTCGATCTCACGCGGTATCCGGAACCAGGCGACATAGAGCGCCGGCAGGAAGAGGAGCGTTAGTGCCGTGCCCACGACGATACCGCCCATCATTGCATAGGCCATGGGTCCCCAGAATATCTCGTGCGAGATCGGGATCAGCGCCAGGGTCGCGGCTGCGGCCGTCAGCATAATTGGTCGCATTCGGTGTTCGGTCGCCTCCACCACCGCCGTCCAGGGCGACTTTCCCGCGGCTCGCAATTCCTCGATCTCCACGATCAGGATCACCGAGTTGCGGATGAGAATGCCAACGAGTGCGAGCACCCCCAGAAGAGCGACGAAGCCGAGCGGGGCATTGCTCATGAACAGCGCCGCGACGACACCAATCAGCGCCAAAGGGGCAACCGAGAAGACCAGGAAGAGCCTGTGGAAGCTCTGGAGCTGGATCATCAGCAGGGTCGCCATGATAAGGAGCATGGCCGGCGCCACCGTGGCGATTGGCCCCTGCGACTTGGCGCTTTCTTCGACCGCGCCGCCGACTGCAACGGAATAGCCAACCGGCAGCGTCTTTTCGAACGCCGCAACCTTGTCGGCGAGCGCCTTCACGATGGTCGCCGGCTGCGTCGTACCACTGATCCCGGCCTTGATCGTGATGGTCGGGACCCTGTCGCGCCGCCAGATCGTCGGCTGTTCGAGCTCGTAACGGAACGTTGCGACCGATGAGAGCGGAACCGACTGACCGCTGCTGCTCTGCAGTTGCAGGTCGAGCAGCGTGTCGATCGAGCCGCGCTCCTTTTCCGAGGCACGACCGACGACATTGACCAGATAGATGTCGTCCCGGACCTGCGTTGCGGCGTCACCTTGTACGACGGTGTTGAGCGCCATCGCGATGTCTTGGGACGAGACACCGAGCTGCCGCGCCTTGTCCTGCAGCACGTCGATCTTTACGACACGTGCCGGTTCATTCCAGTTGAAGGCGAGATTCTTGAGGGAAGGATGGGCACCGATGACAGACCCCAGTTTCTGTGCCAGGTCGCGCACCGTCTGGAGGTCTTCGCCGGACACGCGGTACTGAATCGGCTTGCCGACCGGCGGTCCGATTTCCAGCAGCTTCACATAGGCGTCAGTGCCGGGAAAGGTCTTCTGGAGGTAAGCTTCCGCTTCTTGCTTCAGCTTGTCGCGGGCGTCGAGCTCCTTGGCGACGATAACGGTCTGACCGAAGGAAACGTCTGCCGGCTGCACGTCGAAGGAAAGGATGAAGCGCGGCGCGCCCCTTCCGACATATGTCGACCAGTGATCGACCGCAGGGTTTCCGGCCAGCATCTCGCGCTCGAACTGAGCCATTTGACGGCTCGTTTCGGCAATCGAGCTGTTCTGCGGCAGGTTCCAGTCAACGATCAGTTCCGGCCTGTCAGAGCTTGGGAAGAACTGCTGCGGCACCAATGTCAGCCCCGCGAGCGAACCTGCGAAGAGGAGAACGGTCGCGAGGATCGTCATCCAGCGCCAGCGCAAGCAGAACTGCAGCATGCTCGAGAATGCCCTCGCGAACCGGCCCTTGTGTTCAGCATGCTTCTTCATAGTCTTCGGCAGCAAGGTAACGCCGATGAGAGGCGTGAACAGGACGGCAACGATCCAGGAGACGACGAGCGATACGGCGATCACGACGAAGAGGGTGAAAGTGAATTCGCCGGCGCTGCTCTTGTTGAAGGCGACCGGGATGAAGCCCGCGACGGTCACGAGCGTGCCGGTCAGCATCGGAAAGGCCGTGGACGTGTAGACGTAGGTGGCGGCCTTCCTGAGACTGTCACCCATTTCCAGCCGTGCCACCATCATTTCGACCGCGATCATTGCGTCGTCGACGAGAAGACCGAGTGCGATAATGAGCGCACCGAGCGAGATTCGCTGCAGTGAAATGCCCGAATAGAGCATCACCATAAAGGTGATAGCGAGAACCAACGGGATCGCGATCGCCACGACCAGGCCTGCCCGGAAACCGAGACTGATAAAACTGATCGCGAGCACGATGGCCACCGCCTCGAACAGGGCCTTCGTGAAGCCTCCCACGGCCTCGTGAACGACTTTCGGTTGGTCGGATACCTGTTCGACCGAGACGCCGACGGGAAGATCCTGAACGATCCCGGCCATCGTCTTTTCGAGCGCTTCGCCAAAGGCAAGCAGGTTACCGCCGGTCTTCATGCCAATTGCGAGCCCGATGGCCGGTTTTCCCTTGAATCGGAAGAGCGAGGTCGGCGGGTCGACATAGCCACGCGTGATGTTGGCAACGTCTGTCAGCGGGAAGAATCGGTCGTTTACCCGTAGGTTGATCCCACGCAAGGTGTCTTCGGAGATAAAGCGTCCTCCGACCCGCAATGCGACGCGTTCTGGTCCCGTCTGAATGAAACCCGACTGGGTGACGGCGTTCTGCGCCTGCAGCGTGGAAATAATGTCGGCGCGGTTAAGGCCGAGGGCCGCGATCTTGCGGGTGGAGAACTCAAGATAGATGACCTCGTCCTGCGCGCCGACGATGTCGACCTTGCCGACGTCCGCAATCTTGAGGATCTGGGTACGGGCATCTTCCGCGAAGTCCCGCAGTTCCCGGTGACTTAGCCCGTCGCTGGTTAAGGCAAATATATTGCCGTAGACATCGCCGAACTGGTCATCGAACAACGGACCGATGACGCCCTGAGGGAACTCGTGTTTGATGTCGTCGATCAGGTTGCGCACCCGCGACCAGGTGGGCTTTACATCCTGCGCATTCGTATCCGGCAACAGATCGACGAAGACGATCGTCTGGCCGGCGGTTGTGATACTGCGGGTGTGTTCGAGATTGTTGAGTTCCTGCAGCTTCTTTTCGATGCGGTCGGTAACCTGCTGCGTCACTTCCTGGGCAGAGGCGCCGGGCCATTGGGCCTGGATCACCATCGTCTTGATCGTGAAGGATGGATCCTCTTCACGGCCAAGGCTTAGATAGGCAAACGCTCCCGCCACTGCGAAGATGATCATGAAATACCAGACGAGCGAGCGGTGCTCGAGCGCCCAGTCTGAAAGATTGAATTTGTTCACGGGCGATTATCCTGTTCAGTTCTCACACTCTGCCCCTCGGCAAGTTCATTCACGCCGGCGACGACGATCTCTTCGCCATCCTTGAGCCCGGAGAGGACTTGGACAGAACGGATGTCCGTGGAGGAGCCGTCGAGCCGCACGGCTTTGAGCGAGACGGTGTGTGTCTCCGGGTCAACCACCCAGACACGGTCGGCGCCGTCCTTCTTGACGACGGCCGTTGCCGGTACGTCGATCGCCGCCCCTTGCCGAACGCCGGCTGGTGCCGCGGTCACTACCGATCCCAGCCGGAAGACCTCCGGCGCCTCATCGATGGCGATTTTCAGCCGATGAGTACGAGTACCGGCATCCGCCTGCGGGCCAATTTCGCGCAGGACGCCGGAGGTCTGCAGCGCGTCATCGAGTTGGAGGGCAATGTCCGCTCGGTCCCCCAGACGCAACGATCGTAGATACGTTTCGGGAACGTCGACGACTACGTCGCGCTGATCAAGACGCGCAAGCTTCAGGACAGGCTGCCCGGCAGTTACCGTCTGTCCGACTTCGACCCAGGTCGCAGTCACAACACCATCGAACTCGGCCTTCAACACAGCATAGCCAAGCTGCTCGCGTACCTTCTCCAGGCTGGCATTTGCCTTGCCGACGCCCGCCCAGGCCGATTTCAGCGCCTGATCGGCGAGGTCCAGATCCGCGGTGCTCGCGGCGCTCGTCGAGGCAAGCCTCCGCTTGCGGTCCTGCGTCAACAAGGCATTCTCGAACTGCGCTTCAGCGTTGCGCAGATCGGCTTCGGCGCTGCGGACCGCAAGCTGAAGAGCAAACGGATCGATTTCAGCCACGACATCGCCGGCACGCACGAGGTCGCCAACATTTACCTTGCGCGACACGACGCGTCCCAAGGTTCGGAATGCAAGATCGGTCTCAACCCTGGCCTGGACGATCCCGGGGAGGCGCACTAGCTGCACGTGCGCTGCACTCACCGCAACGGACTTGACCGGCCGCGGCCTGGCGGTCTCACCTGCGCCGGCATCCTGACTACAGCCGGCAAGAATCGCCAGCGCTGCCAGGAGTGAAAACGAGACTTGGGGACGATAAGCAACCATCTTACTTGCCCTCCCAGGCCACCACTTGGCCTTGCTTGAGGAACTTTCCGCCCTCTGTGACGATCAGGTCTTGCGGAGCGATCCCGCCCTCCACGATCAGATCGCTTTGCCGGTACTTAGCGACTGCGATCTTTTGCAGCGAGACGGAGTTCTTCACGGGGTTGATGCGCCACACGGCGGGCTCGCCCATCGCGGAGGCGATCGCGCCGGCGGGCAGGACAATCCCCTTGCGTGACGGCGAACGGAATTCACCGACAACCGGCGTGCCAAGCGGCCATTGCGCATCTTCCGCAAGCGCCACCTTGATGCGGATCGTTCCGGTTCTCGTGTCGATGAAAGGAGCGATCTCCCTGACGGTCGCTTGAGTTTCGAGCGCGCGATCCCCGACCGGTGCGACACCGACCTGCGCCAATGGCCGTCCTTCGAGAAAGAAAGCCTCGAAGACGTCGAAAACGGCGTCGCGGGGGCCGTCATGGGCGAGAGTGAAGGCAGGCTGCGCCGCGGAAACCACCTGGCCGACTTCGATCTCGCGCGCGGTGATGATCCCTCCCGAGCCGGCCTTCAACTCGGTATGCGACAATGCGTCCTTCGCCGTTGCCAACGCCGCTTCCGCAGCATCCAGTGACGCTCGTGCCGTTCGCAGTTCCTTGTCAGCCTGATCGAAGGTCGCCTGAGCAATCGAGCGTGAGCGCAATAGCGCGTCATACCGTTCGAACGTCAGGGCCTTTTGCTTGACGATCGCCTGTGCCGATTCGAGCCCAGCGCGGGCTACCTCCACATCGGCCCGTTGTTCGGTATCGTTGAGACGAGCGAGGACGTCGCCGGCGTCCACATGCGATCCAACGTCGACGAGACGCTCGATAACCCTGCCGCTGACGCGGAAGGACAGATCGGATTGGATCCGTGCCTTGACTTCGCCGGTAATCTCTGCGGCCGGTTGATACTCGGCCGCAGACGCGCGAACCGCCCGAACCTGCTGTGGTGGCGCGGCCACTTCGGCTTTGTCTTCGCAAGCGGCGAGATAGGCGCAGGCGAGACCAATTCCAATCAAACGAAAGGGCTTCATGTTTTTCTCCACAGCGGTTTGCAATCAAAAGGGTGGTGCGCTAGTATCACTGACTAACGAGTTAGTCAATTAGTTGAGCAAGGCGCCGGGATGATCACAGTTGCCAAAGCGGCGAACCGTCTGTACCCGGGCTAACCTGCTAGGATTGCTTGCAACCAGGCGACCCGAACAACCGGTCCAATCCAGCAGGAAATGGAAGTGTGATGACAAAGACCGAAAAGAAGACCTCTCGGGCGGAACAAAAAGCCAGGCGCCCTCAGGAGATCCTCGAGGCCGCGTTCGAAGAATTTACCGTCAAGGGATACGCGGCGACGCGGGTGGAAGACGTTGCTGCCCGCCTCGGGGTGACGAAGGGCACCGTCTATCTCTATTTTCCGACGAAGGACGTTCTCTTCGAGGAAATGTTCCGCCATATGTCGACCCCGTTCGCGGACCTGCTGGCGTCTGTCGGCACACTCGAAGGTTCGACGGCGGACCAGCTACGGGCCCTTCTGCTCCTGGCATACGAAAAGATCGCCGACGACCGGAAAACAAGAGAACTCCTGCGCTTGTCATTGTCCGAGGGGACGCGCTTCCCCGACATTGTGGACCGACACCATGACGAGTTCATCGCTCCGTTGATCGCTGCCGTCCGTACGCTCGTCGATGAAGGCGTGGCATCGGGAGAATTCCGCGAGGGGGCCGCGTCAAAGTTTCCCGACGTCGTCGCCAGTTCGATCCTTCACGTTGCCGTGTGGCGCCTGATGTTTGCGGATCGAAAGCCGATTGATGGGCCTGCCTTCATCGAGGCGCATTTCGACCTGGCCCTAAACGGACTGTTACCGCGTTCATAGCCCCAGGTGGATCTTGCCGATCTCTGTGCACCTCTAAAGTCGCATAGAATCTCCTATCTTTTCCGGTGTGGAACTCGAACCGGGCCGGATCGTCCCCGCCTACCGAATGTTCCTTATCAGGGGATGGCGAGACTTCGAATAAACTGCTCGCCTCCGAGCACGATGAAAGACACGACGGCCATCATAAGGCCCCGCCGGAAGCGCACCTGTTTGATGATCCTGACGCGAGACGTCTTGAGCAGCTCGGCGCCGAGCACCGAGGTCCAGTCGGATCTCAGCGCCTCTCGGACGAAGTCTTTGAGATCGGCAAATGTGTCGGGTTCGACATAGTAGACGCGCTGATCGGAAGCAGCGGACGTTTTCCCGAGCAGGTCCTTTTCTGCGCGGGTTCGGCTCGGATAGAGCACTTGCCCGAACTGCAGGATCGGCAGGATGACAACGCCCCAGACCACGGCGAAGAACAGCGGGCCAAGCGGTGCACGCGTCGGCAGGAGATCGCCGAAATGCAGCACCAGATTGAGTGCCAGGATGTAGCCGGCGCCAACGATCTGCGCCTTGGTGTCATAGGAGCGCGCCGTCACTTGCGTTTCCTGCAACGCGGCAAGGAGCATCCTGTCTACATAATCCTGCTTGTTCTCACTCGGCGAGACGTACATCGGGGTATCCGATCGAAGAGAGCGCTCAAGGAGCGAGGCTGGGGTCTCCGGCATGGCTGTTCCGCCTCAGTGCAGCCGTACGGCAGCAGGCGCCGCGAGTGCACGCGGATCTATCGCCGGCTCGTCCGTCTCCCGAAATTGGTTGACGGCGATATAGGAGACCAGCGTCAGCATGGTCGCGACTGCGAGTCCGAGGACTTCGCAACTGCCAGAGAGATAAAGGCTAGCAACACAGACACAAAGAAACTGACCGGACGACGGGCGCATGAAAGCCTCCGCTCGAAAGGTTCGAGGTTGTAAGGGTTTGACGATGAGAAGGCCTACGCATGATCAAATTTGACCTTCGGCTTGACTAATATGTCAATTCGACCTTAACGTCAATATGAGAATTACGCTTTTGTACGATGCAGGAGTTCTCTCCTCGCCGAGCCTAGCGCCGGGAATACGGGGGCGCGATGATAGTACTTCTTGCGCACTGGGTTTGCCGGTAGCTTTACGACGGCTGCAGCGGCACGATCGCACAGAACTAGCCGGTGCTGCCCCTCCGCGACTTAGAAAGGTCGTCGCATCTGGTTAGGGCTGATAACTGGACATTCTGGTCAATATGACCTATTTGCATGAAAAGTTTTCAGGTTGTCTGTACGTGGCCAAAATCGATCCGATCCGACGCGCCGAAATCGGGCGTGAAAAGCGCGCGAGAACTCGAGCGCAGCTTGTTGCTGCCGCCAATTCGCTGTTTGCTAGGCAGGCGGTGGAATCTGTCACAGTGGATGACGTGGTCAAGGAGGCCGGCGTCGCCAAGGGAACCTTCTACGTTCATTTCGACAGCCTGGAGGCAGTGACCGCAGCGGTCGCGGAGGAGCTGGTGCGGTCCTTCGACGAACTGCTGCAGCCGGGCCGAGGCTCCCTCACCGACCCTGCTCTAAAGATTGCCTTCGGGTGCTACTCATTCATCGACAAGGCTCTCAAAGACCCTCTATGGGCCAGCGTTGTCGCAAGACTGGCGGCAGCGGCGCCGAAGGGCGGCGAGATTGCCCGCCGCCGCCTCTTCGAAGACCTACAGCAGTTCTCAAAGGCATTGCCGGACGACGGGGTGTCTGCAGAGCTGAAACTGGAGATTGTCGTCGGAATCATGCTCCAGATCTTACGCGCGCTCGGCGAAGGAAGGTTGTCCTCGATCGACCGTGACGCTGCCATCAGCGCGATTCTGCGCGCGATCGGCCTCAATGCCCAGGAGGCCAAGTCTGTCCTTATGCGCTTACCGGCAACTCCCATGTCGGACAATTCCTCGCGAAGCGCGACCAAGTAGCGAACATGCGGGGCGGAGCAAGCTTCGCGATTTCGGACTGCTTTGCGAGCGGCACACCCCGGGGGCATGGTACATGCTCTATAATGCCGACACGGAAGCTTCGCCAGAACCCATCAAGGACTCGGGCTCTTGGGTCGGGCGCTCCCGATGGCCCGAAGTGCCGCTTCCAGGGCCTGGCTGGACAATTCAGGGGGGGCGACTCGTTGGAGAATGCCACGGGTCACCTGCAGCCAAATTCCAACGAGGATGTCGACAGCCAGTTCCGGGTCCCTCACTGTCATATGCCCTTGGGCAATCGCCTCAGCAATCTCGGTTTTGAGATTGTCGCGAACACTGCGGGCGAACTCGCCGCGGGTTTGCGCGCTCTGAACGACCAACCGCGCCCAGCCAGTGTCTGAAATCGCTTTTTCCAGTGATTGCGTGAAGGCGAAAGAAATACGGGCGATAGGGTCGCTCATCTCGAACCGATCAGGCGACAGCACGTCGTCGAAACTCCGGCCGAGTTGCCCGGTTACCTCAGAAACCAACTCCTCGATATTCTGGAAGTGATAGTAGAAGGTGCCCTTGGCGAGGCCCGCTGCCTCTGCAACAGCTTCCACTGTGAGGGCCTTGGCGGGCCCTTGCGCGAGCAACATCGTCCCCGCTTCGACGATTTGCGCGTGCGTCCTGGCCCGCCTTTCGCGCCCGATCTTCGCCCGGCGCTCCATATTTATCTTTGCCATTCGTCAACCTGCTCCGCAAATCCCGTGGCTCGCTATGAGCATATAGTCGTTTTGACTATTGCGTTCAATTGTATTGGAGCTTTCGCTTCCCGGCGCCGCGCCCGATCGACGGATGCAGCAGGCCAAGCCATCCTGAAAGGGCAACCGCAAAATCGCGACAGAGGCGATCGAAAGCTGGCGTGACCCATTTCTAATTTCCAGATGATCAGTGAATTTTCATATTGACTATATCGTCGAAATGACTTTATAATCATTTCTGTTGATCGAGACTTCCATCTTGCTCAGCCCCATCCCCGCTCAATTCCGTGTGTGAGGTTCATCGATGCCATCCCTCCTGCATCTCGATTCCAGCATTCTCGGCGGAAACTCCGTCAGCCGAGCGCTTTCGGCGGCTGTGGTCACACGCCTTAAGGATCTCAATCCTGGCTTTGACGTGGTGTATCGCGACCTTGCAGCCCAGCCGATCCCACACCTCTCAGGCAACTACGTAGCCGTGGTCAGGGGAGGCTTGGAAGCGAGCCATGATGCCGCGCTTCAGGCCGACCTTGCGCTTGGCCAAGCTGTTCTGGAAGAGTTCCTGGCAGCCGACACCGTCGTTCTCGGCGCAGCCCAGTATAATTTCAGCGTGCCCAGCCAACTGAAAGCGTGGATTGATCGAATCGCCGTCCCGGGCAAGACGTTTCGGTACACCGAAAAGGGACCCGAAGGCTTGGTGTTCAACAAGCGCGTCATCATAGCGTTGGCGCGCGGCGGCTTCTACGGACCGGGTTCACCAGCAGAGAAATTGGAGCACACGCTGAGCTATCTGAAGAGCGTGCTGACTTTCATCGGAATCGCCAGTCCTGAGGTTATCACTGCAGATGGGGTCAACGTAAGTTCCGAGCAGAGAAAGTCGTCGCTGAAGGAGGCAGCGGCAAAAGTTGCCGAGCTAGAAGATAGCAAAAGCATGTTGGAGAGTCCGTCCGCGCGGGCCTTAATCGCTTAAAAGTGCCGTCTGCCAAGAGAATTAGGAGAGCCAAGCCATCAGCCGGGGACCGGGGCCGACTACCCGGCACGCCGCGCCGCGGGAAGGCCAGGGAAGTCGATGCCCCTCACCTCCATGGGCTCGAACTTGCTGTTGGGCAGATCGATGCCAAGACCTGCGGAGACCAACGACACCAGCGAGAAGGTGTCGTCGCAGTATAGGCGAAACTCTTCGACAGATCGTGCTCCTCGAACTTTTTAGTGAAATATCGCTCAGTGTCAGAGAGGTTCTGCCGTGAGAACGAGATGATCTTCTCGCCCTTCAGATCCTCCACGCCGATCTCGCTTCGGGCAAGGCGACGACACGCGACGTGCTGACGAGGCTCTCGCGCGCAGCTGGTCGGGGCCCCAATCGACTGTGCCCCGGCATCGCCCTCCCCCACGCAGTTAAAGCCAGCGCACCATTTTGCCTGAGGCAATGCCGGCCGGACAGATTCACGCGTTTGACACCAAGCACCCCTTTGGTGGACCTCACCGCGGCACAATCCGCGTTAGATACGCTGTGCAGTCAGGGCCGGTGCTATGCCGCACAGTGTTTGACAAAGACCCGCGTGCCCGCTTTGAAACCTACTACTCTCCTTATGATTGTGATCGCCCACAAGGAGGGGCTTACACGAGACTAGGCGCGTCGCCGCCTACCCAAAAAACAGGGTCCATGCTATTTTAGAAACCTAGAAAGGCCAGCCATGCGCGGGTTATTGGCATTGGAAACGCTGATCTTCACGGCGACAATCGCCGCCGCGGGGAATTCCGTGTTCGATGCCGTAACAGCCCGAGATTCCGCCGCTGTCGAGAAGGCTCTGGCCTCGGGCGCCGATGTCAACAGCCGGGCGCACGATCAAGCGACGCCTCTGATAAACGCTGCTTTGGCCGACCAGCTCGCAATCGCCGAGTTGCTGATACATAAAGGTGCCGACGTTATGGCGCGAAACTCTGGCGGCTTTACCCCGCTTCATGCCGCGGCCTTTTCTGGCAGCCTGCCGATCACCAAACTACTGCTCGCCCACGGCGCGACGCTCGACGATGCGGCCAATAAGGCGGGTGTGACGCCGCTGATGGTTGCCGGGGAGGAAAACCACGTCGCTCTCGCTACGTTTCTTCTCGCCAGGGGAGCCGATGTCGGCCGTGTGGAGGTTCACGGCTACACGCCCATCACACGGGCGTTTTGGAAAGGCAATACCGACATTGTCCGGCTGTTGAAGCGGCATGGCGCGACCTGTCCTCCGGCCAGCGTTTTGGGCGACGACGATTACATGAAGTGTTTGGGAATCCACGATTGAGCAGGAGGGAACGATGCATGCGATGAGCAAACGCGCTCCGACTCGGGGGCTTCGCGGATCTGTGGCGATGGTTATCCTTGCGATCGCAGCCAATGTTGGTGGACCATCAGCTTTCGCCGATGACTCGGTGAACACAGGCTACTTCGGCGGCGTAGCGATCATGGGATACGACCCGGTCGCCTACTTCACCCGCGGCAAGGCAATGAAAGGTTCCGAAAAATTCTCCTACGAATGGCTGGGGACGCCCTGGCATTTCGCCAATGCCAAACACCGCGAAATGTTTATCAGCGAGCCGATGAAGTATGCGCCGCAGTATGGCGGCTACTGCGCGGGCGAGGTCGCATTCGGGTCAGTCACGGTAAACATCGATCCAGAAGCGTTCAAGATTATCGACGGCAAGCTTTACTTGACCTACGATCAGGGCGGTGCGAACTGGTTTGCGACCCACGCGGTGGAAGCAGTGGCCAAAGCCGATGACAATTGGCCGAAGATCGCGGCCGACCTCAAGCTGGATCAATATCACTGAACCGCCACGGATGCGCGTATCTATTTGACTGGCGAGAAGTAGAAGACCTTGCTCGAGTTCACGTAAGCATAGCCGCCTTCATCGGGCGAACTTGCACGTTTGTAGACCGGGCCGCAATCGGCTTGACCAAATGCGTTTTCACTCTGCTCACAGAGCAAGTCCCCCTTGACGAAAACCGTTTCGGTCATCATCTGCGTTGCTGAGCGGAATGCCGCCTTGCCATCGCGGTTAACCTGCAGGAGTGCCGGGCTTCCGGAGGGGCCGATCTTACCCCGCAGAAGTTTCCCCATGACCGTGCTCGCTATTTCGTCACTGTTCAACCGGTCGTGCGCGTCGCCTTGGAATCCGAATGGCCACTCCGGCATACCGGCCTCGCGCAGGGCATCGAGGATAAACGCCAAGTCCTGCTCGTTTCGAAAGTGGGCATGACTCATCCGCCAGCCCGCCAGGGACTCCGCAGATTTGCTACCGCCGAGCAGCCGGATTCCTTCGGCGACAGCCGCACGGGCATCCTCAAGCCGGGCGACCTGGACGTAGGCCATAGCGAGAGGGGTAACGAAATAGCCGTTTCCGGGCGAACCATCGCGCGCAAGCGCAAAATTTTCGATGGCCTTCACGTAGTCGCGTTGTAGATAGAAAATCAGCCCAGCGGTATACCGGTCGATGGCCGACAGGTTCGGATCGAGCTTGAGCGCCGTCTCGACGGCCGCAGCGGCTTCGGCAAGGTTTCCGGAGAACAGTTGAACGTATGCGACGGCCATCTGCGCTTCGGCATCGGCGGACCCGAGGGCTATCGCCTGCCGTGCTGAGGCGATGGCCTCTTCATAGCGTCGCTCCACAACCTGAATGACGGCAAGGACCGCGTACGGCGATGAAAGGGCGGGGTCGAGCGCCAAGGCACGGCTTGCCTTGTCGTAGGCCCTTTTTCGCGCCAATGCGCTCTGGAGAACGTCGTCAAATGCGTTTCGCCAGACGTAAGCGGTGGCGCGCGCGTCGGCCGCGAAGGCCTCAGCAAAACCGGGGTCGAGCGCCTCCGCCTTGTCAAACAGGGCTAGGGCCTCCAGCAACTCGGAAGGGCGTCCGGTCCTCGTCGCCTGCTCGGCCCGCAGATAATTGTCATATGCTTCAAGGTTCGCGGTCGGCGGTCGGGCAATCCGTTCGGTCTGCGACCGGGTCAACTCTAACCCGAGTGCCTTAGCGATCTGCCTGCTCATCTCGTCTTGCAGCACGAATACCTCCGCTTCGTCGCGGTCGAACCTCTTGGCCCAAACATGGTCGCCGCTTGCGATATCGATCAGTTGGGCATTGATGCGGATTTGATCCCCCGTTCGACGAACGCTGCCCTCGACGACAAAATGCACGCCGAGTTTGCGTCCGATGTCCGCCGCAGCTTCGGCTTTGCCTTTGTAAGCGAACACCGAATTCCGGGCGGTGACCTCCACGTCCGATAGACTTGCGAGATCGGTAATCAGATCGTCGGTGATGCCATCGGTGAAATAATCCTCGGCCGGGTCGCCGCTCAGATTGGCGAATGGCAGCACCGCAACCGATGTATGCTGCGGGGCAAACGACCATTGCCATGCGAAGACGATCGCCAAGGTTCCGATCAGCATCGCGGCGAGGCCCACTACCAAGATAATAGCCCGACGGCCGTGCCTGCGGCCGACCGTCAAGACCTTTCCCCCCTCGGATGGGTCGAGCAGAACGCGATAGACACGGACCGGGTCGGCTATATTTTTCAGGTGCTGCTCACCGAGGGCCGAAAAGCCGACATTGGCCTTGTGCACGGCGTGATCGAACGCGGTTCCGGATATACATATCCCGCCAGGCTGGGCCACACTTTGCAGTCGCGCGGCTATGTTCACGCCGTCGCCGTAGATGTCATCGCCTTCGACGATGACGTCACCGAGATTGATGCCAATACGGAACTGAATTCGCTGTGCCGCGGTAACAGCCTCGCAGCGGCCGGCCATTCTCCGCTGGATCACGGCGGCACATTGAACCGCGTCCACAACGCTCGCGAATTCAACGAGCGCACCATCGCCCATGAGCTTGATGATGCGGCCATGGAAGTCGGCTATGGCGGGATCAACCAACTCCCGGCGGCAGGCCTTCAGCCGCTCTAGGGTGCCAACCTCGTCCTCTCCCATCAGGCGGCTATAGCCGACAACATCAGCAGAGAGTATTGCGGTGAGCCGCCTCTCCATTTTCCCGCCCACACTCCAATGGCCAACTTTATCCTACCACTTCGAGGGCGCGCAGGCATCGCAATGTTCTAGTGAAGCCATCACGAAGCTTACATCGCATAGCCCTGATTTTGGCGGGCGTGCTGTGCTGTGTGCTCCACTCCATTGTCGCCCGCATGCTGCCGCTCCGGTGACACTCGCAACGTTTCGCCCGGCTTCAGATCAAGGAATGCCGTCAGGCCAGTACGACCACGCCAAGCCAGCCAGCAAGAGCGTTACCTCCTCGCCTTCCGCCAGCCAGCCGGCCTCGCCTCAGATTCGGAGCCGGCGCCGCTGCCTCGATCGCCTATGTAACGGGGCCGTCGAAGAGCAGGGAGACGCGGAGCCCCTGCCATTCCTTCAGCCTTAGCGGACTTTCACGTTGGCGTGCTGGTTGGCGGCATCGGTATCAGTAGCGGGCGTCTGGGTGTCATGGCCGGTGAAGGGACTGCCCTGACCGGGCGCCAAGGTACCACTATGGCCTGCACTGTTTGTCGTGAAAGCGTGTGTGTTGGAAGATGCTGTGCCGCCAGCCGCCAATCCGTTCTGTTGCGCTTGGAATAGATGGTCGTCCGCTTGGGCGATCGCACCGGAGGAGATCAGCAAGGCCGCCGAGGCGGTAATCAAGGTAACGATCCTCATTGCAATAACTCCATCTTTTTTGTTGTCGAAGCGTATGACACGCCTGCTGGCGTCGTTATTCCTTTCGATGCGGTTGGCCACGATAGAATATGGGCTATCGCACAAGCCTTGGCGGTTGATCTACCGCGTCGTGGGATCGGACAGTATGGTCTATTGCGTCGCCGATGGGTCGCGAGACATGCAGTCATTCTCGAAAGGCGCCTATTCTGAGCAACAAGCTGAGGCTGTGCTGATACTGCGCTTAGGCTCGCCGTCAGGCGCTTTGTCGGCTTTCGGAGACGAACTCACGCCCCTCCCCTTCGCCAAAATGAGTTCTATACCTGCGCTCGGTTCTCAATTGCGTCGGCTTACGCGCCAAATGACGTTGCCGACGTCATCTGCCACAAGCAATGCGCCGCTTTTGTCGATCGCTACGCCGACCGGACGACCCATTGCCTTGTTGTCGGGGCCGATAAAGCCCGTGAGAATATCCTGTGGCCGGCCACTGGGTTTGCCATTTCGGAAAGGCACGAAGACAACCTTGTAGCCGCTGTAGACGCTCCGGTTCCAGGAGCCGTGCTGACCAACGAAAGCTCCGTTGCGATAGAGTGGGCCGATTGAAGCGCCCTTTGAGAACGTAAGACCCAGCGAGGCGGTGTGCGAGCCCAGCGCATAGTCCGGCTTGATAGCCTTGGCGACGAGATCGGGACGCTGTGGCTTGACGCGGGCGTCGACGTTCCCGCCGAAATAGCTGTAGGGCCAGCCGTAGAAGCCTCCATCGCGGACGGAGGTCATGTAGTCGGGGACGAGATCGTTACCGATCTCATCCCGTTCGTTGACGGCGACCCAGAGTTCGCCGCTCTGCGGATTCCAGGAGAGGCCGTTCGGGTTGCGCAGGCCCGAGGCGAAGACGCGCGTGCGGCGGCTTGCGCGGTCGATCTCGAGAACAGCGGCCCGGTTCGCCTCCGCTGCCATGCCGTTTTCCCCGACATTGCTGTTCGAGCCGACTGTAACGTACAGTTTGCGCCCGTCAGGGCTGGCGGTGACGTCCTTGGTCCAATGGTGGTTGAGATCGCCCGCCGGCAGATCGACAATCTTTTGCGCCGGAGCAGTTATACGGGTGCGGCCGCTCCTGTAGGGGAAGGCGACGAGGGCATCGGTATTGGCGACGTAGATCGTGCCGTTCGAAAGAGTCATGCCGAAGGGCGAATTCAGTCCCTCCAGAAACCTCCGGCGCATGTCGGCGGCGCCATCTCCATCGGTGTCGCGCAGGAGCGTGATCCGATTGGCGCTTTTGGTTGCCGCGCCGGCACGCTTCATTGCGGCGCCCATGACCAGCTTGCGGAGGCTGAAGCCGCCGCCCTTCTTTTCCGGCGCGTTACTTTCAGCAACCAGCACATCGCCATTGGGCAGGACGTGCAGCCAACGGGGGTGGTCGAGACCTGTGGCGAAGGCATTGACCCTTAAGCCTTTTGCGGGCGTCGGCGCCGTGCCGTCCCGCCAACCTTTCGCTTCGGCGATCCGGATCGTGGGGATAAGCGTCGGTCGCGGCTTTGGCAGCGTCGGGTTCGGCCCATAGCCGCCGTTGGAGGCAATTGCCCCCGTCTTCTGATCCGAAACGGCGACACAACCGGTGGCGAGGACACCTATGATGGAGACAATGATCGAGAGTCGCGGGATCCCGGTATTCATCGGATGTCCTCCGAACGGAATGCATTTTTCGCCGCTTGTAACTTAGACACGAACCTCGCCGTTATTATTCCGTGGTTTTTGTGATCCGAGGTTCGCGCCCTGCGCGGCCAATCCACCCTACCCTTGCGGAGCAAGGCTCGTTCTGATGCCAGCCGCGGCAAAGCGGGTGAGCTGAATCTGGGTTGCATCCTCGGTGTAAAGGACGTGAACCGCGCGGCCGCTCGCCGTGAGCTTTTCAGCTTCCTTGAAGGCGTCTTCAAAACTGACAGGTATTGCATCACTGGGCGTAGGGGGATCGTCCTGTTCCAACACGTAGAATGTGGCGTTTCGGATGTCTGTCATCGGTGCGCTCCTTTCGCGCAACAATAGCTGGCGAGCGCGATAGTTCCGCTGCATCATCGTTTCGCTTGCGCCCGACGTCACCGGGCTCGTCGATCGCGTTGCGGTCGCCGACAATGCCGTGGTTCGCAAGGGCGACGTTCTCTTCACCGTCGACAGGAGCCGGCGGCCTTCTCGCAGCCGGATTCGGGCCGCGTGCTTGGAACTAATGACGGGCAAGACTGTTTCAGCTGTGACTTTGGCATGACGCTGACGCGCCCTCCTGGCTGGGTAAGCCTCGATTATGAGGAGACTCGCATCATGAAGATTTCGTCCAGATTTCGTTCAGTCGCGGCTGCGGTTATCGCTGCAGCAGGAATCAGCTTTGCCGGCTCCGCGCATGCCGACAGCGGTACGATCAGCTTCTCAGTCTACAAGGCTGCCTTCTTTGTGGGTGGTTCTGGCGGCGAGGGCACGCTGACCTTCCATGGTCGCCGCTATCCCATCTCTGTCGGCGGCATCTCGGGCGGCCTCGCCTTCGGGGCTTCTAAGACCTATTTCCATGGTACCGTTCGCCACATTCGCCGCGCCCGAGATGTGACGGGGGTCTACGGTGCGGCCGGCGGTGGCGGCGCGGTCGGCAAAGGGGCCCAGGTGATCGTCATGACCAATGACAAGGGCGCCCAACTCGAGCTCTCAGGCAAGCAGGTAGGCCTGCAAGTCAACGCCGATCTCAGCGGACTTGCCATCACGGTGAAGTAAGGGCCGTCGCTCCGTTCGTCGTCCCTGCAGTCGGCCCACTACGCTGAATACAAGGGTCGGCTTTCAGCGTTGGTCAATTCCAAACTTTGGGCCCCCGCCCATCTTCATGCCAGCAGCCTTGGAGTCAAAACCGGGATTGATCCTGAGGGCGATACGTGCCTCGTCGTCACGCAGAAGGTTGGATGGGTGAGATCTGCAAGCTTGGGAAACGCGGCCTCAAGGCGGACGCCGAGTGGATCGAGGCGCATCGCAAGCTCGTCGGGGCCCGCTTCGAAGCATTGGACGAAATCATCAGCGAAATGAAAAAAGAGGGAAGCGATGATTCAGCAAGTTAACAGTCCCGGTGGTGAGTAGCACGGCATGTCAGTCGAGCGCAGAGGGGATCGCGAACTCGTCGTAACGCGGACATTCAATGCGCCGCCGAGCACGGCTTACAGGGCGTGGAGCCAGCCCGAGCTGTTCCAGCGCTGGTGGGTGCCAAAATCGGCATCCGGCGTTTCGCTCGTATCGTGCGATATGGACGTCCGTACCGGCGGCAAATATCGGCTGGAATTCGGCGCCGGCGGTTCGGACACCATGGCCTTCTACGGCAAGTATCTCGAGGTGGTGCCGAACGAGCGCATCGTCTGGACCAACGACGAGGGCGAAGAGGGCGCGGTCACGACCGTAACCTTCGAGGACCAGGGCGGGAAGACGCTGCTGAATTTCCACGAAATCTATCCGTCCAAGGAGGCGCTTGAGGAAACACTACAGGGCTCGGCGGCCGCATTGCCGGAACAGCTGGAGCAGCTCGACGAATTGCTTTCAAGCAAAGACGAGTAGCGCGGGTCGGGAAACTCGCCTCCGGGGGAACGTATGCTCTTGGGAACTCCACCGGCCATTCCGGAAGGAGCGAGGGCGCAAAGCCGTTGTTGAGCGTGGACCGCAGTTGGCATCGAGCACGATGTCGGACCAGCTTCTCTTCGCCTTGACCAGATTCGAACCTTCCGTCAGGGCTTTCGAATGCGAGAGCTTCTGGCTCACCTGGGACCGAGCTGAAATTGATAACGGCCGCACGTGGCCGCCGTTATCAAGTTTCCCAGTCGGCTTGCGATCAGTCTTCCTCGTCCTCGAATGCTTCTTCGCACGTCCGCCGGAAGGACGGCACGACCATCAGCACGAACATGCCAACCGTTGCGATAAGGAGCATAAGACTGATCGGGCGCGAGATGGTCATTGCGCGGCGAATGTTCGTTTCGAGAAGCGGACCGAGGACGAAGCCAAGTAACGGCGGGCCCGCTTAAATCGCGCGAGAGCGACTAATCAATTTTACATCAAGGACATACGCAAACGGAAACACCAAGATTTTTTGGGTTTGTGCCGTGTGTTTTTGGCGCCGCTTCAAATTAGTTTTGGCCCATCAGGGTTGGCGGCGCAGAGAAAGTTCGGCAGCGCCATTGACCTTCCCATCGTTGGAAGCTCCATCTTGTGACAAAGACAGCGAAAGGAGCACGATCATGGGATCGGTGACCCCCATTAGAACGAACAATCTCGAAGCGATTTCCGCGGCCGCGCTGAGTGCGAGCATACCCGTCGAGGGCATGACCTGCGCGTCCTGCGTCTCCCGCGTTGAAAAGGCGATCCGCGCCGTGCCTGGTGTCACCGAAGCCTCGGTCAACCTCGCAACGGAACGCGCCGATGTTCGCTTCGATGCCAGCACCAAGTCCGCCGACATCGTCAAGGCGATCGAAAATGCAGGGTACGGCGCCGCCGAAGACACGATCGAACTCACAATCGAAGGCATGACCTGCGCCTCCTGCGTCGCGCGCATCGAGAAGGCGCTGAAGACCGTGCCGGGCGTCACGGAAGCCAGTGTCAATCTGGCGACCGAGCGCGCCTCCGTACACGTGACGAAGGGGATCGCAACGGCCGCCGCGCTCGAGGAGGCGGTTCGCGTTGCCGGCTACGCCGCCAAGCGCATCACCGGCGACGAAAGCGTCGACCGCGAAGGCGAGAAGCGCGAACAGGAGACCCGCAAGCTCGCACGCTCGCTGCTGATCGCCGGCGTCCTGACGCTGCCGATCTTCGTGCTCGAAATGGGCTCGCACTTCATCCCGGCCGTGCATGATTTCGTCATGACCAATATCGGCATGCAGGAAAGCTGGTATCTGCAGTTCGTGCTGACGACGCTGGTGCTCTTCGGCCCGGGCCTGCGCTTCTATGAGAAGGGCGTCCCCGCCCTCTTCCGCCTGGCGCCCGACATGAACTCGCTTGTCGCGATCGGCACGTCGGCCGCCTGGATCTATTCGGTCGTCGCAACCTTTGCACCGGATCTGCTGCCTGACGGCACTGCCAACGTCTACTACGAGGCGGCGGCCGTCATCGTCACGCTGATCCTGCTCGGCCGCTTCCTCGAAGCACGCGCCAAGGGCCGGACATCCGAGGCGATCAAGCATCTGATGGGCCTGCAGGCAAAGACCGCCCGCTTGGTCCGCAACGGCGAGACGATCGAGGTCCCGCTTTCCGACGTGCACGCCGGCGATACCGTACTGGTGCGTCCCGGCGACCGGGTTCCGGTCGATGGCAGCGTCATCGACGGCAACTCCTATGTCGACGAATCGATGATTACCGGCGAGCCGGTTCCGGTTGAAAAGATCGCCGGCAGCGAGGTGGTCGGCGGCACGATCAACAAGACCGGCTCCTTCACCTTCCGTGCAACCAAGGTCGGCGCCGACACGGTGCTGGCGCAGATCATCCGCATGGTCGAGCAGGCCCAGGGCGCGAAGCTGCCGATCCAGTCGCTGGTCGATCGCGTCACCGCCTGGTTCGTGCCCGCAGTCATCGCCATCGCGCTTTTGACCTTCGGCATCTGGCTGGTCTTCGGCCCCGATCCGGCGCTGACCTTCGCGCTCGTCAACGGCGTCGCAGTTCTGATCATCGCCTGCCCCTGCGCCATGGGCCTTGCCACCCCGACGTCGATCATGGTCGGCACCGGCCGCGCCGCCGAAATGGGCGTACTCTTCCGCAAGGGCGAGGCACTGCAGACGCTGCGCAATGCCGCCGTCATCGCCGTCGACAAGACCGGTACCTTGACCAAGGGACGGCCTGAACTGACCGACCTAGAAACCGCCGCAGGCTTCGACCGCGATACCGTTCTGGCACTGGTCGCCGCCGTCGAAACCCGCTCCGAGCATCCGATCGCCGAAGCAATCGTCGAGGCCGCAAAGACAAAGGGCCTGGCGATCGCCGAGCCGGCGAAGTTCGAGGCCATCCCCGGCTTCGGCGCCAGCGCCGAAGTCACGGGCCGCACCGTCCATGTCGGCGCCGACCGGCTGATGGCGCAGTTGAAGCTCGACGTTTCCGCTTTCGCCGAGCAGGCGACCCGCCTGGGTTCCGAAGGCAAGAGCCCGCTCTATGCGGCGATCGACGGCAAGCTTGCGGCGATCATCGCCGTTGCCGACCCGATCAAGGAGACGACGCCGCAGGCGATCCGCATGCTGCACGAGCTTGGCTTGAAGGTCGCGATGATCACCGGCGACAACCGCCGCACCGCCGAAGCCATCGCCGCCAAGCTCGGCATTGACGAGGTCATCGCCGAAGTCCTGCCCGGCGGCAAGGTCGCAGCGCTGAAGAAGCTGAAGCAAGGCGGACGCGCGGTCGCCTTCGTCGGCGACGGCATCAACGACGCGCCGGCGCTGGCCGAAGCCGATGTCGGGCTGGCGATCGGCACCGGCACGGATGTCGCCATCGAAAGCGCCGATGTGGTGCTGATGTCCGGCGATCTGCTCGGTGTCCCGAATGCGATCGCACTGTCGAAGGCGACGATCCGCAACATCAAGGAGAACCTGTTCTGGGCCTTCGCCTATAATGTTGTGCTGATCCCGGTAGCAGCCGGCGCGCTCTATCCGGCCTACGGCCTGCTCTTGTCGCCGATCTTCGCGGCCGGCGCCATGGCATTGTCGAGCGTCTTCGTGCTCGGCAACGCGCTGCGGCTGAGGGCATTCCGCCCGGTCGCGGCAGGACGCGCGGCGTAAGATCGACATTCTCCCCGGCTTCCCGCCACAGCATGGCGGAAGCCGGGGAGAGCCCTTATATTCGAAGGGAATGGCCGCGAAGGCGGCTGCAAGGATGAAATCATGAATATCGGCGAAGCTTCACGCGCCTCCGGCGTCTCGACGAAAATGATCCGCTATTACGAGACGATCGGCCTCATTCCACAGGCCGACCGCAGCGAAGCCGGCTACCGCAACTATGGCGACAACGACGTCCATACGCTGCGCTTCATCCGCCGCTCGCGGGATCTCGGCTTCACCGTCGAGCAGATGGCCGACCTTTTGGCGCTGTGGCGCGACCGATCGCGTGCCAGCGGCGAGGTCAAGAAGATCGCCCTCGAACATGTCGAGATCCTGGAACGCAAGGCGGAGGAGCTGAAGGCGATGAGCCGGACGCTGAAGCATCTCGCGGCCCATTGCCATGGCGACGGACGACCGGACTGTCCTATTCTTGACGATCTGGCCGATGCCGGGAACACCCCAGCAAAGCAGGCGGAGCCCGCCCGTTTCGGCACGGCCGGCATCGATCCTGTTCGCAACCGCCGCCGCGGATGACGTGGTCCCATGCGCTTGGCAAAGTCTCACGCATTCGTGACGGTGCGAAGCGCAAGCGGCATTGACAGGAATCGCGGGCGTTTTTACGGATCGATTATGGAAAAGGTGCGAACCACATATCTGCGTTTGCTGATTGTGCTGAAGCTGGCAGTCATGCTGTCGCTGGCCCTGCTGCCCTATTCCACCGCATCCGGCATGACACATGCGGCCACGCACGGCTCGAAGCAGATCGAAGCGTCCTCAGACAACCCGATCCAGGCAGCGACCGAGCATTGCCCGAGCCTCGACAAGGGCAAGGTGAAGCCGACCCAGGATAGCGGCAAGGCCGACAAGAAGGATTGCTGCAAGACCTTCTGTGCCGCCGTTGCAGTCCTTGCCGATACCGGCGCTAGCCATCCCGTTTTCCCGCGCTCCATCCGCAACTTCGGACCGCAGCCGCAGCTGACCCCAGGTGAGCTCGACGGCCTACATCGCCCTCCAAAAGCCTGACTTTGTGAAGCCGTGACCGCTTCTGCATGTTGCCTTTTATCCTAGCCGATTGAAGGGCAAAAACATGCAGCAGAGCAAAGCGCTGTGGCCGCCTTTTGCGCGTCAACTGAAACGCGAGGCACCGTAGCACGGTCAGCGATGAGGCCCGCCCGGACCACTGCCGGTCGGTCGCCGACCTCTGCCATTCACATTTCAGGTTTGACCATGAAACGATTGTTTTCCATGGCGCTCCTGCCCATGATCCTGGGCGGATGCGCTGCCACATTGCCTGCCGAGGTTTCAAGCCTTGGCGATCCCGCCGATAGCTCCAGCAGCATTCGAAGCACGCAGTATCGTAGCCCCATTTCAGGCTACACCCACCGCGAGCCGACCGGCCCCAAGGCCTGGGGCCCACTCAACGACGCACAGTCGACCGCCAAGGGAGACGCGTCATGATGAGCCGCAAGATCAAGCTGGCGGCGTTCATCGGCCTGCCGCTCGCGCTCGCCGGCTGCGCCACCAACGCCGAATATTCGGCCAGGGACGCTGGCTTTACGACGGTGGATGCGAAGGTTGCGACAGCTGCGACCAAGAAAAGCGTCTGGATCCAGAACCGCGCGCAGGCCGCCAAGGTCAATGCCGAGGTCAAGGCGCTCTTGAAGCGCAAGACGATCGACGCTGACACGGCCGTCCAGATCGCGCTTCTCAACAATAAGGGCCTGCAGGCCGCCTATGCCGATCTCGGCGACGCTTCGGCCGACGCCTGGCAGGCGACCCTTTTCCTTAACCCCACCGTCTCGATCGGCACGACCGGGATCGGCGCGCCGGAACTCGAAGCCTACCGCGCAATCGAGGGCCTGGTCACCACCAACATCCTGGCGCTGCTGACGCGCGACAAGACCATTGCCATCGCCGATGCCCGTTTTCGCCAGGCGCAACTTTCAGCAGCGCTCAGGACCCTGGAACTTGCCGCTGAAGCCCGTCGCGCCTGGATCGAGGCCGTCGCTGCTTGGGAAACCGTCGGACAGTTGAGCCGGGCCCAGATTGCTGCTGACGCCTCCTCGGAACTTGCCGCCAAGCTCGGTGAAACCGGTGCCATGGGCAAGGGCGCGCAGGCGCGGGAACATGTCTTCAATGCGGAACTTGCCGGACAGGCGGCCGAGGCGCGACTTGCCGCGCGGCTTGCCAAGGAGAACCTCACACGACGGATGGGCCTGTGGGGATCCGATGTCGACTACCAGGTACCGAACCGCCTGCCGGACCTGCCGAAGACGCTTGCCCGCAAGGATAGCATCGAGGCGGAGGCGCTGAAGCGACGCGTCGACTTGCAGATCGCCCGTCTCGATCTCGAGGCCGTCGCAAAATCCTACAAGCTGACCGAGGCGACCCGCTTCGTCACCGATCTGGAACTCGTCGCTGGTGCGGAAGCGGAACGGGAGCAAGAGGATCACGGCACCAAGGTCGAGACGACGGGCCAGTTCGAGCTCGAATTCGTCATCCCGATCTTCGACAGCGGCAACGCGCGCATGCGCAAGGCAGAGCTTGCCCACATGCGCTCGGCCAACCTGCTTGCCGAAAAGGCGGTCAACATCCGCTCCGAGGCGCGCTCCGCCTATGAGGCCTATCGCTCGCGCTACGATATCGCCCGCCACTATCGCAACAGCATCGTGCCGCTGCGCAGCAAGATCGAGGAGGAGGCGACGCTTAGCTACAACGGGATGATCACCAGCACCTTCGAACTGCTTGCCGACGTCAGGGCGAGGGTCGATTCGACCGTTCTCTCAGTCAATGCGAAACGCGATTTCTGGCTCGCCGACAGCGATCTGATGACGGCGATCCACGGTGGCGGATCAGGCGGAGCAGCCGAAGCAACGGCCGCCCCCGCGACGGCGGAAGCCGGCGCTGCAGGGCATTGAGAAGGAATAGGATCATGTTCAACAGAAGACACTTCCTTGGTGCAGGCGCGGCTCTCGTTTCCACCGCCGCATGGGCGCAAACCTCCAACTCCGGCCTGCCCGAAGCGGCAAGCATGGACAATGCCGCGACCCAGAAGCCGCTGGTGCCGACGAGCGGACCTGACTACAACCCGGTCGTCACCCTCAACGGCTGGACACTGCCACACCGCATGAACAACGGCGTCAAGGAATTTCACCTCGTCGCCGAGCCGGTCGAACGCGAAATGGCCGACGGTATGACCGCCTATCTCTGGGGTTACAACGGCCAGTCGCCGGGTCCGACGATCGAGGCGGTCGAAGGCGACCGCGTTCGGATCTTCGTCACCAACAAGCTGCCGGAACACACCACCATCCACTGGCACGGCATGATCCTGCCCTCGGGCATGGATGGCGTGGGCGGACTGTCGCAGCCGCACATCCCCTCGGGCAAGACCTATGTCTACGAGTTCGACCTCGTGAAGTCGGGCACCTTCATGTACCATCCCCACGCCGACGAGATGGTGCAGATGGCCATGGGCATGATGGGCTTCTTCGTGGTGCATCCGAAGGACCCGGACTTCATGCGCGTCGACCGCGACTTCGTGTTCCTGCTCAACGCCTACGACATCGATCCCGGCACCTACGTGCCGAAGATCATGGAGATGACCGACTTCAACATGTGGTGCTGGAACAGCCGGATCTTCCCCGATATCGACCCGCTGGTCGTGTCCAAGAACGACCGGGTGCGGGTGAGGGTCGGAAACCTCACCATGACCAACCATCCGATCCACATGCACGGCTACGATTTCGAGGTAACCTGCACCGATGGCGGCTGGGTGCGGCCGGAGGCGCGGTGGCCGGAAGTGTCGATCGACATCCCCGTCGGCGCCATGCGCGCCTACGAATTCGACGCAAAGTATGAGGGCGACTGGGCGATCCATTGCCACAAATCGCACCACACGATGAATGCGATGGGCCACGATATCCCGACCTTCATCGGCGCCGACAAGACATCGGTCGCGGCGAAGATCCGCAAGGTCAAGCCCGACTACATGCCCATGGGAACGGCCGGCATGGCCGACATGGGCGAAATGGAAATGCCGCTCCCCGACAACACGATCCCGATGATGACCGGCTGGGGTCCGCACGGCGCGTTGGAGATGGGCGGAATGTTCTCGGTGGTGAAGGTGCGCGAAGGCATCTCCGCCGGCGATTACAGCGATCCCGGCTGGTACGAGAACCCGCCGGGAACACAAGCCTGGGAGTGGACCGGCGAACTGCCGGAAGCAACGCGGGCAAAGGGTGCCAAGACCGTGATCACGCCGAAACCATGAAGCAACGGCTGACCACGATGAATTCTCTCAATTCCACCAGGAACCATACGATGAAGAAAACAGCATTCGCTCTGGCGCTCGTTGTCGCCTCTGCCTTCTCCGCCCAGGCGCTCGCATCGGGCAGCCACGCGGGCGGCCACGACAAAGTGTCCGTCGGCGAGCCCGGTGATAGCAAGAAGGCGACGCAGACGATCCGCGTCACGATGAAGGAAACCGACGACGGCAAGATGATCTTCACCCCGGCGACCATCAAGGTGCGTCAGGGCCAGACCGTTCATTTCGCGATCAAGAATGCCGGCGAATTGGCCCATGAATTCGTTCTCGACGACAAGGCGACGATCCAGGAACACAAGATCACCATGGAGAAGTTCCCCGACATGGAGCACGACGACCCGAACGCCATCCGGCTCGAGCCCGGCAAATCCGGCGACATCTACTGGACCTTCACCAATGACGGCACCTTCGAGTTCGCCTGCCTGGTGCCCGGCCACTACGACGCCGGCATGCACGGTCCGCTCGACGTCGTGAAGAAGTAATCCCCGATCATAGAAAAGGATCTGACCATGAAGACCGTAGGTACATTCTTCGCAGCGCTTGCGCTCGCTGCCTCCGCCGCCGCCTTTGCCCTTCCCGCACACGCGGCGGAGTTCACCAAGGGCGTCGTCAAGAAAATCGATACCAAGGCCAAGAAGGTGACGATCGATCATGAAGACCTGAAGAACCTCGACATGCCGGCCATGACCATGGTGTTCCGCGTTGGCGACGATGCGGTGCTTGCCAAGCTCAAGGAAGGCGCCTCGATCGAATTCGTCGCCGACCGGGTCAACGGCAAGCTGACCGTGACCGAAGTCAAGTAAGCTGCGACAAACGGCCCGGGTCGAAATCACGCCGCCCGGGCCGGCACGATGCTATAGTCAGGCAGAACCGGAAAGGAGCGTCCAATGGACGTGTTACGTAGACATTTCGTAGCAGGCGCAATCGCAGGCATCACCCTCTTTGCGACAGCCGCCGCGGCTGCGGCCGGCACCATGGCCATCTACAAGGATCCGCAATGCGGCTGCTGCGAGCAATGGGCCGAGGCGATGGAGGCGGCCGGCTACAAGGTCGAGGTGCACGACGAGGCCGATATGTCGGCGATCAAGACGCGCTTCGCGGTGCCCGCCGACGTGGAAGGCTGCCATACGGCAGTAGTCGACAGCTACGTCATCGAGGGGCATGTGCCGCTGGAAGCGGTTCGCAAGCTTCTCTCTGAGCGGCCCGATATCGCCGGCATCGCCGTGCCCGGCATGCCCGCAGGCTCGCTCGGCATGGGCAATGACCCGCAGGCGTCCTACGACGTCTATACGATCGCCAAGGCAGGCGCCCAGTCGACGGTCTACTATCAGGTCCGTCCGGCGAATTAGGGCATTGGCTGCAAAGCGGCAGCGCTTCGGCCCCGAAGCGCCTCGCAAGCACGAAACCTGGGCGCTTCCTCTTTCGTCGGAAGCGTCTGGCCCCCAATGAAGCTCAGCCTCGCAGGAAGCTAGCGCTTCTCCAGTTCGACCGTGGATCCCAGCGCCTGCGGCTCCCCGACCTCGACGGCGTGCCCATCCGGATCATAGAAACGGAACACGCGCTGCCCCCAATCCTGCCGTTCGACCGGATGGATCAGTTCCACATGGGGCGCGACGCGTGCGAAAGCTGCGTCGACATCATCGTGTTCGAAATACAGGAGCAGGTTTCCTCGCCCATAGGGTTCCGCCGAGGCGAGTTCTTCCCGCCAGACTGTTCGCTCGAGCGAGCGGCCTTCGTGGACGGCAAAGCCGCTCTCGAAGAGGACGAAGTTTCCGAAGTCCTCGCGAACTGTCAGGCCGAGCGTCTTCTCGTAGAATTCCCGCGACCGGGCGATGTCGTGGACGAAAGGGATCGGATTGACGAAGCGCATGGACTTCCTTTCGCGAAGACTGCCGCTCGGACCAAAGCTTGCCTAAAGTTTTCACGTTGAAAGATGGCAAAGAGAATGCCGTTCGCGAAGCCCTCTCGGGCTCGGCCGTTTCATGGTAGCGCGCCTGTTTGCGATCTCTACGCGGTCAGACCACCTGCCAAGTGCCATCGTCGCTGCGCGCGAGCATCGGGGTCTGGAACACCCCCACGACGCGTTCCGGCCAATAAGGCGCGAGGTTGGCGAGCGGCTGTCGCCAGCGCTCGGTCTGCAGCATGGCGGCGCCGATCGCGACCGGCTCGATGCCGCAAGCCTCCATCAGGGTCAGCCCGGCCAGGATCGACGTGCCGCTCGATATCACGTCGTCGATCAGCGCGACACGTCGCCCCTCGAGCAGTGGAAGCATGCGCGGATCGACGTAGAGCCGCTTCTTCTGGTCCGGCGTCGTGATCGAGGAGAGCGGCACCGACAGGTCGTCGACATACCAGAATTTTCTTGATGTACCGAGCGGCACGTAGCGGCTATGGCCGAGCTTGCGCGCAACGGCAGAAGTAAGCGTCAGGCCCAATGTCGGGAGACCGGCCACGACATCGGGCTCGAAGGCGGCAAGCTTTGCCGCAAGTTCGGTGGCCAGCGCATCTTCCACCGCAAAGCTCGCCTGGTTGACGATCAGCGAGGCGAGCGCGTGCCTGCCATCCGAGAGCGGCCGGATCGGCAGCAATATCTGGCGGCCGTCGCCGAGCGTTGCCGGGAAGAAATCGCGATAACCCGCCTGAATGCCGAAACTTTTCGGCGGGTAGACCTCCTGCCAGAAGTCGTGAGGCTGCATCGGTTCCGTCCTCGTCTGCGCATTTCGCCCGGATTGAAAGGCGACCCAAAAAGCCGGTTCGCTGTTCTGATCCCGGTGGTTTTCGTCTATACCGTTTGCGACTTCGATCAAACCGAAAGGGCACCGTGCAGCGAGCAAAGCGCGCGGAATTCACAAGCCCTTCGCCAGATGAACCACGGGAATACCTGAACATGCGCCTGCCAGACGGAATTGCTGACGACCTCGCCTTCCTCACGGACTTCCGTCGCGATCTGCATGCCCATCCGGAACTCGGGTTCGAGGAGGAGCGCACCAGCGACCTCGTTGCCAAATGGCTCGAGGCCGCCGGGCTAAAGGTCCATCGAGGCTTGGGAAAAACCGGCGTCGTCGGCACCCTGCAAGTGGGCAACGGCACGCGCTCGATCGGTCTTCGCGCCGACATGGACGCACTCGCCATGCCCGAAATCGCCGACCGACCCTACAAGTCCCGCGAAGCCGGCAAGATGCATGCCTGCGGCCATGACGGCCACACCACATTACTGCTCGGTGCCGCCCGCCATCTGGCAAAGACCCGCAATTTCTCAGGCACCGTTCATTTCATTTTCCAACCGGCCGAGGAAGGCCGCGGCGGCGCGAAGCGCATGGTCGAGGAAGGGCTGTTTCAGCGTTTTCCCTGCGACGCCGTCTACGGTCTGCACAACATGCCCGGCCTCGATCCGGACGAAATCGCCGTCGTCGCCGGGCCGCAGCTCGCCTCCTCGGACAGCTGGCGTCTGACCTTCCGCGGTGTCGGAACCCACGGTGCCAAGCCGCATCTCGGCCGCGACCCCGTAACGGCGGCCGGTACCTTCCTTGCCTCGCTGCAGTCGATCGTCGGCCGCGTCGTCGATCCCTTGCAACCGGCCGTCGTCAGCGCCTGCTCCGTGCGTGCCGGCGACCCAAAAGCACTGAACGTGATCCCCGACATCGTGGAAATCGGCGGCACCGCCCGCGCCTATACACCCGAAGTGCGCGACCAGCTCGAAACCGAGATCGGACGACTGGCCCGGGGCACGGCGGAAATGTACGGGATTGCGGTCGACTACGAATTCGAGCGCCGCATCCCACCCGTCGTCAACGATGGCGATGCGACCGCCCGGGCGCTGAAGGCGGCCCAAGCCGTCTTCGGCAAAAAGACCCGCACGGCATTTCCGCCCTCCACCGCCGGCGACGATTTCGCCTTTTTCGGGCTCGAAGCTCCGGGCTGCTATGTGTGGCTCGGCAACGGCCCCGCCGTCGACGGCGCGCTGCATCACAACACCGCCTATGATTTCAACGACGCCGCGATCGGCCCGGGCGTTGCCTTCTGGTCGACGCTGGTGGAGCAGGAGCTGCCGCGCGCCGAATAGCGCGCGCCAGCCCGGGCGCGTGGCCGCAAATCACCCGAAGATGCGCAATTTCAGGGGCTTGTATCAGTTCTCTGAACGGAGAAGTGATCTGTCCCATTGGAGCTGAGAGCGGATCGCACAGGCGGCTTAAACCGAGCTGACCGCGCGAGTTACACCTCAAAGCACTTCCAATATCGGGCTTTCCATCAGTTTGCCGATTGCGACATCGGCGATGCCGCGGTCGGTCTGGTGCGGTCCGGCGTTGCAGGCGAGCGTCGCGCCAAAACAGGCCTTGAAGACCAGATAGGGTGGCTGCCAATCCACAATGCGGCCAACAGCATCGCGAAGTTCTGCGAAGCCGGCAGCTATCTCCGCGAGCGGCTGTTCCGAAACCAACCCGCAAATCGGTAGCGGCAGGAGAACGTCAACCTTGCCGCCGGACGCGACGGCCATGCCGCCGCCGGCGGCGATCACCGCATTGGCCGCCACAGCCATGTCTGCAGCGTTGCCACCGAAGACGGTGAGGTTGTGGCTGTCGTGCGAGACCGTGGTGGCGAAGGCCCCGCGCCAGGCGCCCCAACCCGAAAGCAAGCCGACGCGTGGCCGGCTGTCAGCGCGCCCGTGGCGGTGCGCGACTGCGATCACCGTAGTCCCCTCGGGCGGCACGACGAAGCCGCCTTCCACCTCGGCAACTGCTTCGGCCCATTGGGTGAAACGCGGGCGATCGATGGTCGCGACGCGCACCTTCGTTCCGGCAGCGCAGATGCGGAAATCGGCCTCTGCGAGCGGTGCAATTTTCATCGTGCCGTATAACGGCGCGACATCGATGTCAGTCAGCGGCTCGATCATGTCACCGCTCTTCGCGATGACCTTGCCGTGGACGATCACCGTGCGCGTGCGGAACTCGCTCAGGTCCTCGAAGACCACGATATCCGCCCGGCGTCCGGGCGCAACGAGCCCCAGATCGTGCCGGCCGAGCCGGACGGCACCGTTGAGCGTCGCCGCCCGTAGCGCCCATTCGGCGGGCAGGCCGTAGCGGACCAACCGGCGGACGACATCATCAAGGCCGCCAGCGCGGGCGAGATCGTCCGGAAAGACGTCGTCGGTACAGAGCGTCACCGTCTGAGGAAGATGGCCTAGGGCATTGAGGGTATTGACGAACTCAGGCAACAGGTGATCGTGCGAGCCGCGCAGTTCAATCGACAACCCTGCTCTCAGCTTCGCCATCAGATCGTCGCCGGACACGAGCTCGTGGTCGGAGCTGACGCCTGCGGTGACGAACGCCTGAAGGTCGGTGCCGGCAAGGCTGCGCGCATGGCCGTTGACCGGCTTGCCGGCGGCGAGCCCGGCCTGGACGATAGCGCTGATGCGCGCCTCGCCGTCGATGACGCCGCGCATGTTCATCATCTCGGCAATGCCGCCGATTTCCGGCCAGCTCAAAATGTCGGCGATGATGCCAGCGTCGAAATCGGCGCCGGCCAGTTCCAGACCCGGCGCCGACGGTACGCTGGACGGCGCCAGCAGAACGGTGCGCAGCGGCAGATCGCGAATGGCATCCGCAGCCCACCGCACTCCAGCGACACCGTTGACGTTGCCGAACTCATGCGGGTCCCAGACAACGGTCGTGACACCACGCGGCAGCACCGCGTTGGCATAGGTCGCCGGTGTCACCATCGAACTTTCGACATGCATATGCGTATCGATCAGGCCAGGTGAAACGAAGGCACCGCCCGCATCGATGATATCAGCCGCGTCGCTGCGCGTGCCGGGCTCGTGCACGCTCGCGATCAACGATCCGACCAGACCGATATCGGCCGGACGAAGCTCGCCGGTGACCACGTCGACCAGCGTCCCGCCTTGTATCAGGATGTCGAAGGGTTGCTCACCGCGCGCTGCGGCCACCGCGCGGGTCCGGAGCGCCGCATCGGCCAGGTCCTGAGGCTGCAGCACGGAGTTCATTTCTGCGCTTCTTTCATCAACGCACCCAGGATCTGGGCCCGCGTCGTCTCGACGTGTGCGTCAACGGCGTATTCGGCATTGAAGGTCGCATGGCTCGCGCGGGTTTCGACGACGGTACGCCCTCGCGTCAGGGATCCGCCAAGCTCGACATCGATACGTGCGCTCTTAAAGGAGACTGCGCCGGGGTTGACGAAGGCGACGGCGGCTGAGGGGTCATAGATCGCCATGCCCGGGCGTCCACGGCTGGTACCGATCGAGATGTATCCGGCAAGCAGATCGGCGATCAGCGCGGCATTGACGCCGCCGGCCGAGCGGATCGGCGCAACGTCGTCCGGATAGGCAAAGACCTTGCGGCAGAGATCGAGATCGACCATGCGCAGCGGCAGGCCGTGCGCGAGCACGATGGCAAGCGCCTCCGGATCGGCAAAGGCGTTGAATTCGGCGGAGGCTGTGTGGTTGCCGCTGGTGACGCCGCCGCCCATCCAGGTAAGGTCGGTGATGCGCGCGGCAAGGTCCGGGCGGGCAAGGCAGAGCGCGCCAAGGTTGGTGAGCGGCCCGAGAGCGAGAATGCGCTTTGGCCCTTCCTGTTCCAACCAGGCTGAGAGAGCAGCGAAAGCGTCGGTTTGCGGCAGTGCATCGGCTCGCGGCAGCGTCAGCCCGGCGGTCGGCATGCCGGCCTCGCCGAGAATACGTTCGGCAGTCTCAAGCCTGCCAAGCACTGGCGAGGCGCGGCCCTCATGGATGGGGAAGTTCCAGCCGAAGGCGAGCGCGGCACTGGCGGCGTTGCGCTTCACCTGTTCGATCGGCGTGTTGCCGAAGACGAGCGAAACGCCGTCGATTTCTTCAGCGGCATGAAGGACGACAAGCACCGCGGCGATGTCGTCGAAGCCCATGTCCGTATCGATCCAGACACCCATATGACGTCAACCGAACTTCTTGAGGCGCGCAGCCTTGTCGACCGGGAGATCGAAGGCAATCGTAGAGCCGGTTTCGCGCGCCGCCAATGCGGCATCTTCCTCGGCCTTGATGGCACCGAGCGGCGTATCGAGCAGGTATTCGCGCGTGCTGCCGGAGAAAGAGGCTCCGCGCACGGTGCCTTGGAAAGGACCTGAACCAAGGGTCACCATGCGCGGACGCCACGCAAGCCCTGCCGTGTCAGGCGGCAGGGATCCGGAAAGATCGATCGGGCCGTTGCCGACCGCAAGCTTGCCGCCCTCGACGGCAAAGATGTTCTCGAAGCCGACGAAATCGGCGACGAAGCGCGAGATCGGGCGGTTGTAGATATCCTCGGGCGTGCCGATCTGCTCAATCGCGCCGTTGAGCATGACGACGATCCGATCCGCCAGCGACAGGGCTTCGCCCTGGTCGTGGGTGACGAAGATCATCGTGACGCCGGTTTCCTTCTGGACGCGCTGCAATTCCGTTCGCATTTCGAGGCGCAGGCGGGCGTCGAGGTTCGACAGCGGCTCGTCGAGAAGCAGCACCTTCGGCTCCATGACCATCGAGCGCGCCAGCGCCACGCGCTGCTGCTGGCCGCCCGAGAGTTCGCCCGGCTTACGGGCGGAGAACTTCGAAAGCCCGACCGACTTCAGCCCGGCCGTTACCTTGCTCTCGATCTCTGTCGCCGGCAGCTTCTTCAGCCGCAGGCCGAAGGCGACGTTTTCGAACACGGTCAGGTGCGGGAACAGTGCATAGGACTGGAAGACTAGACCGACGGAGCGCTTGTTTGCGGAGACCCGAGTGATATCGGCACCGTCGAGCCTGATGGCACCGGAGGCCGGCGTCAGCAGGCCGGCGATCGAGCGCATCGTCGTCGTCTTGCCGCAACCGGACGGTCCGAGGAACGCCACGAGTTCGCCCTTGCGGATCGAAAGGTCGAGATCCTTCACCGCAACGGTATCGCCATAGGCGAGCGTCAGTTTTTCAAGGCTGAGGAAGGCGGCGTCAGACATAGCGAGAGAATCCCAGGAAGCGTTCGGCAAGGAAGACGATGCCGATGGACATGAAGGCGAGCAGTGCCGAGAGGGCGGCGACCGACGGATCGTAGGTGATCTCCATGTAGGAGAGCATGTCGATCGGCAGCGTGCGCACGCCGGGGCCGGAAAGGAAGAGCGATACCGGCACCTGGTTGAAGCTCGTGACGAAGCCGAGGATGAAGGCGGCCAAGATGCCGCTGCGGATGTTCGGCATCACCACGCGGAAGAAGGCGCCGGCGCGCGAGGAGCCGAGCAGCACGGCCGCCTCCTCGATGTCGGAGCGCAGGTTGTTGAGGCTCGCCGAGACCACCCGCACCGCATAGGGCAGAACCAGCGCCGTATGCGCGAGAAACAGGGTCAGCGTGATGTTGAAACCGAAGGGCACGACGATGTAGCGCAGCAGCGCCAGGCCGACGATGATGCCCGGCACAATGATCGGCAGCGACACGATCGTGCGGATGGTTTCGCCGAACGGCAGCTTGTAGCGTGAAAGCGCATAGGACGCGGGAACGCCAAGCACAAGCGCCGCAGCCGTACCGCCGATCGCCAAAAGCATCGAGATCGCGAAGCTCTCGCGGAAGCTCTCGACAGTGAAGACCTTGGCGACCCATTTGAGCGAGAAGCCCTGCGGTGGGAAGGCCAGCGTCTCGCCGCCTGAAAGCGAGGCGGCGACGATGATGAAGAACGGCCCTATCAGGAAGCCAATCACCAGGAAGAGCACAAGGGGTGAAAAGACGCGGGGTGTCATCGCTTGTTCCTCGCGGTGGCAAGCCGTTTCAAAAGAAGATTGGCGGCAAAGCTCATGACGATCAAAATGAAGGCGATGACGCTGGCTGCGACGAAATCGTTGGCGACGGTGACGCGCTGGTAGAGCAGCGTTTCGAGCATCAGCACCTTGGAACCGCCGAGGATCGCAGGCGTGATGTAGGCCGTCAGCGAGCCGGTGAAGACCAGCGTGCCGCCGATCACAAGGCCCTCTTTGGTGAGCGGCAGGATCACCTTGAAGAACACCTGGAACCAGTTGGCGCCAAGAACACGCGCCGCAGGAATTGCATCCTTCGGCATGTTCTCAAGCGCGCTGATCAAGGACAGGATCATCAGCGGCAGGAAGAGCTGAAGGAGACCGATGAAGACGGCCGTTTCGGTAAAGAGAAAGCGGATCGGCTCATCCGAGAGGCCGACCAGTTGCAGCGCCTGGTTAACGATGCCGGTGCGGCCGAGGATGACGATCCAGGCATAGGTGCGGGCAACCGACGAGATCATCAGCGGCAGCACGACGAGGCCGATCATCTGCCCCTTGTTGCGCGGCGTCAGATTGACGATGGCAAAGGCCGCGGCATAGCCAATGACCGCCGAAACAGCGGTGACCATCAGACCAAGTCGGAAGGTACGCAGGAAGACGGTGCGGTTCAGCGGATCCGAGAAAAAGGTCGTATAGGCCGACAGCGACCAGCTGTCGGCGTTGCGAAAGCCTTCCGCCAGCAGGATCACCACCGGCGCAAGAAAGACGATCGCCGCAAAGACCGCTGCGGGCAGAGCGAGCGCCAGGGCTTCGGCGCGGTTCTGAAACATCCTTCTTCCTTTCAAGGCATCAAGTAGAGCGGCCTGCCCGTCCCGGTGGCCGTGGCTCCACCGGCCGAAAAGTCCGGCCGATGGAGTTCAGTTGTTTGGCTTACTGGCCGACCTGCGCGTTCCACTCCGACAGCCACGCTTCGCGGTTGTCGAGGGCAACAGCCGAGGGGATCAGCTTCAGGTTCTTCACCGTCTCTTCGCCGTAGGTCAGGTTCTCGGCGATCTCCGGCGAAACCTTGACGTCCTTGTTGGCCGGGCTGTCGACCAGCTTTTCGGCGAGCGCCGTCTGGATTTCGGTCGAGAGCCAGAAATCCATGAACTGAAGCGCCAAGTCCTGGTTCTTGCCGCCCTTGGTCAGCACCATCACATTCATGCCGCCGGTCTGGCCTTCCTTCGGCGTTGCCCACTTGATTGGCAGGCCGAGCTTGGTGAAGCCTTCCCAAGAGAAGCGGCCGATCGGTGCGGCCCAGATCTCTTCCTGCTGCATCAACTGCACGAGCTGCGAAGACTTGACGTAGAAGGTGACGATGTCGTCCTTCTTGGCACCGACGGCGGCAATCGCTTCCTTGAGGTCCGGCGTATTCTTGCCGATGGCCTCGCCAACCATGTAGAGCGCCGGCGGGCCTTGGTTGGTCGTGACGTTCGGGAAGGCGACGTGGCTGGCGTTCTTCTCGTCGAGCAGATCGGCCCAGGAATTCACTTCCATCTTGTCCGAGCGATAGACGATCGAGGTTGCGTAGAAGGTGTAGCCGACGCTCATGCCGTCGCCGTTCGGATCCTTGGCAAGGTCATAGAGCTTGTTGAAGTTCTGGAGCTTCGAGGTGTCGATCTTTTCGATCAGGTCAGCGCGCGAAGCCGAGAGCGCGTCGGCCATCGAAACGACGGCCATGTCGACAACCGGGCTTGCCTTGTTGGCTTCCATCTTTGCCAGGCGCTCGACGCTGTTGCCGGTTTCGACCACCAGCTTGCAACCGCACTTCTGCTCAAACGGCGTGTAGACCAGCTCCTTGAATGCGTCCTGGGCAAAGCCGTAGACGGAAATTGTGAGCGTCTTTTCCTGAGCAGACGCGGCAGGGGCGACGAGCAAGAGCGCGCTCGAGGCAAGCAGGAACTTCTTCATGACTGGTGTCCTCCTTCGGTGACGGATGTGGCTGCGGTGGCAGTGGTATGAACGGGTTGAAGCGCGGGCGGTGCGGCGGCCGATTGCCTGACGACCAGATGCATCGGCACTTTCGACTTCTCGGCCGTGACCGGTGCGCCGATCTCGGGATCGAACGGATCGCGCTCGCGGATCGCCTTGACGAGCGCGGCAACGGCAATCGCGGCAATCTCGGTCATGTCCATGCGCGCAGTCGTGAGCGCTGGAGTGATAACCGGCGACCAGATCAGATCGTCAAAACCGGTCACGCTCGCCTTTTCCGGCACATTGATGCCGGCGCGCTGCAATTCGGTCAGTGCCCGGAGCGCATGGAGATCGGAGATGCAGGCAAACGCGGTGTAGCCTTCCGCCACCTTCCCGGCGAGCCCGAGCGGACAGCCCTTTCCGGACACTTTCTCCAAGGGCTCGATCCAGAGCGTGTCGGTATGAAGCCCTTGGCCGAAGACGGAGCGGATGCCGCCGGCGCGGTCGTTCTGCACGTTCGAGGCGGGATTGTTGCCGATGATCAGCACGCGCCGGTGCCCGAGCGCCTTCAGGTGCTCGGCGATCTGCTGGCCGCCACCCCAGTGGTCGGCGGCAACCGTGTTGCCGGGCGTCGAGGGCGTATCGATGACGGCAACCGGACAGCCGACATCGGCGACGCGGGTACCGCGCCGCGGCACGATCACCAGGCCGTCGACGTCGCGGTCGATCAGCCGCTCGATCGCCTTGGTCTGGGTCGAGACGTCGCCGCGCGAGTCCGCAATCAGCACGCCGTAGCCCGACGACGAGGCGGCAAGCTCGATCGCCTGGGCGATCTGGGGGAAGAGCGGATTGGCGATATCGGGAAGAACGAGACCGATGACGCCGGTGCGACCGGTCCTGAGCGCCCTGCCCGCCTGGCTCGGTACGTAACCGAGCTCGGCCGCGGTCGCGCGGATCTTCTCCACCATTTCGGCAGACACGCGGCCCTTGCCGGAGAGCGCGTTCGAAACCGTGGCTGCGGACACGCCGAGCGCTCTGGCAATCCTCGTTAGTTTTGGTCCGGAACGCGCCAAAATCCGTGGTTTCCGCTATCGCATGATTAAACGATTAATCATGCGATATATCAGAATCTCCTGGGTGTCGAATCCTTTTGTCGACGTGTTGCATTTTGCAATTTTCGAGGGAAAATCGTCATGAATAACAATCGACGCCCCCCTTATTCCAAGCCGGCAATCCTGCATAAAGCTTATGGAGAAGACCGTTCAAAATCAGAGTTGGGTGGCGGCCCAATTCGCCGGAACCAAACTGGTCCGTGAAGGCTCCCTGATATATCTCGATAGTGCGCCGGACGACGGAAGGCGAAATACGCGTATGCCCATCCGCCACGGCCGCGGGTACAATTTTCAACTTCGACGGACAAAAGAAACCAATTTTCCCACTAAATTACTAGGGAATAAGTATGATGCATCGCAATCATCCGGTGCGTACATTCGGGTGGCGACGCGATCCGCGTGACAGGCACAATGCAGGAGTTTGGGACATGACTGGCACTATCATCGGTTTTGGCAAGACCGCGGGACAAGCCCGCCGCGCACGAGGGGCAACTCTGGCTGCCGCCACACTGGCGCTCGCTCTGTCGACGAGCACAGCCGTCTTCGCCGAGGACGCCAAGTTTGACCCCAACGCCTCGATCACCATCGGGTCGCTCTACGAGCCGCAGAACCTCGACAACACCGCCGGCGCCGGCCAGGGCATCAACGAAGCCTTCAACGGCAATGTCTATGAAGCGCTGTTCACGCTGACCGATGCGGGCGACGTCCAGCCGGGTCTGGTCGCCGCGCAGAGCGTCAGCGAAGACGGCCTTACCTACACGTTCAAGCTTCGCCCTGGCGTTGCCTTCCATTCCGGCGACCCGCTCACCGCAGCCGACGTGAAGTACAGCATCGAGCGCGTGACCGCCGAGCATTCCAAGAGTTCGCGCAAGAAGAGCCTTTCGACGATCAGCGCGATTGAGACGCCCGATGACCAAACCGTCGTCGTCAAGCTGTCCGCACGCTCGATCTCGCTCCCCTACAATCTGAGCTACGTCTGGATCGTCAACGATGCGGCAAAGGACCTGAACGCCAGCGAAGACGGCACCGGCCCCTATCGCCTCGACGAATGGCGCCGCGGCTCGTCGCTGGCATTGACCCGCAACGACAAATATTGGGGCACAGCACCGACCAATGGCGAAGTCGTCTTCCAGTACTTCACCGACGCAACCGCACTCAACAATGCGCTTCTGACCGGCGCGGTCGACATCATCACCAGTGTCCAGAGCCCGGACTCGATCGCCCAGTTCAAGGACAATCCTGACTTCACCGTAACCGCCGGCCAGTCGACCACCAAGCAACTGCTTGCCTTCAACGACCGCGTCGCCCCCTTTGACAACGTCAAGGTCAGGAAGGCGATCGCCCGCGCCATCGACGACAAGAAGTTGCTGACCTCGATCTGGGGCGAGTACGGCACGCTGATCGGCTCCTTCGTGCCGCCGACCGATCCCTGGTACGTGGACCTCACCGCCGTCGACACCTATGACGTCGAAAGCGCCAAGGCGCTCCTGAAGGAAGCAGGCTTTGCCGATGGCTTCACCTTCAAGCTCGACACGCCGAACTACGACCCGCACCCGATCGTCGCCCAGTTCATCCAGAGCGAACTCGCCAAGGTGAACATCAAGGTCGAGATCAACGTGATCACCGCCAACGAATGGTACACGAAGGTCTACAAGGCACATGATTTCCAGGCGACGCTGCAGGAGCACGTCAACCACCGCGACATCGTCTTCTACGGCAACCCGGACTTCTACTGGGGTTACAACAACCCCAAGGTTGTCGACCTGATCAAGGCCTCGGAAGCCGCCGCCAACACCGACGAGCAGACCGCCAAGCTCAAGGAAGCCAACACGATCATCGCCGAGGATGCCGCCAGCAACTGGCTCTATCTTTATCCGCAGATCGTTGTTTCGAGCTCGGCTGTGTCAGGCTACCCGGTGAATGGTCTGAACTCGCAGTTCTTTGCCTACGGCATCAAGAAGAGCGAGCAGTAAGCGAAACGACTTCCGCTTTTGGCGGCAATGAAGAGCCCCCGGATCCAATCCGGGGGCTTTGCGTTCCGCAAGCTTGCTTGGCCTCGCCCGAGCCGTTTCGTCCAGTCCGATACAGGCCACACTAAAATAGAGCCGCCGCTCTAGCCTCCCTCTCCGTTTTGATGCAAAAGCCAACTTCTCTGATCGCGGGACCCCGTGAGAAGAAAGGAATGCAGCCATTCTCACCTATCTCGTCCGCCGCTTTGCCATCCTCATCCTGTCGCTGCTGATCGCGGCGGTGGTGCTGTTCGTGTTGTTGCGCCTGCTCCCCGGCGACCCGGCCAATGCGCTTCTGTCCGTCGGCGCCGATGCCGCGCAGATCGAAAAGGCTCGCGAGCAGGTCGGCTCGAACCTGCCGCTCTGGCAGCAGTTCCTTCGTTTTGCCGGCAGCCTCGCCCGCTTCGATCTCGGCACCTCCTTCGTCAGTGGCAAGCCCGTGATCGAGGAGATCGCCGCGCGGCTGACGGTCACCGTACCGCTGGCGCTGATGGGCTTCCTGCTGTCCATTCTGATCGCGGTGCCGCTCGGCATTCTCTCGGCCGTCAAGGCCGACCGCTGGTATGGCGGATTGATCTCGACGGTCTCGCAGCTCGGTATCGCCATTCCGGTCTTCTGGGTCGGCATCCTGCTCGTCACTGTCTTTGCCGTCACCTTCCGGCTGTTTCCATCAGGCGGCTTTCCCCGCCGCGGCTGGCAGAATGAGGGACAGGTGCTCTATGCGCTGGCGCTGCCTGTTCTGACGATCGGGCTCGTCATGGGCGCATCGCTGCTGCGCTACGTGCGTTCGGCGACACAGGATGTTCTCGGCAGCGATTACCTGCGCACCGCGCGCGCCCTCGGCGCCAGCTTTCCTGAAGCGCTTGTTCGCCACGGCATCCGCAACGGCGCCGTGCCGATCGTCTCCATTCTCGGCATCGAGCTTGCCACGACCCTGCTCGGCGCCGTCGTCATCGAGCGTGTCTTCGCGCTGCCGGGTCTCGGCTCGATGCTGCTGCTCGCGATCGAGCAGCGTGACTATCCCAACGTCCAGGGCGTGCTGTTCATCTCGACGCTACTGGTGCTGCTGATCGGCTTTGGCGCCGATCTTACCCAGCGGCTGATCGATCCGCGCCTGCGCGAGCGCGCCGTTGGAGGCAGCGCATGAGCCCGGTCGAGACGTCGGTATCCAGACGGGAGCAACGGCACTCTCTTGCCCTCACCCTCGGGCTCGCGCTCGTCGGCATCAATCTGCTCGTCGCCCTGCTCACGCTGTTCTGGACGCCGTACGATCCTTTGAACGCCTCCGGTGGCCGACTGGAAGCGCCATCGCTCCTGCACTGGCTCGGGACCGACCGGCTGGGGCGCGACCTGCTCACGCAACTGATGATCGGTGCGCGAACGGCGCTTCTTGTCGGCACCGGCGCCGTTGCGATCGGCGCGACGGTCGGCGTCAGTCTCGGCGTTCTCGCCGCCTTTGCAACACGCCTTGCCGACGACGTGATGGCCGCGACGCTCGATATCCTGATCGCCTTCCCGACCCTGCTTCTGGCCATGTTGGTGGTCGCGGCAAGCGACAGCGCCAGTCTGTGGACGGCAATCCTGGCCCTTGGCCTCGCGATCTCCGCAATCGTCGCTCGACTGACCCGCATCCTCGCCAAACGGGTACTGCGCCAGGACTATATCGTCGCCTCGCGAACATCGGGAACCTCTTGGGCCGGCGTCGTTTTTCGCCACGTGCTTCCCAATATCTGGCCGACGCTCTCGGTCAATTTCGCTTTGCAGTTCGGCCTTGCCGTCATCGCCGAGGCGTCGCTCTCCTATCTTGGTCTCGGCGCACCGCCGCCAAACGCCTCCTGGGGACGGCTGCTGCAGGAAGCGCAGGGCACCGTCTATACGGCGCCGATCGGCGCGATTGCTCCCGGCATCGCCCTGGTCGCCCTTGTCATCGGCATGAACCTTCTCGCCGACGGCCTGCGCGACATCGGCGATCCGACACGCGGGAGATCGCGATGACAGCGCTTCTCAACATCCAGGGCCTCCACATTCGCGCCGGCGATAAGCCGCTGGTATCCGATCTCTCCTTCTCGATCCGGCCGGGCGAGCGCATCGGACTGATCGGCGAGTCCGGCTCAGGCAAGTCGATGACCGCCATGGCTGCGACCGGCCTGCTGCCCGTGTCGATCGGCGTAAGCGGTTCGATCGAGCTTGACAGCCAGCAGGTGGTCGGCGCCACCGACAGCGTCATGAACCGTCTGCGCGGCGCTGCCGCCGCCGTCGTCTTTCAGGAACCGCTGACAGCACTCGACCCGCTGATGAAGATCGGCCGGCAGATCGCCGAACCGGTTCGCCGCCGACTGGAGCGGGAGAGCGGCAAGACATCGAAGGATGTCGTCCAGCGCGAAGTCCGCGACCTCATCGACAAGGTGGCGCTGCCGCAGCCGGAACGCATCATCAACTCCTATCCGCACGAAGTGTCGGGCGGCCAGCGCCAGCGCGTCGCCATCGCCATGGCGCTCGCCTGCCGCCCGAAGCTCTTGATTGCCGACGAGCCGACGACCGCACTCGACGTCACGACGCAGGCGGAAATCCTCAAGCTATTGGATCAATTGGTGCGCGAGACCGGCATGGCGCTTTTGTTCATCAGCCACGACCTGCCCGTCGTTGCCCAGGTGGTGGAGCGCGTGATCGTGCTGAAGAACGGCGTTGCTGTCGAAGAAGGGCCCGTCAAGGCGGTCTTCGGCAACCCGCAACACGACTACACCAAAACCCTGGTTGAAGCGGCCCGCCTGTTCGACGAAGCGCTCGGGGCAACCGGATGATGATGCTCGATCTTCAAAACGTCAGCTTCGGCTATTCCCGCGAGCAGACCACGCTCAACGACGTCTCGCTGTCTGTCCGCCCCGGTGTCAGCGTCGGCCTCGTCGGCGAATCCGGGTCCGGCAAGACGACGCTTCTGCGGCTGATGCTCGGGCTCATTCGCCCGACCAGCGGCGTCATTCGCTTCGGCGAGGAGAGCCTCGATACTGGAAACAGTGCCTTCATGCAGCGCTATCGACGCGCGGTGCAGCCGGTCTTCCAGGATCCCTATTCGTCCCTCGACCCGCGCCAGCGGGTGATCGACATCATCGGCGAGCCGCTCAGGTCGTTGCGGATCCCGGGCGATCGCACGCAGACGGTCGCCGAAGCGCTCGAAGCGGTAGGCCTGCCCCTTGACGCGATGCGCCGCTATCCGCACGAATTCTCGGGCGGCCAGCGCCAGCGCATCGCTATTGCCCGTGCGATCGTCGCCCGTCCGCAGATCGTGCTCGCCGACGAAGCGGTCAGTGCGCTCGATCTTTCGACCCGCATCCGCATCGTCGAGCTCTTTAAGACGCTTTCGGAAAAACTGACGCTGGTGTTCGTCTCCCACGATCTCGGCGTCGTTGCCGCCCTTTGTGAAGAAATGATCATCCTGGAACGGGGCAAGGTGGTCGAGAGCGGCAAGACCCGCGACATTTTGGCTGTACCCAAGCACCCCTATACGCAGCGGTTGCTTGCCAGCATTCCGCGCATGCCTGCCTGACAAGGGATTGCACGAAGTTCTTGGGTCCGGACGAATCCGCCTTTACCCCCAAGGACTTGGTGATTCGTGGCCGCATTGATCCAGGACAACCCCTGAGACGCACTTCGTGAGCATAGTGCCGCCGGCCGCAGATACCCTGTGGCCGAACGCCCTGACCGGCGATGTTCAATTTCTTCTGGGGGTCCGGAAATCATGCCTACTCGCGCCATCTTGCCATCTGCCGTCGTCTTTGCCGTACTCGCGGCGCCGCTCGCGATCGCGACGGCGGCAGATCTCTCCGAGCCGAGCGCGGTCGCGGCACCGGAAATGCCTCTCGCCAGCGAGCCGGGCCGATGGATGATCCGCGCCCGCGCGCTGGCCGTCCTGCCCGACGACAAAGCCTCGCTCTCCCTGAATGGCACAGCGCTTGATGGCGAAAAGGTCGGCGTCAGCAATTCCGTCGTGCCGGAACTCGACATCACCTACTTCTTCACCGACAACATCGCGGCTGAACTGGTCCTCGGCACGACGCCGCACACGGCGCGCGGCAGCGGCTCGATCTCCGGTCTCGGCGAAATCGGCAAGGCGTGGCTGCTGCCGCCGACGCTGACATTGCAGTACCACTTCAACGTCACCGACGAGATCAAGCCCTATGTCGGCGCTGGCGTGAACTACACGATGTTCTACAACGAGAAGCCCCGGGGCGATTTCTCGAGCTTCAACATGAAGAACACCTTCGGCGTGGCGCTGCAGGCGGGCGTCGACATCAAGCTCGACGACCATTGGGGTCTGAACTTCGACGTCAAGAAGTTGTTCCTTGAGCCTGAGGTCAACGCGACGCTGCCCGGTGCCGGTGCGGTCAGCGGCAAGGTCAAACTCGACCCCTGGCTGATCGGCACGGGCATCAGTTACCGCTTCTGATCCGTTCGCGGAGCGACGCGAGAAACCGTTTGCGGCGCCGTAGTAGACGCCGCAACTGTAGAGAGGCAGGATGTTAGAGGTGATGAGCCGTGACTGCCCGCGCAAGTTCACCTGACAACTGCCGGCTGCTGGCATGGGATATGTCGCCCAGTGACAGCATGCCGACCATGCGCTTGTCCTCGTCGATTACAGGCAGACGCCGGACCTGTTTCGCCTCCATCAGGTGGACGGCGTGTTCGATCGTCTCACCGGTGCGGCAGTAAACAATATCCCTGGTCATCAAGTCGCGTGCCGTCATCGAAGCGGGATCGCGCCCATTGGCAAAGGCACGCAAGGCGATGTCGCGATCCGTGACCATGCCGATCAGGCGGTCGTTTTCGCCGACGGGCAAGGCCCCAATATCCTCGTCCCGCATGATGCGTGCGATCGTCTTGATATCTGTTTCGGGAGAGATCCAGCGAGCGCCGGGATGCATGGCTTCCGATATTTTCATCGTACCCTCCTGTGCTTGAAAGCGGCGGAGAATAAGCTGACATCGTGGCCATTCATTGATCCACTGGCGACAGACGATTTCTATTGCAGCTCGAGAAGGAAATAGGTCGTCGGACCGGAGGGAAGTTTGTTTGAGAGACGGAAGGCGACGGCGCCCTTCCCCTTCACGACGGGCGCATGCACAGTCCCATCGAGACCAACAGGCGAGACGCTCCAGCTCGCAGCGCTTCGCTCCAGCGAAAGATCCACATAGCCTTCCCGGATCCGGACGGGCAACCGCCCGAAATCCTCGATCACCTTCTCTTCGGTGTCGCGAAATGTCATGCCGGTGTTCTGCGCATCGGTCGCAAAGATCAAGAGGAAACGGCGGCTCTTGCTCAGGGATGCTTCCGCATCGAGGGCCGAGACCGCGATCAGCCCATTGCCGTCGGCCCCGTCGATGCTCAGGACCCCGAGATCGATAGGCTCGCGTAGCGACGAGAAGGCTGCTGCTTCGGTCGCGGTCGTTGCAACGCGCAATTGCCCGGCAAAACGGTTCAGCACGATCTCGCCTGTGCTGCTCTGATAGATGCCGGCATCGATGTTCGTGCCATTGTCCGCCGGAAGCGCGCCGCTTTGGCGCAGGCTTTCGAGCAGCGCTTCGTTGTTTTGCTGACGTGGTTGCAGTACGGCAGGTGTTTTGTCGAGATCCTTTACGTCCTCAAGTCCGATCCTCCCGACGAGCGCGAGGTCGGTCAGATATTCCGGCTCCCGCGCCTGCATGTCGTCAGATAGATCCTCTTCACCACGCACGGCAAACGGGACGGTTACGTCCGATGTCGCAACGTCCCCGCGGCGGTAAAGCAACGCTGCCAGCGTCTCGCCGGCACGGGCGACGGGATCGAGGGCGATCGCATAGGGAAGCATTGCCTTCTTGTGTGCGAAGGGCTCGCCATAGGTAAGAACGATCGGGCCGTGACCATGGCGGCAAAGCGCATCCCAGCCTTGGAGCGCCGCATAGGCCGACATCGCCAGCCCCGCCTCGAAGCGGTAGCGGTTCCAGAAGAGATGATCGTATTCGCTGATCACGAAGGGCCTGCCGAGCCAGCGCGCTGCGGCGATCATCCGGATATAGTTCACCCCGTCGGCAATCGAGCTGGCCTGGGTGGTTTTGCTGCCCGGCGCGTAGCCGCTGACCCAGTCGTGATAGGTATTCATGGTCACGGCTTCGAGGTCGCGCCGGCTGAGCGACGCCTGGATCGTCGGCCAATTGTTGTAGTTGCTGATCAGGCCGCGGTAGCCAAGCCCGCGCAGCACCTCGCTCATTCGTGCGGTTGTGGCCCGTTCCGTCTCGATGAAGAAAGCCTGCAGATCCCGCAGACGCGCGCTGTCGCCGTAGCGGTCTGCGGGAAGCTCGACCGATCTCGCCTCGATCGTCTCATCGGAGCGAAGATCGGGCCAAGCCTTGGCCAAAGCTTCGGTGGAGCCATAGCGTTTCGCCAGCCAGTCATTGAAGGGCTTGGCGAGCAACGGATCGTAAGGCGCTTTTCCCGGCCGATCGTGCACGACAGCGTCGAACTCCATCCCGTTCTCGTTGGCGAGAATGACGACCGCCAGGGCATCGTCGCGGATGGGCGCGACGCCCGTATAGGGGTTCACGCGCGCAAGGATCGTTTCCTGCATGCGCTTCCAGTGATCGAACGCCCGGTCATCCACAAGCAGCTCGAGCTTGAGGTTTCCTCCATCGTCCCAACGGTCGTCAAAGCCGCCATAGACGCCGCGCAGCGACGAGAGGCCATCGACCATCCAGTAGATGCCGTTGCGCTTCAGCGCCGCCAGCAGATACTGAATGCGGTCGAGGGTCTCGGGGTCGTAGTCGAAATCCCGGTCACGGCCGAACATCAGGCTGGCATCGACGAAATGCAGTCGAGCGAGATTGTAGCCGTGCATCGCCAACTGCCGGGCGTAGCGATCGGCCGTTACGTGATCGGGAAACCCGCCGGACGCCGGGCTCCAGGCGAGTGACGCGCAGAGCATCCTTTCAGGTTTTTCGGGCGAGCTCGCGAACGCGAGTCGGCCATTGGTGCCTGCGACCAGGCGACGATCCGCATTGATCGTCCCGTTCGGCAGGAAAGATGAGAAGTCGAGAGGGCTGCCAGCCTCTAGTTCGAGTGAGACTTCGCGCAAGGGAAGCCACTGATCCGATGCGCGCATGGGCGAACCGAATGCGAGGAGCATTGCCGCAGCAGCGAACAGCCGACGCCCTATCACGCCGGGGCCCCGAGCAGCTTGCTCTCGATTGGCGCATCAGGCTTCCGGCGCGCCCGGAAGAAGCCGACCGGCAGGGCCGCCGCATGGAAGAACCAGGCAACGACGGTGTAGAGCCCCATGCTGATGCCCCCCTTGCGCAGGCTCATGAGCCCGACGACGCCGGCGAGGATCGCAAGGACCACGCCGAGCGCGAGCGCCCTGTTGGGCATGAAAAGCAGCAGGCCGAGCGAAACCGCCCACCAGAGATAAACCAGAGCCCAGAGCTTGAGCTCCGGCAGCTCCCTGATGAGCTGCAGGAAATAGGGCCGGCCAAGCGATGCGCGCAGCAGCTCGCCAATGCCGAACAGATACTTACTCTTCCAGCGGCGGACGAGCAGCCGGTAGGAATTGTCCGTGTGGCCGAAATGCTGGACGAAGCGGCGGTCGAGGCGATGCAGCTTCCAGCCGGCACTGCGCAGCCGGATACCGAGGTCGAACTCCTCGTAGCCGTGGAGATTGCGATCGGAGAGGTAACCGACCGCCTGGATCGCCGAGCGGCGATACAGGCCGCCGCCGTTCATGCGGTCGATCGCGCCGATGCGGTTCTCCGGCGCATTGCGCGTTACTCGCCGGGCAAATTCGAGGTTGGAAGTCAGCATCTCCTGGACATGACCGGTGACGCCGCCGACCTTAGGATTGTCGGCCAGGAACACCTCGGCAACCTCAAGGAAATCGCTGTCCAGAAGCATGTCGCCATCGAGCAGGCAGATGTGCTCGTGGCGGGAATACTGGAAACCGAGCTGCGGACCGATCCCGCAACTTGGAAGCGCCGGCGGGCTGATCTGGGCGATGACGACCGGATAGCGGGAGGCAATCTCTATGGTTCTATCGGAGGAACCGCTATCGGCAACGATGACCTCACCGCCGACCGTCTTGAGGGCGACAAGCGCGCTCTCGATGTTCGCGGCGATGCGCTTTTCTTCGTTCAGCGTCTTGATGATGACGGATACTGCCACGCATTCTCCTCATATCAACAGCGCGTCGACAACCGCGCCCAAGTCGCGGGCGATCTTACCCGCGATATTTTGCGTTTTGGTTTACCGCCCCAGCAAACGCAGCAATGGCAACCGATAGCGAAAGAGGAACCAGCCGCCGAAGACGCCGCAGACACCACCGAGAAGCTTGACGGCGACATCAGCCGCCCGCGCATGGCGATCCGCCGAAATCATCTGCAAAAGTTCGAAGCCGATCGCAGTGGCAAGCACGAGAACCAAGACACGCACGAGGTGCTTCGGATAGGCGATCGCGAACAGCAGCCCCAGCAGGCCGAAAGCGCCGAACCGCTCGAGATGAACGAGATGCCCGATGCGCGGACGCAATTCGAGGGGAGACATCGTCGAATAGGCGATCACGGCAAAAAGGAGCCATGCGAAAAGGCCGGCGGCGCGTTTGAGGTTCATTGTCAGCTTGTCTTCCAGGCGGCGTGCAAGGCACGGCAATCGTCGAACGGACCACGACGGCGCCCGCCTGCCCGTCCAAACGTGCAAGGCGCGCTGTCGTACTTGATTGGCGAAGACACGGGCAGACGCGAACGTCGGCCTATTTCGCCAGCAATGCGCTATACACCGCCGCAGTCTTTTGCGCCACGTTTGTCCAACTGTAGGTAGCTTCCGCGTGGGCCGCGCGCTCCCGCACATCGTCATCGCTGAGTGGCGCAGCAAGCTTTGCGGTGATGCCGGCTGCAAGCGCATCGATATCGCCCAGCGGAAAGTACTCTTCGGGCGCAAGGTCCAGTTCCCGGTTGGGAATGATATCGCTTGCCAGCAAGGGCAGGCCGTAGGCCATCGCCTCCAGCAGCGCGATCGGCATGCCCTCATGGCTTGAAGGCAGCACGAACAGGGCGGCATTGGCGAAGAGTTCTGCCAGTCTATCGCCGGACTGGAAGCCGGTAAGCACCACCCCCGGCACCTCGGCGGCGAGGGTTCTCATCTCTCGGACATAGGGTGTCTCGAACTCCGCGCCACCGGCGATCACGAGCCGAACATCCGTCAGCCCACATTTCGCAAAGGCCCTGATGAGATCGAGCTGCCGCTTCTCCGGAACCAATCGTGCGGCGAGCAGGATGTAGCATCGCGGCGCCAGGCCAAATTCACGCAGGATACCGGCGTTGCCGGAGGGCAGCGTAATCGCGACACCATTTGGGACCAGCGTCATCGACACATGGTGGCGCGCGCGCATGGTCTGGACGATATCCTGCGATATCGCCACACGCCCATTCGAGAACCGCATGCCGAAGAACTCACCGAGCTTCAGCGTGCGCCTGGCAAAGGCGCCCCATTTCTGCCGGTCGTAGTCGTAGCCATGATGGGTGACGACAACCTTCAGTCCGAAAACGCGTGCAAGCGGCGTCATCAATGCCGGGCCGATGGCGTGGATATGCAATACGTCCGGTCGCCGCCAGGCGGCAAGACATACGCCGAGGAAGGTGTGAACGAGCGCCTCCAGCGCCATGCGGCGCGGCGACCAGAGAGGGATGACCTCGACCCCGTTCCAGGCGTAGCAGTCGCTTTCCTGAAGATAGCGCCGACGCCCGACGACCTCGACATCCCAGCCGTAGCCCAGAAGTTTGCTGGCGAGCATTTCGACGTGTTTCTCGACACCACCCTGAACGTTCGGAATGCCGCGCAAACCCAGCATCATCACGCGCTTGCGCTCGCCTCTGGCGGCAACAGCTCCACTCTGGACGGCCAGAGCCCGCTGCCTTCCAGACAGAGCCGCGCCGCGCCGGGGCATCTGCGCGCGTCCCTCGGACAGCCCGGATTGTGCGATCTCCTGTGCAATCACCGGCTGCTGGCGGTGACTTCGCGAGACATCAGAGTTACTGCTCATGCGTCGCCTCGAAGGTTGTCCGTACCGGATTTCACGGCGAAATACTTATCAACCAAGTAAATATTTCATTGACCACTTATATAACTGACCAGAAACCATACGGCGAGCCCACATTACTACAAATTGCGCGCGACGGTTAACGGCGCCGGCCCTCCCCCGCCCCGAGCGATGCATAGAGGTCAAGTGTTCTGTCTCGATAGGCGGCAGCGGAGAATTCACTGGCGACCCAACGCCGGCCCGATGCCCCCATCGCCGCACGTTCGGAGGAAGGGAGCGCCGCCATCCGCGTCAGTACCCGTGCGAGATCGTCAGCATCACCGGGTTTTGCCGTCATCCCGGTCTCACCTTCCCGGATCATTTCGGGGATACCGCCGATCGATGCGCCGATGACTGGTCGTCCCAACGCATAGGCTTCAAGCACGCTGATCGGTGCGTTCTCGTACCATTCAGATGGCAGGACCAGGGCGCGTGCTTCCCCAATCAGACGGTGCAGGGCCTGGCCCGAGAGATAACCGGCGAATGTGACACCGGCCCCGGTCTGCTCGACCAGCTCGCGAAGCATCGCTTCCTCGGGCCCGGTTCCGGCGATCACCAGGCGCTGACGCGACGATGCCGCCGCTCTTACCAACGTCCCCAACCCCTTCTCCGGCGCCAGACGTCCGGCGAAGACGAAGTAGTCGCCCTCTGTCCATTGGTCGGAATAGTCCTCGACGTCGACGAAGTTCGGAATGTGGACCATGCACTCCCGCGGCCATCCCCACTCGACCAACTTGTCGACATAGAACTTGCTCGGCACGACGATGCGGTCCACCTGGTTGCGGTAGAGACCGAGCGCGCGGTGGACCAGCGTTTCCGCCAGCACCACCGCGCTCAGCGTCACCTCTCCCTTGATGCAGCGGTGGCGCAACACGTTGTAGACGTGCCCGCCGCGACAGTCCTCGCAGACGGCGCCATCACGCAGCATCTTGTAGGAGGGGCAGGCAAGCTTCAGGTCGTGCGCCGTCATGACGACAGGGATGCCGGCTTGCTTCAGCGTCGAGAAGATCGCCGGCGACAGATGATGATAGACATTGTGCGCATGGGCGATCGAGGGCCGGGCACTCCGGATCAGCCGGTCGACATTGCGCTGCGCCTCGCGCGAGTAGATCACGCTCGCCGCCTGCACGACCTTGCGCAGCAGATTGGTGCGCCGGCCATATTCGATCTCGGAGACGAAATAGTCGGACCATGGCGAAGGCTTATTGTCCTCATGCTCCATGGCGAAGGGCACCACGTCCCAGCCGATATCGCCGAACATCTTCATATGGTCGAAGAAAACCGCTTCGGCGCCGCCGCGGCGATAGAAGTAGTTGTTGATGGCGAGCAGCCTGTTGTTGCCGTTTCGTTGGCCAGACATGGCGCTCTCCTACCAGCCAAGCCTGTCGAGCACCCGCTCGACGGGCAGGACCACGCATCCCTTTGCGACCGCGTATTCGACGAGGTGTTCCAACGTTTCCGGCGTGCAGCCATAGGGCGTCGGACGCGCGGCGATGTCGTGGGTGAAAAACACGAGCCAACCGGGCCGGGCGACCACATCGTCGATCCAACCGCTCAGTGCGCGCGCATCCGCTTCCGGCTGTCGGATCTCTACTGCCTTCAGCATCAACGGGTCGACGGCGGTGCGGTTGATGCTTTCGCCAGCGGCGCGGCAGGTGCGGTAGCGCCGACCCAGTTCCCGGCGCGACAGCGGCCAGGCGGCATTGTAGGGAAAGGCGAAATTCGTCGCTGCCGCCCCGACACCGCTGCGCTTCAGATAATCGGTATTGCGGTCGAGATCCCGAGCAAGACCGGCGGCACCCAGGCGCCTGATCTTGCTATGTGAAAAGGTATGGCAGCCGACTTCGTGGCCGCGGTCGGCGAGATCGGCGCATCCCTCCGCTGAGATCAGAGTGCGATCAGCTTCGACTCGATCAGCCAATCCGCCGGCGATGTAGAACGTTCCCCGCGCACCGTGGCGCTCGAGGATCGCGGCACCGTTATGAAGCGCAGTATCCGGCACGTCATCGAAGGTGAAGGAAACGAGTGGCACATCGGTCACAACGTCGCGCGGCTTGGCCGCGAAGCGCCAGATCAACCGGTTGGCGACGCGATCGACAAGGCCGTCGACGGTTTGCAGGAGATCAGGCATAGACGGCTCCGGATTTTACCTGCTGCGGGGCCACCGAAAGAACCGCGCGCGATTGAAGGTGCAGGCCGTAAAGGGAAAAGAGGAATGTGAACCACAGCAGGTTGCCGCCCTCGAAAAACAGGCTTTCGAGGCCGGCGTTGAAGATCGTGTAGAGCCAGACGCGGATGTAAAGCCGGGTCAGATGCGAATGCTCCACGGCCGGTGCCAGGCGCGCGATGTTGCGGAGAGGCAGAACCAAAAGCCAGATCACCGTCAGCAACAATCCGGGAAAACCCGTCGTCAGGGCGATATCGAGATAGGAGTTGTGACCATTTGCGGCCGCCACAGCCCAGGTCTCGATCGAGCCGCCGCTGTTGACCAGTTCCGACGTCTGCCAGAAAGCCTTGAAGCCATAGCCGGTGATTGGTTGTTCGGCGAGCGCCGTGAAGGCGAAGCGCCAGATATCGGCGCGATTGGTAAAGGTCGCATCGATGCCAAGCTCGGTGACGAAGTCGCTGAGTGGCTTGAACACCGCGGAGCCGACGGCGAAGAGATTGAACAGACCGACCCCGCCGATAACGATCGGGATGCGCAGGAAGCGGAACCGCTCAAAAACCCAGGCAAGCAGCACGATCGCCGGCAGCATGGCGGTCGAAGTCTTGCCGCCCGTGTGGAGCAGGAAGTTGAACGATAAAACGACGATAACCAGCCCAGCCAGTCGTGACCAGACGTTCATGACGAAGAGGCCAAAGAAGGCGGCAATCACCATGGCCGCCGCAGCGCTGTTCTTGTGGGGGAAATGACCACGCCAAAGGCCGGCGTTCATCGGTTCGCGCAGTTCGGAGGCCTGGTGGATCGCCAGGGTCGGCTTGAAGAGAATCCCGTAATAGGCGACCGCCAGCATGAACAGGGTGCCGATACCGAGCATCTTGGCGAAATGTCGCTCCGAAGCGGGCAGCAGCAGGTAAATGCTGGCATTGATCGTCACCATTACGGCGAGCACGGTCCCCTTGATGCCGAACATCGGATAGGCCGATATGGCCGAGACGAACAGGAACCAGATGTAGAGCACGGCCAGCAATGGCCGCGGCTGCAGGATGATGCCCCGCATCGGGTGCGCCAGCCCATAGGCCAACATGGCCGCGAAGAGTGCAAGCGATACGATCTGGTTCAACCGATTGGAGTTGCCGGCCGAAGGATCCAGCACCGCCGCCCCGGTCAGGTCGATAAAGGGCGTGGTCGTTATCCAGAAAAACAGGAACGTCGCCATGAAGAGCACGGTTCCTATACGGACGCGGAGCAGGTCCGCCGGGCTCTCCTCGCGATAGACGGCGCTCGTCATGCCGTCCCCCTTCTCAGGCCACTGCGAGCCGGCGTCCGCGCAGGAAACGCCAGAGCCCTAGCGTCAGGGCCAGGCCGATACCAAGTGCGAGACCGAAGATTACGCCTCCCGCGAGCAGGATCAATGTCCGCGGCGGCCAGCTCCGCGCATTCGGCGGCAGCGCGCGCGAGATCACGCGGACATTGGTCGTGTCGATCTGCTGGCGCTCGGTGATCTGCTGGGCGCGCGCCAGGTGGGTCTCGTAGATGGTGGCCTTGGCGCGGGCATCTCTCTCGAGATCCCGAAGTTGCACCTGAGCCTCGTTGTCGGAAAACACGTTGGACTTCTCGTCGCTCGCCTTGGCCCGCAGGGCAGCAAACGCCTGCTGCTCGCGACCCATGTCCGCCTTGGCACGATCGAGAATGCGGCGCGCTTCGTCGGTCATAGCGCCTTCCAGCGTCGTGCGCTCGGACCGGGCATTGACGAGACGGGGGTGACGCTCGCCATAGGTGCGCTGCATCGAGGCGATCTGCTGCTGCAGCACGTTGTACTGCTCGCGCAGGTTCGTCATGTTGACGGATTCGAACTCCGAGGCGCTCGCGATTCGGCCCTGAGCGATAGCATCGTTCATCTGCCGATAGCGCGTATCCGCCTGGATGAAGCGCTGCTGGGCGTCGAGAACCTGCGTGTTCAGTTCGTTCGAAAGCTGATTGCTGACGAGCTGGCCGTCATTGGTCGACTGCAGACCATTCTTGCGGCGGAAATCCTCGACGGCGCGTTCAGCCTCGGTGACATTGTGGCGCAATTCATCGAGGCGCGCATTGAGGTTCTGGGCAACACGGCCGGCGCTCTCGGCGGCAGATTGAAACAGCTCCTGCTCAAAGGCCGCGACGATCGTGTTGGACAGTGTCACCGCCTTCGCCGCCTCCTCGCTCCAGACCTTCATGACCACGACGAAGGAGCGCTCCTCGCGCCGGGCTTCGACGCGCTCCGATAGCGCTCGCATCGCGGCAAGTTCATTTCCTGCCTGCTGCTCCGCCTTCGTCGAAAAGAGGCTCTTCAGCGAACCGAAGGCCGAGGGCTTCACGAACTCCGGATCCTCGGCAAGGTGCAACAGGTCGATCACACGCGACAGCACGTTGCGCGACGTGAGAATGCGAAGCTTGCTTTCGACTTCCAGCAACTGCGCGTCGCGCTGCGGGTTGGAGGTGAAAACGTCATCGCTGACGACATTCAGATTGGAGGGGTCGACAACGATGTCGGTGTAGACATTGTAGCGCGGCGTCGCCGTCATCGCATAGGCAAACGCGGCGGCCACACAGAGCATCACTGCGACGACGATCCAGAGGAGCCCGTCGCGCAGCCAGCCGATGATATCATCGACGCCAATGTTGCCGAGTTCGTTCAATCCGGGGAGATAGCTGTCGCGACGCACCGGTGGGGGTGACGCAGCGGCCTTGACTTGGCGCCTTGATACTTCCGAGGGTTCATTGGGTTGCGGCCGGGCGTTTACATACTTCTCGGCCACCTGCTCCGATTCCGGCAAGTCAGACGACAGCAGATCGAGCAACGAGCCTCTCGCGGCCGGTGCACGCTGATCGTGCGCCTGCTGGCTGGGCCTCCGTTTTTCGGCCTCGTCCGGCCTGTACATAAGCATCCCTCACGCACGCCCATCAAGACGCGAAGATCGTGACCCCGCGAGCCGCCATCTATCGCAGAATTAAGGTTGTAGGGTGAATATTCCGTTAAACGGCAGGGCTTGCCGCTTAACGCGCGGGGTCAGAAGTCAGTCAGCAACCGGCTCCAGCTCTCCGACGCCAGTCCGCCGACATAGATGTCGTTGCGTTGCGCGGCATCCTTGAGATCCGCGTGCCGGGTCACCATGCAGAAGTAGCCGCGATGATGGAAGGAGAGCCATCTCTGGCGAGAGATCGCGTTCATCAGGAAAGGCTGCGCGCTGCCGACGGCAAGCGCATAGCCCTCCGCATCAAGCGAATGGAACATTTGCGCGGTGACGTCGAACTCACGGCCCGCCTCGCAGACGATGTTGAGCACCGTCGCCGTCTCAGCGGCCTTGCCGAAATAGAGATAGGCGCCGATCACGCGCCCGCCCTCATCCACGACCTCCCGGCTCAGGAGTTCCCCCAGAGTGCTGTTCAAACCGGCGACGGCCGTCAGCCAGTCGAATTCACTGCGGGACCAGACGGGTCTGACGGCAAAACGCAGGAGCATCGGCTCGGCGCATTCGACAAAGGCCGCGGGATCGATGGCGCGCGTCGTGCAACCGGCTCGCGCATCCGGCTTCGTCCGGGGGCGACGGCGGCGCAAGATTCGATCGGCAACAGCAAGCGGCCCCATGACGACGCGCGACCGGAGGAGCGGTGCCTGCCGGCCAATCGTCAGAGCCCAGGCTTTGAGCGGCCGAAAGGCACGGCGCCAATCGAGGCTCTGTATCGGAAGCACGACGCCCCCGCCTGCCACCCAGTGGTCCGCACTGACCGGCGACGAATTGTCCGAAAAGCACATGTCCTGTCTGGCGGCGCGCATGGCGCGGGCAAGGCAGGCCGCGCCGACTGCGCCGGCCTTGCCTTCGGACATGAAGGCGCAAAGCAGTTTCGCCACCGTATGTCGGCCATTGACCGTGAACTCCATCGGCAGCGCCAGTATGGCGCTGCCGATACCGCCAGTCCCGTCGTCATAGACGATGCTGCCGTTTTCCGGCGTATAGAGCGGGCTGCCGAAGAAGGTGGTCTCGAGATATTGTCGAAGCTCTTCGCTCGCCGCCTCTTCGCGTTTGCGAAAGATGCGGGTGAACATGCTGCTGACGATGGGAATATCCCGCGGCTCCATGGCCCGTACGTTGCCCAGGCGCGGCGTTTCCCGGCCGAGCGGCCTTGCGGCATGGCTGTTTTCGGCCTCAAGCTTCATGGGCCATCCTCGTTGCCAGAGACGCGCCGCCAGCGGCCTGCTCCCGATCATTCCGCACGAAGCGCAAGAAGACGGTCCAGGACACCAAGACCATCGCAATTTCGATGACATAGAAGGAGACGAAGGTTCCGGTCGGCGGCGCATGCCAGGTGGCCCAGGCCGTAAGCGCGGCGCCGAGCACGCTGCCGAGGCCCATGACCGAGGCGCGCGCCGGATGGTGCCCAGATGCGCCGAGCGCCTCCATCGCCACCGTCCACATGGCAAGCGGCACCACGACCCAGCAGAGGATGCGGACGAAGGAAACGAGCGACACGTAATCCTTGCCGAAAAGATAGGGCAAGACTGGAGCGAGCACAAAGACCGCGACGGCGGCAGCGATACTGATCGAGGTGGCGGCAATCAGCACCTTGCGCACACGTTCGAACGCATGGTGCAGCCCGGTTGCAGTCGCTTTCGCGGAGCCGGGATAGATCAACCGGTTCAGCGCTTCAACCGACAGGTAGCTGCTCTCCAGCATACGCCGCGCGACGCTGTAGCTCGACATGACCTCGGCAGTCGCCACCAGGCTCAAAACCAAGAGGTCGGCATTCTGCCTGACGGCCCGCAGGATGAACGGGATGCTGAAATAGAGCCCCAGCGGCAACTCTTCACGGACGATGCCATAGGTCGGACGCCCCAGCACCTTGACGGCACGCCAGCATCCGACAGCCACGAGCACATGACAGATGAACTGCCACACCGCCCAGGAGGCGACCGTCGCAACTCCGAACGCGATACAGGCGAGCGCGGCGGCAATGGTGCGCGCCACGGCAAAGCCGACGACGACCTTGTTTGCCGAGGCAAAATTCGAATGCGCGAGGAAAATCTGCTCCGCCAGCACGATGATGCGAACGAAGACGATGTTGGTGATGAGCATCAGCGTGATCACCGCGACATTGGTGGCGGGATCCGGTGACAATGTGAAGAAGAATGGCAGGACGGCAGCGCCGAGCAGAACCAGGATCACGCCGCTCACGGCGGTCAGCAGAATATTGTGCCCGAGCATGCGCGCGTACATGCTGCGATCGCGCGCCACGCGGCGCACCAGGCATTCCATCGCGCCGAGACCGCACAGGTGCACGGCGATGTTGGCGACAGCGGTAATTGCGACGAAAACGCTGAACTCATGCACGCCGAGCCAGCGCGCCAGGATAGCAAACGTCAGAAGCTGGGCGGCGGACCCGATGACGAGGCTGCCGCCGGATGCAGCATAGGACATGATCATCGAGAGGAACGGTCTGTGCGCGCGTTCCTTCACACCTTCCGAAGCCATTCCGATCTGCCTTTGACACCAACCAGCCGTTCATTGCCCAGAAGCGCACTCAATGACAGCGAGCAATCGCCTTTGATCGCTGCGCAAGGTAGCAGGTAGAGATGATTGCGCGGTTAACACATGCGCCGCAATTGCATTTGAGCTTCATTTACCCGATTACAATAGGCTGCAGCACTGCGCGTCTACAGATTTATCCAGGAACAATTCGACCGAGGACATGAGGGGGTGGCCGTGCCGCACAACGACAATCATATCCGTCTGCATCGTTTCATGGGCGTGGAGCTTGAACTGGCGCCCGACGTTCTCGTCCCGCGCGAGGAAACGGAGCTCCTCGGAAGAAAAGCCGTGTCGATCCTCGCGGATGGCCCTTCGGCACCGACCGTCATCGACATGTGCTGCGGCTCTGGAAATCTCGCACTCGGTATCGCCAACGATGTCCCGTCTGCCCGCGTCTGGGGCGCCGACCTCACGGACAGCACCGTTGCGCTGGCGCGCCGCAACGTCGACCGGCTCGGAACCGGCGCACGCGTTGGCATCCGGCAGGGGGATCTCTTCGCCGCCTTCGAAGGCGATAATCTCGAAGGCGCGGTCGATATGATCGTCTGCAACCCGCCTTACATCTCGACCGGACGGCTGGAGGGAGACCGGGCGCACCTGCTTGAAAGCGAGCCGCGTGAAGCCTTTGATGGCGGCCCCTATGGCATATCCATTCACCAGCGCCTGATCCGCGACGCCGTCGCCTTTCTGAAGCCGGGCGGCTGGCTGCTGTTCGAGTTTGGCGAGGGCCAGGATCGACAGGCGGCGGCCCTTCTGTCGCGCATCAAGACCTATGAGCCTGTGACGTTCGCAACCGATCGCGACGGCAAGCCACGCGTCGCCATCGTCAGAAAAATCGATGACCGGGCCGGAAGCTTACCCACATGAGCGAAATCCGTTCGCTCGAACGCGCGGACATCCCGGCGATTGCAGGCATGTTCCAGCGGGTGTTCCGCAATGACCAGAGCACACCGCCGCCGGCACTTGCCGATTACATGCAGCAGCTTTACCTCGATGCGCCCGGCTGCGATCCGCAGATACGCCCCCTCGTGCACGTGAACGACAAGGGCGTCATTTCCGGATTTGTCGGCGTCAACGTCCTGCCAATGGTGCTGAATGGCCGCCGGCTGCGCGCCGCCATCTGCGGCTCGCTGATGGTCGAGGATCGCGAGAGCGACCCCCTGGCCGGAGCGCGCATCCTCAAGGCCTTTCTGGCCGGCCCACAGGATCTTTCCTTCAGCGAAACCGCAAGCGACGTCTCGATGCAGATGTGGACACGGCTTCGGGGCGTCGTCCTGCCGCAATACAGCCTCGATTGGGTGCGTGTCATCCAACCCGCTTCCTTCAGCCTGAGTGTAGCGGCCAACCGCATCAAGCCGGCGCGGCTTGCCGCACCCTTCGCGCGGGCCATTGACAGTGCCTACCGCAAGCGGATGGCGCCGGGCGAACAACGTTGGTCCGCCGTCTCTGCCGCCGGCATCGGCCAGGCCGGTTTCACGACACAGGAAACCGATCGCAACGGCTTTGCCGCTGTGGTCGATCGTTTCATCGCGCAGTTTCCGCTGCGCCCCGAATGGGCCGAAGGGCAGCTCGACTACATTCTCGGTGATGCGGAGCAAAAGCCCGAACAGGGAGAGCTCGTCTACGCTCTGGTCGCGGCGCGCACCGGCACGCTCGTTGGCGCTTTCGCCTATTACGCCAGGGCGGGTGCGATCGGACGGGTCCTCCAGGTTTTGGCGCTGCCGGGCCAGGCCGGCCCGGTCATCGACTGTCTTGTCGATCATGCCGCCAAGCGTGGACTTCCGGGCCTACGGGGACGGACACAGCCGGTGCTTATGGAAGCCATGCTCGGGCGCCGGATTGCCTTCGTCCATGTCGCCTCGACCGTGCTCCACTCCCGTGACCCGGCAATCGTCCAGGCCTGCCGGGACGGGCAAGGCTTTTTCAATGGTATTGCCGGAGAGCATTGGTGCCGGCTGATCGCCGGACAGTTCGACTGACCAGGGCTTCGGTTATTGCGGCGCTTCCTTGAAGCCACCGCAACAACCTCGCCGAGCTACGCGGCTCGCGTTCAGCCCTTGATCTCCTCCACCGGCTGCACGAGCTGGGGACCCAGATGCAGGTAGCGCGTCGCCTTGCGCTTCGCGGCGATATCCGCCCAGACGCGCTCCACCTGCGTGACCGTCAGGCCTGCCGCTTGAGCGACGGCGTCGATCTCGATACCGTTGTTGAGCCCGTAGAGGCAGAGGTCCATGCGGTCGTATGGCAGCGAGAAGTAGAATTCCTCCTGCGTCTGCTCCAGCGAATAGGTGTCGGTTGTCGGCGGCCTGCGCCGGATCTCCTCAGGAATGCCGAGATGGGCGGCAAGCGCGTAGACCTGCGACTTGTAGAGATGCGCGATCGGCTTGACGTCGGCCGCGCCGTCACCGTTCTTGACGAAGAAACCCTGGTCGTATTCCAGCCGGTTCGGCGTGCCGAGCACGGCGAAATTCAGCCGGTCGGCGTGGTAATACTCCACCTGCTTGCGCGTGCGCTGCTTCATGTTGGTGGCGGCGACGATGCCGAGATAGACCGAAGGCGGCATGCGATGCTTCGACTGCGTGCCTTCAGGGCTTTGAACCACGAGCGAGGAAATGTTGTAGCCTTCGCCTTCGAGCGCATTGGCGATCACGATCTTCGAGGCCCATCCGTCACCATAGTCCGGAACCAGTTCGCGAATGAATGCATCGCGACGCTCGTAGCAGCCCATCGCCTTCAGCGTCGGACCGATATCCTCGATGATTGCCTCGACGCCGAAGGTCTCGGCGACGAGGCGGCCAAAGCGCAGGCTTTCCGGATCGGAATCGTTTTCCGGCATGAACAGGCAAAAGACATTCTTGGCGCCGACGGCGCGCACGGCCAGCGCGACCGAAACGCTCGAGTCGATACCACCGGAGAGCCCGAGCACCAGACCGCGCTTCTTCATCGACCGCAACTGCTCACGCAGCCCGGCGACGATCCGGTCAGTCTCGGCCGCATGATCGATCGTCAGCGTCTCGGCCGAAAACGGGCGCGCGCCCTCAGTCATCAGAATGTTCATTGGGCGGGCTCCATCGTCTCAGCCGCAAGGCGGCGGCTGACCTTACCAGTATCCGTCTTCGGAAGTTCGGTGCGGAACTCGACAATCTTCGGCACCATGAAATCTTCGAGATGGCGGGCGCAGTGGCGAATAATGTCCTTGTCCGTCAGGCTGGGATCGGACAGCACCACTAGCGCTGCAATCGCGTGGCCGAGCACCGGATCGGCGACGCCGACCACCACGGCCTCGGCGATGCCCGGATGCGCATGCAGCACGGTCTCGACTTCCTTGGGCGCGACCTTCTCGCCGCGCGTCTTGATGATGTCGTCCTTGCGGCCGACGAAATAGAGGAAGCCCTCTTCGTCGGCCTGGAAGAGGTCGCCCGTATAGAGCACCTTTTCCCATCGGTTCGTCCCCGGCCGCAGCATGCGCTCGGTCGCGGCATCGTTGCGCCAGTAGCCCTGCATGACGTGGGGACCGCGAATGACAAGTTCACCGGGAACGCCCGGCGGCGCGCGTTGGCCTTCGTCATCGACGACGAACGCCTCGGTGTTCGGGATCGCGATGCCGACCGAACCCGGCCGGCGGTCGAGTTCTTCCGGCGGCAGATAGGTGCATCGCTTGCATTCCGTCAGCCCGTACATCGAATAGAGCCGGGCGCCCGGAAAGAGCTCGCGGAGCCGCGCAATATGCGGCGGCGGCAAGGCAGCGGCGGTGTTGGAGAGATAACGCAGGCTCGGCAGGAAGCCGGGTTCCAGATCGCGCATCTGCAGGATCATCGCCGCCATCGTCGGAACCAGTGGGAAGCCGGTAACGCCCTCCTCCCGGATCCGCTCGAAGATCGCATGCGGGAACGCGAAGGATTTTTCGAGCACCAGCGTCGCGCCGATGCGGATCGCCATCAGCATCTGGTAGAGGCCGTAGTCGAAGGCAAGCGGCAATACGTTGAGGATGATATCGTCCGGTTCGTTGCGCAAATAGGTGGTGATCGAATCCGATGCAGCATCGATGTTGCGATGGGTCATCATCACGCCCTTCGGCCGACCGGTCGAACCCGAGGTATAGATCAGCATCGCAAGGTCGACATCGATGCCGCGATGCGGCACGGGCGTTGCCACTTCCGCGAGGCAGGTTTCGAAGGAGATCGCGTCAGCCGGCGTCTGGCCATTGGGCGCAGCCGTCGAGGCAACGAAGAGATCCGAGTTGCCGCTCAGCGCCTGGGCCTCCGCCACGATCGGCATCAGCTTTGCCTGCGTCAGGATCGCCGCCGCCTCGCAGTCGGTGATGATATAGGCGAGCTTGTCCGCCTTGGTCGAGGCGTTGATCGGGCTGAAGGTCGCGCCGGCCTTCAGGATCGCGAAGATCGAGACAGCCGCTTCCCAGCAATTGTCCATGAAGACGAGCACGCGATCGTTGCGTTTGACGCCGGCCCGCGCCAGCGCGGCAGCCAGCCTGCCCGTTAGGTCGTCGAATTCGCCGTAGCTAAGGCGACGGCGGTCGGTGACCAGCGCCGTTTTCGCCGCTTGCCTGCCGGCATTGCCAATAAGGAATTGCTCGAACCGCATGGACGCCCCCTCGCGCCTAGATTATGCCGTGGCCGGCGCCCCGACCCGGGCCTCGATGAAGGCCGAAATGCGCGCAAGCGAATCGAGATTCGCAGGCACGATGTCGGCGTCGCCCATGACAATGCCGAACTGGTCTTCGATGAAGGCCACCAGTTCGAGAACGCCAGTTGAATCGATGATGTCATTCTCGATCAGCGAGGCTGTATCGGCGAGATCGTAGGACGTATCGCCGAACAGGAAGTTTTCGATAACGAAGGCTCTAACCTTGTCTTTGATGGTTTCCATCATGTGGTTTCCTTTCCTCAATAGTTCAGGCTGCTTCCGCCGCGCGGACGCTGGTGCCGGTAAAGGTTTGCAGCCAGAGCTGTGTCGACAGGACTCCGACGAAAGCCGCATTGTCGCGGAAGCCGGTGACCGGCTGCGACTGGCATTTTTCGTAGAGCTTCGTCACGGCCTTGGCATTGAAAAGCCCGCTGTCGCTGACGCGCGCCTCGCTCATGGCATCGCGGACGTAATCGAGTTCGCCCACCCCGGTGAAGGAATGGCTGTCCGGCGCGCGATAGGGCTGCTTGGTTCGCTGGCCGATGGACGGGGGCAACAGATCCTTGGTCGCTTCGCGCAGGATATGCTTCTCCACCAGCCCCTTCAGCTTCATCTCGGGCGGCAGACGGGTCGCGAACTCGACGAGGCGATGATCGAGGAACGGGAAGCGCCCTTCGATCCCGTGGGCCATGGCCATGCGATCGCCCTGGCTCGACAGGATATAGCCCGGCAGCAGGAAGCGGCTTTCGAGATATTGCGCCTGGTGCAAGGGGTGCCAGCGCCCAAAGGCTGCCGGAAGCCGGCTCGCCAGATCCTCCGCCGCATCGTAGTTGCTCAGCCGCGTACGCAGGTCGCCCGAGAAGAAGATCTTGGTCGCCGCCGTGCTCTTGAAGCGTGGCCGGTGCGAGAAGAGCGGATCGTCGAGCGGCACGTCGCCGGCGCCGAAGAACGCGGCAAGATACTCCGCCGATTGTTGCTGCAGGCCCGGGATGTAGGGATAGAGCTTGCGGAAGAGATGCGGGCGCATGCGCGAGCCGGGCTGGCGGCCGCAGAACCGGCGGACCCGCGCCTCCTTGAAGATATCGTAGCCGGCAAAGACCTCGTCGGCCCCTTCGCCCGTCAAGACCACCTTCAGCCCCTGCTCCCGCACGAGACCTGAAAGCTGATAGAGCGGTGCCGGCGCCGTTCGGATGATCGGTCGTTCCGCAAAGCGGATCACCTCCGGAAAAGACCGCGCGATGTCGCCCGCCCGGCAGGCAACGGCGCTGTGGTGGGTACCAAGCGCTGTCGCCATTTCCATCTGGAAGGCGCTCTCGTCGTGCTCCACGCTGTCGAAGGTGACGGAGAAAGTCCTCAGCCCCTGCGGCGCCATGCCGGTCGCCATCGCCGCGACAATGGAGGAGTCGAGCCCGCCCGAAAGGTAGGAGCCGACGGGAACATCGGCGCGCATCCGGATCCGGGTGGCATCCGTGAGCAGCGCGCGCAGTTCTTCGGCAGCGACACGTTCGTCCGTGAACAGCGGCGACGCCCCGCGGTCGGGATAGTCGAGTTGCCAGTAGGGGCGGATCGCGACCTTGCCCTTTTCTGCAATCATGAGATGCGCCGGCTCAAGCTCATGAATGTCGCGAAAGCCGGTGCGCGGCGCGATCGGCGCCCAGAGCGTGAAGATCTGGTCGAGCGCGATGGGATCGAGCTCGGCAGAAACGCCCGGCACCTGAAGCAGGGCCTTGATCTCGGATGCGAAATAGAGCGTGCCGCCATGGTTCATGTAGAACAGCGGGCGTACGCCCATCCGGTCGCGCGCCAGCATCATCCGCTGGCGACGGCGATCCCAGATGGCGAAGGAAAAATCGCCATTGAGACGGGACAGGCATTCCTCCCCCATGACATCGTAAAGATGGAGGATCACTTCGGTGTCGCTCGCGGTGCGGAAGCGCCGGCCCTTGGCGCGCAGTTCGTCGCGCAATTCGACATAATTGAAAATCTCGCCGTTGAAGGCGATCGTCAATTCACCGCTCTCGTCCGACATCGGCTGCTGGCCGTCGCCGAGACCGACGATCGACAGGCGCGCATGACCAAGCCCGGCCTCCTTGTCGACGAAGACGCCGTTCTCGTCCGGCCCGCGATGGGCAATCGCGGAAACCATTCTCTCGAGGAGGTGCTTTGCGTCTGGAATTGAGCCGAAATAGCCACCGAAACCGCACATGTTCAAATACTTTCGCACCGGTCGATCACCGCCGAAGCATAATCCGCATGAGGTACTCATGGGTTAAATCTCCGGCATTTTCTGGTTGTATGGTAAATGCCACGGTTCGGGCGCAAAACCCGACATAGAGGCAGGGAAGTCTAACCTTATCGCTCCGAAATTCTTGTTTTCGATATCATTTTAAACATCAGATAGAGAAACAGGACCGGCCAAAGAATGCAGATGACCAGCCCGGCAAAACGATACATGTTCCAAGGCGCACGCGCCTGCAAACCTTCGAGATAAGTCATCGCCAGGAGAAACAAGGCGGTCAGGCAATAAGCGGCAGACGCAAAATACATCCATAACATGCGGTCGCCCTCACGATACAATATCAAGCTTCCTGCATGAACCCTTAGATCGACCTCAAGATGAGGACAAAGGCATGCAGCAAATCAAAGTACTACAACAACCTTTGCGCGTCTCATATGACGCGCGGCGCGGTAGACAATAGGGGGCCAAGAAATTTATAGCACTGAAAATTACGTCTTTAAACGAAGAATTAACATTCTCTAAAGAATGGTTAACCATGCCGGCTCCGCGCCTGTTGTCCGCGGGAGCCTGTCTCGCTCGAGAATGATCCCGCAGGACGTGACCTGAACGCCTATCGCCGAGCGCGTCTGCGCGAAGAGACAGCCATCTGCTTCAAGCGATCGGTGCCGTTCTCGCAACCGCCTAGCGGTCGCGCCGCCTGGAAACGAACAAAAGGTCGAAGCCCCGAAACTCCCGGCGGGCGATCGATTTGCGCAGCGCCGCCCAGATCGCCGAGGGATTGTCGAGGCGGAAGCCGCGCAGGCTGCGGATCAGGCGCATCGTGGCTATAATCGTGCGAATGGCGCGCACCACCGACGGACCGCTCAGCGAGGCAAAGAGGATTTGCGGGTGCACCGCAAGCAGGACGCCGGCTGTGCGTTGCGGATCGATCGCCCGGAACTGATCCAGGGCACGATACTCATATCCCTCGATGTCGATCTTGAAGCAGAGCCGCTCGGTCCGGGCCATGGTCTGAAGCTCGGCGATCGTAACCGTCTGCGCCCGGATCGCCTCGCCGTTGTCGTCGGCAATCAGCGCGGAAGTTTCCGAGCTGCCGAAACCGCCGCCGACAGAGTGCAACACCAGTACCTCGTCCTCGGAAAGTGCGGCGTTGATCACGCGCACCTCACCGCTGTTTTCCGGCTGCATCTCCTTGAGGATACCGAAGCAGACGGGGTCGGGCTCGACGGTGATGACGTTGTCTGCGATCTGCGCCGCCCAATAGGGCGTCACCCCGATCCATCCGCCGATGTCGATGAAGGTCGTCTTGCGATCGACAAGGCGCTCGATGTTCTGAAACGTACAAGGCTCCCAATCGCCATTCTGCAGCCGCGCGAAGAAACGCTTCTTCTCCGGCTTGTCGGGAAACTGAACGGTTTTGCGGAAATAGGTGATCGAACGCATGTCGCCTGTCTAGCCGATAAACCCGCCAAGCGGAATCGCTTTTGCGAAAGGCTCACATGCCCTGAGGGAATGTCTCCACATGATACAGCTTAGGTTGCGGGGTGCGTCAGGCGTCGACCCGCTCGACCTGGTTACGGGCTTCGCTGAGCTCGGCCGTGGTCTGGGCCAGGCGGTCAGCCAGGACACGCATGATTTCCACCGCCATCTCGGGGAAGTCGGCCAGCAGCTTGAGGAAATCCTCCTTGCGAATACGCAAGGCTTCGAGCGGTGTGGTGGTCCGCACGGTCGCCGTGCGAGGCGTATTACAGAGGATGGCGATTTCGCCGACGATCGAATTCTGCTCGAACTCGGCAATCTTGAAGGGCCCGCCGGCGGTGTTGATCAGTACCTCCGCCTTGCCGGAGAGAATGACATAGGCCGCATCGCCGATGTCACCCTGATAGAACAGCGCGTCGCCGGCACCGTACATCACCCTGTCGGACGTGAAGGCAAGAAGCTTCAACTTTGCCGGCGGCAATCCTGAAAACAGGGTTATCCGGCGCAGCATTTCAACTTCATCCTTGAGCAACATCACAATCCGTGTCTCCGATTTCCCGTCGGGAGCAGTCTGCCTCCCGCATCGCGGCGGGACCATATGCTCGTGCCCTGACATTAATATTACATCAAGATGCCATTTCCTTGTAGTCGCGTCCGTCATCCACTGCGGCATCGGCACCGGTGTCATGAATCAGGCGCCCATTCTCGAACTTTGCGACACGGTCGAAGAGGTCCATCAACGAGGGATTGGCAAGAACCCAGACGATCGCTGGATCGCGCCCGGCCCGGTCAAGCATCGAGAAGACGTTGCGCACGACCTGCTCCTGGACGCGTTGATCGAGCGCAAGCAGCGGCTGGTTGAAGATATAGAAATCGCAGGCGCGGATAAGCGCGCGCGCAAGATCGAGCTTCTGTCGCTGTGCTGCCGTCAGACGTTTGCCGCCCGCACCGACATTGTAGTCGAAACCGAAGGCCAGCACTTCGTTATAGAGGCCGCCGGCTTCGAAGAGATCGCGGACAATCGCCCGGATTTTTTCCGACCCATCGGCATGCTTGTGGCCAATACGCCCGAAGAGCACGTTGTCGATGATGCTGCCTGACGCAATGTAACGGTTCGGACGATAATGCTCGATCATTCCAGCGAGGTCGGCCGGCAAACCCTCATCGAACTCACGGCGCGTGGCAACAACCTTCGTCATGACCTCTTCCGTCAGCAAACCGAAGCGGTGCCGCGGCTCGATGTAATCGAAGCACAGCCGGATGATCTTGATCTGATCGTCTTCGGAAACCTCGGCCTTGCCGCGACTGCGCACCTTCTGCAGGATGGCCTCGTAGACAGGTATTTCCTCGGCGGTCATGAAGGTCAGCTGCTGGAAGAACGGGTGATCCGGCGGCAAGTCGCGGAACAGTTCGACGACGTTCTCGGCGATCTCGATCCCCATCACGTAGAATGTGTCACGCAGCCCGACCCGTTGCAGGATCGTCTTGAAGAACGGGTGGTTCTCAAGCGCGTTCGCCCACATCGCCTGATCGGTGATCGTGCCAAACAGCATGTTTTCGCCGATCGTCGCCTCGATGTTGTAGGTTCCCGGTTCGAAGAACACGACGAGATCGCTGAGCTTTTCCTTTTCAAGACGTTGCCTGAGCGCGCTGCGCATTTCGACGATGCCGGCTGCGAACGCCGCATGGCGGTTCGCGTCGATCGTCGAGCGGACGGCCAGCGCCATCACGTCATTGGTCAGCAGCACGGCGTCGAGAACCGGGCGGATCTGCACGAGTAGATCATCCGGACCGCTCGCCCCGGCCGAGCCGTAGTCGACCCAGTCGCTGTTGACATCCAGATGCGGATTTCCGGCCAGGCGCGCCTCGGTCACTTCCCACTTGCGGTGCGTAGCGCCCTCCCCTTCGTAGTTTACTTCCGTCAGCGGAGCGTGCTTGAGGCCGTAGAGGATGTTGTCGCCGAGGCTGCCCTGGAACACGTAGACATCGGACGAAGCGTAGGCGATCCGACGCCCGGTAACTGATTCCGGGATCTCCAGAATATCCTGGCCGCCGATGACCACCTTGCCGCTCGCCGGCCAGACCAGCCGGCCGAAGGCCTCCGCCAGCACCTCGCCACCGCCTGTCAGCGCCACCTTCTCGCCCGGCTGCACCTGAAGCGACACGTGGTCGAGCACGGTCGAGCCGCCGTCGTCGATCACCGTCAGGTTCACCGCCGCCAGCGGGCCACTCAACGATTCGATGGCCCCCGCCGAAACGGCCTGAACCTTCGGATCGAGCAACGGATCGACGCTGAATTGCTCGACGACCTGCGCGTACTTGACCTGAACGTCCTGGCGAGCCTGATCCCAATCGATCAGTTCCTTCAGCGGACCTGGCAGGTCCTTGTAGGCGCCGATGACGGCAACGAGCTGACCGATATCCAGGCGACCTTGCAGGGCGAAATAGCCGCCGATCGCGTAGAACAGGAACGGCGTGACCTGCGCCAGGAAATTGTTGATGAACTTGACAAGGAACTTCCACTGGTAGAGGTCGTAGCGGATCTTGAAGATCCGGCCGAGCCGCGCCGCGATGTCGGCACGCTCATAGTTGGAGGTATCGTGCCCGCGGATGGCACCGATACCGTCGACGATTTCGCTGACACGACCGGAGAGTTCGCGCGCCGTCAGCTGCCGTTCACGCCCAAGCACCAGCAGCCGCTTGCGCATGCGCGGGATGATGATCGCCTGCACGGCGACAATCAGCGTCGCGATCAGACCGAGCCAGAAGCTCTGCAGCAGGATGAACACCAGCGCCGTCAGCGCCTGGCCGCCGAGCAGCGCCGGCGAGACGAAGGCGTCACCGGTAAAGCCGCCGAGCGGCTCGACCTCATCCTTGATCATCGTTGCGATTTCGGCCGGCTTCACTCTCTTGAAGTGGCTTGGCGGGAAGCGGAGGACACGATCGACGAGTTCGAAGCGGATGCGCCTCAGCAAGCGCTCGCCGAGCCGGCCCTTGAAAGTGTTGATGTAGAACTTGAAGAGGCCATTGATGACCACCAGCAGCAGGAACACCAGGCTTAGCGCGAGCAGCATGCCTTCTCGGCCGAGATGGAAACCGTCAAAGACATTGATCGTTCCGAAATACGGCAAGTCGAACGAAATCGGCAGGAAGGCCTGCGTCGCCTCCGGACTGTCGAAGCCGTCACCCTGGATCGGTCCATTGACGATCTGCTTCGGCAGGTCGAAGGACAGGAAATAGGGGATCATCGACAGCGCGACGATCACCAGAATCCAAAGCTGATCCTTGCGCGTGTGGGCCCAGATGTAGCGGGAAAGGCGTGGTTCCATGTGTCTGGCAATAGGACCTTATTGAACACGATAGCTGCTGGCGTGGCGGGCTGCCGTTTGCTTCACCACGCATCATTCCTCGGCGAAGCCTCCGGATGGGTGCCTGTCGGCGCTCGATCGCGAAGTGGATGCCTGCATATTCCGTCCGGCGCCGAATCCGGTTCTGTCGATTATGCAGGTGCGAGGGAAATCTGCAATGGACGTGGTTTCGACTCCACTGCCGCGAAGGCAACCACAGAGAACGTCACTCTCCGAAGCACACGCCGTTATTGCACTCGCCCGGCGCCCAGCTTACAACGAGAGCATGAAACACACCAGCCACCCGCCTTCCCAAACCAGCGATTGGTACGAGCATGCCTTTGATTTGGCACGCGGTATCGCCGCCTATACGCAGAGCCCCCTCATCGAAGGCGTCGCGAAGGTAATCGCCAAACATCCCGAAGCCCACATCGCCAACGCCTTCAATCACAAGCAGGTTGCCTGCAAGGTCTGGGCGCGCGACACGCTTTTGAGTGTTGCTGGTTCATCCTACGCCAGGATTTCTATCCTCGGCGGTTGGTATGGCATCCTGGGCGCGATGCTGCTGGAGGATGCGCGCTTCAACGTGACTGCGGTCGACAGCTTCGACATCGACCCGGATGTGGAAACGGTTGCGCGAACCCTTAATTTTGCCTTCCCGGAGAAATTCCGTGCGGTCACGGCCGACATGTATGCGATCGACTATACGACGCTTGGGGCCGACCTGGTCATCAACACGAGCTGCGAACACATCGCCGATCTGAGGTCGTGGCTCGATCGCATTCCCGCTGGCACGCGCGTCCTCTTGCAATCCAACAACTATTTCAGCGAGCCCACCCATATCAATTGCGTGGCCTCCGTCGAGGAGTTCACGAAACAGGCGGCGCTTTCGACGGTCGAATTTGCCGGCGCGCTGCCGACGAAAAAATATACCCGCTTCATGCTGATCGGCACGGTCTGAGGGCGGCTGGGGCGCCGCAGCGAAGCGAGCTATCTGTCTGTCGAATAGCACCGCAAACCCGCCACACGTTCACAGAAGTCGCGCCCGCGCGCGGAGACCGATCAAAGAGCCGTGCGTCCTTCCAGGATTTCGGCGGTCTTCATCGCGCCGTCCAGATCCAGCGGCGGAATGTTCGGCTTCGGTCGCGCCAGCATCGCTTCGACATCGCGCGCCAACCTCTCGGGCGTCACCTCGGCCTCCGGCAGAACGCCGGCAAGGCCGAGCTTTTCGAGCCGTTCCGCCCGGGTCGACTGCTCGGTTTCGCCGCCGGCGACGAAGGGGATCAGCAGGGATCCGCAACCGGCGCGGATGATGTCGCAGACCGTGTTGTAGCCGGCCTGAGAAACCGAAAGCCGCACGCCCGAAAGCAGGCTCGCGAAATCCTTGCGGAAGCGGAAGAGCTGCACGTTGCCGGGCGCGGCAGCTTGCAAGGCGTCATAGTCCTGCTGCGGCAGGTTTGGCCCCGTGACTAGGCACCATTGCAGCTCGCGCGGCAGCAAGCTCGCCGCCTGCAACGCCGCGCCGATCAGTTCCTTGCCCACCGCACCGCCACCGGCCGAAACGAGTACGTCGAACGTTTCCGTCGGAGCGTCCGGTGTCGGCCCCGCCACGAGGCCCGTATAGGCGACCTTGTCCTCGATCTCGGCCGCATAGGGATAGGTCTCTTCGAGTCGCGCGAAGGCAGGGTCCCCATGCACGAGCACGAGGTCGAAATACGCCCTGACGACGTCGAGTGTCTCCTCGGCGCGGCCGGGTTTCGTCCGCTCCTGCAGGATGTCCCTAAGCGAAGCGGCAACGAGGGGTCTTGGGGTCTGCCTTTCGATCACCTCGAGCAAGGGCATCAGCTCGAAACGCATCTGGCGGCGGCCGAAAGGGAAGGCTTCGAAGATGACGATATCGGGATCGCATTCAAGGTACGCCTCGATCAACAGCTCCCGGCGCCGATCCTTGAAGGCGTCGCTCACCGGATTTCCCTCGCTGTCGGCAAGGCCGGAAAAGCCCTTGTCGCCGGCGAGCACCGGCGGAAGGGCCACATGCATTACGTCACTCCCCGGGAATCCCGGAACCGGGCTGCCGCCGGTCACGACGGTCACCTCGAAGCCCCTGGCGGCAAGGGCGCTCGCGATCCGGCTCGCCCGCGCCAGATGGCCGATGCCGAGGAGATGCTGCACGTAGAAAAAGACACGGCGCGCACGCATCACGCGGCTCTCCATTCGCTGGCAAACAGCCCGGCAAGCTGATCGATACTGGTGTGGTGATCGAATTGCGCGCGGACCTTCCGCTCCGCCGCACCGCCCAGGCCGTGACGGAGCGCGGGATCTCGGATGAGTTGCTCCAGGGCCCGTGCAAGCGCCTGCGGGTCTTCCGACGGGACGACCCTGCCGTTCTCGCCATCGATGAGAAGTTCCGGAACGCCGGAAATCGCCGTCGAGACACACGGCAGCCGTTGGCTCGACGCTTCGACAAGCACGTTGGGCAACCCGTCGCGATCGCCGTCGGCGGTGATCCGGCAGGCAAGCGCGAAGATATCGCTCGTCCGGTAATGCGCCAGCACGTCGGTCTGGTCGAGCGCACCCTTCCAGGCAACCCTGTCGGAAACGCCAAGCTCGGCCGCAAGCCTCTTGAGCGTGCTGGTCAGTTCACCGGCACCGATATGCTCGAACCGCCAATGAAGGTCCGCCGGCAACAGCGAGAGTGCCTTCAGCAAGACGTCGTAGCCCTTCTTGTCGACGGCGCGGCCGACGCTGACGATGCGGACGGGATCCGAAGGGTCGGAACCATTGCGGTCAGAATGCGTGGCCTCGAAACAAGGGAAACGATCAAGATCAAGGCCGTGGTAGCTCAGATGCACCCTCGCCTTTTCGCTCGTCAGGCTCTTCAGATGTTCGTAGCCCATGCGCGTGCAGGTGACCGTCCAGCGCGCCCGGCCAAGCTTTTCGGAAAGCTCCCAGTCCGGCGACGTCCAGATGTCCTTGGCATGCGCCGAGCAGGTCCAGGGCGTAGCGGCGATCACGCTGGCATAGGCGGTCACCGAAGCAGGCGTATGGATGAAATGCGCATGCAGCCAGCGCGGATTGCCCGGCCATTCCGAAGCGAGCACGACCGCCTGCCCGAACCGGCGAAAGCGGTTGCGGCTGAAATCGCGGCGCAGGTCTTTCAGAAAGAGCCCGAATGCCGGCCAGAAACCCGGCTTCGGCAGGGAACGCACGAGACCGCGCAGCACCCGCAGCGGCTCTTCATGCAGATATTCGGGCAGATAGTGAACATCGGCACGAATCTCGTCATGCACCGGATGACGTTTGCCGTCGGTCGGACGGCGAAGCGAGATCAGTACGAGATCTAGTCCGGCCCGCTCAAGGCCAAGCAGTTCCTGCGCGATGAAGGTTTCCGAAAGACGCGGATAGCCCTTCAGCACGACTGCAATCTTGCGATCTGTCGGCAATGCTTCAGCTCGATTTCTTCACGATATTCAAGTGGTCGCTCGACGGCCGGTCGAGCCACCGACCAACGATCTCGGAGATATGCACGAGCCCTTCCAGCCGCAAGCCGTTGGCGGTGCTTTTCGAAGGCGGCGCCCGGGACGGCAGCGCCTTCAGCGCCGCCGCCAACCGCAGCGGATCGTCCGCTTCGTCCGGCAACAGCATTTCGATGAGCCCAAGCTCGGCCGCGCGGCGGGCGCGGATCAACTGCTCCTCGCGCGGTTGGATGCGCGGCACGATCAGCGCCGGCTTGTCGAAGGAGAGGATTTCGCAATAGGTGTTGTAGCCGCCCATGGCGACGACGCCCTTTGCGCCGGCGATGAGCTCTTCCATGCGATTGTCGAACTCGATGATCTTGATATAGGGGATCTTGCTGCCCTTGCGGATCAGCTTTTCCCGCTTCTTGACCGGCATATAGGGCCCGAGCACGATCAACGCATTGTGCGTAAGCTCCGGGTCCTGCTGGTAAGCGTGGATGACGTCGTGGATCAGGTCCGCACCGTCGCCGCCGCCCCCCGTGGTGACCAGGATATAATCGCCCTGCGGCTTGTGGCCCGGCAGTTCTTCCCGCGGAACGCTGCGCTGCAGGAAGCCTACGAAATTCATCCGGTCGCGGACAGCCGGCGGCACTTCGAGCTCGGTCAGCGGATCGTAAAAATCCGGCGGGCCATAAACCCAGATCGTATCGTAATACTGCTCGATCTTGCGCATGGTGTCGCGCCGCTTCCACTCCGCTTCCAGCAGATGCGGCGCATCCATGACCTCGCGCAAGCCCAAGACCAGCGTCGTGCCATGCGCCTTCAGATAGGTCAGCGTCTCCTCTACCTCGCCGCGCAGGCCCATCGGCTCCTTGTCGACGATGAAGATGTCCGGCTTGAAGGTCTCGGCTGTGTGGCGAATGATTGCCTGACGCATCTTCAGCGTCTCGTCGAGCTCGATATGACGGTCGAGCGAGGTGTAGTCGCCATTGTGCAGCTTGATGACGCTCGGAATCTTCACGAAGTCGACGCGCGCACGGTAGTCGAACGCACCGGCGATCGTCGCGCCGGAGATGATCAGGATGTTCAGACCGCGGTAGTCTTCCACCAGGGAATGCGCGATCGTGCGGCACCGCCGGAGGTGCCCAAGCCCGAACGTATCATGGCTATACATGAGGATCCGGGCATCTTCAAAGCGCCGCATCATGCAAGAAACCTTTCGCTCAGGATCAATGAACCGTTTGGCGCTGACTGGTTGTCAGCTTCAAATCGGGCTTCATTTGTAGGGATCGGCTGCGTCACGCAACCCATCTCCTAAGAAGTTGAACGCCAAAATCACAAGAATGACCGGAATTGTGGGAAATAGGAGCCAGGGGTAGAAAGCAATAACGCTGACGCTCTTGGCCTCCGTCAAGAGAATGCCCCAACTGGTGATGGGGGGTCTAAGACCGAGACCGAGGAAGCTCAGAGCCGTCTCGCCGAGGATCATGCCGGGGATCGAGATCGTCGCAGTGGCGATCAGATGCGACATGAAGCCAGGCACGAGATGCCGGCCGATGATGCGGCTGCTCTTTGCGCCCATCAACTGGGCCGCAAGCACATAATCCTCCTCGCGCAGCGCCAGCAGTTTCGAGCGCACCGCGCGCGCAAGCCCCGTCCAGTCCAGGAGGCCAAGGATGATCGTGATCGCCAGATAGATCAGGATCGGACTCCAGGTCGCCGGCATGATCGCTGCGAGCGACAGCCAGAGCGGGATGCTCGGGATAGACTGCAGGACTTCGATGACGCGCTGGACGACGAGATCGAAGACGCCGCCGTGATAACCCGCAAGGCCACCGATGACGATGCCGAGCACGAAACTGACGGTGATGCCGAGCAGGCCGATCGTCAGCGAAATTCGGGCACCGTAAATGATGCGCGACAACACGTCGCGACCGAGACGGTCCGTCCCCAGGAAGAACGCCTGACCGTCCTTCGCCGGGCAAACGAGATGCACGTTGCTGTCGAACAGGCCCCAGAAACGATAGCTGTCGCCCCGGCAGAAGAAACGCAGTCGCTGCACGTCCGTGACATCGTCGGCATAGTTGCGCTTCAGCGTTTCCATATCCAGCGTCATGGTCCGTCCATAGACGAAGGGACCGACGAACTGGCCCTCATGGAACAGGTGCACCGCCTGCGGCGGTGCGTAGATGTAATCCATGTTGCGGGTATGCAGGTTGTAAGGCGCCAGAAACTCAGAGACGACGATCGTGAAGTAGAACACCGCGAGAAAGATGCCGGAGACGAGCGCGAGCCTGTGGCGGCGGAATTTCCACCACATCAGGCGAAGCTGGGAAGCCTGGTTGACGCGCACCTGCTCGTCGGTCATCGCCTCGACGGAATAGGGATCGAAGGGAGCAGTCGATACGTAATGCGGCAAGGGCTCGCCGGGCGCCGGAAGAAATGACGTCACTTGGTGCTCCTGCCTTGCAGCCGAATTCGAGGATCGAGAATGGCGAGCGCGATATCGGAAATCAGCACGCCGATCACGGTTAGGAAGGCGAGGAACATCAGGAACGAACCGGCGAGATACATGTCCTGGCTTTGCAGGGCCTTGATCAGCATCGGCCCGGTGGTTTCCAGTGACAACACGATCGCGGTGATTTCAGCGCCGGAAATGATCGCCGGCAGGATCGAGCCGATATCCGATATGAAGAAGTTCAACGCCATGCGCAGAGGGTATTTGACCAGCGTGCGCATCGGCGAAAGGCCCTTTGCGCGGGCCGTTACGACATACTGCTTCTGCAGCTCGTCGAGCAGATTTGCGCGCAGACGCCGGATCATGCCGGCCGTGCCCGCCGCGCCGACGATGACGACGGGGATCCAGATATGTTCGAGGATAGACTTCGCCTTGGCCCAGCTCATCGGCTCGGCCAGATACTGCTGGTCCATCAGGTGGCCGATCGAAATCCCGAACCAGATATTGGCGAAATACATCAGGATCAGCGCCAGCATGAAATTCGGAATGGCAATGCCGATCAAGCCCACCAGCGACAGGCCGTAATCGCCCCAGCTATACTGGTGGGTCGCGGAATAGATGCCGATCGGAAAGGCGATCAGCCAGGTGAAGATGATGGTGACGAAGGAGACGAGGATCGTCAGCCACAGACGGTCGCCGACGACGGCGCTGACCGGCAGTTCGTATTCGAAGGAATAGCCGAAATCGCCCTGCAGCATGCCGCCGAACCAGTAGACGTAGCGCAGGACCGGTGGCTGGTCGAAGCCGTACTCCTTCCTCAGCGCCTCGATCTGCTCCATGTCGACGCCTTCGCCCTGCGCCTTGATCTCGGAGACATAGCTCTCGAAGTAGTCGCCGGGCGGCAGTTCGATGATGGTGAAGACAAGAGCCGATATGATGAGGAGGGTTGGAACCATCGCTGCGATACGCCAGAGAATATATCGCAGCATGTCAGGCTTCCTGCTCGATCCAGAAGGTATCGGTTTTGTAAACACCAAAATAGGACGTGGGATCGAAGCCGTAGAGCCCCGTTTCCGGCACATTCCGCAGCTTCTTCGCCACGAGGATCGGCTGTAGCGAGGCGTTGACGATACCGATCGAGAAGACCTGGTCTGTGTAGATCGACAGCATGCGGGTCCAAATCTCCGTGCGCTCGGCGTCTTCAGCCGAATGCCGCCAGCGTTGCAACAGCTCCGTCAGTTCGACAGCGGCAGGCAGATCCGGCGGCTGGCCCATTTCGCCATGGGACAGGTAGTTGAGCCCCCAGACCGGCCATTGCAGCTGGTCGTCGGCCGTCGGCGCCAGTTGCCCCGGGTTCATGCCCGGGGTCGGAACGCCGTTGTCGAGCCCGAACCACATCGACATGACGATCTCGCCGCCGACAGCACGGCTGCGGAACGTGTCGCGCTGCGAGGTGCGGATGAAAAGCGATATCCCGACCTTCTGCCAGTAGTCGGTGACGAGCTGCAGCACGTCCGTCTCGAGCGTGCTTTCGCCGGCCGTTTCCACGACGATTTGCGCGGCCCTGCCATCGGGCAGGACGCGAATGCCGTCACTATCGCGTTGCGTCAGGCCCGCTTCGTCGAGCAGTGCATTGGCTTGAGCTGGATCGTGGGCCACCCAAGCGTTGGCGAACTCCGGACGGAACAGCGGGCTGTCCGGCAGAACCGTGTCGGCGCTCTCCTTGGTCAAGCCGTAGAAGACTGCCTTGTTGATCTCGGTGCGGTCGATGGCCAGCGAGAGCGCACGGCGAACCCGCACATCCTGCAGCAACGACCGCCAGACCGTGTCGGAGCAGTTGAGGTTCGGCAACAGCGCCAGGCGCGAGCCTTGCGTCTTCTTCCACAGCAGTACCTTGACCGGGTACCGCTTCTCGGAATCCTTGAGGAAAGTATAGTCGACGAAGTCGATGCCCGTCGCCTGAAGGTCGCTTTCACCCGTGCCCGTCTTCGCCGGGATCAGCGCCGACGAGCTGACGTTGAGCACGAACTTGTCGATATAGGGAAGCTGCAACCCGTTCTCGTCGACGCGGTGGAAGTAGGGGTTGCGCTCAAAGATGAACTGTTCGGCAGGAAGCGACGTCGTGTTGCGCCATGGATCGAGCGTCGGAAGCTCAGGATTCTCAGGGCGATAGGAGCGAGCCATGCGCATATGGAGCTGGCTCCACTTCTTGACGCGCTGCTCCTTCATCAAAGCCTTGAGCTTGTCTTCTTCCTGATATTTCTCGTGGAACTGCTTGAGATAGGCTGAAGGCACCGCCACCACCAGCGGCTGCGGTGCGGCGAGCTTCTGCAGGAAGTCCGGGTTCGGCGTCGACCACGTATAGCGAACGGTTCGTTCGTCGATGACTTCGAACTTTCCGGCTTCGCCGTCCATCACCAGCGCAGTCGGCAAACCGGCGGGGCTCAGCTTCTCGTTGTTGAGCACATCGTCCCAGCAATAGCGGAAGTCCTCGGTCGTGAGCGGTGTCCCGTCGGACCACTTGTGCCCTTCTCTCAGGTGGAAGGTGAAGATGCGGTCCTCTACCGTCTCGTAGCTTTCGAGGACATCCGCTTCGAGCTTCAGCGTTTCATCATAGCCGACCAGTCGGGCATAGCCGTAGACGGTCATGAGCCGGATGTCCTTGGCACTGCCGATGATCATCGTCACGATACCGCCATGCTTGCCGGGCGTGCGCCCCAGCGCCGCGACGTTGATGACACGCGGCGTCTTGGGCAAGCGCTCGTTCACCGGCGGAAGCTTGCCGTCGGCAATCAGCTTTTCAAGAAACGCCGGTTCACTCCCAGCAGCCAGGAGCCGCACGGGAAATGCCACGGTTGCAAGCAATGCCAGTACAGTTCGGCGGGTGATCATGGCCGTAACTCCCTTGCATCCACGGACCGGCGCGCCAGCACGAAGTGGTCGCCACCGAGATCGGCGGGGATGAGCGTGTCGCCAGCGTCGTCGACGCGGAACTGCGGTCCCCAGCGCCGCATATCCGATCCTTCGCTGTCCTTCAGCCTGTCAAAGTCGAGCGGCCGATCGAGATCCGGATAGGGAACGGCCGCCAACAGCGACTTGGTATAGGGATGAACCGGCTTGCGCATCAGCACCTCGCGCGGCGCAAGCTCGACGATGCGCCCGGCGCACATGACGGCAATGCGGTCCGCCATGTAATCCACGACCGCGAGGTTGTGCGAGATGAACAGACAGGTCAGTCCCAGTTCTTTCTGCAAATCCTTGAGAAGGTTGAGGATTTGCGCCTGAACGGAAACGTCGAGCGCCGATACCGGCTCGTCGCAGATCAGCAGTTCCGGCACCAGCGCGAGAGCCCGGGCAATGCCGATGCGTTGACGCTGCCCGCCCGAGAAACTGTGGGGATAGCGGTTGATGAAGCGCTGGTCGAGTCCGACGGCTTGCAGCAGCTCGCGCACGGTCTCGACGCGCGATTTGCCCGTTCCGCGCCCATGGATCTCCAGGGGCTCGCTGAGAATGTTCTTGACGGTCATGCGCGGGGAAAGCGACGAAACCGGGTCCTGAAACACCATCTGGATCTTCGACCGGAGCGCCTTCAGTTCGTCGCCTTGAGCCTTCAGCACATCGACCGGACCTTCGCCGTTGTCGAAAGTCACCGAGCCGGTGTCCGGCGTTACCGCCCGCATTAGGATCTTGCTGACGGTCGTCTTGCCGCAGCCGCTCTCGCCGACGAGGCCGAGGCATTCACCGCGGCGGATATCAAAGCTGACATCATCGACGGCGCGGTGATGAGAACTTTCGCCGCCACCAAACCAGGACGATTTTCGCGTTCCATATGTCTTCGAGAGGTTACGGACGGACAGCAGCACCTGTGGGCCGGCGCGCCGGTTTGCCACCGAAGTCCCAAGCACTGACCCGGCCTTGACCGGCACTTCGCGCAGCGCCTTCAGCCGTTCGCCGGGCTTCATGTCGAAATGCGGAACGGCGGCCATCAGGCCCTTAAGATAGGGATGCTGCGGGTTGCGGAAGATGGCCTCGACAGGGCCCGCCTCGACGATCTGCCCATGATAGATCACCACAACCTCGTCGGCCATGTTGGCGACGACGCCGAGGTCGTGCGTGATCAGCAGCATTGCCATATTGAGCTTCACTTGAAGCTCGCGCAGAAGTTTAAGGATCTGCGCCTGTACGGTCACGTCGAGCGCAGTTGTCGGCTCGTCGGCGATCAAGAGGGCCGGTCGGCAGATCAGCGCCATAGCAATCATCGCGCGCTGGCGCATGCCGCCGGAAAGCTCGAACGGATACATTTCGTAGGCGCGCTTCGGATTGGCAAAGCCAACATAGCCGAGCAGTTCCTCGGTCCGTGCCCGGCGTTCAGCCTTTTCCGCATCCGTGTGGATCTTCAGCACCTCGGAAATCTGGTTTCCGATCGTATGGAGCGGCGACAACGACGTCATCGGCTCCTGAAAGATCTTGCTGATACGCGTGCCGCGCAGGCTACGTATCTCATCACCTTCCCGCTCCAGCGAAAGCAGGTCGATGGGCTTTGCCGCCGTGGTGGGATCGTTGAACAGAATTTTGCCACCAACCCTGGCGACGTTGGGCAAGATGCCCATCACCGCCTGGCTGATTGCCGACTTGCCCGATCCCGACTCGCCAACGAGCGCCGTGACCTTGCCGGACAAAATCCTGAAATTCGCATTATTGACGGCTTGAACTTCGCCGCCAAGCACCGAGAATGTGATCCGCAGACCTTCAACTCGAAGCAGGTCCGCCCCAGATGTCATAGCAGCACGCTTCCCTCATTGCTTTTTATCCGCCGCCTCTAAAAAAAGACTAGCGCAGCTTCAGAGGGCTGTCCAGCATGGCCAACTGCAACCGGAGCATTGCCTCGTGCATCTTCAGTTGGTTAGAGCGCGGGGCACGTCCCGCCCTTCAGCACGTCGGCGCAATTCGGCGAGCGGCGGAAGTCGTCATAAAACAGCGTCCAGTCGGTCGTATCGGCAGCTCGATAGGGGCCGAACTTGAAGTACTGGTTCTTGCCGAGCCCCTTGTCGGCGTGGCCGACATGCCCCGCCACCGTGATGATCGGCTTGCCGTTGGCGAAGAGTTCGATGCGTCCCGTGCCACCGGCCCCCGGCAGCGTGTAGATCGCGAAGTCGATCCAGCCGGACTTCGGATCGGGCAGCGGGTTGCCATGGTTCGTCACCTTGATGGCATCTGTGCAGGCGTTGAACAGACTGCCGTCTTCCGGTTTCCAGTTGCTGTCGGCGGCGACCAGCATACGCATCTGGTTGACGCTAGGCCGCCCCCACACGGGGATTTCGCCAGGTTTGCAGCTCGCCGGCGTACCTTCCGGGCCGGATGACAGCGGCGCGATGTAATTCGTCTCCACCGTGACGAAGAGCTTGCCCGCCTCGAGGCGTAAAGCAAGGAACGGACTGAAATCACCTTCGGCGCCGGGATCGATCTCACGCTTCCATTGGGCGATCAGATAGCGATGATCCTCCTTCGGGACCGGATCGGCGAACTTGACCGCGAAACCATACCAGACCCCCTGGTCGTAGGGCACGCGCAGCGCCGTCTTCTCCCAGATCTCGGCTCGCTCGCTACAACCGTCGAGGGAATCCGGACAGGTCGGAACGACGCTCAATTTGAGTGCGCCTTTGCCGGTGTGCGTCACTTGGTTTTGAAATTCCACCGTGCCCGCACTCTGCTCGAAGTTATCGCGATAGTAGAGCCCGCCTTCGGGTGCGAAGTTCTGTCCCTCGAAGCCGTCTGAAAGTTTGCTTTCCCACGGCTGCGCCATCGCGCCTCCGGCCATGGCGATGCTGGCGGCGACAAACACGGCTCGGAACATTCTTCCCCCTATTGAAGCATCTTGTCGATAAGGCCGCGCGGCGGCTGAAGCGGACGAGTATTGCGGTGAAGCAGCATGACATGTTCCGCCTCGGAAAGTCCATCCTGCAACACATCGTCGAAGCGCTCATCTGCTCTGGCAAGCAACGCTGCATCGTTGGGGTAGAGAATCGTGAATTTCTGCCGCACTCCGCGCAGTTTTTCCTGGCCGAGCGCCGTCCAATCTCCGCCGCAGTAATTGACGAAGGCCTCGCTGGCGACGACGCTATGCGCATATTTCTTGGTGAGGTTCTGCAACCGCTGCACTTCGTTAACGGCCGAGCCGAAGGCGGAGAAGGTCAGCCGGTCGCGCAGCCCGACATTGCCGAACATCACGTTGCCGACATGCAGCCCGATGCCGTAGCCGATCGAGTCGCGGGATTGCTTGCGCCGTTCGCCGTTCAGCATCTCCATGCGCGCCGTTGCTGCGCGCACGGCTGCAAAGGCCTCGCGGGCGGCAAATTCGGACGGTTCCTTATGGCGCCCACACGGATAGACGGCGATGAACCCGTCGCCGACGAAGCTCAAGATGTGGCCGCCATTGCGATTGAAGGGCGCGGCGATCGCGTCGAAATAGGTGTTCAGCGTCTCGATATAGGACTGCCGCCCCTCCTTCTCCGCCAGCATCGTCGAGCGACGCATGTCGGCCATGACCAGGATCGCGCGCACGGTTTCGCCGTCGCCGCGGCGGACCTGGCCGCTCATCACGCGCCGGCCGGCGCTGGAGCCGAGATAGGTGGTCAGCATATTGTCGGCGAGCTTTCCGAGCACCGCCATCTTCGCGGCGACCGCTAGGTGGTGCTGAAGCTTGAGCAACGCCCCGATCACATCATCGGTGAAGCCGCCATGGCGGTCCGTCGTCCAGGATCCGACCATGCCATGCCCCGAATCGGCGCCGAGCGATTGCATGAAGGCCAGATAGTCCGTGGCGCCCATCTCCTTGAGATCGTCGAAGATCGGGAACTCGGACGGCGTATCCTGGTAAAGACGCCGCCGGATATGCTCGAGATTGTTGTTGAGCAGATAGTAGTAGGGGCTCTGCAGGAAACGCTCGGGATTGAGCGCCAGTTCTTCGTGCCGAAGGCCGCTTACCTCGACGCCCTTGCCGCGGATCCAGGTAAAACCAAGCGCATCATAAAGCGGATGCAACATCGAAAAGGAAAGATGGACGCGCATCAGCGGCAGGCCGGCGGCAGCGAGCCGCTCGCAAAAGCCTTTGACGATCGTTTCCAGCGGCGCGTCGCTGAGCGACGTCCGCATCAGCCAGTCGGCAACCTTGTCGATGAGGATTTCGGATACGTTGTCGTTCGTCGGGGCCATTTCGCGTCCTCACCATGACAGACCGTCCCGCGTCAGCATCCGGAGACGACGAACGCCCCGGCAAATTGCCGGTCCATGTTCGCGGTGGATGATGATGAGCCGTGCCCGTTAAGAAAATGCTCCAACCGATTCCGGCGTCGATGACGTGCAGGCACCCGGAATGCGGCACTTATATGGTGCAGATATTGATGCCACCCGGCGATTTCCAGAGGCCGGGCAAAGTTTTTCTCGCATGATGTTTTGATAAAGGGCTCAAAGGCCTGTCCTTCGGCGTGACGCAGTGCCTCGCTTGACTTGGGACTTGTTTCTCTCCAACAAACCACGACATGTTCGCGCGGCGCCACGCGTCTGTCCACGAGATCCGGAAAGCAAACTTGACCTCACCTCATTTCGAAAGCCTGCTCTCGTCCATCTCCGCCTCGAGCGCCAAGGTCGGCGTCATCGGTCTCGGCTATGTCGGCCTGCCGCTCGCCATCGCCGCTGCTCGCGCAGGTTTTGCCGTCATTGGATTCGACATCGACCCCACCAAGATCGTCGCGCTCGACGCGGGCAAGTCCTACATCGCCGCCGTATCGGACGCCGCGCTCGCAAAAGAGAGCGGTGCCGGCCGCTTCCGCTCGACGACGGACTTTCAAAAACTGGCGGACTGCGACGTCATCATCATCTGCGTGCCGACGCCGCTTACCAAACACCGCGACCCGGATCTTTCCTTCGTCGAAAAGACGTCACGCGCGATCGCGGCGACCCTCAGGCCCGCCCAACTCGTCGTCCTGGAATCGACCACCTATCCCGGGACAACCGACGGCGTCGTGCGCACCATCCTCGAGGAAACCGGGCTCAAGTCCGGCAGCGACTTCTTCGTCGGCTTTTCGCCGGAACGTGAGGATCCCGGCAATCCGACCTACGAAACGGTCAGCATTCCAAAGGTCGTCGCCGGCGATGGACCGCAGGCTTCGGCCCTGATGGAACGGTTCTATGCAGCCGTGGTGAAAACCGTCGTGCCGGTCTCCTCCAACGCCACGGCGGAGGCCGTGAAGCTCACCGAGAACATCTTCCGCTCGGTCAACATCGCCCTCGTTAACGAATTGAAGATCGTCTACGAGGCCATGGGCATCGACGTCTGGGAAGTGATCGAAGCGGCGAAGACCAAGCCGTTCGGCTACATGCCGTTCTACCCCGGACCGGGGCTTGGCGGCCACTGCATCCCGATCGACCCCTTCTACCTCACCTGGAAGTCGCGGGAATACGAGCTGCCGACGCGCTTCATCGAGCTTGCCGGCGAGATCAACTCGGCCATGCCGCGCCATGTGGTCAGCCGCCTCGCCGAGGCACTCGACCGCAAGGCTGGCAAGGCGCTCAGCCGTTCCAACGTCCTCGTCGTCGGCCTCGCCTACAAGAAGAATGTTCCGGATATTCGCGAAAGCCCGTCGCTGCGCTTGATCGAGTTGATCGAAGAGCGCGGCGGACGCACTTCCTATCACGACCCCTACGTCGCCGAGATCCCACCGACACGCGAACACGGTGCTTTGAAGGGCCGGCGATCGGTGACGCTCGACGCACAAACAGTCGCGACATTCGATGCCGTGCTGATTGCCACCGATCACGACCAGGTGGATTACGCGGCCCTTGCCGCTTCCGCCTCGCTCATCGTCGATACGCGCAACGTGTTCTACCGCAACAGACTGACCGGCGAACATATCGTCAAGGCTTGACCCGGCGCGAGCCCGTCTTGGGCCACGAGGCGCGGCATCCCGCGCGTGTTGGCTATGCGGCCTGCACGCGCGCCAGCGCGGCCTTGAGCTTGCTTGCCGCCACTGCGTAGCCGCCCGACGCGCCGTCGACGAAATGCATGTGATCCCGCGTCATCGGCGTCGGCACGATGCAGGTCATCAGCGCCGAATCCTGTTGATGCAAGCCATAGTGCCCGACACCCGCCGCCTCTGCCTGCCTTAACCTCGTCTCGATTCGTTCGAGCCGTTCGGCACTGATGTCGATCGTCATTTTCAGCCCGTCATCGAACTTGCGGAAATCCGTGTTGTCGGCGAGGTCGCGGCGGTAGCGGCTCGTGTCGAAGGATCCAAGATTCCAGCCCATCCTGAGGCAGACAAACAGCACCAGCGTCTGCACGGTGATGAAGCAACGGGCGAGAAAGCGCCGTCCTTTCGGTGCCACGGCCCGCGTCTCGGCTTCAATACCCTTGAAGGAGAAACGTGGCCTCGGCCCAAGTTCGGGAACAGGATGGCCGTTGCGTTCTTCCTCCTCGGCCAATGCGACAATGTCGGCGATCAACGCCTGAAACTCCGGTCCATTGCCCTTAGGCCCCGGCACGGCGATGATCGAGGCTATAGCGCCGTGGCGGGACTCGATCGGGTTCCAGCGACAGGAAAGCCCGGTGAGGTCAGGCCGGCTGCCAGCCGTCGCGGCGCCGACGGGATAGCGTCCCGCCTTCATCGCCGCTTCGGCCCAACTGGCGCCACCTCCCGCAAACATCGCGTAGGAAACCTCTTCGCTCGCCTTGAAGCGGGCGACGCGCATATCGAGGCCGTTGGCGCGGATATCGCTGACCGGCACCAGGGCGGCGCGCAATTCGAGCCCGAGCTCCTCAGCGACCCAGGTCTTCACGGCGGCGAGTGCGGCGCGTGCGCGGTCCGCCATCGGCGCCGGCAGCACGGCGAGCGCGCCGTCCCCCCCGAAAACAAAGGGCATCGACTTTTCTTCGAGCGCGTTCATCAACGCCGAAATGACGCTGGCGCCTGCCATATTCACAGTTTTATAGCGGCCTTCGGCGATCGCGCCGGTGGAGTTGACGATGTCGGCAACGGCGAGAAGCCAGCCGTCCGGCAGCGGACGATAATTCGCCTCGTCCGCGACCCCTTCGAACGCATCGAAGAGAGGTACGCTGTCATAGAACCGCCCGTCTGTTGCCTCAACCATGTGACCTGTTCCCTACGTTACTGCGTTCGATAAATAATCCACGTAACAGCGCAAGGAAAAGTTTCATGTGCTGCTGCTATGGCCTCGCCATCGATCCGGCGCCCCCCCGTTGAAATGCGGTTCCGTCGGACGATTTCCAACCGGGCGCCCTTGGCGACGCTAAGGTTACTTTCCAAATAATATCCCATGGCATTGCAGGGGTGTGGCCATTGTGCTTGTTTAACAGTCACACAAGGATCAAAATGGTCCGAGCGTGCGTAGTGAAGCCGAAACTGAATGCGTGACGACAACTTTCGAGTGCGGTTCTGGGGCGTAAGAGGAAGTTTGCCGGTATCCGGCCAACAATACGTCGCCTATGGGGGAAATACATCCTGCATCGAGGTTCGATGCGGCAAGGATGTTTTGCTCTTCGATGCGGGGTCTGGGCTGCGCGAGGCCGGTTACTCGCTGATCGCCGAAGGCATCGACCAATTCGACCTTTTCTTCACCCACAGCCACTATGACCACATCATCGGCCTTCCCTATTTCAAGCCGATCTACAAGTGTCAGAACTCGGTACGCTTCTGGTCCGGCCATCTGCACGGCACGATGACCACGAAGGAAATGATCCGCGACTTTATGCGCCCACCGTGGTTCCCAGTGGACCCGGATATCTGTCAGGCAAGCCTCGACGGCCTGGATTTCAAACCCGGTGACGTGCTGACGCCACGGGCGGGAATCACGGTCCGCACGGCAAGCCTCAGGCATCCGGGCGGCTGTGTCGGGTACCGCGTCGAATGGAACGGGCGCGCCGTCGCACTCGTCTACGACACCGAGCACGAGCCCGGCATTCTCGATCCCACGGTTCTCGATCTGATCGCCGGCTGTGATCTGATGGTCTACGACTGCACCTATCTCGAAAGCGAGATGGATCATTTTCAGGGCTTTGGGCACTCGACCGGCATGCATGGCGCCCGGCTGGCGATGGCCGCCGGTGTCAAGCATCTCGCCATGTTCCATCACGATCCGTCCCGCACCGACGAGGCGCTGGCCGCGATGGAACGCGACGTTCAGGCGACGTTCGCCGGCGCCTTTGCCGCCCGCGACGGACAGATCATCGAGCTGTAATCTCGCGGCCGGCAAGCCAACGGCAGGCCGGATGTCCGCTGGTCGCCGCAAAGAGCTTTTCGAGGAATGTCCAGACGCCCTCGTCGTGAACGAGGTGATGCGTCAGCACGCCGATCGTGCGGCCCTTCTGCTCCGCTCTCTCCTCGACGTCGCCGGTCACCTGCCGAAGCCTCGCAATGATGTCGGAGACGATCAGTGCATGGTCGCGGCAACCGCGCGTCCCGCGCCAATCCATGACATCGACATGCGTGTTGACGAGCTTGAACGGCGATGGTTTCTCCGGCCCGAAGACCGAGAGCACCTTGAAACCGATGTCGGGCAAGCCGTCGAGAAGCGTGTTGTCGATCCGGTTCCACGGGGGAACGAGCATCGGCACGAAGCCGCCCGGGAAGAGCGTCCGCAGGCGGTCATAGCCGAGCTCGAGTTCGTGGAGCACCGTGCCGCGCGGCCGGTGCGCGCCAAGCTCCTGCTTCTTTTCCGCGGGCGGCGCATGATTGCGATGCGCCCACCCGTGCACGGCAATGCTGACATCTGCGAGCCCGCCCAGGCGGCGTGCGAGCGCTTCGCCGGTCTGGGCGGGCGGAACGGCCAGAACGACCGGAAGAGCGTGTCGGTCGACCAGCGACAGCAGCCGATCGAGCGCCCGCGTCGGCTCGGCTGCGTCGTCGTCACGCAGCCAGAAATCCACCGGCCGTCCCGACGCTTCAAGGCGATCGAGCTCCGCAGCAAGGCGCTGCCAATGGATTTCCTCGGTCATTTCTGCGTCTCCAGAAATTCATCGAAAATCGAGCGAAGCCGTCGGGCGGCTGCCGGAAACGAGCGCTCCTGATGAACGAACCGTCGGGCGGCTGCGCCCAATCGCTTGCGGCCGGCCGGATCCTCGATCAGGTCGCGCATCGCCGCCGCATAGGCGCCGATATCCCCGTCCCGCGTCAGCAGCCCGGTCTCACCGTCTCTCACAACTTCCGGCACGCCGGCCGTTCGTTGCGCAACGACCGGCAGGCCTGCGGCCTGCGCTTCGAGATAGGCAAGCCCGTAAGCCTCGCCGCAGCCGGGCCACACGTAGAGATCAGTGCTGGCAAGAATATCCGGCAGGTCGGCTGCATCCTTTTCGCCAAGCCACATCAATCGCTCGGGAGGCAAAGTCGCAAAGGCCCCCATGACCTCGTCGCGGCAAGGTCCGTCGCCGACGATCGTCAAGGTCCAGGCGGCGGCGGCAACACGCGTCAGCGCCTGCGCCAGCATGCGGTAGCTATTCATCTTGTCGCCGCTGCGCATCATCGCGACCACGACGAGCCGGCAGGGGGCATCGGCTGATGGCTTGCTCTCAATGAACGGCGCAGCGTCGATGAACGGCGCAGCGTCGATGAACGGCGCAAGCATCGCGTGGCGGCATGAGGGAGCGGCTTCAAGAAGGCCGCCGCGGTCGCGGCGCGTCAGGCAGATGTTGACGGCAGCTTGCGAAATCCCCGCAAGAACATGGCGCTGGGCAATCGCGCCGACACCCTCATTCCGCCGCATCGAGTATGACGCTTCCGCCGTCGCATAGGGAATGGAAAATTCGTCCGAAAGCCCGGGCCCGAGAAGGTCGGGCGCCTTGTAATAGGGATGGTAGCAGAACCAGAGATCGGGAACGCCCTCGCTCTGCCAGAGTGTCCGAAGGCGCGCGGTTTCGGTTTCCGCCGCAAGCTCAAGTTCGCGGAAATCCTGATCCGATGGCTTGGCCATGAAACTGCGCAGATCCGATGCAATCGCAACCTCGTGCCCACCGATCCGCAGTGCCGCGATCAGCATGCGGGCCATCAGCCGGTCGCCTGACGGCACCGGGTGATCGGGGGATTTCAGCGGTGCATAAAAGGCGATCTTCATCCGCAGCGAGCTATCGTGCCTTCGCGCGAGACTGTCAACCAACGGGTTTCCGTGCGCACAACCGGCTCGTCAATCGATCGGCAAATCATAGTAGTCGCGTCGGATAAGCCTGAGCGTGCGATCCGGTTCAATGACATAGGTCTCCTGAACGAAACTGTTGCCGCTCGTGAAGCGGTGCGGGACGATGCTGCCCACCGGCGCCTTCGTCAGCTTCGTGCGGGGCTGTCCGCCATAGGTGATGCTGCCCGGGATCGGCTCGATATCCGGCGTGGTACAGCCGGCGAGCGTCAGAGCGAAAAGGCAAAGAAGGGCTGCCGACCGCCTCACAGGCGAGTTGCTTTTCATCGCGACCATTTCGAGACCTCCACCTCCACATCTCGCGAGAACACGTGCGCCGCACGCCTATGGCGCGGTGGCCGCCGACCTGTTTTCGACTTTCGCCTCGGCCGCGTCAGCGTCATGGGCGTCCAGCAGGCTATAGGCCACATAGTACTTATAGATGTTGCTGACATATTGAACCGTCTCGCGCCCGACGATCGCGGCGGCGGCAATTTCGACGTTGCCGGATCGAGCCCCATATCCTTGGCCTTTGCCCGGAACTTGCGTAGGTTCCCGGGCCCGGCATTGTAGGCCGCGAAGGCAAACAGCAACTGATCTCGCGGGGTCACGGCCGGGTCGTTGATGTAGGTATCGACGAGGAAGAGCAGATACTTCGACCCAGCTTCGACATTCAGATTCTCGTCCTTGTCGATGCCGTGGATGTTGACCGCCTTGTCCGCTGCGGTCGACGGCAGGAGCTGCATGATGCCGACAGCACCGCGATGGCTGCGCCTGGACTGATCGAGCTGTGATTCCTGGTATCCTTGCGCCATCAGCATCAGGCGATCGAAGGAATAGGTCTTTGCGTGCTTGCGGAAGATCTCGACCAGCACTTTGTAGCGTTCGACATCCGCCGGATCATAGGCACGCTTCAGCATCTTGTCGCCCTTGTAGTAGGTGTTCTTCAAGATGTTGCTGAAGGTGGTGCCGACCTTGTGGGTCTTGACGAAGTGGTCGAGCACGGCCTTGAGCTTCGGGCTGTCCTTGCGGATCGCCCAGGCGATTTCGCCGTGATCGGACACAGCAATATCCTCCCGCACCTTGAGGTCGGTAAGACCTTCGACCAGATGTTCGCCTTGTACATGTCGACGACCGTCCACGGCAGCAGGCCGGCATTGATCATCTCCAGGACGTCTTCGTCCTCCAGGTTCTCATCCATCTCCTTCAAGGCAATAGGCGGCCGGCCTGACTTTTCGAAACCGGCACTCAGGGCCGCCAGGTGCTCGTAGTAGCTGCTCGAGCGTCGCACATGGATTTCCTGTCCGCTCAGGTCATCAAGACTGGCGATTGCAGGCGCGGATGGGCCAGTGACGAGAACCTCCTTGGCTTCGTTGTAGAGCGGCGCCCTGAAATCCACCTCGGCAAGTCGTGTTTCCGAAATCGTCAGGTTTGCCATGACGATATCGCCGAGACCTTCTTCCAGCGCCGACACAATTCTCGCCCGCGGCATCGGTACGAAACCGACGCGGATCTTGTCGATCTGCTTCTTGCGATCCTTGTTGAGCTCGTTTTCGAGCGCCGTCCCGAATTCAACAGCCGTGCCCAATTGCTGACCGCGATCGATAAAATAGGTCGTCTTGCTGAACGGTACGATGATGCGGATCACGCGTCGCTTTTCCATCCCGTCGAAGTCGTCCGTGTGCGGAACGAACATCGACCGAACGAATTGCTCGTTCGATTGCGCCCAGCCGTTATCCCCCCCGAAAAATACGAGGAGCATTGCCACCAAAAGCAGGCGTTTCATATCCGGCCTCCCATGCCCCCGAGAAACCTCGATGATAAAGGCTATTCCTGCGGCGCACCGCCTTCGGCAAGGGCGGCCGCAGCTTTCTTCTTTTCGATGGCATCACGGGTCGCGGCAGCGGCTGCAGCAGAGTGCTGCTGCTCGTCGCCCGCCACCTGCACCGTCGGCGAAGCGAAATTGATGCCGTTTTCCTTGAAGGCTTCCTTGATCATGACCTGGGCCCGACGTCTGACCTGGGTCTGATTTCCCGGCTTCGTCTTCATGGCGAAGCTGAGCGTCATCCCATAATCGCCAAACTGTTCGACGCCTTTCATCTTGACCGTTTCCAGGATCAACGGCCCCAGTTCGGGATCCTCAAGCAGCTTGGCCCCGATACCTTTCACCACCTTCTTTACCTTCGCCACATCGGTATCGAACGAAACGTTGATCATGAATTTGTCGATCACCCAGTCGCGGCTCATGTTCTGGACCGCACCCAGCGAGCCGAACGGCACTGTAAAGACCGGGCCCCGATGGTGCCGCAGCTTGACCGAGCGAATGCTGAAGGATTCGACAGTGCCCTTGTAGCTGCCGCTCTGGATATACTCGCCCACTCGGAACGCGTCATCCGTCATGTAGAAAACGCCGCTGATGACGTCCTTGACCAGCGACTGCGATCCGAAGCCGATTGCGACACCGAACACGCCGGCGCCGGCGATCAGCGGGCCGATTTCAACGCCGAGGCCGGAGAGAACCATCAGCACCGCCACGACGGCGATGAAAACCGCGAGGAAATTGCGCAGGATCGGCAACAGGGTCATCAGGCGCGAGTTGCGAGCCTGCTGCACGGGATCGGCGGCCACCGCATGCGCCTGCATCAGGCGCAGGCTGATGAAACCCTTTACTAACTGCCACACGAGATCCGCCGCCAGCAAGATCACGATGCCGGCGAGCGCGCCGCGGAAGATCCGATTGAAAACATCATCCTGCATCATCGCCATCGCGTTGATCTTGAACACGACTGCCAGCCAGGCGGCCGCGAGGGCGATGATCAGGAGACGGGCGCCCCGCTCGATCAGGACGTTGCGCATCACTCTGAAATCATCGGCGGCGGAGGCATCCAGCATCGTCTTCGTAAAGGCGCTGGTGAAGCGCAGCAGCGGCGGCAGGCCGATCACATAGACACCGATCCAGAACAGGACCTCCATGCCCGCGACCCAGATCAGCCACAGCACAATCAGGAAGGCGACCAGCAGCACATTGCCGACGACGCGGCGCGAGCCGGTAACCGCACTTGCCGGTCGCCGTAACGCCGTTGCGATCGCCAGGACCAGGACCACGAGCCCAAGGATCGTCGCAACCAGTTCGCGCACGTCCGCGGATATGGCAAGCGCCAGCATCGCATCACCGACGCCCCAGACGAGCGCGGCGGCACTGATCAGCCAGAGAGAATGACGATACCAGAAGCCTGCCTCGTCTGCGGTTAGAGACAGATAGCCGCCACGGGCGTCGGCGCTCTCCTCGCCTTCGCGACCACCTTTCAGGACGGCGGATGCGATGATCATCAGCAGGCGAGCGCCGATCCAGGCTCCAAGCAGCGGCGCGATCGTCGCCTCAAGCAGCTTTGGCCATTCTGCGAAGGCGAGAACGGCCATGCTGGCGGCAGCAAAGACGGCGAGCGGCAGAACGCGTGCCAACATGTTCCGCGCCGGTCCTGCCAACGCGGTCCCTTGCAGGCTACGCCGCAACAGCGAGCGCAGCAGGTATTCGGCACCGTAGCCAATCAGGAGAATGAAGAAGAAACCCCTGAGAACGGGCGCCCGGCCCTGGCTCTCCATGACGCCGGCCAACCGATCCCGCCCCGCCTGCATTTCCGGTAGAACGCGCGGCACGGCATCGCGAATGCCGGTCAGGCGCCGCCTGATCTCGGCGGTCCAGCGCGCGACGACGCCCGTCGCAGGCGCCTCAGTCGCCGCCACGGCAGGCGCCCGTTTCGCCGAAAGCCACTGCTTCACTTCGGGATCGTCGAGTAGCTGGATCAGTTGCTGGACCTTGGCGGGCGGCGCGGCGGGCGCCGCCTCCTGCGCAACCCCCTTGGAAACGGGACCGAAGATAATTGAAAGAAACGCGAGAAGGCCGAAGACCGGCCCCAGAAAACGACGCGACGACCCGACACAGCCCATTCTTACCACCCCCAGGGATCATGCCGGCCCCGACCGGCACGATTCTCAACTTTTACAAATGCTAACATACCTGTAGGCGGTTCTACCAACGCCCTTTCGCCGCGCCGCGGATCAACGACGACGGAAGCCGCCGCCGCCATGGAAACCGCCGCCTTGGAAGCCACCGCCGCCGTGGAAGCCGCCACCACCGTGGAAACCGCCTCCCTCGAAGCCGCCGCCACCAAAGCCGCCCGGGCGATCAAAACCCCCGCCTCCACTGCTCGGGAAGTTCAGCGGCCGCTGATCGAAGGACTGACGCTCGAAGGAACGCTGGTTGCCGAGCTGTCGGCCGATATTGTCGATGGCCAGATGATCGGGCGCGCGGTCCAGCGTTCGCGCTCCCTGGCCGGATTCGATCCGCTGGTTCAGGTTTTGGACAGCGTCCGGATGCTTGCCGGAAAACTGTTCGCCCGCCTTGGCCCTGTCCTGGATGGAAGGCTTGTCGACCGGCTGCCAGCCGTCAGGCGTGTGCTTCTGCCATTGCCCGTCGTCGCGGCGATAGACGTTTCCGTCGCGCCCGGCGTAAACGTCGCCACCTTTGCCACCGGCGACGAAACCATGGTTGCCGTCTGAGGTGCGCCAATGGGCACCCGCGCCGCCCGCAGTCGAACCGCCGGAAATGCGCGCAAAGTCAGAACCGTGCTTGACGGATGCCGTTCCCCAGCTCCCGTAGACATTGTGTCCGCCACGCGCGATCGCCGCGTTGCCGGTGCGCGGATTGTAGGCGGCGACGAAGCCCCGGTCACCGTTCGGCCCGTAGCCGAGGGCGCCTCGCATATAGGTACCGGTGCGCGGATTGTAGGCCGCACCGGCGGCGATGCCGCGATAGGGCCCATAGGCATAGCCGTAGCGGCCGAACGTTCCGACAGCCGGGTTGTAGAACGCACCTACGCCATAGGTCACGGGACGCGGATAATAGGGCCAGTAGCCGCCGCCAGCCCAGCCATAGTCCCAATAATCGTCATAGTACCAGCCGGTGCCGTAGACGAAGCTATCCCAGGCGAGATAGGCACCGAGATAGCCCATCGTGTAGCCGAACCAGACCGCGTCGGGCTCGATCTCGTAGATCCGTACATAGGTGGCGTTGTAGACGGGCGAGGATGGCGGGATCTTGTAGATCTCGTCGGGCACCGCCTTGGCGACGCTGAAGGGTCCGGTCGGCGTATTGCCGACGAACCAGACACCGTCCTTCACGACGAAATACTTGTCACCGACCTTGATGACCGTCTCGTTGGTATTGACGGCGTAGGTGAGCGAGGTGCCGTCGATCTTCTCGAATTTCGGATCGCCGCTATAGGCCACGTCCACCTTGACCGAACCGTCGAGCGCCACACGCGCCTTTTCGGGGATGCTTGCCTTCAGCCGCGCCTCTGCGTTTTCGGACGTGCCGGGAACCGACGAACGCACCGTGTAATAGGCCGCGTCCTGCGGGATGTTCTGGAAATCTTCGGGAAGCTTGGGCGTGGCGAAAGCCCACGGACCGTTGAGGGACGAGCTCGCAAACCAGCGACCGGAGACGAGGATGTACCAGTTGGAATCCGCATCGCGGTAGAAGACGTCGCTCTCGCTGTTGGTCGCTACCTTGAGGCCGGTGCCCGGCACCTGCTCAAGCTTCGGCTCGCCGTCGAAGACGAGCAACTCGGAGGGTTTGTCCGAATAGATGACGTCAGGCACCACGGCCTTGTCCGCTTGCGGCGGGATAGCCGCCTTGGCATCCTTCCAGTTGTCGTCGTCCGGAAGCTTGCCGAAAATGTCCGGCAGGGACGCTGCAGGCTGCCACCCCGAGGCCAGGTCCTTCGATTGCAGCCACGCCTTGTCGTTGCGCAGATAATAGGCGCTGTCCGCATCGACCTTGAACAGGTCCCAATTGGTGTTGACCGCGAAGGACAGGCCTTCGACACCCTTGACCGGCGCGAACACCGCCTTGCCGTCGGTCTGCAGCAGCACCGCCGGCGCCTTGCTGACGAAGATCGGCGGCGGGTCGGCCTTCAGCCCCTCGACATTGCCGAGCCGCTCGTAGTCCGCCAGGCTCGCCGTCAATTTGTCTTCCGAAACCGTGATGGTTCCGACCGGCATCAGCTTGCCGACCTCGAGGGCGAGATCCGCCAGTTCCTTCCGGTCGAGGACGGAAAAATTGATCTCCGTCATCTTGATGTCCGATACGACGACCTGGCCGGATGCGCTGTCGGCGTCGGTCATGCCGGTCACCCCGATGACGCCATAGATCGGCTTGGCATCGTCGGACTGCTTGTATTCGGCGGCGATCAACGCATCGAGATCGGTGAAGTCCTTCCAAGCGTTGATCTGAGGCTGGTAGAGCGTAATGGTCGCGCCGCTGTCGGTCTTGAAGGCGCGTGGCCAGCCGAGCCCCTTGGGATCGGCATCGTTCAGATACTTGCCGCTGACGAAGCCGTTCTGGCCATTGAAGCTCACCGCGCACCATGTGCCGCCATCGTCGCATTCCTTGACGTCGACTTCCGCGCCTTCCGCAATCGTGCCGAGGCTGTCGAAGGCGGTGCCCGGCCCTTCCCGGAAATTGACGGACGCGTTTGTCGTAGCCGGACCGGCCTCGGCCGGAACGGAGGCAATCGCGAAAAGGGTCAAGGCCAGGGTCAATCTGCGCATCACGGTTCTCCGGCGTCTAGCAGCAATCCGAACCGGCACCGTGCTGTCGCCGCCTGTGCCACGTCGTTGGCAGGTGAGGAGCAGACACCGGACCGGTATGATCGCAGCATCTTCGGCATCGGTGGCAGCACAAGTACGTAACAGTAACGGCGACCGTAACAGGCCGTTGAAAAGGGACGATGAGGCCCCGCAACATGAGCCTCCCTTCGGGCGGCCGAACGCAGATTGACGCAGGATCGATTCGCGCGGGCCGCCTCGCATTTTGGCGCGATCGAGGCAACGTGACGCACTCGATCCGCCACAATTCGCGCGCTTGCGCCCCGATCACGGCAGCATCGCCCGGCCCATCCCCTGGAAAACCGGGACAGCGCCACAAATCTCCGCGTTTTAGCCCGTGGTGATTGCATCAGAAGATTTATTCAAGCAAACTCATATGTATGATTTGACCATTCCTACGTGCGGAGGAAATGCAAGTGAACACAAAAGCCCCCAGCCAGATTGATGTCTTTGTCGGTTCCCGCGTCAGGATGCGTCGGTTGATGGCCGGGTTGAGCCAGGAAAAGCTGGCCGACGGTCTCGGGATCACATTCCAGCAGGTTCAAAAGTACGAAAAAGGCACCAATCGCATCGGCGCCAGCCGCCTCCAGGCGATCGCCGATATCCTCGGCGTGCATCCAAGCTTCTTCTTCCAGGAAGGCGACGACGCCGCTGCCCGCAACGGCGACACGACGCGCGAGCCGAGCGAAATCTCCTCTTTCGTATCGTCAAAGGAAGGCATCGCTCTCAACCGCGCCTTCCTGAAGATCACCGATCCGGTGCTGCGCAAGAAGATCATTTCGCTCGTCGCCGCCGTCGCCCAGACGCCCGAGACGGAGAGCACCCGTACAGGAACCAGCCACGCCCAGGATCTGCACGGATAAGCGCCTGCACCCGACAGGAATGACCGGATGACATTCAGACTGCAGACCCTCGGGCGCTTGCGTCTCGTCGATAAGGACGGGCGCGAAGTGACGTTCCCGGAGAAGGGGCTGCTTATCCTTTGCTATCTGATCGTCGGCGGATATCGCGAACAATCGAGAAACGACATCGCCAAGCTGTTGTGGGACGAAGTCGTTCCCAGTCAGGCCTTCGTCAATCTGCGCAAGACGATCTCCCGGATTAGTGCACGGCAGGACGAACTCGGCTGTCATTTCCTGCGCTTCTCTCCATCGTCGGTCGGACTTGACGTCGATCGACTGCAGAGCGACCTGGACGAAATCAGTCGTGATCCGGGCGATGCGCTCAACCGCTTCCAACTGGCAGCAACGACGTTCCAGGAGGACTTCCTCAAGGACCTGAAGTCCCAGGGGCAAGCGCTGCACGGCTGGATCGAACGGCAGCGCGGCGAACACATGACGCTCTTGCGCGAGAACCTGATCGCAGCCGCGCCGGAAGCGGCGAAGAGTCATCGCAAGCTGGTCAAGGCCGCGGCAGCGCGGCTCCTCGAGCGCAATCCGCTCGACGAGGAGGTGCGCAAGATCCTGACCCAGGTGTTTCAGCTGGAAGGCAATCACCTGGAAGCGAGAGCACTTGCGCACAGCAATGCGCCGGCCGTTCCGGCGATCGCGGAATGGCGGCCAGCCTCGACGATCTTTGCGCCGGCCTCCGAGGCGGCCGCGGACTTGCGTCCGCCGCGCGTCGTGCTGCTGCCGCCGAGCAACGGAGCAATCGACAGTCCCGCCACCCAGTTTGCTGGCGCCTTGATCGAGGACGTCACCATCGGCCTTTGCGCGCTTCGTTCGGTTTCGGTCATCGCCCCCTACACGGCCGCACAAATCAGCCTCCAGGCCGACAAGGCAAACACCTACCAGAAGCACGCCATCAGCTACATCCTCGACACTCGCCTGACGGACGAGGGCAGCCGGCTGACTCTATTCACGCAGCTGATCTTCTTTGCCAATGACGAAGTGATCTGGGCTGACCGCTTCAATCTCGACGGCGACGGGCTGATGACGTCCAGGCGGGAGATCGCACGCCAGATCGCCTATGCCATCGCCAGCCAGGTGGAACGCAACGAGGCGCATCGCAAGACCTACGAAACCAATGTTGGCTCCTATCGCAGCTTCCTGCTGGGGCAGCGCTATCTCAAGCAGCTGAACCTTCCGGAAGTGCGGCGCGCTCGCAAGAGTTTCCGTGAATCGCTGTACGAGAATTCCGACTTCGCACCGGCGATGAGCGGGCTGGCGCGCAGCTACTTCTTCGAATGGCTGTTGACGGCGCGTGGCGACAGCGAATTGCTGGCGCTTGCGGAAAGGCATGCGCGCGACGCGGTGGGGGCCGACGACACGCTGGCAACCGGCTATCGCGAGCTCGGTGTCGTCAAGCTCTATCTGAGGCAGTTCGATGAAAGCATGGAGTACCATGACAAGGCGGAGGCGCTGAGCCCGCAGCATGCCAACGTGATCGCAAGCTATGCCGACACGCTGGTGCAGGCCTCGCGTCCCGAAGGTGGTCTACGCAAGATCCAGGCGGCACTCGACCTCAACCCGATCGCGCCGGACGAATATTTCTGGACCGCGGCGGGCGCCAGCTATTCGCTTGGCCAGTACGAGCAGGCAATCGCCTATATCGAGCGCATGCGCGATCCGACGCCTGCAGACCGGTTGTCGGCGGCGAGTTGGGGCATGCTTGGCAACAAGAAAAAGTCCCGCCACTTCGTCCGCAAAACGTTCGACGTACATCCGGATTTTGATCTCGACAAATGGATGGCCATCGTTCCCTTCAGGGAAGAGTGGCAGCGAGTCCACTATTGCGAGGGCCTGCGCAAGGCAGGTTTCTGACGTCTTCATTCAACGAAAGCCAGGAGGGGTAAATGGCGAAAGTGGTGGTAATTGGCGTGGCGGGCGACGACAGGCTCTGGATGGCGGATCTGGACGCGGGAACGGTGACGCAAATTCCGACGCCGACGCAAGGGCCGCTGGCAGCGGCCAACGATCTGCGCGTCAACGGTGGCGCAACGGTGCACAAGGGCGTGAACCTCGCTGTGGTGGCGGCCTCGTCCGGTTCGGTTTCCGGCGGGTTCATGGACGGCTAGCGCCGACACGTGGCACAAGTCACCGGAATTGACCGGCCGTCGGATGATTGTTTCGGTTATGCGACGGCCGGTATGCTTTCATACAGCGATCGCGCCTGTTCGTCCGAAGAGACCCTTCGGCGCATCGAGCCGCTTTTGCCGACATTCGGCGTCAGCAGGCTTGCGCGCCTGACCGGGCTCGACAAGATCGGGATCCCGGTCTGGAGTGCCATATCCCCGAACGCGCGGTCGATCGTCATCAATCAAGGAAAAGGCATCACCGACAACGACGCCAAGGTTTCGGCCGCCATGGAGGCGATCGAACGCGCCGTTGCCTGCGCGCCGGCAGTGCCGACCCAGATGGCGAAGCGGCGGGCATTGTGCGAAGGCGGTGATCGGGCGTTGACGCTTCCGGGATTGGTGGCCACCGGCCAGCCGGACCTCGGCGACGACGAGACGATCGCCTGGCTTCGCGGATTCGATCTGGCAGACGGAACCACCACATGGGCGCCGCTTCATGCGACCACCCTCGACCGAACCATCGAGGGCTGCCGATACTGGCAATCCTCCGATGGCCTTGCCTCCGGCAACACCGAGACCGAAGCCATCCTGCATGGCTTGCTCGAGCGGATCGAGCGCGACGCCGAAACGCTCTGGCGCCTGTTGCCGCTAAGCGGAAAGCTCGCGACGTGCATTGATCCGGCATCGTTCGAGGACCCGCTCCTCGACCAGATGGCGCGGCAGATCACGGCTTGCGGCCTGCAATTGCGTCTGTTCGACATGACCAGCGACGTCGCCGTCCCCTGTTATGCGGCGACACTTGCCGATGCTGGCATTCTGACCGCGCGGCAACCTCGGTACCACGACGTGACAATCGGCCACGGTGCGCACCTGGTGGCGCGCAGAGCCGCCATCCGCGCCGTGACGGAGGCGGCCCAGTCAAGGCTCACCTATATCAGCGGCGCCCGCGACGACGTCTTTCCCGAGACCTTTATCCGCCCCCTTCCGGGCGAGACGCGGCGCCTGTTCGAGGCGGTCCCGCAACGGAAAACGACGATCCCCACAGGTGCCGAGGGCGGACTGCCCGCGCTGCTGCGCTTCGCAATCGAGCGGCTCAGGGAGGCGCGTATCCGCTCGGTTGTGGTCGTACCGCTGGTGGAAGAAGGCGCCGTGCCGTTCTCTGTCGTCAAGGTTCTCGTTCCGGGCCTGGAAAACCCCGATGGGCTGCGCAAGCGCCGTTTCGGAGAGCGGGCGCTGGCACGCGCACTGGAGGTCGGATGAAGATCGTCTTCGTCGGGCCGACCCTGCCGGACGCGCGCCGCGTTGCGGGCCCCGCCATCACGCTCCAGCCGCCTGCCATGCAGGGCGACATTCTCCGCGCGACCGAGCGTGGTGCAACGGCTATCGGTCTGATCGACGGCAATTTTGAACAGGTCGCGCCGGTCTGGCACAAGGAGATCCTCTACGCGCTGACGCAAGGCGTTCAGGTTTTCGGGGCAGCCAGCATGGGCGCGCTTCGCGCTGCCGAATGCGCTCCCTTCGGCATGACGGGCATCGGCGAGATCTATCGGCAATATGCGCAAGGCGAGCGAGTGGACGATGCCGATGTCGCCCTGATCCATAGTCCGGCTGAGCTTGGATACCTGCCGCTGACCTTGCCGCTCGTCAATGTGGACGTGACCCTCAGACGCCTGGCGGATCGCCAGCTGCTTTCTGTTGAAGCGGTGGCGGCGGTCCGCGCCGCGGCAGCCGGCGTCTTCTACAAGGAGCGCACCTGGGCCGCGGTTGTCGAGCGCGCGCGCCTTCCCGCCGGAACAGACCGCACGTGTCTCGCAGATCTGCTTGCCGTCGAATTCGTCGATCAGAAACGTATCGATGCGCTGCTTCTGCTCGACGCACTGCACAACGCGCCGAACCAACGAACGGTTGTGGTGCGAGACTGGGAATTCAATTCTACCAGCATGTGGAAGAGGTTGTCCGGTCAACCTGACGCCTCATCTTAAGCGCGCGGTTTTCCCATACAACGTGTGTCACGCTCATGTCACGCGCACTGCCGCGCAGTCACGCTATGATTGGTCACGCTGAACTGGATCTGGCTGATCCATAGGGAGCTGGGGAAAATCATGCTGTCTTCATTTGCTGTACCGGTGGAACCGGAAGACAAGGAGAAGGAGCTACTGGCATTGGCTCGCCTTGTCACCTATGCGCGAGACTCCGCCAAGACCCTCAATGTCGAAGGTGTGCAATACTGTCTCGAGCTGGCGCTCGCATCGCTGCTCAAGGAGGCAGAGGAATGCGGAGACAAGCGCGCACATCTGACCAACGAACTGCTGACGCGACCGAGCCTCGGCCGCTGCTGAGGCCAGCAAGTTCGGGTGTTCTGCGTCCAGAATTGCGCAGCCGTGAAGGATCGTCCTCCGTCTTCCGGAACGATGGAATGATCTGATCAACCCAATCGTTACAACGCCCTGTTTTGCAGAAAAGCAAAACGGGGCTTTTCATTTTCCGCCTGCAAGCGAGTTCGCCTGCTGCGATGTGCACGGCGCGGCTTAAGGTGACGGCATTGCGGCTCCGCCGCTGCGTCACCGTGCAGTCGTTGGATATTTCAATTTCGTCGCGAGGGTACGCTCGCCACGGCGAGATGAAGAGGACGGACGGAATTTCCCCGGAACCTCGGCCCGTTCGAATGTTTGCTTCGCCTGACACTCGGAATTTAGTCCATAATTTCCATAGATATTATTGAATAATTGGTGCCACCGGTTAGGCTTGAACCACTCGACACAAGCGGGGATGCCATGAGCCAACACCGTTCAACGACCAGCGTTTTGTCGCGAAGCACCCCCTCGCGACCAATAGGCACTGCGGCTGCTGCCGCATCGGCCGGCATCACCTGAAGTCCTTCGATGTGCCCCTGCTCGCTCCGCTTAATCCGCGGGTTTCGGCAGCCAGCGGCACGCCTAATGAAACAACGGAGACTATCTTGAGCCAGACCACCCCTACCCTACCCGTCCTCGACCTTTCGCGCTTTGCGGCGGGCCACCCCGAGCGGGCGACGGCGCTCGATGAATTGCGCAGCGTTGCCCGCTCGGTGGGCTTCTTCTATCTCGAAGGCCACGGGATTCCGCAGGAAGAGATCGACGGTGTCCTTTCGCTTTCGCGGCGTTTCTTCGCACTGCCTGAGGATGACAAGCGGGCAATCGAGATGCGCAAGTCGCCGCATTTCCGCGGCTACAATCGCGCCGGGCTCGAATATACCCGCGGCACCCAGGACTGGCGCGAACAGGTCGATTTCGGCCCCGAGCGCCAGAGCCTTGAGGTCAAGCCCGAGGATGCACCGTGGAAGCGGCTGGTCGGCCCCAACCAGTTCCCGCAAGCTCTGCCCGAGTTGAAGCTGGCGATCCTCGCCTACATAGACGCCGTCACCGGGCTCGGTATCCGACTGATCGAGATTTTCTCCGAAGCGCTCGGCCAGCAGCCAGATGTCTTCGGGCCGATCTACCGCGATGGCCCCAACCAGCTCCTGAAGATCATCCGCTATCCCGGCCGCGACAAGACGGAAAGCGACCAGGGGGTGGGCGCCCACAAGGACGGCGGTTTCGTCACCATCCTGCTGCAGGACGTGGTCGGCGGTTTGCAGGTCGATGACGGCAAGGGCGGCTGGATCGACGCGCCGCCGAAGCGCGGCACCTTCGTCATCAATGTCGGCGAACTCCTGGAACTGGCGTCGAACGGCTATCTGCTCGCCAATATCCACCGGGTGGTTACGCCACCTGCAGGCGGCGACCGGCTTTCCGTCGCCTTCTTCCTCGGCGCCAACCTCGCCTCCACCATCCCGGTGCTCGACCTGCCGCCGGCGCTTGCGGCCGAGGTCCGCGGCGTCACCCAGGATCCGCAGAACCCGCTCTTCCACGAGGTCGGCCGCAACGTGCTGAAATCCCGGCTGCGCTCGCACCCCGATGTCGCCGCCGAGCACCATGCAGACCTGCTGGAGCAGCAGAAGGCGGCCGTGCCCGCCTGATTGACCGGACAGCGCCGATCAACCTGAGAACCAAGGAGAAATGGCATGACGATCCATCAGAAGCCGGAAGAACCAGCAGCCGAGATCAAGGCACCGACAGGGCTGCGCGAGCCCGGCGGACGGCTGCATCCGGAAACGCTGGCGCTCCATGGCGGCAGCTATCGCTTCGATCCGGCAAGCGGCGCCGTCGCCGTTCCGATCTATCAGACGACCTCCTATCAGCTGCCGGGCACCGATGGCGCCGACAAGCTCTTTGCGCTGGAGGCTCCCGGGCATCTCTACACCCGTGTCTCCAATCCGACCCAGGATGCGTTCGAGCAGCGGCTGGCGGAAATCGAAGGTGGCGCAGCAGCACTGGCGCTCGGTTCCGGCCAAGCGGCATCGGCCTTCGCGCTGCTGAACCTTGCCCGTGCCGGCGACAACATCGTCAGCGCCGCCGGCCTCTATGGCGGCACCTGGGCGCTCTTTGCCGCGACCCTCAAAAGCTTCGGCATCGAGGTGCGCTTCGTCGATGCCGCCGACCCGGGGGCCTTTGCCCGGGCAACGGACGACAGGACGCGCGCCTACTATGCCGAGTCCCTGCCGAACCCGAAGCTCGAGGTCTTTCCGATCGCCGAAGTGGCCGAAGTCGGCTTGCGCTTCGGCATTCCGCTGATCGTCGACAACACGGCCGCACCGCTGACGATCCGCCCCTTCGATCACGGCGCCGCAGTGGTCGTCTACTCCACGACGAAATATATCGGCGGTCACGGCACTTCGATCGGCGGCGCGATCATCGACAGTGGCCGCTTCCCCTGGCACGACCATGAGACGCGGCACCCGAACCTGCATGAGCCGGACCCGAGCTACCAGGGCAAGACCTGGCTCGAAAAGGCCGAGGCGATCGCCTTCCATCCCTATATTCTGCGCGCCCGCGCGGTTCTCTTGCGCGACCTCGGCGCCGCCATCAGTCCGTTGAACGCATTCCAGTTCATCCAGGGCCTGGAGACGCTGCCGCTCAGAATCCGCCAGCATAACGAGAATGCGATCAAGGTGGCCGAGTTCCTCCGCACCCACCCGAAAGTGGCGCGCGTGATCTTTCCAAAATTCCAGAAGGGCGAAGCGAAGGCTCGCGCCGAGAAGTATCTCCGGAATGGACACTATGGAGCCCTGGTCGGCTTCGAATTGAAGGATGGACGAGAGGCGGGACGCCGTCTCATCGACGGGCTGAAGCTGCTCTACCACGTCGCCAATATCGGCGACGCGCGCTCGCTTGCCATCCACCCGGCGACGACGACGCATTCGCAGCTTACCGAGGACGACCAGCTGAAGACCGGCGTAACGCCGGGCTATGTCCGGCTCTCGATCGGCATCGAGCATCCGGACGATATTATCGCCGACATCAAGCAGGCGATTGACGCCGCCTGATCGAACGCTTTTGCGGGAGTTGCCGCGGGCTCGCCCTTTAGGGCCGGGCCCGCGGCGCCATTTTGGCGTCCGAACGCGCCGGTAGGCCTCCGTTCGGTTTCATGCCACAACATGCTCTAATCGAGCGTCCGTCGGATGGCACCCCGGCGCAGATCCGGCCATGCATAAGGAAGGAAAGACAATGAGCACGAACACCCAGGTTCTGCTGGCCGCCCGGCCATCGGGGCGACCGACGCCGAGCGACTTCCGCATCGTCGAGACGGCAATACCGGAGCCGGCCGAAGGCGAGGTTCTGCTCAAAATCCTCTACCTCTCGCTCGATCCCTACATGCGCGGGCGCATGAACACCGGCCGGTCCTATGCCAAGCCGGTGGAGATCGGCGCGGTTATGGAGGGCGGCACGGTTGCCCGCGTCGTGCGCTCGCGCCACCCGGATTTCAGCGACGGTGATTTCGTGCTCTCCCATTCCGGCTGGCAGAGCTATGCGCTGTCGCGCGGCGCGGACCTGCGCAAGCTCGATCCGTCGGCGGCACCTCTGTCGACCGCGCTCGGCATTCTCGGCATGCCCGGTTTCACCGCCTATGCAGGACTGCTGACGATCGGCAAGCCGAAGCCGGGCGAGACAGTCGTCGTGGCCGCCGCAAGCGGCGCCGTCGGCTCGGCTGTCGGCCAGATCGCCCGCATCAAGGGGGCGCGCGCGGTCGGCATTGCGGGCAGTGCGGACAAATGCGCTTTCGTTCGCGACGTGCTCGGCTTCGATGCGGTGATCGATCACCGTGCACCGGATTTCGCCGAGCAGCTCGCCGCGGCCTGCCCCAAAGGCATCGACGTCTATTTCGAGAATGTCGGCGGCCATGTCTGGGACGCGGTTTTTCCGCTGCTGAACGACTTCGCCCGCGTGCCCGTTTGCGGCCTGATTGCGCAATACAACCAGGCCGGCGGTCCGCAAGCTGGTGGCGACAGGCTGCCGGGCGTCATGCGGGAAGTTCTGAGCAGGAGCCTGCTGATCAGGGGCTTCATCCAGCGCGAATTCGCCGATCAGCGTCCGGTTTTCTACCATGAGATGGCAGGCTGGATCGCCAGCGGCGAGGTTCGCTACAAGGAGGACGTTGTCGATGGCATCGAGAACGCCCCGAATGCCTTCATCGGGCTGCTCGAAGGCCGCAACTTCGGCAAGCTGGTCGTGCGGGTGGCCGCCGAGAACTGAAAACCACGCCTCGCGAGCGATCAGTGCAGGCTGGCGAGGCGGACGCCGGCCTTGCCAAGACCATCATCGAGAAGCGCGATCAGTTCGGGCGTGTAACCACGCGCGGCGAGTTCGCTCTCAATCGACCGCATCGAGCCAGCTTTGTTCCGCTGTAAGCCGTCAAGGGCACTCGTGGCCTCTCTCGTCAGGCCGAGTTGACCTGCCGCCGCCATCCGCAGGAGGTTGACGGCAGTGTCGGCGGGATTGGCGAGCTGGCGCGCACGCGTCAGTGCTTCGCGGTATTTGCCGTTTCGGTAGTCTTCGAGCGCCAGCGTGAGCGCCGCGTCGTGGTGCACATATTCGCAGCCCACTTCCGCCACCCGCGCAAGACTCACGCCCTCCGAATATTGCCCGCTGACGAAGAGCAGCAGGCCGAGCCGAGCGGGAATGGCATCATCGAGCGGATTGAGCGCAACGGCGCGGCGACCGGACATGAACGCGGCCTCGGTGTCGCCTGAGGCGAAGCGCGCCTGCATCTGAGCGATGTAGCTCTGGCTCGATTGCGGTGCGAGAGCCACGGCCTTGTCCGCGAGCTTCACCGCCCGCGCCGCCACCGTCGGCGAGGCGCTTGCCTCGCCGGTCGCCACCAGCACCGTGGCCAGGCTGGCAAGGACGTCAGGGTCTGTGGCCTGATAGGTCACCGATTGCTCCAGGCAGGCATGTGCCGAAGCCAATCCTTCCGGGTCGATCCGCGCCAGCGCGACATCGGCAAGAAGCACGCAACCGTAGCCGATCGACGGTGACACGAGCTGCCGCGCCGCCTCCAGGCTGACGATGACACCTTCTTCGCCGGCGAGCGATCGGGCAAGCCGAGCCAGCAGTTTTTCCTGAACTGCTCGTGCGTCACCGCTGTCGATATCGGCTTTCGCCGTACCCGCTCGGAGCGCCTCATTGCTTTGCGCATCGACAACCTGCCACGAGATCTGATGCTCCTTGACGTCAGCGCTGAAAGCGACCGAGAGCCGGTACTCCTTGCTCCCCTGCAGCTTCACCGGCGGTGCCGACGCGACCCAGCCGGTGACCGATGCAACATCGACGCCCAGCGCCGGCGCTTGCGCCAAAGTGCGCACCGCGGAGAACTGCGACAGCGCGTGGACCAGATAGTCGCCCGCCCTCCTCTGCTCTTCGGCACCGGCTCCGCTGGCCGCCGGAACGTCGATGACGATCGTCGGCTTGGCGGAAAGCACCGGTTGCCACGGGAGGCGCTCGACGACGGAGAGATAGAAGGCTCCAGCCATTGCCGCCGTCCCTGCGACAGCGACGGCGATCAGACCGAATGGACGACGCTTCGGCTGGACGATCGCGGGAGTGACGGCGACCAGTTCCTCCGACTCGTTCGCCATCTGCGTGGGAGCCGTTGCGATTTCCGAACGGCCCGGTGAGCGGTCGCTTGTCACAAAATGCGGAACGTAGTTGCCCTTGGGAAGCTCGATGCGAAGCCCCGCCTTATCGCCGACGGTCTCGTAATATTGCGTCAGCGCGGCGCGCAGGCGCGAAGCTTCAACACGCACGATCGGATCGGTTGCCGGATCAAAGGAAGCCGGCCGACCGAAAACGTCGATCGCGATGGTATAGGCTTTGACCTGCCCCGAGCGCCCAGCGAAGAATTCATCGACCAGGTAGCGCAGGAGTTTCCGGTGGCGCTCAGTGGCATGAAACTGACTATCGGCAAGAATACGATCAAGTGCAGGGCGTGCGTCACATTCGGCAACGGCACAATGCGCTGCTTGACCCGCATTTCTGGCTTCCATGATGCGCTCCCAACTGCCCACAACCTCAAAGAGAGTGCAAACGCGAGACGAACTCTAGACGAGAGCCGCAGTGGCGAAAAGAAAAATATTGCGCCATCACAAAACATTTTCACGAAGGAAATGAGTCATTTCAAAATAGAGCAAGAACCAATCGAAAATCCCACAGAATTTTCACGGGATTTACATGAAATGAATGAACCCGATAAGGCTATTTGTTAATCACAATGGACTAGGTTCGCGGCCTGAATCGATGATACAGATGGAAATTACCTCTTCTTCGATCTCGCGACAGATCAATTCATACTCCGAGATCATCGAATGATCCAGCGGATCGAGCTTACGTTGCCGGTCGAGCATGGAGCTCGCCTCTTCATAGGCCTCGCAGAGGTTGGAAAGAGAAAGGTTCTTGACGCTCAGCAGTTGCAGTTGGCCGCGCAACGCCGGAAGCTTCAGCATGAGCTTCAGAAGTCCGCGCTGTACGGCCGCGTTGGGCATTGTTTCCTACCCGCCTGATCGACAATCGATGACCTTGCCGCCGGCCCGATACGCTGGCGCACCATTTCTCAAGGATCATTTTCTCCGGGACCGTGACGACACATCAGCCCGCCCAGCGCTCAACCAAAACTGGCAGCCGGACCGGACCTCTCCCTCGGTGGTTAACGTGACAACAGACGCTCCGTTTCGGAAGTACGTAACAGTAACTTTGCCCCGATAGTCTTGACGCCGACGATATGATCGTCCGAGTTCGTCCCTGGATACGACAAGCTTTATGCCTCAGCAGGTCCCGGTATCGCCAAGGCGATCCCTATCGATGACAGACCGGTTTGGACGCCTTTGTCGAACCGTAGGTCATCGTCTCCGGAACTCCTCAAAGACTAGAATCCGTCGGCCGGAACGTCGCAGGCGAAGTCGACCTACATGGGCGCGCAACCAAAGGGGTTGATTGTCCGCTCCTTACTTGTCGAAAGTATAGATCTTGCGCCAGTCCTGTTTCATATCGACCAGCAGCCAGTTTCTCTGTTCGGCTTCGGTCAGCGCCTTGTCCAGCTTGCCGACGGGCGATTGCCGGTCATAGGCCCATTCGCGCTCGCCGTCCGTATGGTGCACGATCAGGCCGAAGCGTGGACCGGAGCCCGCTGTTACCCAGCGCAGCATCTCATAGTCGCCGTCGGAGTTGCAAAGATCGGCCGCCGGCCAATGAACTTGTTGATGCCGACGGGTTTGCCCGGGCCGTCGTCGATGAAGTCGATCTTGGGCTCGCGTGTCAGCACCGGCGTATCGCCATCGAGGTCATACTTCGTCGTGATGCTGCTGCCGACGACCTGTTCGGGCGGGATGCCGTACATCTGTTCGGTCATCGGCCGCATGAATTCGATGCCGCCGCCGGAGACGATGTAGGTCTTGAAACCGTTTGCCCGGAGATAATCGAGCAGCTCGCGCATCGGCAGATAGGTGATCTCGTTGTAGGGACGGTTGAAGCGCGGATGTTTGGCGGTCGCAAACCAGTCCTTGACCGTCTTGGTAAACGCATCCGTCGCCATGCCCGCATGGGTCGCCATCACGAGTTCGACGATGCCCTTCTCGCTGGCGGCGGCGACGGCCGCCATATCGCCCTTGAGCAGCGATGCGAATGGCTCCTTGTCCTTCCACTCCGGATGTTCCGGCGCCATCGCCTTGACGCGATCCACAGCGAACATGCCCTGGAAATAGTTCGGCTGCTCGGTCCAGAGCGTGCCGTCATTGTCGAAGACGGCGATCCGTTCCTCCGGCGCCACGAAGTCCGCTCCGTTCTCGCTGGTCACGCGGGTGACGAAATCGACGATGGTCGACTTCGCCTCGCCCTCGTTCCAGGACGGAAGATTGTCGGCCGGCGCATCGGCCGCGACGACGGCAGCCGGAGCAGCGAACGCCGTGGAAAGCAGGAACAGGAGACAGACGAGCCGCGAGCGGTACCCGCTTGGCACCGAGTTGGATCGCATCGCTGTTGCCCTCATCACGCATCCTCCTTGCGGGAACGATTTGAAGCCTCTGGCAGGGTCAGGGCCGCCGAATACAGCGGAACCCGATATGGGTGGTCGCCGCGTTTTCCTCATGCGCATGGCGCGCCGCCGGCCGGTAGCGGCGGCAATAGTTGGGCGCGCAGAGATGCGAGCCGCCCTTCACCACCCGGCGGGCGATGTGGATCGTTGGTTGTCTCGGATCGAAGCTTGCTTCCCTGTCGCCGCCGCGCGGATTGGAAGGGATACAGCAGCTCTTTTGCGCCGGCGCCGGATGCTTGGTCGACCAGAAGTCGCTCGTCCATTCCCAGACATTGCCGATCATATCGTAGACGCCGTAGCCGTTCGGTGGGAAACTTGCGACCGGCGAGGTCCGTTCGAAGCCGTCGGGTCTGAGATTTTCCGTCGGGAACATGCCATGCCAGGTGTTCGCCATGAAACGTCCCTCCGGCACCAGTTCGTCACCCCAGGCAAATTCCGCGCCTTCGAGCCCGCCCTTTGCCGCGAACTCCCATTCCGCCTCCGTCGGCAAGTCCTTGCCCGCCCATTCCGCATAGGCCCTGGCATCCAGATAGGAGACCTGGACGACCGGATGATCGAACTTGCCGCGGATATTGCTCTGCCGCCCATAGGGCCGCCGCCAATCGGCACCGAACTTGAAGTTCCACCATTGCGACGGGCTGTTGCTGGTAACCCGCTTCGGCGGATCGAAGATCACCGAGCCGGCACGCATCATCTCCGGCAGGGCGCCGGGATAATCCTTGGGGTCCGGCGTCTTCTCCGCCTCGGTGACGTAGCCGGTCGCCTCGACGAAAGCGGCGAACTGCCGGTTGGTCACTGGCGCCACGTCGATCCAGAAGCCGTCCACTTTGACCGGATGCGCCGGCGCTTCTTCCGGATAGTGCTTGTCCGACCCCATGACGAAGGTGCCACCTTCGATCCAGATCGGCTCGCGCGCGCTGATTGCTGCCGGCGTTTTGTTGAGAAGCGGTATCTTCGGCGAACCTTGCATGCGGTTTCCATCTCCCGAAGGTGGCGGGTTCGACCACCAAACCGGTCCAAGCTAACGCCATTCCTCGCCGGCCCAAAGTACGTAACCGTTACGATGGCAAACAAAACCTCGTGGCCACGATGAAAATCGGCCAAATGTGGTCCTTGCGGGGGTCTTCGTTACTGTTACGTTCTTTCCAATTGGCCTGATTTAACAATAAGCTTTGCCGAAATTTCATGATGGCTGATGCTGCCGGAGAGGCAGAGGGAGCAGGAATTCATGGGTGCACGCGACGATATCGAGCAACTCGGCAAGCGCATAGGCGAAGCGATCATCGGCCAGGAGGGCATGATCGAGCGGTTGCTGCTGGGCTTGCTCAGCAACGGCCACTTGCTCGTCGAAGGCCTGCCGGGGCTCGCCAAGACCCGGGCCATCAAGAGCATGGCGAAGAACCTCGACGCGGAGCTGTCGCGCATCCAGTTCACGCCCGACCTCCTGCCCGCCGACATCACCGGGTCGGAGATCTATTTTTCCGACGGCGGCAAAGGCGAGTTTCGGTTTCAGGAGGGCCCCATCTTCGCCAACCTCATCCTCGCGGACGAGGTGAACCGTGCGCCGGCGAAGGTGCAATCGGCCCTGCTCGAAGCGATGGAGGAGCGCCAGGTCACCATCGGTGGCAAGAGTCACACGCTGCCGGATCTGTTTCTGGTGATGGCGACGCAGAATCCGATCGAGCAGGAAGGCACCTATCCCTTGCCAGAAGCGCAGCTCGACCGCTTCCTCATGCATATCCAGGTGGATTATCCCGACGCCACGTCGGAAGCCGACATCATGCGGCTCGTGCGCTCCGAGGAAATCCACGCGAAATCCAACAACCACGCGACGGAAAAACTCACCCAAGATGCTGTGTTTACCGCGCGCCAGGAGATCTCGGCGATCACCGTTTCAGAGGCAATCGAGAACTACATCGTCGCGCTCGTCATGGCGACACGCTACCCCGACAAGGTCGACAAGGATCTCGCCAAATGGCTGCAGGTCGGCGTCAGCCCGCGCGGTGTCATCGGTCTCGACAAGGTCTCGCGAGCCCACGCCTGGCTGAACGGCCGCGACTTCGTGACCCCCGACGATGTGCAGGCCACCGTGCACGACGTCTTTCGCCACCGGCTGGTGCTTTCCTACGAAGCACATGCCGGCGGCACCACCGCCAACCAGGTAATCGACCGTATCGTCGAACTCGTCGCGGTCGCCTGAGGATGGAGGTTTGCCGATGGCCATATCCCTGCCGGCTCTCGCCCGTTCCCGCGGCATCGTAAAACCCCGCCAGGTCGATACGACGGGCGTCTACACCTCGGTCGACACGCTCGTCGGCCTCGAGGCCATGGCCCGAGACCTGACCTTCCTGCGCAAGGCACCGGTGCAGCGCCTGCTCGCCGGTCGCCATGAATCGCGCATGCGCGGCCGCGGCCTTTCCTTCGAGGAGCTACGCAACTATCTCCCGGGCGACGACATCCGCACGATCGACTGGCGGGTGACGGCGCGCACCGGCAAGCCGGTCGTCCGTGTCTATGACGAAGAGAAGGACCGGCCGGCCCTGATCCTCGTCGACCAGCGCATCAACATGTTCTTCGGCAGCCGCCGGGCGATGAAGTCGGTCGCGGCGGCCGAAGTCGCCGCACTCTCGGCTTGGCGCGTGCTGGCGCTCGGCGATCGTGTCGGCGGCTTCATCTTCGGCGACGAAGAGGTTACCGAGGTGCGCCCTTACCGCAGCCGCGAGGCGGTGGTCCGGCTTGCCGGCAGCATCGTTCGCCACAATACGGCGCTGCAGGCCGGTTCGCAGGCGCCGCATGGCGCGGAGCAGCTTGACGTCGTCCTCACGACCGTCGCCAACATTGCCCGGCACGACCACCTGGTCATCGTCATCAGCGATTTCGACGGCTACAGCCTCGAAACCCGCGACATGCTGTTGAAGCTCTCGGCCCACAACGATGTGATCTCCGTTCTCATCTACGATCCCTTCCTGCTCGAACTGCCACGCAAGGGCGATATCGTCTTCAGCGGCGGCCTGCTTCAGGCCGAAGTGCAATTCGCCCACGGCAATGTCCGCGAGGCGATCGACAGTTTTGCCAGAAAACGCGGGCGGGCACTGCGCGCCTGGCAGGAAGAACTCGGCCTGCCGATGCTGCCGATTTCCGCCGCCGAGGAGGTCGCGCCACAATTGCGCACCATGCTCGGCCAGCTCGCCAGCCGGCAACGGAGGCGATAGCGATGGCGACGGCCGCCCCTGCGAAAGACCCGTTGCTCGAGGCAACCCTTCGGCAGCTCGCCGACATCGCCATGCCTCAGCCCGTCTCGATGATGCCGCAGACCTGGGCCTGGGCGGCGCTCGGCTGCGTCATACTCTTGCTGATCGCCTTCGCATGCTGGCGCTGGTACCGGCGCTGGGAGGCCAATCGCTACCGTCGCGAAGCGCTCGCCGACCTCAAGAAAATCGAGGGACGGCTCACCGCGCCCGCGACCCGCGGCGAGGCGCTCGTCGCTTTGCCCGTCCTCCTGAAGCGCACCGCCCTGGTGCTCTGGCCGCGCGAAACGATAGCCGGGCTCCATGGCACGGGATGGACCGGCTTCCTCGATGCCCATTCCGGCGGCCCGGTGTTCCCGATCGCCTCGGCGCGTTTCTTCGAGGAAGCCGAATATCGCGGCAGCGCGGCGCTCTGCGCCGTCCCGGAACCCGAAGCGCGGACCTATGCCGCCGCGGCACGTCACTGGATCGAGGCGCACCATGTACGTGCTTGACCACGCCTGGGCGCTGATCTTTCTGCCTCTGCCCTTCGTCGTCTGGTGGCTGCTTCCACCCTACCGCGAGCAATCGGCCGCGGTCAGAATACCTTTCTTCAAGGACATAACGGCCGCCGCCAATCTCGGGCCGACCGAGGGCTCCGTCGTCCCAAGGACCAATCTCGGCCAGAAGGCGATTGCGCCCATCTGCTGGGCCCTGATCGTAGTGGCGCTGGCGCGGCCGCAATATGTCGAACCGCCAATCGAAAAGACCGAGCCACAGCGCGACCTGATGCTGGCGATCGATCTTTCGCAGTCGATGGACACGCGGGATTTTCGCGATCCCTCCGGCAATCTGCAGACCCGCGTCGAGGCGGTGCACAAGGTTGTCGCCGACTTCATCGACCGGCGGCCGGACGACCGGCTCGGCCTGATCGCCTTCGGCGACGCGCCCTACCCGCTGGTACCGTTTACGCTCGACCACAAGACCGTCAAGTTGATGCTGGCCGACAGCCTGCCCGGCATGGCGGGCCCGCGCACGGCGGTCGGCGATGCGATCGGGCTCGCGATCAAGATGTTCGACGCCAGCACCGCGCCGGACAAGGTGATGATACTTTTGACTGACGGCAACGATACCGCCAGCAAGATGCCGCCGGACAAGGCCGCAGGCATTGCCGCCGACCGGAACGTGGTGATCCACACGGTGGGGATTGGTGACCCCAGTGCGCAAGGCGAACAGAAGCTCGATACGGTAACCCTTCAGGGTATCGCCGAGACGACGAAGGGCCGCTACTTCTTCGGCCAGGACCAGGCGGGCCTGCAGAACATCTATGAACTGCTCGATCAACTGACACCGGCGAACCAGAAGACACTCTCCTGGCGGCCGCGCATCGAACTGTTCCACTACCCGCTTGGCGCAGCACTGCTGATCGTCCTCGCCTACCACGCCATCATGTGGTTCCTCTCTTCGCTTGCGGAGCGCCGCCGGCGGCAGGAGGCAGCGCCATGATCTCGGACGTCCACTTCCTGAGACCGCTCTGGCTGCTGGCACTGCTCGCCGTCCCCCTGCTCGTCTACCTCGTCAGCCGGCGCGGCGATGTCCGCTCGCAATGGCAAGGCATGATCGCGCCGCATCTGCTCGATCACCTGCTGATCGAGAAGGGTGGCAAGCGGCGCCTCCAGCCCGTGCACATCACGGCGGCGCTGATCGCCGTTGCAGCCATCGCCGCGGCCGGTCCGACCTGGCAGCGCGAGCGCCCGCCCTTCGTCGAGGACACCGCGCCGCTAGCGATCGCCATCGACCTCAACCCGACCATGAACGCGACGGACATCTCGCCGACGCGGCTCGAACGCGCCAAGCTCAAGGTCCAGGATATTTTGAGCCTCAGAAAAGGTTCGCGCACGGCGCTCTTCGCCTATGCCGGCTCCGCCCATATGGTGCTGCCGCTGAGCGACGATGCGGCACTGGTCAAGACCTATCTCGCGGCACTCTCGCCTCAGATCATGCCGGTCGAAGGCAAGGATACGGCAAAGGCCCTGCAGGAGGTCGAGAAAGCCCTGGCCAATGAAACCGCGCCTGGCACGATCCTCTTCATGACCGACGGGGTCGAGCGCTCCGCCTTTCAGGCGTTCAGCCAGTATCAGGGCCGCAACGCGCTGATGGTACTTGGCATCGGCACGGTAGAAGGCGGCCCGGTGAAGACAGCCGACGGCGGGTTCCTGACCGACGCGACCGGCGGTCATGTTCGCTCCAAGCTCGATGTCGACAGCCTCAAGGCGTTGCAGTCCGCATCTAAGGCCGAGGTTGCCACGTTGACAGCTGATGATGCCGATGTGCGCTGGATCGTCAGGCGCATCCAGACCAACTTTGCCGCAAAGACCGCCGAGGGGCTGACCCGCTGGCACGATGCCGGCTGGTGGCTGACGATCCCGATCGCCGTCTTCGGGCTGTTCTGGTTCCGGCGCGGCTGGACCGTGCGCTGGACCGTCTATCTGCTCGCCATCAGCCTGCTCATGAGCAACGAGCGGGCGGAGGCGGCCGATAACCGCTTCCTCGATCTCTGGCTGACGCCGGACCAGCAGGGCCGTCGCGCCTTCGAGCAGGGCGACTTTCAGGGCGCGGCCGAAAAGTTCGCCGATCCCACCTGGCGCGGAGCGGCGCTCTACCGGGCCGGCCGTTTCCAGGATGCGATCGACGCCTTTGCCGAAACCGATACGGCCGAGAGCTACTACAACCAGGGCAACGCCCTGATGCACCTCGACAAGGCGGAAGAGGCGATTACCGTCTATAAGCAGGCATTGAAACGCCGCCCCGACTGGCCGGACGCGAAAAGGAACCTGGCGGCTGCCGAAAAATTCAAGGCCGACAAGGACAAGCAGGAACAGGACGCACAACAGGAACAGGCGGGCATGGACCCCGATCAGGTCCAGTTCGACGAAAAGGGCAAGAAAGGCACGGAGGCGACGATCCAGGGTGGACCACAGACGGCGGACATGTGGATGCGCAACATCCAGGTCTCGCCCGCCGAGCTGCTCGCGCGAAAATTCGCGATCGAGGCAAAGGAGGCGACGCCGTGAGTGCCTTGTCCGGAATGCCTCGGTTACTGGTCTGGCTCGTCGGCCTGTCGCTCTGGCTTGCGGGCCATGCGCTCGCCGACAACCCCTTCGCGCGCGCCACGCTCGCGACAAAGGGAACGATCTATGCCGGGCAGCAGATAGAGATCGACATCGACGTCTTCGTGCCGAATTACTTCCTGACACCACCGCAGTTTCCGCTCTTCGATCTTAGGGGTGCGGTGGTCACCATGCCCGACGACCGCGGCTTGAACCTCAACGAGACCGTCGATGGCGAGGCCTTTTCCGGCATCCGCAAAACCTATGTGATCACGCCACAGGCGGCAGGTAATTATGCCCTGCCGACAATCGTGATCCCCTTTGGCTATGCCGCCGTGCCGGGCCAAACGACACAGGGTAAGGTTACCGTGCCGCGGCTCAAATTTACCGTGGAAGCGGTACCAGGAGGTGTCGGCGGCACGCCCGGCGTGACCGCTGGCGAAATCACCATCACGCAGACATTCGACCGCGACCCAGCCGGCCTGCATGCGGGCGATGCGCTGGTGCGCACGGTCACCACCCGCGCAGCCGGCCTCGCGCCGATGATGATTCCCGAGCCCAGCTTGAAGGCTCCAGAGGGCGTGCAGGTTTATCAGCATGATCCGGCACTCTCCGAGGAGCGCACGCCGCGCGGCGAGATCGCTGCGGGACTGCGCAAGGACACCGCAACCTACGTCTTTGCCGAGCCGGGCACCTTCTCTCTGGCGGCAATCACATTGGAGTGGTTCAATCCTCAGACCGGAAAGACCGAAACCGCGGAGGCCGATGGCGCGGAAGTGGTCGTCGGTGCCGGGCCGGCAACGAAGGTTGCCATCGCACCACCCGCTCCTCCGCCGACAAAGGAACCCTTCGATTGGCTCTGGTGGGGCATCGCGATGGCCACTGTCCTCGCCGTCGCCATTGTCATCCAGTTCGCCGCCAATCTGTTCGGACGGGTGGAAACCTGGATCGGTGCGGCGCTCTCGCGCAAGGCGCAGTCGGAGGAGGCGGCCTTCCGCCATGTTCTCGACGCCTGCCGCGATCACGACAGAGCGGGACTGGACGTGGCACTCGATCGCTGGTCGCGCAAGACCGGCAATGTACCTCTTGCGAAATGGTTCGACCGGTTTGCCGATCCGCAGGCGAGGGTCGCTTTCGCTCTGCACCGAAAGAACCGCTACGGCACCCCACAATCCCATCACGAACGGCCGGATTTCTCCCGGCTGCGAAGTGGATTGAAGTCGGCGCGGCGACGCTGGCTGGAAGAATTCTCCGACGACGGCGACGAAGCGGTTGATGAATTGCCCGAGCTCAACCCGATGTTCGACAGCACCTTGCGGCAGAACCGCTGAAGCGATGTGAGGCGGCGCGTTACGCGTCCTCGCTGCCTTCGTAACTGTTACGTACTTACCTGAGGGCGCGTTCGCGCGGAGATTGCATCGGTAAATTCGAAACTTTGCCTGCATTCCGAGAGCGATTTGTTTGCGGCCTCAGGGAGACTTGAAATGAGTATCGATTTGAAGACCAGGCTTGGGAGGCTCGCGGCGTGCGCCGTCGAGCGGTCGATGAAGCCGAAGGCGCTGGCACTGGCCGGCACCGTGCTGATGTCGACCATCACCGCTTCGGCACCGTCGGCCTTTGCGCAGGATGCCGCCAAGCCGAACATCCTTGTGATCTTCGGCGACGATATCGGCCAGACCAACATCAGCGCCTATTCCTTCGGCGTCGTCGGTTACAGGACCCCCAATATCGACCGGATCGCGCGCAACGGCATGGTGTTCACCGACTATTACGCTGAGAACAGCTGCACCGCCGGCCGCTCCACCTTTATCACCGGGCAGACGGTGCTGCGTACCGGCATGTCCAAGGTCGGCGTTCCCGGTGCCCCAGTCGGCCTCCAGGACCGCGACGTAACGATCGCCCAGGCGCTGAAACCGCTTGGGTATGCCACCGGCCAATTCGGCAAGAACCACCTCGGCGACCAGGACCGCTTCCTGCCGACAGCCCACGGCTTCGACGAGTTCTTCGGCAACCTCTATCACCTGAACGCCGAGGAGGAGCCCGAGCGGCCCTACTGGCCGAAGGACGATCCCGCGTTCCTCAAGTCTTACGCGCCACGCGGCGTGCTGCATTCCTTCGCGGACGGCAAGGTGGAGGACACCGGCGCGCTCAACAGCAAGCGCATGGAAACGATCGACGACGAGACGACCGCCGCGGCGATGGAGTTCATTAAGAAACAGACGGAGGCGAAGAAACCTTTCTTCACCTGGATGAACACGACGCGCATGCACCTCTTCACCCATGTGCGCGACCAATACAAGGGCCAGAGCGGTATGCCCGGCAACGACTATGCCGATGGCATGATCGAGCACGACAACGATGTCGGCAAGCTTCTGGACCTGCTCGACGAATTGAAGATCGCCGACAACCATCGTCGTCTACACAACCGACAACGGCCCGAACCAGTTCTCCTGGCCGGACGCGGCAACCACACCGTTCCGCAGTGAAAAGGACAGCAACTGGGAAGGCGCCTTCCGTGTCCCGGCGATGGTCCGCTGGCCGGGCAAGATCAAGCCCGGCGTCTCCACCGACATGTTCTCCGGTCTCGACTGGTTCCCGACACTGCTTGCAGCAGCCGGTGACAAGGACATCAAGGAGCGGCTCTTGAAGGGCGCCGACCTCGGCGGCAAGACCTTCAAGGTGCATCTCGACGGCTACAACCAGTTGCCCTACCTCACCGGCGAACAGCCGAAGAGCGCGCGCAACGAGTTCTATTACTTCAATGACGACGCCAAGCTCGTCGGCATGCGCTGGGACAATTGGAAAGCCGTCTTCTGCGAAATGCGCAAGCCCGGTGGCTTCGACGTCTGGCAGGATCCTTTCACCTGCCTGCGCGTTCCAAAGATCTTCAACCTGCGCATGGACCCTTACGAGCGGGCGGATATCGTCTCTGATCAGTACAACGACTGGCGGACGAAAAACGCTTATCTCTTCGCCGAAGCGGTGGGGAAATCGGCGGCATTCCTCGAAACCTTCGTCGCGTATCCGCCAAGCCAGAAGCCGGCAAGCTTCTCGGTCGACCAGATCGAAGAAAGCGTGCACCAGAAGATCGACGAGATCCTGGCGAAGACCCGGCCGGCACAATAACGCTCTTGAGAGGGCGGCGTCTCGCACCGCCTTCTCTTTCACTTTTGCTAAATATGGCGTGCCGCGATGACGAAGAACATTCAGCCCGCTCGAACGATCGCCTACGAGGGGTCGATTGAAGACCCTTTGGCGAGACCGCGGGCACACGTCGCGCCGGCAATCGCCGCCTTCATGCTCTTCCTCTCCGGCACCGCGGCGCTGGTTTTCCAGGTTCTCTGGATCAAGCAGCTCTCGCTCATCACCGGTATTGATGTCCATGCGGTCAGCACCGGGGTCAGCGCCTTCTTTCTCGGCCTGGCGCTCGGCAGCTTCGCCCTCGGGCGCATTGGCGACCGCTCCCGACAGCCGCTCCGCCTCTATGCCCTGCTCGAAACCGGTGTGGCCGTGCTCGGCGCCGGCGTCACCCTCATCCTTTCCCATATCGCGCCGCTCTTCGTCGCAATCGAGGACACCACAGCATTCGCCGCCTGGGCCCTGCTGATCCTGATCGTCGCTACACCCGCCTTCCTGATGGGCGGCACCCTCCCCTTGCTGTTGCGAGCGCTCAAAGGGGCGCCGAGAGGCGTCGGCGCAAAGGGCGGCCGGCTCTATGCCGCCAACACGCTCGGCGCCATCTTCGGCTGCCTTGCGGTCTCCTTCGTTCTCATCCCCACTCTCGGCGTGCAGGCAAGCGGCCTTGCCGCCGCCGGCCTCGGGCTTGGCGCCGCGGCGATCGCGCTATCGCTAAGCACGACCGCGATTCGCGAAGACGCGCAAGCTGATATGCCGATACCGGCGCAGGGCACCGCTGGTTCAAGGTTGGCGCTGCTCCTCTACGCGATCGCCGGCGGCATCGCCCTCGGCTATGAGGTCGCCTGGTCGCAGGCGATCGTGCAATTCATCTCCACCCGTTCCTTTGCCTTTTCCGTGGTGCTGGCCACCTATCTCGCCGGGCTGGCGCTCGGCGCCGCACTCTTTGCGCGCCGGACCGACCGCCTGTCGGATCCCTGGAGTGCCTTCGGCCTGCTCATCACGCTGGCCGGCCTCGTGGCGCTGGCCGAGCTTGCCCTGCTCGGCCCCTGGCTGACGGCGTTGCAGGCCAGCGCGGAAGCAGCCATCGCCGGTATCACTGGCAGCATCTTTGCCGGCATGTGCGCACGCTTCCTCGTCGCGGCGCTCACGATCGTCTTCGTCCCGACGCTGATCCTCGGCGCCGCCTTCCCAGTCGCCCTGCGGCTCGCCGTCGATCCTCATCATGTCGGTCGCGACACCGGGCGCGTTCTGGCGCTCAACACACTCGGCGGCATCGCCGGCACGCTTCTGACCGGCTTTGTGCTGATTCCGTCGTTCGGTATCGTCAGAAGCTTCGCCGTTCTCGCCGTCGCTGCAGCCATCATCGGCGTCATCGCAGCCAGCCGCGGGGCAACCGGCTGGAAGGGTTGGCGCCTTGCGGCGCCAGCGCTCGGCGTCGTCACCGTGCTGATCGCCGTGATGGTGCCATCGGACCGGCTGGCCACCTTGCTCAATCTCTCACGCGGCAACGGCATGATCGTCTCCTATGAGGAGGGTCTCGGTGCGACGGTCGCCGTCATCGAACAGGGCCAGCCGGACCGGCGCTTCCGCCGCCTCTATATCCAAGGCGTGTCCAACACCGGCGACGCCATGCCGTCGCTGCGCTACATGCGGCTGCAGGCGCTCTTGCCGCTCATGATCCACAAGGGCGAGCCGAAATCGGCGCTCGTCATCGGGCTTGGCACCGGCATTACCGCCGGCTCATTGCTTGCCTATCCTGGGCTCGACCGACGCGTCGCTGCCGAACTGCTGCCGTCGGTCGCCCGCGCCTCGACCTTGTTTGCCGGCAATTTCAACGCGGCAGGGGATAGCCGCCTCGAAGTGCGCGTTGCAGACGGTCGCCGCGAGCTGATGCGCAGCGCGGAGCGCTACGATCTCATCACGCTGGAACCGCCGCCGCCATCGGCTGCTGGCGTGGTCAATCTCTATTCGTCCGACTTCTACAAGCTGGCACGCGAACGCCTCGCGCCAAACGGTCTTGTTGCGCAATGGCTGCCGATCGCCACTCAGAACGACGAGGACACGCGCGCGCTCGTGCGCAGTTTCCTCGACAGTTTCCCGCATGCCTCGCTCTGGTCGACCGAGCTGCACGAGATGTTGCTCGTCGGCTCCGTCGAACCACAGGCGCTCGACGTCGCGCGCATTGCCAAGCGCATGGCCGACCCGTCCGTCGCTGCGGCGTTCAGGGAAGTCGGCATAGGTGGTGCGGCCGACCTGCTCGCGACCTGGATGACCGACCGCGCTGGGCTTGATCGTTATGCCGGACCGGCGCAGCCTGTCACCGACGACCAGCCGCGGATCGAATATGCAAGCTGGGTTCGTCCCGACGAGTTGCAGCGCACACTCCCAGCGCTCGTCGGCCTGCGCAGCAAGGCACCGCTCGTCGGAGCGGACGCGGCGCTCGAGAAATCCGTAGCGGACGCCCACAACCGGCTAATGCTGTTCTATCAGGCTTCGCTCAACGCCTATGCCGGTTATCGCGACGAATGGGCGCGTGACATGGAACTGCTGATGCGCGTGGAGCCGGACAATCCCTATTACCGCTGGTTCGTTTCGAGCAGCGAGCGCTGATTGCGCACAGCCGAATCCGGGCCCCCACGCGACTGCAGTTCGCGTGGCATCGGTCGGGCTAAGATTGATTCCTGCATAATCGCGGAATAGCGCAAAATTTTTGCACGACGCGAAATACCCCCGGCACAGATTTGCAACACAGAGGCATTGCCCACGTAGTATCCTGCCGCCGTTGTTCTGCCCTGTGGCAGACAGGGAGGCATTCCATGGAAAAGACGGACAAAGAAAACACCGAAACCACCTCGCGGGCGGCAATGGATGGCGAGATCGGCATACTCGCGCGCCGCCGCATCGAGGCCGGCATCATCGCGCCGATCTATGAGGCGATGCGCGAGGAGATCGGCGAGGAGCGCGCGCAAGCAATCCTCGACAAGGCGATCACCAAGGCCGCGATCGAAGCCGGCAGGACCTTTGCGGCAAAGACGCCTGGCGGCACCAACCTGCGCACCTTCCAGGAACTGCAGGACCTCTGGACGCAGGACGACGCGCTTGTCATCGAGGTGACCAAGGCGACGGATGAGGAATTCCACTACAATGTGAAGCGCTGTCGCTACGCCGAAACCTATCGCGAGATGGGGCTCGGCCATATCGGGCACCTGCTTTCCTGCAACCGCGACGGCGTCTTCTGTACCGGCTACGATCCGCGCATCACGCTGGAGCGCACCCAGACGGTGATGCAGGGTGCCTCCCATTGCGACTTCCGCTACAAGCTGAACAAGGACGCACCGGAGCAGCCGAAATGAGCGCCGAAGCCTTGCGCACTGAGCCCAAGCGCATCAACACGCCGGTTACAAACGGCGACCGGCTGTGGAACGACATCGTCGCGACCGCACGCTTCGGCGCCGCCGATAAAGGCGGGGTCACCCGCCTGACGCTGACTGAGGAGGACCGTGAGGTCCGCGATTGGTTCGTCGCCGCGTGCCGGACGCTCGGCTGCACGGTCGAAGTCGACGGCATCGGCAATATCTTCGCGACCTATCCGGGCGAAGACATGTCGCTGCCGGCAATTGCCGTCGGCAGCCATCTCGACACGCAGCCACAGGGCGGCCGGTTCGATGGCATCCTCGGCGTGCTTGCGGGCCTTGAGGTGCTGCGCACGCTCAAGGAAACCTCCACCCGGCTGCGCCACCCGCTGACGGTCGTCAACTGGACGAACGAGGAAGGGTCGCGCTTCTCGCCGGCGATGATGGGATCCGGCGTCTTTACCGGTGCGCTTTCGCTCGATGCGGCGCACGCGCTCACCGACCGAGACGGCGTCACGGTCGGCGCGGCGCTCGACGCCATCGGCTATCGCGGCGAAGCACGGGTCGCGCCGGCCGTCTTCGCCGCCTATGTCGAGCTCCATATCGAGCAGGGACCGCTGCTGGAAGCCTCCGCAACCGAGATCGGCGTCGTCACCGGCATCCAGGGGCTGCGCTGGTTCGATATCACTGTCACCGGCACCGAGGCCCATGCCGGCAGCACGCCGATGGCGCAGCGCGACGATGCGCTTGTCGCCGCGGCCGAAATCGTGCTCGCCGTCCGCAACATCGCCCGCGAAAATCCGCCCGGTGTCGGAACCGTCGGCTTCGTCGATGTCGGTCCCAATTCGCGCAATGTCGTGCCCGGCACCGTCCGGCTTCAGACCGACATGCGTCACCCGTCCGAGGCCGGGCTTGATCGGATGCAGGCGGCGCTGGAGGATACCGTCCGCAGCGTCGGGGCAAGCGCCGAACTGACGCGCATCTGGTCGAAAGCGCCGGTCGTCTTCGATCCATCGATCGTGGATGCCGTCCGCAACAGCGCGGAAGCGCTCGGCTATTCGGCCACGGACGTCGTTTCCGGTGCCGGGCATGATGCGGCGCATATCGCGACGATCATGCCGACCGCAATGATCTTCGTGCCTTCCAAGGACGGGCTGTCGCACAACGAAGCGGAATACACCGCGCCCGAAGAGTGCGCCCGTGGCGCAGAGGTTCTGTTCCAGACCATCCTGGAACTCGACCGGCGCTGACCGATAAAGCCAAGCACCCACGGCAGACAGTCTGCCGTGGGTGCTTGCAAACCGGTTTCACGGCTTGCCTGCGTTCTTAGCCGCGCTGCGAGTCCAATTGTTCCTGGTCCTTTTCGACCTGCTGCGCCTTCTGGTAGCTCTCGATCAGCAACTGATATTCCGGAAAAATCTTGGTGTAGATCTCTGCCCACTGCTGGGCGTCGTCGCGGTGCCAGGTGCGCTGCAGTTCGGAGGCGACTGCCGCCGTATCCATCGGCACCACGCCGGCCTGAACGACACGGGCAAGGGTGATCTCCTCAGCCATCTTCGAATAGGTGCCCGAAGCATCGACAACCACGAAGACCTTGTAGCCATCATGGACGGCGCTGATTGCCGGGAAGGCCATGCAGACGCTGGTGATCGTGCCGGCGATGATCAGGGTCTTGCGGCCGGTTTCCTTCACCGCGGCGACGAAATCCGGGTTGTCCCAGGCATTGATCTCGCCGCGACGGGCGACGTACTTGGCATGCGGCGCATTGGCATGGATTTCCGGGATCAGCGGGCCGTTCGGGCCCTGCGGCACGGAGGCCGTGGTGATGACGGGCATCTTGGTCAGCGTCGCCATGCTGGCGAGTGCCGCCGCATGGGCGCGCAGCTTCGGCATCGGCATGTCGTTGACGGTCTGGAACAGGCCGCTCTGGTGGTCGATCAGAAGCATCACGGCGTCATCGGGGTCGATGACCGGGCGCTGTCCGTTGAAGTTTGCAGGTGTCATGGTCTTGCTCCTTTTCGGTTGAGCAACCACCCCATCCATGGTGGTTGGCGTTGAGGAGAAGATATCCCTGCACCAAACCTAGCAGTAGACGGCCATATCGAGCTATAATGTCCTGAAAATAGGACAATTACTCATGCAGGACCTGAACGATCTCAAGCTATTCGTCGACGTGGTCGAGCAGAACGGTTTTGCCGCTGCCGCCCGAAAGCTCAATATGCCGCGCTCACGTTTGAGCCGCCGCATCGGCCTTCTGGAAGAGCGGCTCGGGGTGCGGCTGGTGCAGCGCTCGACGCGTCATTTCGTCATCACCGAGATCGGGAGGGAATATTACCGCCATTGCGTCGCCATGCTGGTGGAAGCCGAAGCGGCGCAGGAGATGATCGAGCGCATGCGATCCGAGCCACAGGGCGTGGTCCATGTCAGTTGCCCCTCTTCAGTGGTCTATTTCCAGGTCGCAGAAATGATCGCCCGGTTCATGGCAGAATGCCCGAAGGTCGAGGTCGTGCTCGAAAGCACCAACCGGCGCGCCGACGTGCTACGCGAAGGCATCGACATCGCCGTCCGCGTCCGCTTTCCGCCACTCGAAGAAAGCGATCTTGTCGTCAAACGTTTTGCCGAGAGCCGGCAGCGGCTGGTCGCCAGCCCGGGGCTGCTCGCGTCCATCGGCAAGCCGTTGATGGCGGCCGACCTCGCCGCCTTCCCAAGCCTTGCCTGGAACCCTGATCGCCCGGAGCACGACTGGCGGCTGGAGGGCCCCGGCGGCGCAACCGCAATCGTGCGCCATCGGCCGCGGCTCGCCACCGAAGACATGGTGACGTTGCGGCTTGCCGCCCTGCGCGGTGTCGGCATCTGCCAACTGCCGGAGATGGTGATACGGCAAGACCTGAAGGATGGCACGCTTGTCGATGTGCTGCCCGACTGGGCGCCGAGGGCCGGCATCATTCACGCGGTCTTTCCCTCACGCCGGGGTTTGCTTCCTTCGGTGCGCGCCCTGCTCGATTTTCTGGCCGCCGGATATGCTGAACTTGCCCGTCTGGACGAGCCCAGAACCTGACGGTCGCGCCATTACACCGTGGCGTGCTCTCGTGTTTTCAAGATCGCGGAGAAGCGCGGATCGAACGTGCGGCTGATCGGCTCTGCCGCCGCACCGATCGCCACCGCCCAGGGATCGGTGAAACCGATCTGCAATCGCGGGAGACTGCGGTCTCGCCGATCGGCGATCGAGGGGAGCAGCGGCATCATCGCCTCGACCAACAGGCGCGCGAGCCCCGGCGGAAGCCCACCGCACAGGATCACCGTCTGCGGGTCGAAGATCGTTTCGAGCGCCTGAACGGCGGCGCGTAGTTCAAAGACCGCCGCATCGAGCCAGCGCCGCACCCGCTCGTCCGGGCCGGCGGCAATCGCATCGATATGGGCGTAAAGCTCAGGATCGGCGGGATCGAGGTCGAGCAGCCTGCAGAGCGAGGCGATCGAAGCGCGATGTTCGAGCGGCGTGCGTTCGTCCAGCGATGCGCCACGCGGCAGGCTGAGGATCATGCCGATCTCGCCGGCATTGCCATTGGCGCCGCGGTAGAGCTCGCCGTTGAGGATCAGCCCGGCGCCAAGGCCATAGCCGAGATAGATGCAGATGGCATGGTCGACACCGTGCGCAGCGCCAACCATGCGCTCGGCAGTAGCGGCCGCGGCCGCGTCGTTCTGCAAGCCGACATCGAGCCCCGTGCCGGTCGCAAGCGTCTCGAGCAACGGAAAATTCTGCCACGCCGCCATCATCCAGGTATCGTCGTCGTCGGCTTCGATACCGAAGGGGCCGGGCATCGCCGCCCCAAGGCCGACGAGGCGATCCTCCGATTGCGGCGCGATCTCCGTGAGATCACGGCGGGTCTTCTCGATCAGTTCGAGGATCGTCCGCACGCCTGTCGCCGGCCCACCGACCGGCAGGTTGGCCTCGCCACGGGCGAGCACCCGGCCGACGAGATCGACAGCGATGGTCCGCGTCACATGCCTGTCAATTTGCAGGCCGATCGCGAAAGCACCCTCCGGCACCAGGCGATAGGGCGTCGAAGGTTGCCCGCGGCCGTTGCGCACCGCCTCGAGCGATTCGACCAGCCCGTCCCGCTCCAGGTCTTCGATGATGTTGGAGACCGTCTGCTTCGTGAGCGCCGTCGCGCGGGCAAGGTCCGCCCGGGACAATTGACCGTTCAGCCGCAGCGCGTCGATCATGACGCGCCGGTTGTGTGCGCTCGTCCCCTCCTGGTTGGTGCCGCTCTTCGCCCGGATCAGGCGCATATCGTTCATCCAAAAAACCCCTCTTGACACTGTTAGAATATTGAACAAAAAATAAGTCAAGACAATTGACTTAATAGGAGCCCAAAAGAGCTCCGGGGGAACGAAAGCAGCGGCAAGCACCGCTGCGGGCGCTCCGATGGATATGTCGACGGCCGCTCGGAAACGGACGGACTTCTCGCATACGGCGCATCGCAGAGGCGCGCCGAAGAAGGCTGAAACGCTCAAGTTACTGGAGGAAATCATGTTGAAATCGATAAGAACCACCTTGCTTTGCGCGACCCTCGCCGGCGTCTCCTTCGTCGGCCACGCGCATGCGGAAACGACGCTCAACGCCCTCTTCATGGCCCAGGCCGCCTATAGCGAGGCGGATGTGCGCGCCATGACCGAGGCCTTCACCAAGGCCAACCCGGACGTGAAGGTTAATCTCGAATTCGTGCCCTATGAGGGCCTGCACGACAAGACCGTGCTGGCGCAGGGTTCCGGCGGCGGCTACGACGTCGTGCTCTTCGACGTGATCTGGCCGGCCGAATATGCAAGCAACAAAGTGCTCGTCGATGTGACCGACCGCATCACAGGCGAGATGAAATCCGGCGTGCTGCCGGGCGCCTGGACGACCGTCGAATATGACGGCAAGCGCTATGGCATGCCCTGGATCCTCGACACCAAATACCTGTTCTACAACAAGGAAATCCTGGAGAAGGCCGGCATCAAGGCGCCGCCGAAGACCTGGGACGAGCTTGCCGAACAGGCCAAGGTGATCAAGGACAAGGGTCTGCTCGCGACCCCGATCGCCTGGAGCTGGTCGCAGGCCGAAGCCGCGATCTGCGACTATACCACGCTCGTCAGCGCCTACGGCGGCAAGTTCATTGACGGCGGTAAGCCGGCCTTCGCGTCCGGTGGCGGCCTCGACGCGCTCAACTACATGGTGGCGAGCTACTCTTCGGGCCTCACCAATCCCAACTCCAAGGAGTTTCTGGAGGAGGATGTCCGCAAGGTGTTCCAGAACGGCGAAGCCGCTTTCGCTCTCAACTGGACCTATATGTACAACCTCGCCAACGATCCGAAGGAAAGCAAGGTTGCAGGCAAGGTCGGCGTCGTGCCGGCGCCGGGCGTTGCCGGCAAGAGCGAAGTCTCCGCCGTCAACGGCTCGATGGGTCTTGGCATCACCTCGACCAGCAAGAACCCGGACGAGGCCTGGAAGTACATCGTCTACATGACCTCGCAGCAGACGCAGAATGCCTACGCCAAGCTCAGCCTGCCGATCTGGGCCTCTTCCTACGAAGATGCCAGCGTCACCAAGGGCCAGGAAGAGCTGATCGGCGCCGCCAAGCTCGGCCTCGCGGCCATGTATCCGCGTCCGACGACACCGAAATACCAGGAACTTTCGACTGCGCTTCAGCAGGCGATCCAGGAAGCACTGCTCGGCCAGGCTTCGCCTGAGGACGCCTTGAAGACGGCGGCCGAAAACAGCGGCCTCTGAGCCGCCCTCCCAAGCCCCGGGCGGGTAACCGCCCGGGGACCGCGGGAATTATGCGGTAGCGCTGGCATCCACGCGCTTTAACACTTTGATTTGGTGCATCATTCGCTTGGGTCGATGACGATCCGGGGCAATATGCGATAGCATGACGGGGCTCCCTAGGCCCGAGAAGGTTTCCATCTTATGTCCGGCACCTGGATAACAACGCGCGCATGGCTGCTCATGCTGCCGCTGCTGGTGGTCATGATCGCCGTCATCGGCTGGCCGTTGATCGATACGGTCAGGCTTTCCTTCACCGACGCCAGGCTCGTCGGCACGGAAGGCACGTTCGTCGGCCTCGCCAACTATGCCAAGATGCTCGGCGGCTCGAACTTCCTGCGCGCCTTCGTGACGACGACCTGGTTCGCCGTCGTCTCGGTCACCGCTGAAATGGTGCTCGGGGTGCTCGCAGCCCTGCTGCTCAATCAACAATTTCGCGGGCGCACGGCTCTCAGAGCCTTGATGATCCTGCCCTGGGCTTTGCCGACGGTGGTCAACGCCACGCTCTGGCGGTTGATCTACAATCCGGAATATGGCGCGCTCAACGCCGCCTTGACGCAAATCGGCCTGATCGACAGCTACCGCTCCTGGCTCGGCGAACCCGGCTCGGCGCTGACGGCGCTGATCATCGCCGACTGCTGGAAGAACTTTCCGCTGGTTGCGCTGATCGCGCTCGCGGCACTCCAGGCCGTGCCGCGCGACATCACCGCCGCCTCGCTCGTCGATGGCGCGGGTCCGCTCAATCGCTTTCGCTATGTCATCATGCCGTATCTGGCGGGTCCCCTGCTGGTGGCCCTGGTGCTGCGCACGATCGAGGCCTTCAAGGTGTTCGACCTGATCTGGGTGATGACCCGCGGCGGGCCGGCCAACAGCACGCGCACGCTATCGATCCTCGTCTACCAGGAAGCGTTCTCCTTCCAGCGTGCCGGATCGGGCGCCTCGCTGGCGCTGATCGTCACGCTGCTCGTCACCGTACTCGCCGTCGCCTATGCAGCAATGGTGCGCAAAGCCGCAGGAGCATCCTGATGGAACGCCAGAACCCGGTTTTCACCGCCTTCGTCTATGCTGCGGCTCTCCTGCTGGCAGCCATCATCCTGGCCCCCATTCTCTGGCTCTTCGTCATGAGCATTTCGTCGGCCGCCGACCTCTCGACCAAGCCGCTCAACTGGTGGCCCAACGAGATCGATCTGTCGCGCTACCGCCTGCTGTTGTCCACGATCGAAAACAGCACCGGCGCCGCCTTTACTACCTCGCTCTTCAACAGCCTGAAGGTTGCCGGGATGGCGACGCTGGCGGCGATCGCGGTCGCCATTCCCGCCGCCTGGGCGGTATCGCGCACATCCAACGTTTCCTGGTCGCTCTATGCGGTCATCGCCACCTACATGCTGCCGCCAGTAGCGCTTGCCGTGCCGCTCTATATGGGGCTTGCCTATCTCGGCCTTCTGAACTCGGTCTTCGGCCTCGCGCTTGTTTATCTCACCATTCTGGCGCCCTTCACCACCTGGCTGCTGAAATCCGGCTTCGATTCCATCCCGAAGGAAATCGAGAGTGCCGCGATGATCGACGGCGCCCGTCTCGACCAGATCCTCCGGCTCATCACCCTGCCGCTCGCGGCACCCGTCATGGCGACGTCGGCGCTCTTTGCCTTCCTGCTCGCCTGGGACGAATTCTTCTACGCGCTGCTCTTCACGTCGGATCTGCGCGCCAAGACCCTCACGGTTGCCATTTCCGATCTCGCCGGCGGCCGTGTCTCCGATTACGGGCTGATCGCCACAGCCGGGGTGCTGGCCGCCCTGCCCCCGGTGTTGATCGGTCTCGTCATGCAGCGTGCCCTCATTTCCGGGCTCACCAGCGGCGGCGTCAAAGGATGACGGCTATGACCAATTCGGAACGCCCCGCCGGGCTCGTCGCGATCGATCGCGAAATGGCGCGTCAGGCCTCCGACGCCATCGCCTCCGTGCACCAGGCGACAGCGATGGCGGCCAGTGTCGCTGCCTCACTGAAGTCTACCGGCAAGCTGCTGCTGCTCGGCATGGGCGGCTCGCATGCCGTCGGTCGCGCCGTCGAGCCGCTCTACCGCGCCCATGGCATCGACGCCATTGCCCTGCCGCTCTCGGAACAACTCGGCCAGCCGCTTGTCATCGAAGGCAAGACGATCCTCATCACCTCGCAGTCCGGCGAAAGCGCCGAGGTGCTGCGCTGGTTCAGCGAAACCAATGGCGCAACGCCGCACACCTTCGGACTGACGCTTGAAGGCGGTTCCTTCCTCGCCAGCAATGCGCCTTCTCTGGTCGGCGTTGGCGGAACCGAAAAGGCCTTTGCCGCCACCCGCAGCCTGACCATCAGCTTCGCCCTGCACCTCGCCATTCTCGCCGCCCTCGCTGATGATCCGGCCGATGCCCTTCACGCATTGGAAAACCCGCAATCGCCCGATACGTCGGCGGCACTCGAAGCCCTGCACAGCGTCCGATCCGTTGTAACTTCGGGCCGCCGGCTGCAAGGCCTCGCCGAAGCGATCGGCCTCGGCCTGACCGAGCTTTCCCGCCTGCCCTGCTTCTCGCTTGAAGGCGGCCAGCTTCGCCACGGCCCGATGGAAATGCTCGGTCCATCCGTCGGTGTTGTGCTCTTCCGCGCGACAGATCCGACCGCCGGCCTTGTAGAAGCCATGGCGCTTTCCGCCGCCGAAGCCGGCTCGCCGGTCATCGTCTTCGATGCCTCCGGCGAGGCGCCCATCGAAGGCGTCACCACCATTCCCTTTGCGCCGGCCGCGGGCATGGCGGCGATCTTCGCCATGCTGCCCGTCGCCCAGTCCTTCATGATCGCCTTTGCGGCGTCGCGTGTCGAGAATGCCGGCACTCCCGTGCGCTCGACCAAGATCACCCGGAGCGAATAAACGATGCGTCCTCTTGCCGTGGTCGGCAATGCCAATGTCGATCTCATCCTCGGGCCGGCGGCCCCCTGGCCCAAAGCCGGAACCGAAATCATCGTCGACCACGACGAGCTGCGTGTCGGCGGCTGCGCCGGCAACAGCGCGCTCGCCTGGGATTCCCTCGGCGTCGACTACGCGATCGCCGCCAATGTCGGCAACGATCAGTTCGGCACCTGGTTGAAAGAGGCTTTTCCCGCGCGGTCCAAGTCCTGGCCGGTCGAAAATGTCGGGACCACGCTTTCCGTCGGCATCACCCATCCCGACGGCGAGCGCACCTTCTTCACGACGCGTGGGCATCTGCCGCTGCTCAGCTTCGACGAAGTCCGCACCATGCTCAACGGCGAGAAGCTCCGCGGTGGTTATGCGCTGTTGACCGGTGCCTTCCTGACCGATGCGCTGACATCGGACTATGACCGCTTCTTCGACTGGGCCGATGCCCACGACATCGCTGTCGCGCTCGACACCGGCTGGCCGCTCGACGGCTGGACGCAAACGAACTGCGCGGCGACCGTGGGCTGGCTCAAGCGTTGCCGGCTCGCACTGTTCAACGAGGTTGAAACGACCACGCTGACGGGCCTCTCCGACCCGACCGAGGCAGCCCACGAGCTCAGGAACCACATGCCCGAAGGCGCAATCGTCGTCGTCAAGCGTGGTCCCCATGGCGCGATCGCTATCGATGCGCAAGGCCGTCTTTCATCGGCCGCCGCCCCAGCGGTTACTGTGGTCGATACCATCGGCGCCGGCGACGTCTTCAATGCCGGGTTCCTGGCAGCCCTTGCCGCCGAGATGCCTCTGGAGGCCTGTCTTCGCACCGGCGTCGCCATCGCCTCGGAGGCGATTTCCACCCTGCCGCGCAGCTACGGCAAACCGCTTTCGTCCTACCTTCAGGAGACCGGCGCATGAGCGCACTCGCCATTCAGAACATTCACAAGCGCTATGGCGAGGTCGAGACGCTGAAGGGCATCGACATCGATCTCGAGAGCGGCGAGTTCCTGGTGCTGCTCGGCTCCTCCGGCTGCGGCAAGTCGACCCTGCTCAACATCATCGCCGGGCTTGCGGAGCCGAGCGGCGGCGATATCCGCATCGGCGACCGATCCATTCTCGGCGCGCATCCGAAGGATCGCGACATCGCCATGGTGTTCCAGTCCTATGCGCTCTACCCGAACATGAGCGTTGCAAGGAACATCGGCTTTGGCCTTGAAATGCGCAAGGTCCCCTCGGCCGAGCGCGAAAAGGCGGTGGCGGAGACGGCAAAGCTGTTGCAAATCGAGAACCTGCTCGACCGCAAGCCGAGCCAGCTCTCGGGCGGCCAGCGCCAGCGCGTCGCCATCGGCCGGGCGCTGGTGCGCAATCCGCAGGTGTTCCTCTTCGACGAGCCGCTCTCCAACCTCGACGCCAAGCTGCGCATGGAGATGCGCACCGAGCTCAAGCGCCTGCACCAGATGCTGAAGACCACGATCGTCTACGTCACCCACGACCAGATCGAGGCGATGACGCTCGCGACCCGCATCGCGGTGATGCGTGACGGGCGGATCGAGCAACTCGGCACGCCGGAAGAGATCTACGACCGCCCGGCCACGCTCTATGTCGCCGGCTTCGTCGGCTCGCCGCCGATGAACATCTTGGATGCGACCGTTGTGGAAGGTCGGTTGAAAATCGCCGGCGACGGCCAGGCGATCGCCCTGCCGGCACGCCTCCGCAACGTTGTCTCCGATGGCCAGCGCGTCAAGGCTGGTATTCGCCCGGAAGCGCTGCGACTTGCCGCTGGTGACGAGCCGGTGCCGCAGTTCAAGGCACGCGTCGAGGTGGTCGAATTGACCGGTCCCGAACTCGTCACCACGGCGCGGATCGGCGACCAGCGCATCACCGCCTGCCTGCCACCGCGCAGTGCGGTTCTGTCGGGCGAAGAGCGCGCCTTCACGATCGAGGCGGATGCCCTTCATCTCTTCGATCCCGACACCGGCCGATCGCTGGCGAAAGACTGAGGGTGCCTGCGGGCGACGACCGGGATTGCTTTGGCAACGCCTTTTCCTTCTTGTGAGAATCGTTCATCACACGTTGTCCCGCGCGAGAAGAGGAAGTGACCGCGATGCCCCTGCCGATCGAAACGCCGGCCGTTCTCGTCGACCTCGAAATTGCCAAGCGCAATATCGAGCGCTTCCAGGCCTATGCCGATGAACATGGCATTCGCGTGCGCCCGCACATCAAGACGCACAAGCTGCCGCAGATGGCCGAGCTTCAGCTTGAGGCCGGCGCCGTTGGCATCACCTGCCAGAAGGTGACCGAAGCCGAAGCAATGGTCGAGGGCAGCGACCGGATCCAGGATGTGCTGATCACCTACAACATTCTCGGCGAGGCCAAGATGGCACGGCTGGAGCGGCTCAATGGCCGCGTCGCGCTTGCCGTCGTCGCCGACAGCGAGACCGTCATCGACGGGCTTGCGGGCTATTTCGCCGGCAAGGACAAGCCGCTTCGAGTCTTCGTCGAATGCAACACCGGCGCCGATCGTTGTGGCGTTGGAGCTCCCGAGGCGGCGGCCCGGCTGGCGCGGCGGATCGCCGATGCCCAAGGGCTCGTCTTCGGTGGACTGATGACCTATCCGCCCGTCAACGGCGAGGCAAAGGTCCAGGCCTTCATGAGCGAAGCAAAAAGCCTGATCGAAGCCGACGGCAACGCGGTGCCGGTGATCACCTCAGGCGGCACGCCGAGCATGATGCATGCCGCCGGTGCGCCGGTTGCCAGCGAGTATCGGCCGGGCACCTATATCTACAACGACCGCTCCCTGGTTTCGCGCGGTGTCGCCAGCTGGGACGATTGCGCGCTGACCGTGCTTGCGACCGTCGTCTCGGTCCCCTCCGAAAACCGCGCGATCATCGATGCCGGCAGCAAGGTGTTGACCTCGGATCTGCTTGGGCTCACCGGCTACGGCCACGTTCTTGGCCGCGACGACATCCGCATCGACCAGCTCTCGGAGGAACACGGCCGCCTCGTCACCGATGGGCCGATCAACCTCAAGGTCGGTGATCAGCTGCGCATCGTGCCCAATCATGCCTGCGTCGTGACCAACATGGTCGATGCGGTCCACATCGTCGAAGGCGCCACGCTCAAGGACACCTGGCCGATCGTCGCCCGCGGCCGCGTGCTTTAGAATCGCGCCTTAGAGACCCTATTCTGCAGAAATCTGTGCTCGCCGGGAGAACCGCGCATTCGCCAGAAATGCAGGGCTGAAGGCTCTTCGACGGGCTGGTCCAGCAAACGCTCGAAAGGAGAATCGACGCGCGTCCACTGGACACCGGCATCGCGCCCTCCATCTAATGACCTTGGCGGGCCGGCACGGCCATACTGGGCGGTTGCAGGCAAACCGTTCCCGAAAAGGCGGCGAGAACGATAGGACATTTCCCGTTTGCCGCCCTCAGGGTCATCTGTTTGCGTTGTAGCAGTCGATAAAATTGATAGTTTTATCTGGTAACCGATGGAGGTCGAAATGGTCTTTGGACGAATTACCGGAATGGTGGGACTGGCAATTGTGCTCGGGGGCCTGCAGCTGGGAGCTGCGAGTGTTGCGTTTGCCGACACGACGATCTTGAACGTGTCCTACGATCCGACACGTGAACTCTATAAGGACTTCAACGCTGCCTTCGCTGAGAAGTGGAAGGCCGACACTGGCGAAACCGTGACGATCCAGACGTCGCACGGCGGCTCGGGCAAGCAAGCCCGCTCCGTCATCGACGGCCTGCAGGCCGATGTCGTAACGCTGGCGCTCGAAGCCGATATCGACGCGATCGCCAAGGAAACCGGCAAAATCCCGGCGGACTGGAAGACGAAGTTCGAGAACAACAGCGCGCCTTACACATCGACGATCGTATTCCTGGTGCGCAAGGGCAACCCTAAGGGCGTCAAGGACTGGGGCGATCTGGTGAAGCCGGACATCCAGGTGATCACGCCGAACCCGAAGACTTCGGGCGGCGCGCGCTGGAACTTCCTGGCTGCCTGGGCCTATGGCCGGGCTGCCAATGGCGGAGATGACGCCAAGGCGCAGGAATATGTGACGGAACTCTTCAAGCATGTTCCGGTGCTCGATACCGGCGCGCGCGGCGCGACGACGACCTTCGTGCAGCGCGGCCTTGGCGACGTGCTGCTCGCCTGGGAAAACGAAGCCTATCTGTCGCTCGAGGAACTCGGCCCCGACAAATTCGAGATCGTCACGCCGTCAATCTCGATCAAGGCCGAACCGCCGGTGGCGCTCGTTGACGGCAACGTCGACGCCAAGGGCACCCGCAAGGTGGCGGAAGCCTATCTCGGCTACCTCTACAGCGATGCCGGTCAGAAGATTGCGGCCAAGCATTACTACCGGCCGTTCAAGCCGGCAGCGGCCGATCCGGCTGATATCAAGCGGTTCGGCGACCTGAAGCTCGTCACAATCGAAGATTTTGGCGGTTGGAAGGAAGCCCAGCCGAAATTCTTCGGCGACGGCGGCGTCTTCGACCAGCTTTACAAGCCGGGCCAATAAGACCGACCTTGGACGCGCGGCCGGACAATCCGGCCGCGCGTCTTGCTTTGCGCCGCGCCGGGCCCTTGGCACGAAGCGCGGTTCACTACGTCTCGCGAGCTTTGTAAAGGTAGTGTCATTGACGGAAGCGACGAAGACTGCGCCCTGGCGATTTCGCCAGCCGAGTGTTTTGCCTGGCTTTGGGCTGTCGCTCGGGATCACGCTGAGTTGGCTGGTGCTGA
>NZ_JBWKZT010000010.1:16829-233878 GCF_059424735.1 Ensifer sp. GW101-20A05 | reverse complement strand
TCTCCCAGGTCAGCAAAACCCGGGGAGAGTGACATTCCAACTTTGCAGGATCAGGACACTTTAACTTTGCGGCTACACACAAGGATCACATAAGATAGATTATGGAACTATCGGATATGCCGGAAAACATGGATTGCGGCTGATCCTTGCCTTGCCGCGCTTGACCCGGCCTTTCCGGCCTGCTTAGCGTTCCAGCACCGAAGCACCACTTTCAAGGCCAGATGTGATGAGCGAATTGCGCGTTCTTTCAGATGCTTTCATTCCAGAACTGCCAAACCGCTACAAAGGCAAGGTTCGCGAAAACTACGATCTGCCCGATGGCAACCGTATCATCATCGCCACGGATCGGCTGAGCGCCTTCGACGTCATCCTGACCTCGATCCCGAACAAGGGTCACGTGCTGACCCAGACCGCGCGCTACTGGTTCGAGGAAACCGCCGACATTTGCCCGAACCATGTGGTCAGCTATCCGGACCCCAATGTCGTCATCGGCAAGCGGCTCGACATTCTGCCGGTTGAGGTCGTCGTGCGCGGTTATCTTGCCGGCACCACCAGCACCTCGATCCTGACCAAGTACCGCAATGGCGAACGTGAGATGTACGGCATCACCTTGCCGGACGGCATGCGCGACAACGAGAAGCTGCCGCAGCCGATCATCACGCCCACCAGCAAGGCTTTCGACGGCGGTCACGACGAGCCGCTCTCGGCCGAAGCGATCCTCGAGCAAGGACTGCTGACGAAAGAGCAGCTGGATACGGTCTGGCAATATGCGCTGGCCCTGTTTGCCCGTGGCCAGCAGCGCGCCGCCGAACGTGGCCTGATCCTCGTTGACACCAAATACGAGTTCGGTACCGACGAAAACGGCACGATCATTCTTGCCGACGAGATCCATACGCCCGATAGCAGCCGCTATTGGATCGCCGACAGCTACCAGCAGAGCTTCGAACGCGGCGAGCGCCCGAAAAGCTTCGACAAGGATTTCGTGCGCGCCTGGGTCACCGCGCGCTGCGACCCTTACAAGGATCCGATCCCAGAAATTCCAGTCGATCTCATCGAGCAGACATCTGCGGTCTATATCGAGGCTTTCGAGACGATCACCGGTCAGCGCTTTGTCCCGGACCTTTCAGGCGCATCGGTTCTGGAGCGTATCCGCACCAATCTGGCGCCCTATTTCTCCAAGTGAATCCGTATCTTAGATAAGAATGCTAATCTGATTTACGCGTCACCAGACGTCGGATCGCCGACGTCGAATTCGAGCCGCATCATGTCGTAGGCCGGCTCGATATGATCGGGCGTTTCGCCCTGAACCGTGTCGTAATCCAGCGGCACATGCATGTGCGTCAGTACCGCCCGCTTCGGCTGCAGTCTGGCGATCCAGCCGAGCGACTGCACCAGCGACAGATGGCTCGGGTGGAACTTATACTGCAGGGTGTCGAGAACCAGCAGATCGAGACCGTCGAGCTTGGCGACGGTTTCGGCGGGAAAGTCGCTGACATCGCTGCAATAGGCAAAGTCGCCGACCCGGAACCCGAGCGAATGGATGTTGCCGTGAAACTGCATCAGCGGCCGGAACGGGATCGGCCCGCCGGCACCGTTGATCACCACAGGCGATAGATCGTCGGGAATGATCCGCGGCTCGACGATCGGTGGGTAACCGCTGCCGGGCGGTGATTCCAGGCAATAGCCGAATCCCTCGCGGATTCGCCCCATCGTATAGGCATCGGCCCAGATCGGCACCCGCCTCCGGTTTTCAATGACATAACCGCGCAGATCGTCGATGCCATGCAGATGATCGGCATGGGAATGGGTGTAGAGCACCGCATCGATGTGGTGCACCCCTGCTGCAACCATCTGCGCGCGAAAATCCGGACCGGTGTCGATGACGACGGTCGTCTTGCCACCATCGGGCGCGGTCTGCTCGACCAGCAAAGCGGCGCGCATGCGCCGGTTCTTCGGATTGTCCGGATTGCAGGCGCCCCAGTCACCGGTGATGCGCGGCACGCCCGGCGACGAGCCGCAGCCGAGAATGGTGAAGGCGCGCCGGAACGCCACGTCAGACCCTCGGCATCTTGGAGAAGATGCGGAAGGCGTTTTCCGTGGTGATCCTAGCGATCTCCTCGTTGCTCACACCGATCGTTTCGGCGAGCACGGCAGCCGTATGGGCGACATAGGCCGGCTCGTTGCGCTTGCCGCGGAACGGCTTCGGCGCGAGATAAGGCGCGTCGGTCTCGACGATCATCCGGTCGTGCGGCACGGTCTTGGCGATCTCGCGCAACTCTTCGGATTTCGGAAAGGTCAGGATGCCCGAGAAGGAGACGTAGCCGCCGAGCTCGACGCCGATACGCGCGAGGTCAGGGCCGGACGAGAAGCAGTGCAGAAGGAAAGGGAAGGCCCCCTTCCCTGTTTCCTCGGTCAGGATCGCCGCCATGTCTTCGTCGGCCGAGCGGCTATGAATGACGAGCGGCAAACCGGTTTCGCGCGCTGCGGCAATGTGCCGGCGCAGGCCTTCGACCTGGGCGTCACGCGGAGCGTTGTCATAGAAATAGTCGAGACCCGCCTCGCCAATCGCGACCACCTTCGGATGCACCGACAGCCGGACAAGATCTTCAGTCGTGATGTCCAGTTCCTCATCCGCATTGTGCGGATGCGTGCCGACGGAACAGAAGACATTCGGATAGGCCTCAGCGATCGCAAGGATCGTCTCGAACCGCTTCACGCGGGTCGAGATCGTGATCATCTGCTCGACACCCGCCTCATGCGCCCGCGCGACGATGGCGTCACGCTCCGCTTCGAAATCGGGAAAATCCAGATGGCAATGGGTATCGATCAGCATGCTCAAAGTGCCTTATTGCGCTTCCGGTGCAATGTAGCGCGGGAACACCGGCTTCGGCGCTTCAAGCGGCGTGCCCGACACGAGACGTCCCGCCTCGCCGAGGGCTGCGAAGTCGCGCTTGTCGGCGGGCGCCGCCACCAGGTCGAGCAGCTTTGCCGACGAGTCCGGCATGAAGGGCTGCAAGAGGATGGCGATCTGGCGCACCACTTCCGCCGTTACATAGAGCACGGTTCCCATGCGGGCCGGATCGGTCTTCTTCAGGGCCCAGGGCTCCTGGCCGGCGAAGTAGCGGTCCGTCTCGGAGACGACGGCGATGATCGCGGCCAGCGCCCGGTGGATCATCTGCTTGCCCATCTCGTCGCGCGTGATCTCGTGCAGCGCATCTGCGGCCGCCAGCATCGCCTTGTCCTCGTCGGTCAGGGTACCGCAGACCGGGACCTGGCCGTCGCAGTTCTTGACGATCATCGACAGCGAGCGGCTCGCCAGGTTGCCGATGCCGTTGGCGAGGTCGGAGTTGATGCGGGTCGCGATCCCCTCCTCGCTGTAGCTGCCGTCCTGGCCGAACGAGACTTCGCGCAGGAAGAAGTAGCGGATCTGGTCGAGGCCGAAATGCTCGACGAGGTTGAACGGATCGACAACGTTGCCGAGCGACTTCGACATCTTCTCGCCCTTGTTGAGCAGGAAGCCATGGGCAAAGACGCGCTTGGGCAGCGGCAGGCCGGCCGACATCAGGAAAGCCGGCCAATAGACTGCGTGGAAGCGGATGATGTCCTTGCCGATCACATGGATGTTGGCTGGCCAGAACTTGGCGCGTGGACCCTTGGGATCGTCGAGATAGCCTGTTGCGGTGATGTAGTTCGTCAGCGCGTCGACCCAGACATACATCACGTGCGCCGGGTCGTTCGGAACCTTGATGCCCCAGTCGAAGGTGGTGCGCGAAACCGAGAGATCCTTGAGGCCCGATTTCACGAACGAAATCACCTCGTTGCGGCGTTCGGCCGGACCGATGAAATCAGGATTTTCCTCATAGTGCTTCAGGAGCTTGTCCTGATAGGCGGAGAGGCGGAAGAAGTAGCTCTGCTCCTCGACCCATTCGACGGGCGTTCCCTGCGGGCCGTAGCGGACGCCATCGTCGCGCAGTTCGGTCTCGTTCTCCTGGTAGTAGGCTTCGTCCCGCACAGAGTACCAGCCGGCGTAGGAATCCTTGTAGAGGTCGCCCGCCTCGCCCATGCGAATCCAGATGTCCTGCGACGCATCGTGATGGCGCTTCTCGGTCGTGCGGATGAAGTCGTCGTTGGACGCATTCAATAGCACGGCCATCTTCTGGAATTCCGCGGAGTTGCGGTCGGCCAGTTCCTGCGGAGTCACGCCTTCCTTGCGTGCCGTCTGCTGCATCTTCTGGCCGTGCTCGTCGGTGCCGGTCAGGAAGAACACGTCACGTCCATCTAGGCGCTGGTAGCGCGCCATGGCATCCGTCGCGATCAACTCATAGGCGTGGCCGATATGCGGCCGGCCGTTCGGGTAGGAAATCGCGGTGGTGATGTAGAAAGGGGACGTGTCTCTCATAGGCGGATTCGATCTATCTCGGATTAAGCTACGCACGCTCTTAGCGCATACGCCGCAAGGAAGAAACATGCGATCCGTGAAAAGCCCGGTCGGAGAGGTCGCCGCTGGCGCTGCCAGCCTTGCATAATCCGCATGCGCGATCTAGAACAAAACAGAAACAAACGAAAGAGGGTGAATCATGCTGGAGCGACTTGGCAGCCAATTTGAAACCGCCTCCGCCGGCTATGCCGGCGCGCACGGAATCGAGCGCGACCCCGACTGGTTCATCCTGAAGATGCAGGAGGAATTGGGGGAGCTGACGCAGGTCTGGAACAAGCTCAGCGGCCGCGGCCGACGCAACGGGAAATCAACGGACGAACTCAGGTCCCTGATGGCCGACGAGACCGCCGACCTGCTCGGGCATGTGCTGCTTTTCGCCCACCACCACAAGCTCGACCTGCAGGCGGCAATCGAGCGCAAGTGGCGCTTCCAGGCGGCGCTATAGCGCCGCTTTCAAATCGTCGAGCAGCGACAGGATGGTCTGCTTGCGGTCGAGATTGTAGGCGTCGCTGACGGTCAGCCGCTCGGTCACGGAAGCCGAAAGCCGCGCGAAGCGCTCGGCGCGCACGATGTCTCCCGCAATCGCGGCCTCCCGCGCGTCGCGCATGATGCGGTCACTTGCGAGAGCCTGGAAGAATTCGAAGATCGTTTCACTGTCCTTGCCCGAGAGCACGTCGGCCAGCTTGTGCATGTCCTTGCGGACCGCCGGGCCCTGCCCTGCGAGGATTCCTTCGAATGTCGCGGCAATTTCCAGTCCGCCATAATTGATGAGCTTCAGCGCTTCGGCGACGCTGCCATTGGCGGCCGCGACGATGCGCACGGCGTTCTCGCCTTCGAGATCGAAACCGAGATGCGCCATAGCCTGACTGAGCGGCGCGACGTCGAGCGGCTTCAGCCGCAGCGGCAGGCAGCGCGAGCGGATCGTCGGCAACAGTTTTCCGGGCGCATGCGTCAGCACCAGGAAGAGCGAGCGGCGCGGCGGCTCCTCGAGGATCTTCAGGATGGCATTGGCCGCATTCCGGTTGAGGTCGTCCGCCGGGTCGATGATGACGATGCGCCAGTTGCCCGTACCTGACGTCTGGCTGAAGAACTTGCCGGCGCGTCGGACCTCGTCAACGGTGATCGCGCCCTTCGCCCTGCCCGTCTTCTCATCGATCGGGCGGCTCAGGTGCAAGAGATTGTGCGAGGCGCCCGAGGCGAGCTGCCGCCCGATGGCGGAAGCCGGATCGGGATCGGAAATCGCTTCAGGCGCTTCCGCGGGTTCCGGATGTTTCAGGATGTGATGCGCAAAGCGAAAGGCAAGCGTCGCCTTACCAATCCCCTCCGGCCCTTCGATCAGGATCGCGTGGTGTCCCTTGCCGGAGCGATAGCTCTGCGCCAGGAAGCTTTCCGCCTGTTCGTGGCCGAACAGTCGATTGTTCTCGGCGGGCGCGATGGCGCCATCCAGGACGCCGCCTCTTTCCGCGCTCATGACACGACTTCCTCGGTCGACGTGTCGGTGCCGTCGCCATGCGGCAGGAGGGCCTCGACGAGGGAAAGCACCTCGGTGGCGATGGCCTCGACAGGCTGCGTCGCATCGACGACCCGGCATCGCTCGGAATCGCGCCTGGCGATATCGAGAAAGGCGTCCCGCCGTTTCTCATGCGTCTCCAGCTGCTCCTTCTCGAAACGATCAGGATTGTCGTCCCCGGCGCGGCGTTGCGCCCGCTCGAGGCCGATGCTCGCCGGCAGATCGAAAATCACGGTCCGATCCGGCACGACACCGTTGATCGCCACACGCTCCAGACTTTCGACGAAGCTTTGCTCCAGGTTGCCGGTGATGCCCTGATAGACGCGCGAAGAATCCATGAAACGGTCGCACAGCACGATCGTACCCTTGTCGAGCGCCGGCCGGATGACCTCTTCGACATGATCGCTGCGGGCCGCTGCAAAGAGGATCGCCTCCATCCTGACCCCGAAGGCCTCCGCGGCTCCCGAAAGAAGCACGTGGCGCACCGCTTCGGCGCCGGCTGAACCGCCAGGCTCGCGTGTCGTCAGCACCTCGTAGCCGCGCCCGCGCAGGGATTCGGCAAGAAGACGAAGCTGCGTCGACTTGCCGGCACCTTCCCCACCTTCGAATGTTACGAACAGACCTTTTTTCAGCGACACCATGCGTTCCCATATCGGCATGCGACCCAGGTCACGATGATTTCAGGTCGAATCGACCTGAAATCATCGTGACCTGTTCTAATAAGCTAGAGCGGAACGCGGGCGGAAAACCGCGCACACTTTCCTCATTCCGCTCTGGCCCTGTTTAACCGATTGGTCCGCCGTGTGAAACCGTCAGGTGGCGATGAATTGGCAGGAACCGCCCTCGCCGCAACCAGCTGCGGCTAAATCCAGAAAAACAGCAGTTCCTGCAGCGCATCGAGAGCACGGCTGGTCAGCGTGCCCTGCCCGACGGCGTTGGCGGTCTTGACCGGCACTTCGCGCAGCAGCTTCTCGCCGTTCCACAATTTGACGACGCCGACTTCCGTCCCCGCAGTCACCGGCGCCCGCAAGGGCCACTTATAGACGATCCGCGCCGTCAGCCGTTCCGGATTGTCGACCGGCAAAAGCACGTCGACCGGACCGCCGGCAACCAAGGCGACGTGGGCGGCATCGCCGCCATAGACGGCCGCTTCGCCAATCGCCTCCCCGTCGGCAAAAATCCGCTTCTTCTCGAAGGCGGTCATTGCCCAATCGAGCACCTTGCGGCTCTCCTCGATGCGCTCCTTGTCGGTTTCGAGACCGCCCATGGCGAGATAGACCCGGCGGTCGCCGCGCTGCAGCGAAGCGGCCAGGGAGAAACCGAAGCCTTCGGCAAAGCCGGTCGCCAGGCCGTCCACACCGATATTGGCCGCGATCAGCGGGTTCTTATTGCGTTGCAGGATCTTGTTCCATTCGAACTCCGGCTGCGAATAGAGCCTGTAGAGATCGGGATGTGCCTCGTGGAGGTGCCGAATGAGCGTTACCAGTTCGCTCATCGTGATCTGGTTGCCGGGATCCGGGAGCCCAGTGGCATTGCGGAACGTCGCAACCGGCATGCCAAGCTCGCGCGCGCGCGCCGTCATCCGCTCGGCAAAAGCGCCCTCATTCCCGGTCATGCCTTCAGCAAGGATAATGCAGGCATCGTTGGCAAGCTGGACCGCCACACCCTGCAGGAGGTCGGCGACGCGGATGCGGGATTTCAATGCGGCAAACATCGTCGAGGTGCCGGCGGGCGCACCGCCGGTGCGCCAGGCGTGCTCGGACACCTCGAAGGTGGTTTCGGCGGAAAGCTCGCCCTTGCCGAGAGCCTCGGCCACGACCTCCATCGTCATCAATTTGGCGAGCGATGCAGGCGGTATCGGTTGATTTTCGGCGCGTGAGAAAAGCACGGTGCCGGTTTCGGCATCGACAAGCAGGATCTGCTTTGCCTTGGTATCGAAAGCGGGCGCCGGTGTCTGCGCGAATACGGCGCCTGTAAACAGCGCAACGCCGAAAAACACCGCCGAAAACATCTTCATGCGCATGGGAAACTCCGGTTTCCCCTTGGGCATAGCAGCGTGGTCATTTTGGCACAACGCCGCCTGCGGTTAACGGACAGAGCCGCTTGCTTTCTGGCGCTCGGCGTAATCGACAATCACTTGGGGGGTAAGCTGCTTCCGGTCGACCATAATTGCTTCAAACGGCGACTCGGCATCGCTGACGCGGACTTCGACGTAAGCTGCAGCATAGGCCATGTTGCCGTCGGGCATCGGGATGAACTCGGGCCGCTCACGCGGGATCGGGCCGATTTCCGGCAGCATCACGAACTCGTTCAGCGATTGCGGCTGGGCGAACTGCGGCACGGGAGCTGCGAGCGCCGTCACCGGTTCGCCAACATCGAGCGAGGCCTTTGCGGGGACGGTGATCGTGCCAAGGCTCTGTTTGCGGAACGGCTCGTTCGAGGCGACCATTACGCCGGTCTCGATCTGGCCTTCCGGCATCACGCTCGGGCCACGTTCGCCCTTCTGAACGTAGGACGCCATCAGATAGGGCATGTCGTTGCCTTCAAGCGGCGCGCGGCCGACATATTGCACGCGCACCTGCGCGCTGCCCTTGCGCTTGATATCGAGCATGTCGGCCGTCTTCGAGGAAACGTCGATGATCCGGCCGAATTCATAGGGGCCGCGATCGTTGACGCGCACAATGACGGACGTACCGTTTTCCATGTTGGTGACGCGCGCGTAGCTCGGCAGCGGGAACGTCGGATGGGCGGCCGACAGATGGGCCTTGTCATAGACCTCGCCGTTGGCGGTCAGGCGACCATGAAAGGCCGAGCCGTACCAGGAAGCCGTACCGGTCTTGTTGTAGCCGAAGTCTTCCCTCGGCTGATACCACTTGCCCTTGACCTGATAGGCCTTGCCGACCTGATAGCGTCCGCCGCCCTTGGGGATGTTGTTACCGGTGGCAACGCGCGGGCTCGCCTTCACGCCGTAAACGGATTCGGCGAAGTATTCCTTGCTCCGCGGCTTCTTTTTGATGCTCGACGTGGATCCGCAGGCCGCGAGCGTTACGCACAGCGCAGGAATTGCCGCAAGGCGCAGTCCCTTGACCAGATATGCCGCATTTTTACTGGATGTCATCTGTCCCACAACATCGATCGAATAAGCCGTACTCGAAACCTTCCGCTCGTGCCCCCAGCGGAAATCTCGGCGTCCCGAAACGGAACAGTCGATTAAACATGACAGCAACAAGGCGAAAATGCGAACTCATCCACAGATCAGCGCCGGATTTCATGCGTTATGGTTTACAGATGGTTACCGGCAAAGCGTGCCCGCACGCTCCAGTCCGGCCATCGAGAAAATCTTTCAGCGACGCATGTTAAATCTTGCAAAGCGACGGGGCTTCGCGCAATAACGCCGTGCCCGGTAAGCAGTTGACTGCGAGCTCAGGCAAGGACAGGTGGCCGAGTGGTTTAAGGCTCTGGTCTTGAAAACCAGCGTACGGGAAACCGTACCGTGGGTTCGAATCCCACCCTGTCCGCCATTTTCCCAAGAAATATAGTCCGACGATGGACCGCCATCCCTGGCGGTGCTTCATTTTAACGAGCGCTTGTCGGCAGGCGTCAGCGCCGTGTGGTTCGCCTCGGGCAGACGACGACTGGGCCCTCCGCCTTTCACTCAAGCCGCGGGTTAGAGGCTGAACGGATCACGCGCTGAGCGCTCCCGCTCGGCGCGTTGAACGGATCGGCCTTCTTCTCCTTGGATTTGCGGCCCTCGCCGGCGATGATCTCATCCACGGCCCGCTGGCATTTGAGGAGTTCTTCCGCCAACGTCCTTTTGCGCACGAACCCCGTCAGGAATTCCGCATCGGTGACGTTCACGAAGAGGAACTCGCCGGTCTCGTCGCCGGCGGCGGTGGCCGCCGCACTCCAGGGATCGCCCTTGCAACCTGTCGAGACGGAGACATCTTCACAACACGGATTTGTGCACGCCGGCAGCGAGGCCGCGACCTGGCGCAACCGAAGCGATTGCGACGCGGCCGGCGCGCCGGGCTGAGGCGGCTTTGCCGCTGCGTGCCCCTGGCGCAAAACGGCCACAGCCTGCACTCAAAGAGCTGTTGAACATATGGCAGTGATCGCCAAGCTTGCTGGACTTCGGAACGAAAGCGCGGTTCACATCGTTAACCGCCCCGTAGTCCCACCCTTGCATCAAAGTGGACGATCACCGTGCTTGCCGCCCTGCTTCTCGCTTCGATAGTCGCATCGCCTAATATGCCTGACGTCAAGCTCAGCGCTGCCACGGTGGACGAACTTCAGACCGATTTCGAGAGCGCCGTGCCGTGCCATCAGATCGATGGACGCAAGGTGTGGAAGGGTGCGATCGCGTTCTACATCCAGTCGTTCGTCTATGATGGCGACAGGCCGGTCGCGACCGATGCGGCGGATGCCGTACTTCCAGAAGACAACAGCGCCGAGACGGTGAAGGAATTCGAAGACGCCTGCGCCGCCACGCAGCCCGCCTAGCCTCTTTGCACAAAAACGCTCGCGATTCGTTCGAATCGCCGTGCCGTCGCGCAATGCGCTCCGCCGCCGCCCTCCGTTTGGGCACGATCATCGCCCAAATCCGCTCTGCTCCCGTAAAAGTGACCAATCGACACGCACAGACGCGCCAATTGTCTGAATTCACGGAATTTTAGGCACTTGCGGAACACATATGGAACAGATAGTGTCTGTTCTTGATTTGTTTCACGCCTCTGGGAGCGACGTGCCATGCTGACCCGCAAGCAACAGGAATTGCTTCTCTTCATTCACGAACGCATGAAGGAGTCGGGCGTCCCACCATCATTCGATGAAATGAAGGATGCGCTCGACCTGGCGTCGAAGTCCGGCATTCACCGTCTGATCACGGCACTCGAAGAACGCGGGTTCATTCGCCGTCTGCCGAACCGGGCTCGCGCGCTCGAGGTCATCAAGCTTCCGGAAGCCTACGCGTCCAGCCAGCAGCAGCCCCGCCGCGGCTTCTCGCCCAGCGTGATCGAGGGCAGCCTCGGCAAGGCGCCAGCGGCCGCACCGCCGAAGCCCACGCCCGTGGCCGACAACACATCGGTTTCCGTGCCGGTCATGGGCCGCATCGCTGCCGGTGTGCCGATCTCGGCCATCCAGAACAACACGCACGACATTACCGTTCCGCTCGACATGATCGGCAACGGCGAACACTACGCTCTCGAAGTCAAGGGCGACTCGATGATCGAAGCCGGCATCTTCGACGGCGACACCGTGATTATCCGCAATGGCAATACGGCCAATCCCGGCGATATCATCGTGGCGCTCGTGGATGATGAGGAAGCGACGCTGAAGCGCTTCCGGCGCAAGGGCGCATCGATCGCGCTCGAAGCCGCGAACCCTGCCTACGAAACAAGGATTTTTGGGCCCGATCGGGTGAAGATCCAGGGCAAGCTCGTCGGGCTGATCCGCCGCTACCACTGATTCCGAGGGAAACTTGGCATCCGACAGAGCCTCGCCACCGCTTGCGGCGGCGAGGCTCTGTTTATTGAAGGCGACCTGATGCGCGTCCAGGGCGGCTATTAGCGCCTTGATCTCGTCTCGGCTAGGTATGTCGACGCCAATCTCCAAGCGGCCCTTCTGGCGCCTCTCTGCACGTCTCTCGCGGCCTTTCCGGCCGCCGCGCATGTCCCGCACCGGATTGCGTGTCGCCAGCCCTCGCTCGTTCGCATCGGCAAGGATGGAGCCGAGCGAGGTGATGATTTTCTTTGTCATGGCCGGCGAGCGGCCTTCCTTGCGTAGCCGGTCCTCGAAGTCGCGCACGGCCGGCAACGTCAGCTTCGACAAGAGCGTGCTGCCGATCAGCGGCTTGATATGGTTCTCGAGGTGGTTCTTGCGCTGGTTTGTCGTCGAGCGCTCCAAGCCTGAACTCTCGCCAGATGAGATCCAGAGCGAGCCGGATTTCTCCACCGTCACGGTGTCCCGATCGGCGACGTGCGTTCCCTCTCGGACCTCGACAGAGGCCGTAGCGGCGAACGCGTCGGCCTGCTTCTTAAGCTTGAAGGTCTTCTGGCGCCGTATTCCCTTGGCGTCGACATAATCAACGATCCAGGCGGTCTTCTCTTCGCCCTTAGCGGTCGTCCATGTGCGCTTGCGGACGGACATCGCGGCTCACTTTTCCGGCTTCTTCAAAGGACCATCAGCGTCGTCGGCTCGGCTGTCAGGGTCATTCGCCTCTTGGCTGCCTTTGGCAATTTCTTCAGCTAACAGGCCTGCACGGATGCGCTCCAGCTTTTTTGCCAGCTCATCAATCTCATCCATGAAGCGGAGTTCGCGTGCGAAAGGGTCAGGATAGGCTTCTTCCAAGGTCGCCACGATCTCAGCGTTCGCGCTTCGGCCGCGGCGGTCCGCGGCGGCCTTTACCCGCTTGCTCTCCGGTTCCACGGCTAGCGCAAACGATCTCTCAGCCGCCATCACCGGCATAGCAACCGCTGCCCAGGCGGCAAATACCGGCGTGGTGGACGTCACCCAAAGCTTGGCGATGGCTCAGATGCAGCAGCTTTCGGCGTTGCAGCAGTCGAGCACCAATCTCCGCACCATGGAAAAGGAGTTGAAGGATATCAACGTCGCGCTCAGGGCCGCCTCTGATATTCCGTCGTCGGAAATCTTCGGTGGTCTGCTGAGTGATGCAGCAGGGGCTAAAGCGATCGACAACGCCGCCACGAGCATCGAGAAGGTTATGACTGCTATCGGAAAGGGCGGCACGACTGCGGCGATGGCGCACGAGTCCATCGAGCTTGCGCGTCAGAGCCTCATGGCCTTGGGCGGCGATACCGTGGCCGTCGATCGGCTCATCAACTCCATGGTTGCCGGCTACATGGAAGTGAGACGCCTGGAAGGTGGCATCAAATCCCTTTCTCAGTCGATCATGAACATCCCGAACAAGATCGTCTCTATCGGCATCCAGCAATACGAAGTACCGGCCTCTGGCGGCGGCACTACGGGTGTCAGGGTCCACGGCGGCGAGGCTGATATGAGCTATCAGTCCTACAGCCTTGGCGGCAAGACCATCGGCGTATCGTCTGGCAATGGCCCTGCCGTCCGTACGCAAGGCTATCTTGTCGACCAGTCCGACATTCAGACCATGCTCGAACTACAGGGCAAACGCGCAGCGGGTGGTCCGGTCTCGGGCGGCGATCTGTACCTCGTCGGCGAACAGGGCCCGGAACTCCTGAAAATGTCCGGCGCAGGCAACGTCACCAACGCGAACAGCACGGCGTCGATCCTCTCCGGTGGCCGAGACATGCTCTCCCTGATCGAAGACAACACGTACAACATCATGGCCGAGCTGCGCATTCACACCCGTTTCTGGGAGACAAATGACGACGACAACAATCAGATCCTTGCCATGCTGAAGAAGCTCGAATCCTACGGCGTCAGTTCCTCCTCCTCTGGTGGTGGTTCGCGTTCTTCGTACTCCTCTGGCAGCTCCTACAGCGGCTCTTCGGGTTCGGAAGGCCAGAGCCATTTGGACCCGTTCGCGCCCTATTACTTCAACGCTGCGCGGAACAACGCCGGCCGCGGCGGTGACCGATATGATCCCGTCGCCGATGCGCTGATGAACGGCAACACGGAAGCCTTGCGCGGTCTCAGCGGTGGCCCGACAGAGGCTCTGAGCCGGGCACTCGGTGCCATCAGCGGCTCGGGCGGCCCTTCGCTCCTTGACCGTCTGAAGAAGCATGCGGGCTTTGCCACGGCGGTCAGATCATGGCCGGCGAAGATCAACGAATCGAGTTTTTCAAGCGCCGTCGGGAAAGAGTGATCATCGTCGACGATACCAACGTCTCCGATCAGCGCGGGGCAGCGGCGTCGGCTGCGCGGTCTGAACATCCGATCCAGATCGTCAACCACTTCAACGGCGGTAATGTCGGCAACGACCTGTCTCGGCGAGCTATGGCCGATCAGTTCCGTAACGCCGTCAGACAAGCCATGCTGGAACGGTGACGCCCATGAGCGCCCCACTGACAGAAATCGAAATCGAAGACGTCGGGATCATGCGACTGCCGAATATGTGGCAGTACGATCGGATCAGGGCGATGCCTCCTGGCCACAACAAGGCCATTGCGCCGGCAGCATTCGGCCTCGGCATGACGATCCGGCAGTTCAAGAGGTTGCCAGTTGAGAAAGCAACGAGAGGCAATCGCGGCTTCATATCGCCTAACAGAGCCGCCCATTCCCGCTGTCCAGCCAGAGCAAGCCCGTCGGCGCATCCCCAGGCGCAATGAGCGTGTATCGAAGGAAAGGATGATCGAACTTGGCCGGGAACTCCTCGCCATCAAAAAGAGGCTCCCCACAGGCCATTTTCAGCCGTGGATCAACGAGAAGAGCGGGATCTCCTACCATGCAGCACTGCGGTTCATGCGCGCAGCGAAAGAGGCAGACCGGCAATAGCGATCGATGGCGGGCAACCCGAACCTATGAGCGGTTGATCAGATTGTTATACTCAACCTCAGCGGCGGCCTTTGCCTCATCGACGCCCCGAAAGCGCTTCGAGAGTTCCCTTGCTAGGACTGTAACCGAGTAAACATCATTATTGATTTTCGTGTGCTTGTGAGTGCCAAGAGTATGGACTTCAGCCACAATCTCATTGCCCACTCGTCCGCGTCTCACCTTTGCGTGTCTGCCCTTTTCCCACTCGATTGCCATTATCTTTCCCCCATACTTATCCGCATCAGGACTGTTTGAACCCAATCCAACGGTGCGCCAGCCCCTCGTCGACGAGTTGAGAGCCGAGCGATTGACCGCCGCGGTAGACTTCGCGCAGTTTCCGGCCGTATTTGTCCTCGTCACGCAAGCCGGCCTTGAGACCGAAGGCGCCGGCATTCAGAAGCGACTGTAGACGGAACTTGGCTTGCTCACCCAGCGCCTTCTCCTCGGCGCAACGCGGCTCGCTGATCTCGGGCGTGTCTATGTCCGCGATGCGGTACTTGGTGCCTTCGAGCCAGAACGTATCACCGTCCACGACGCACGTTGTTCGCACGCTCGATGTGCATATGGGGAAGGATGCGGAAATGGTATCTTCCGGCGGCACGGTTGCCCAGCCGTAGGCTCCACCTATCACGACGCCAGCTAGAGGCAACACAAACACCCAGGGCGATAAACCGCTTCTCGGCGCCGCCGTGCGTTTGGTCGAATTGAATTTGGTGGACCTCCCCACAGCCTCAGGCGACGCTTGAAGCTTGCCTGTCCCTTTTGAAGGCAGGCTTTTATCAAACACGGAATTGGCGACAAGTATCGCGCAAACTACCACGCCACCTATGAGCAGCGCGAAGGGCGAACGACCTCCGCCACCGCCTCCCCATCGCCCGCTACGACGGCGCGCCTCAGCGTCTTTTGGAAGTAAAAGCAGAAGTGGGCCGAGCACTAAAGCACGGCGCCTTAACTGGGATGGTTCGCGTAAATCTGGTCCCCTCAAACCAACTGCAGATTTCCCTGCTTTTGACCGATCGGCGGCTTGGGCCCCTAGCGCTTGTTTTGGTAACAAGACAGTTCCGCCTGGTTACGGAATTCGGCAACCGCCTCTTGCTGGTTTTCCTCGACTGAAAAATCGGGCTTCTGATAGGCCATGATGATTAGCAGGCGGGCGAGAGGTCTCGTTGCTTCATCGACACCGTCAATGCTTTGCATCAACGTGGACATCGGAAAATCGGCTTGACGTTTTGTCATGATGACTCGGGCGAGTTCACCAACATTGGTGCAGAACTCATTAGTGTCGGCCTTGGCTGATGTCGCCAGTGCAAAGACACAGGTCGCGGCAATGCATGCAGTTAAAGGCCTCATGGTGTCCCCCCACGCCCTACAACCGAGGGTCTTAGGTTCGCACAGCGCACGTATTAGTCAATGGTAAAATATAGGCAACAAAAAAGGCCGGGCTAAACCCGACCTTCCGAGAACCGGTAGCGGGTGGTTCTGGTTCCTCCGATGAGCCTCTTGAAACCCATTGGAGATACCGCAAATCAAGCTTTGTCGTCACTTGACGCGAGCCAGACGCTACCGGCAAGAGGGATTATACTCCTCCCCTAGCTCATTGCCAAATCCTTTGAACGCATTTGCGCCAGGGCGCGGTCGGGCGCTTTGGGCTCTCCTACAGCAGGAAAATGCTCGGGCAACGGACAGCCTATGTCAGACACCGGGCGCCATGCTGGACGGCGAAAATCCGCCTCCTGCACGGGGATTTTGAGGGCGGCGCTCAAACTCCCACATGATATCCTGCGAGGGAAAAATGGGAGGGTGAACGCGATGCCATACACTTACCGGTGCAAGGACTTCCCCGGTATGGAAGCCTGTCCAGGATCATTCACGGCCGAGACTGAAGCCGAGCTTTGGAAGCACATCGAGCTTCACGGCGCGACCGCTCACGGTGAAAAGCCGGAGCAGTGGTCCAAGGAGGATCGCGAACAGGTCGCAAAGATCGTCTGCCAGTCGTAAGGCAGACGCCGCAAGCAAAGCAGGGGGATCTACTCACTGCAACAAAAAAGGCCGGATAACCCGACCTTTCGTGATCGCCTCCCGCCGCTGCCAGTACATCCGTGGTCAGCAGGCGAGAGGGACCGTATGCCTTCAATATAGGTTTGGTTGAAATTTAATCAAATCCCAAAAGTCGGTTATTGGACCGGCTCCGAGATGAGCGCATTGGCGATGTGGCCGGTCACGGTGCTGTGATAGAAGCCAAAGTGTTGAAGTTGGAACTCACCATCATATCGACCGTTCGAAAGCCCTGCCCTTTGCAAATACACCAGCAAGTCGTCTGGCGACTTGTGGCAAGATAGGGTCTTCGTCCACAGATACATCTCGGTCAGACGATCGCCCGCGATGCTCTTTGTCAAGCTCTCGAAGAGAGAGACGCAATTCTCGGAAATGTCGGCAAGATGCATCACTGCATATTCAGGCGAACCCGTTACCTTCGAGATGCGTGTCCCATCCGTCGTATTCATTTCGCCCCTCAGCCACTCCAGTGTCTGGGGTGAGTTTCGCGGAATGCGGCTATCGAAACTTTTCCAATAGGCTAGTGCAGCCTCCGCCAGTGCTTGCCGATCCGCTGCAGGCATGGGTTTTAGGCCGAAGCGGGTCGCCTGCATTGCAGCAATGTCGAGTTCTTTAGTGCTGTCACGATCGAGGGAATCCACCTCAAGGCCGAATACATGATGGCTTGCTTCGTCTTCGTCGGCGGCGAGGATGGAGATCCAGATTTTACGCACGCGCAGTTGGTCAGCGGGTTTCTGCCGGCGGCTACCTGATTCGTCAGATGCTTAACGGCGCCGAAGCGGCCTTATTTGGGCTGGAGGGCCTTTTCGTCTTCGATCGCCCGGAGCAAGGCATCTATTGCTTGCTGAGTCTGCACAAACTGGTCGCGCCAACTCTCAGTTTGGCCCCGGTTATAATCGCCAGCCAATTTAGCAGCTAGAGCCCTTCGATGCTCTCGCGCTTTCTCCAGTGCCGAGTCCAAGGTCTTCAGATGCTCGCCTGCCATTTCCCAAGCCCTCTATGTCGCGTTTCATGTCGCGTGGAGTAGCCGAGTGTCGCAGAAAACCATTTGAAATCAATCGTACTGGCTTGCAACATGACGCGACATGGAAGCGGGGATTTCCCCGCCTCGACATCGCTACAACGTGTTGATTTCGTTGGTGAAAATGTTTGGAGGCCTCGCCCGGAATTGAACCGGGGTACAAGGATTTGCAGTCCTCTGCGTCACCACTCCGCCACGAGGCCTCACAGCTCGGATAACCGAGCGTTGGCGCGGATTTAGAATGATTGCAGAAAAACCGCAAGAGGCATTTTCCGAAAAACGCGTCGTCGATTTGTAAGACGGATACTTTCCACAGAGCGATCGCGAACCTCCGCCGATCGCATCTGGGGTGGCCTCAACACCAGGGCGTCGCGTGTCCTGTCCACGGCCGCACCAGCCCCTCGGATACGAGCACGCGCCCGATGGACTGGTCGCCGCGGGTAACCAGCCGCAGCTTTTCACCGGCCTTGGCATCCTGACGACCGCCCGCCGTTTCCAGCCTGAAGTCACCCGCATTCAACAATTCGCGCAGGCGCTGCTTGGCGTAGAAGCCGCGCGAACGTTCCTTGTCGCAGCTTGCCTGGCGAATACGCGGCGCATCGACGTCTGCCACGCGGATCGTTTCGCCGTGGTAAAGGAAGGTGGCGCCGTCGATCACGCAGTTGTCGTTGCGAATCCCGCAGAAATAGAACTGATCCGTTCGGACGGATGCCGTCTTCACTTCCTCATTGGGCCGCACCACGGGTGTCGGCGCGTTGGCGCCGACGTCGACGGATGGCACCGGAGCGGCAAGGGCAACTCTTGTCACCGGATTCGGCTTCTGCTTCTCCGCCTGCTGCGCGGGACGCTCGTCCGCTTTCTGCGCGACACGAACGGGCTTCGGCTTCGATTCGTGTCGAGACGTGAACGCGGCCACGTCCGATACCACCGGCCAATGTTTCAATTCGGCGCGATGATCGTAAGCGACCACGCCGCCGACAGTGAGTGCGGCGGCCAGATACCACGGCGCCATCCCGCCTTGTTTGCCCCTGCTCCGACCGGAATTCCGGCTTCGACGTTTCGTAGTGGCTTTGGCCATGCGTCCCCATCCTGATTCGCGACCGCATTATGCGATTGATGGGTTGCCGAAAAGTTTTCGGCGGCCTCCCTCAACAAAGGGTTCAGCCGCTTCGCTGGGAATCAATTGGCAGGGAATCGAAGCCGAGGCATCCGGGACGGATGCGTTGACCGAAAATGTGCGTAATCGCTCCGGTTCACGAGCCGTTCGAAGAATTGGCTCGTCCGCGCCAGCGCGCCCACCAGACAGCCAGGCGACGCCGGCGACGGCGGACGGATGGGATATCGTGCGAAAGCACGATGAGGCCCAGCGGTATCATCCAGAAGCCGAGCACCGGCAGAAAGCCGAGAAAACCAAAGAACACCAGGAGCGAGCCCAACAGGATACGCAGCAGTGGCGATTCCGGCAGCGTGATGCGCCACTTCCCGAGCACGATCTGACGCGTCTGCGGATCAATCCCGAAATGCGTCTGCTTCCTGTTTTTATTCATCATTCCCTATCCGGCATCTTTTCCCACAATTGGGGACTTCTCCACAGCCTCGCAACCGAACTTGTCATTTTTTTTGAAAAAACCGCTTGGCAAATCGGAAAAGCATGCGTATTAGCAGCCTCACTTCTGAAGCGCACAGCGAAACAGCGGCGCGGATGATCCCTGGTAGCTCAGCGGTAGAGCATTCGACTGTTAATCGACAGGTCGCCGGTTCGAATCCGGCCCGGGGAGCCAGTTTCGAAAAGAGCCATTTGCAGAAAATGCGAATGGCTCTTTTTCATTTTGCACCTAAGTTCCCCCGGTGATCAATCCCAGTCCTAGACGGCACCTATGACAAAGGCGGCGCCCATCATCGTCTGGTTCCGCAAGGACCTGCGCCTTGGCGATAACAGGGCCCTTGCGGCTGCGGCCAATGAGGCTGCCGTCATTCCGCTCTATATCCGGGAGCCGAACGAAAGCGGCAACGGTCCGCTGGGCACGGCGCAGCAATGGTGGCTGCACCATTCGCTGGAAGCATTGGGGGCTCGACTGGGCCGGCTCGGCTCGCGACTCATTCTCCGCTCCGGCGACCCGCTGGACGTCCTCAGCGAGGTGTCGCGCCTATCGGGAGCGAAGCGTGTCCATTGGAATCGCCGCTACGACCCGTGTGGCATCGCCACCGATATAGCCCTGAAGAAAACACTCGCAGCTCAGGGCATCGCGGCCGAGAGCTTTGCCGGGCAATTGCTGCACGAACCCATGCGCTTGCTGACGACGACCGGCGGGCCCTATCGCGTGTTCACGCCTTTCTGGCGCGCTCTCGAAGCGAAGGTTGAGCCGGCTTCACCGATCGACGAGCCGCAAAAGATCGCGACGCCGGAAAGCTGGCCCCCTTCAGAACGGCTTGAAGCGTGGTCGCTTCTGCCAACGAAGCCGAACTGGGCAGCGACGTTCAGCGAAGTATGGGCGCCGGGGGAAAAAGGCGCGACCACCCGCCTCGACGAATTTATCGACGAAAAGCTTGCAGACTACAAAGTGCGCCGGGACCGTCCAGAGGCTGACGGCACCTCCCTGCTCTCTCCTCACCTCGCCTTCGGAGAAATCTCGCCAGCGCAGGTCTGGCACGCGACGCAGGGAATCGAGACCGATGGCGGTGAAGGTGTTGCCACCTTTCGCAAGGAGATCGCGTGGCGCGAATTCTCCTACCATCTGTTGTTTCACTATCCCGAACTCCCGCGTCGCAATCTCGATCGGCGGTTCGATCGTTTCCGCTGGCTGGACCACGAAGGCGATTTTTCCCGCTGGGCCAAGGGTTTGACCGGATTCCCGATCGTCGACGCCGGCATGCGGCAGCTCTGGCGGCATGGCCACATGCACAATCGCGTGCGCATGATCGCCGCCTCGTTCCTCATCAAGGACCTGTTGATCGACTGGCGGAAAGGCGAGCAATGGTTTCGCGACACGCTCGTGGATGCGGATCCGGCCAACAACGCCGCAAGCTGGCAATGGGTCGCGGGATCGGGCGCGGATGCGGCGCCGTTCTTCCGTATTTTCAATCCTGTTCTCCAAGGCGAAAAATTCGACCCGGACGGAGCCTATGTGAAGCGATTCATACCGGAACTCGATCGGCTGGAACCACGCTATATCCATCGCCCCTTTGCGGCTCCGGCTGCCGTGCTTTCGGGCGCCGGCATCGAGCTTGGCGCAACCTATCCAAAGCCGATCGTCGACCACGCCCTTGCGCGGGATCGGGCGCTTGTAGCGTTCCGCGAGATCACAAGCCCGCCAAGAGAACCGTAACGGATACGCGCCCCCGGTAGAAATCCATGGTTGGCGTCTCGGGCGATTGCCGCTAGGCTCACCTTACGGATGCAACAGCTGAGGGGGTGGTGTATGCGTGAGCTGGAAGCAAGCCTCGCCGCGTTCAACGGCGCACAGGAGCTTTCCGCCGAGAATCTCTCGATGGTCCTGCGGGATTTCCCATTGAAGGCACGGATGGTGCTCAGCGCGCTCGTGCATCTTCAGGCCGGGACATTGATGCTCACGGTGCCGGATGGCCGCAAACTGGTGATCAGGGGCAAGAGAGCGGGCCCAAGCGCTATCCTCACCTTGAACAACTGGAACCTGCCGCAACGCGCCATGTCAGGCGGCACAATCGGGGCGGCCGAAAGCTATATCGACGGCGACTGGGACAGTCCCGATGTCGGCGCTTTTCTCGAGCTCTTCCTCGTCAACGCCGAGATTGGCAAGCACTTCCCGAACCGGGCGCGTGGCCCGATTCATCTTGTCGAAAAGTTCCTGCACTGGCGCAACGCGAATACGAAAACCGGCGCACGCCGCAACATCTCAGCTCACTACGACCTCGGCAACGCCTTCTACAGCGAATGGCTGGATCCGAGCATGACCTATTCGTCCGCACTCTACGCCACCGGCGCCAACGACCTTCGCTCCGCGCAGGCGGCCAAATATCGCGCACTGGCGGAAGCCACCAACCTGCGCACCGGCGACCACGTGCTGGAGATCGGCTGTGGCTGGGGAGGCTTTGCGGAATTCGCGGCGAGCGAGATCGGCTGCAAGGTGACCGGGTTGACGATCAGCCGCGAGCAGCTGGCCTTCGCCCGCGAACGCATCCACCGGGCCGGCCTTGCGGACCGCGTCGAACTGAAATTCCAGGACTACCGCGAGGAAAAGGGCACCTATGACCGCATCGTCTCGATCGAAATGTTCGAGGCGGTCGGCGAAAAATTCTGGGCGACCTATTTCTCGCAGCTCAAGCGATGCCTGAAGCCCGGCGGCAAGGCCGGCCTGCAGATCATCACCATCAAGCCCGAAGCCTATGAGGAGTACCGCTCCAATCCGGATTTCATCCAGAAATACGTTTTCCCGGGCGGAATGCTGCCGACGCGCGAACATCTCATCGACCTTGGCCGCCATGTCGGCCTGCGCATGATCAACGATTTCGGCTTCGGCATCGATTACGCCCGGACACTCGGCGAATGGCGCGAGCGCTTCTGGTCGGTCTGGAACAGGATCGAGCCGCTCGGCTTCGACCTGCGCTTCAAGCGGCTGTGGGAGTTCTATTTCTACTACTGCGAAGCCGGCTTTCGCGCCCGCAACATCGACGTCCGCCAGATCGTCTTCGAATAGGGACGCGCATCGCGCGTCTTTACCGCGTCACGCGTAGCGCTTAAGAGGCGGTCGTTCCAATTCTCTTGTGAAGGTTCCGCATGCGCCTTGCATGGTTTTTCCTCGCGCTCGCCATCGCGACCGAAGTGGTGGGGCTGACGGTGATGAAGGCCGCCTCTTCGAGCGGCTCTTATCTCGGCCACATCGTCATGTATGTCTCGATCGCGCTTTCCTACGTCTTCCTGGCCAAGGCCGTGAAGACGATCTCCGTTGGCGTCGCCTATGCGATATGGGAAGGTTCAGGCGTCGCGATCATCACGCTGGTTTCCGTCTTCGTCTTCGGCCATGTGTTGACCGGATGCGAAATGCTGGGGCTTTCGATGGCGATCGTCGGCATATTGCTCGTCAATGCCGGCGAGCGCCATGACGAGGACGAAGCCGCGGTGGAAGGAGCAGCCAATGAGCGCGCCTAGCATCTACTTCGCCTTGGCCGTGATGGCTGGCATCCTCGATGTCGCCGCCAACCTCGCCTCGACGAAATCGGAAGGGTTTGCCCGCCGCGGCTGGGGCGCCCTCTCCATCCTGCTGGTACTTGCCGCCTTCGCGCTGCTTGCCGAGGCGATCAAGGGCATGGAACTCGCGATCGCCTATGCCGTGCTTGGCGCGACCGGAATCTTCGGAACGGCCATCTGCGGACGGCTGCTCTTCGGACAGAAACTGAAGCCGATCGGCTGGGTCGGGCTTGGCCTCATCTTCGGCGCCGTGCTGGTGCTTCACACGGCCTGACGCCGACGCTCGCCGGAGCCGGCGTGCTTCTTCGCTTCTCTTGCCTCGGCTACGACACCCGTCAGCCGCCTGATAAGAGCGAAATAGAGGCTATAGGGCAGCAGACGCATCAGCTTCACCGCATAGGTGAAATGCCGCGGGAAGGTTATTTCGAAGCGCCTGGACTTCAAACCCGCGATGATGCGATCCGCCGCGTGTTCGGAGCTGACGAGAGCCGGGCGCGGAAAGCGGATTCGCGCGGTGCCGGGCGTATCGACAAAGCCGGGGCAGATGATTTGCAGACGGATGCCGATCCGATCGAGATCAAACTTCAGGCTTTCGGCCATATTGATCAGCGCCGCCTTGGAGGCGCCGTAGGCGGCGCTGGTGGGCAACCCGCCATAGCCGGCGACGGAAGACACGATGGCGATGTGGCCGAAGCCCTGCGCCTTCATATGCGCGACGGCCGGCAGCAGGCAGTTGACCACCCCATTGAGATTGACTGCGAAACTCTTCTCGAAGGCTTCGCGATGGAGATCATCGCCTCGCACCGGGACGGCCACTCCGGCATTGAGGATCACCAATGACAGGTGGCCATGATCGTACTCGATCGCAGCCAACACGCGCTCCATGTCCTTTGGGTCGGTGACGTCGCCGTCGAGAACCGTGATCCTTCCCTCGCCCGCCGCCTCATGCTGCAGGTCCACCAGCTTCTCGTGACTTCTGGCAGTGACGACCACCGCATAGCCTTCACGCACCAACTTGAGCGCCAGCGCCCGCCCGATACCCGCGCTCGCGCCGGTAACCCAAGCCAGTTTATGTTCGGATTTCGCAGACTGAATACTCATCACTCACTCCTCGGCGTGGGCGAAAAAGACTTGCCCGGCCCTTCATCGCGGCAACGCTCCTTGCCGCTGAGCCCCACATGCCTTGGAGACGATTTTTGTTCGGGACAGAGCGGCGGCGAAACGCTATTTCTTGCCTGAAGTGCAGGCTGAGCCGAAAACACGCCAACATTTCGGCGGTCCGGGATCGTTGTTGATTTTCGTCAGCCGCCGTTCGTATTTCCCTGGTACGTGTCGCCCTGCCCCGGCGCCTGTCCTCAAACACGAGGTTCTGAAAATGGCCATCCTACCGTCCGTCCTCGAAGCGATCGGCAACACACCCTTGATTCGGCTGAAGGCCGTGTCGGAGGCCACGGGCTGCGACATCCTCGGCAAGGCCGAGTTCCTCAATCCGGGGCAATCGGTGAAAGACCGCGCCGCACTCTGGATCATCCGGCAAGCGGAACGGAGCGGACAGTTGCGCCCGGGCGGGGTCATCGTCGAAGGCACGGCCGGCAACACCGGCATCGGGCTGGCGCTGGTCGGCCAGGCACTTGGCTATCGCACCGTCATCGTCATTCCGGAAACCCAGAGCCAGGAAAAGAAGGACGCCTTGCGGCTGCTTGGCGCCGAGCTCGTCGAAGTGCCGGCCGTTCCCTACAAGAACCCCAACAACTACGTGAAGATCTCCGGCCGGCTCGCCGAGCAACTGGCGAAGACCGAGCCGAACGGCGCCATCTGGGCCAACCAGTTCGACAACGTCGCCAACCGCGACGCGCATGTGGAAACCACGGCGCCGGAGATCTGGCGCGACACGGACGGCAAGGTCGATGGCTTCATCTGCGCCGTCGGCTCCGGCGGCACGCTCGCCGGCGTTGCACAGGGGCTGAAGGCGAAGAACCCGGCGATCAAGATCGGCCTTGCGGATCCGCAAGGGGCGGCACTCTACAACTTCTATACCAACGGCGAACTGAAGTCCGAGGGCAGCTCGATCACCGAGGGCATCGGCCAGGGCCGCATCACCGCCAATCTCGAGGGCTTCACGCCGGATTTCTCCTACCAGATTCCCGATTCGGAAGCGGTCCCCTATGTCTTCGACCTGATCGAGCGCGAAGGCATCTGCGTCGGCGGTTCGACGGGCATCAACATCGCCGGTGCGGTTCGTCTCGCCAGGGAGCTCGGTCCAGGACATACGATCGTGACGATCCTCTGCGACTATGGTAACCGCTATCAGTCGAAGCTCTTCAACCCGGACTTCCTGGCCTCCAAGGGACTGCCTGTACCGACCTGGTTGAAGACGTCTTCCCACATTGCAGTGCCATACGAATCAGTTGGATAGGAATGCGATGACCAGGACCGTGACCGCCCTTTTCCGAGACGATTTCTACCTCTCGACCTGCGAAGCAAGCGTCACCGGAATTCTGGAAGATGGCGGGATCGAGCTGGATCAAACCTGCTTCTATGCAGCCTCCGGCGGCCAGCCCGGCGACACCGGCTTTCTGGAGCGGGCCGACGGCAGCCGGATCGACATCGCGGTCGCCCGTCACGGCGAAACCAAGGACATCATCGTCCATGTGCCGGCCGAAGGGCAGCCGGTACCCGCCGTTGGCGAGAAACTCGTTCTGCATATCGACTGGCCCCGCCGCTATCGCCTGATGCGAATGCACACCGCCTGCCATCTGCTCTCGGTCGTCTGCCCCTTCCCGATCACCGGAGCCTCGGTCGGCGAAGACGAGAGCCGTGTCGATTTCGACATGAGCGAGACGATCGACAGGGACGAAGTCACCACGGCGCTGATGAAGCTCGTCGAAGAAAACCATCCTGTCTACGTCCAGTGGATCACCGACGACGAACTCGCCGCCAATCCCGGCATCGTCAAATCGAAGAATGTGCGCCCGCCTGTCGGCCTTGGGCGCGTCAGCCTTGTCTGCATCGGCGAAAATTCGGCAGTGGATAGCCAGCCCTGCGGCGGTACGCATGTGTCGGAAACGCAGGAAGTGGGTGCCGTCCACATCGCCAAGATCGAGAAAAAGGGTAAGGAGAACCGTCGGTTCCGTATCCGCTTCGGCATGCCCGAAGATCGCGCATCAGTTTGAGTAGGGAGTTGCGACTGTGACCAACAACAAAAGCGCCTTTGTCGTATCGGCCGATTGGCTGCAGGAGCGCCTCGGCGATCCCTCGATCCGGATCCTCGACGCCGCCTGGTATCTGCCGGCTCAGAACCGCAACCCGAAGGCGGAATACGATGCCGGGCATATTCCCGGTGCCGTCTTCTTCGATCAGGACGTTATTGCCGACCACACGAGTGGCCTGCCCCACACCCTGCCCTCGCCTGAAGCCTTTGCCTCGGCGGTTGGTGCGCTGGGCGTCAGCGAAAAGGACACGATCGTCGTCTACGACGGTCCCGGCATCATGACCGCTCCGCGCGTGTGGTGGATGCTGCGCATCATGGGCGCCAGGAACGTCTACGTGCTCGACGGCGGCATGGACGGCTGGAACACGGAGGGGCGCCCCGTCAGCACCGAGGTACCCTCACCCAAGCCGGCGACGTTCAACGTCAATTTCACCCCGGCGGCCGTGACCTCCTTCGCGCGGATGACGGAAATCGTTGCGGATGGCTCGATCCAGATCGCCGATGCCCGCGGTGCCGGACGTTTCTATGGCGAGGAGCCGGAGCCGCGTGCCGGCATGCGCTCGGGCCATATGCCCGGCGCGCACAGCCTTCCCTCCGGTACTTTCTCGGAAAACGGAAAGTTCAAGGATCTCGCGACGCTTCGCCAAACCTTCGCCGACGCCGGCGTCGATCTTTCCAAACCTGTCGTTACGACCTGCGGCTCCGGTGTCACCGCCGCCATCATCACGCTGGCGCTGCAATCGCTCGGCCACACGGACAACACGCTCTATGACGGTTCCTGGTCGGAGTGGGGTGGTCGCGCAGACACGATGATCGTAACCGGTCGAGAGTGATATCATGCGTTCGCCGAAGCTCGCCTCCCTGACAGCACATGTAACCGAACTCGAGATGACGGCGCCGCCGAAGCAGAGCCTGCCGATGCCGGTCAATATCCAGACGGCGATCCTGCGTGTCTCGGACATCCCGCTCAGCTACTATCGCTTCTTGTACCTGCGTGTCGGCCGCCGCTGGCACTGGACCGAGCGGCTGCGGATGAACGACGAGGAACTCGCCGCCGTGCTCGGCGACAAGCGCACGAGTGTCACGGTGCTCTATGTCAACGGCGCGCCGGCCGGGTTCTTCGAGCTGCACCAGGGCGAGGATGACGTCGTCGAGCTCGTCCATTTCGGGCTGATGGAACATGCGCTCGGCCTTGGCCTCGGCAAGTGGTTCCTGCTCCAGACGCTGTTTGCCGCCTGGGCGCTGAACCCGAGCAAGCTGACGGTAACGACCAACAATCTGGATCACCCCCGCGCACTGCAGCTTTACCAGCAATTCGGCTTCTCGCCGGTCGCCACCCGTGAGACCACGGTCGAACCTTTGACCGACGACGAACTGCTGACCCTGGCGAAAAATCTCTGACGCATCTCGCCCGGCAAGTTCCGGGTGTCGAAACGATCGCGACCGGCGCAATCTCCTGATCTAACAATCAAACCGATCAAGGAGATGCGCCATGACGTTACGTTACATTCCAATGTCCGACGACGAAGCGCGGCGGATCCGCGAGGGCGGGCCGGATGCCTATGGCAACCGGCCGGAGCGAGAGATTTCCGATGGTGACGGCGTGCCCTGCCGGCACTGCCTGCGCAATGTCGGAGCCGGCGAGCCCTATCTGATCTTCGCTCTGCGGCCGTTTTCGACGTTGCAGCCCTATGCGGAGACCGGCCCTGTGTTCATGCATGCCGAGGAATGTCCGGCGCATGACGGCGATACGCTTCCGCCGATCTTGGCTTCGAGTGTCAGCTATCTGCTGCGCGGTTATGGCGAGAGCGAACGGATCGTCTACGGGACCGGCGGTGTCGTTCCGACGGAGCAGTTGCAGGCGCGAGCGGAAGAACTGCTGGCCCGACCGGACGTTTCCTCCGTGCATGTGCGTTCGGCCAAGAACAATTGTTACCAGTGCCGGATCGAGCTGACCTGACCACCAAATTCGGCCCGGCATTGCTGCCGGGCCGAAAGCATCTTTCCGTCAGGCGACGCTCAGCACCGCCTCGGGTGCAAAGGCATCATAACCGAGCGCTTCGGCCACCGGCGCGTTGGTGACGCGTCCGCGATGAACGTTCAGACCGGCACGCAGATGCCGGTCCTCGGCGATCGCCTTCAGGCCCTTATCCGCGAGCTGCAGGCCGTAGTGCAGCGTGGCGTTGTTGAGCGCATGCGCAGAGGTCACCGGCACGGCGCCCGGCATGTTCGCCACGCAATAGTGCACGATGCCATCGACCTCGTAGGTCGGGTCGGAATGCGTCGTCGCGTGGGACGTCTCGAAGCAGCCGCCCTGGTCGATCGCGACGTCAACGATGACGGCCCCCTTCTTCATGCCGGTCAGCATTTCGCGGGTCACGAGCTTCGGCGCCGCAGCACCCGGAATGAGCACTGCCCCGATTACCAGATCGGCGGAGAAGACTTCCTCTTCCAGTGCGTCGATGGTCGAGTAGCGTGTGTGCACGCGGCCGGCGAAGAGATCGTCCAGTTGGCGCAGGCGCGGGATCGAGCGATCGATAATGGAGACGTCGGCGCCAAGCCCGGCCGCCATGCGCGCCGCATGCAGGCCGACGACGCCGCCGCCGATGACGGCCACCTTCGCCGGCAGTACGCCCGGCACGCCGCCGAGCAGGATACCGCGGCCGCCATTGGCCTTCTGCAGCGACGTCGCGCCCGCCTGGATGGCCAGGCGTCCGGCAACCTCGGACATCGGCGCAAGCAGCGGCAGACCGCCGCGGTCGTCGGTGACGGTTTCATAGGCGATCGCCGTGACGCCGGAATTGAGCAGGCCCTTGGTCTGTTCCGGATCGGGCGCAAGATGCAGATAGGTGTAGAGAATTTGGCCTTCGCGGAGCTGCACCCATTCGGAGGGCTGCGGCTCCTTGACCTTGACGATCATGTCCGACTTTTCGAACACTTCTTTTGCCGTCGCGACAATCTTCGCGCCAGCGGCACGGTAAGCATCGTCATCCGCGCCGATCCCTGCCCCGGCCTTGGTTTCCACGATCACCTCGTGGCCATGGGCAACGTATTCACGCACCGAGCCGGGCGTCAGGCCGACTCTATATTCATGGTTTTTGATTTCCTTCGGGCAACCGACACGCATCCTCGCGTTCCTCTCCTGTTATGGGCTTTTCGCCACTTTTGACGAGGTATTCAGCAAAACACGCCGTGAATCGAATGTCCTTGCAAAGACGAAACCCGGGGCGCATTGATTTCGAAGAATATTGCGTGAAGTGACGCATGATTGGGGGGAAACACGAATGAGTGAACTCGATGCCATCGATCATGCGATTCTGCGCATTCTCCAGCAGAATGGCCGCATCTCGAATGCCGACCTCGCGGCGAAGGTCGGGCTCTCTCCGTCAGCCTGTTCGCGACGAGTCGATATCCTGGAGAAATCAGGAACGATTGCCGGCTATCATGCCCGCATCGCCCATAAGGCGCTCGACTACCAGATCATGGTGATCGTCCATATTTCGCTGTCGGGCCAGTTCGCCAAGACGCTCGCCGAGTTCGAAGCGGCGGTGAAGCTCTGTCCGAACGTACTCGTCTGCTACCTGATGTCAGGCGAGTACGACTACATCCTGAGGGTCGCCGCCAAGGACCTTCAGGATTACGAGCGCATCCACCGCGACTGGCTCTCGGCGCTACCCCATGTGGTCAAGATCAATTCCAGCTTCTCGCTGCGGGAAGTGATCGACCGGCCGAATGTCGGCATTTGAAGGATTGAATGCAGCCTAACGGCCGACGACGCAGTCGCGGCCCCGTCCCTTGGCGGCGTAGAGCCGAAGATCTGCCTCCGACAGCAGGTTCTCGATCGCCGCCCCGTCGTCCGGCGTCGACGATAGACCGATGCTTGCGGTCACCGGCTGTCCGTCCGGGGTCGAGACGCGATCCGACACGGCAATACGAATCTCGTCCGCGCGCCGCAAAGCATCGCCATGAGCCATTGCCGGGCAAAGGATCACGAACTCCTCGCCACCATATCGAAACAGTCGGTCGACCGGACGCAACTTCGACTTCACCGTCTCGACCAGCCGCTGCAGGACGCGGTCGCCCTCCTGGTGGCCGAAGCGGTCGTTGACGCCCTTGAAATGGTCGACGTCGATGATCATCAAGGTGACGGCCGCATTGTCGGCGCTCGCCGCGCGCAGCATTGCCGGCGCTTCGATCTCGAACCGGCTGCGATCGAGCGAACCCGTCAGCGTATCCTGCCCGGACCGGGACAGCAGGTCCTCGTAGCGTTCGCGGAACGTCAATGCATTGAAGATGTCGCCAAGCGGCCGGCCCGACATCGCCAGGAACGGATGGCGCGAGGCATTGAGATAAAGTCCGATCGCGATCGCATAGAAGGGTGCTGCCAGCATCTTCGCCATCCAACCACCCCAGAAGACCTCGAAGGGTGCACCGTTCCACCAGCGAAGTGCCGCGTAGAAGGCAGCCTGATCGAATGTCAGCACGACGACGCCGCAGATGAGAAATCGGAGCGTCACGAAGCGCCGCAACCACCGGCCCAGTCGCTCGTAAAGCAGAATGATCATCAGCGAATCGAAATAGAGGATCGTCGTGCCCCAGACCATCAGCCACCCCATCTCGTCGATGAAGGCGAGGTCGGCGGACCGCTCCGCCACGATCGCTACGGTGTCGTGCTGGCGCAGCAGAAGGCTGAGCGCGACCGTCAGGAAATTACCGGCGAGCAAGCCGTAGATCGGCTGGCGAACGGTTGCCGCGTCTTCCTTCACATAAAGCAGCAGGATCATCATCAGCTTGCCGGAGAAAAGGACAGCAGAGCCTGGCGAGATCACGCCGAACGGCAGTTGCACATAGAAGACGGCGGCGAGATAGGTCTCGATGAAGTGCATGACGCCGAGTGCGGCGACGAAGACGCCAAGCCCCAAGCGGGCGCGAAGATGCAGCAGCCCGATCATCGCCGTAACGTAGACCAGCGCCTCGCCGACGAAGAGAAGAAGGTTGGCGTTTGGCATGTGCTTGAAAAAGTTCCGTTTCCCGAAGCACGGTTAAACAGGAAGTTTGAAGAAAACTTTAGCGGAACCCGCGGCTGTCAGCCGCCGGAATGCGAAAATCTGCCGCTTTCGGAAATGTCGCCTTTCCGGCATAGTCGCCGCCAACCCACCGTGGTTCGCGTATCTGCGAACAAAACTCCGGATTGCACTCGTCTCGGAAAAACCGGGATCCTTGATAAATGGAGGACCGCATGCCATCGATGACATCCCCGCTCCACCTTACGCGCCGTTCGCTTCTCGCGGGGGCCGCGGCTTCTTCGGCGCTTGTCATGCTGCACCCCTTCTCCGTCCGCGCCGCCGCCAACCAGGCGCATCTCAGAATCATGGAAACGACGGACCTGCACGTTCACGTCTTTCCCTATGACTATTACGGCGACAAGCCCAACGATACGGTCGGCCTTGCGCGCACCGCCTCGATCATCGACGCCATCCGCGCCGAAGCGACAAACTCCATCCTGATCGACAATGGCGATTTCCTCCAGGGCAACCCGATGGGCGACTATATTGCCTATCAGCGCGGCATGAAGGACGGCGATATCCACCCTGTCATCGCCGCCATGAACGTGCTTGGCTATGATTGCGGCACGCTTGGCAACCACGAATTCAACTATGGCCTGGACTTCATGTTCAAGGTCCTGAACGGCGCGAACTTCCCGCTCGTCTGCGCCAACCTGACGAAGGGTACGCTTGCCGCCAACGGGCGTCAGGATGAGCTGTTTCTCAAGCCCTACGTCATTCTCGACCGCAAAGTGAAAGACGGCTCCGGCGCGGAACATCAGGTCCGCATCGGGCTCATCGGCTTCGTTCCGCCGCAGATCATGACCTGGGACGCCAAGAACCTCGAAGGCAAGGCCAATGCCCGAGACATCGTCAAGGCCGCCGAAGCCTGGGTGCCGCAGATGCGCGAGGAAGGTGCTGATATCGTCGTCGCTCTCTCGCATTCGGGCATCGGCCAGCAGGGCTATGCCGAGAACCTGGAGAACGCTTCGGTGCCGCTTGCGGCGGTCGCAGGCATCGATGCGATCGTGACCGGCCATAGCCACCTGGATTTCCCCGGGCCGAAGTTCGACGGCATCGCGGGGGTCGATAACACGAAGGGCCTGATCTCCGGCAAGCCCGGCGTCATGGGTGGCTTCTGGGGCTCGCATCTCGGCCTGATCGACCTGCTGATCGAACGGGAGGGTGGCGCCTGGCGTGTCGTCAGTTCAACCAGCGAGGCGCGGCCGATCTACCGTCGCGAAGAGAAGAAGGTGATCGCCGAGGTCGCCGACAAGCCGGAGGTCCTGGCCGCCGCGAAGAAGGACCACGAGGCAACGCTCGCCTATGTGCGCACGCCTGTCGGCAAGACCAGTGCGCCGCTCTATTCCTACTTCGCCCTGGTCGCCGACGACCCGTCCGTGCAGATCGTCAGCCAGGCGCAGACCTGGTACATCAAGGACATGCTGAAGGCGACCGAGTATCGCGACCTGCCGGTACTTTCGGCCGCCGCCCCCTTCAAGGCCGGCGGCCGCGGTGGCGCGGACTACTACACCGACGTCCCCGCCGGCGACATCGCGATCAAGAACGTCGCCGACCTCTATCTCTATCCGAATACGGTGCAGGCCGTCGTCATAACCGGCGACCAGGTGCGCAACTGGCTGGAAATGTCAGCCGGCATCTTCAACGAAGTCAAACCAGGCGCCTCGGACGCGCCGCTAATCAGCGGCGGTTTCCCGTCCTACAATTTCGACGTCATCGACGGCGTCACCTATCAGATCGACCTTTCCGTGCCGCCGAAGTTCGACAAGGACGGCAACACGATCAATGCATCGTCGAACCGTATCAAGAACCTGCAGTTCAACGGGCAACCAATTGATGCAGCGCAGAAATTCGTGGTCGCGACCAACAACTACCGGGCGGGGGGCGGCGGCAATTTCCCCGACATCGCCGCCGACAAAGTGGTATTCGTCGCCCCCGACACCAACCGCGACGTCGTGGTGCGCTACATCATCGATCAGGGCACGATCAATCCATCTGCCGACGCCAACTGGACCTTCGTGCCGCTCGCCAATACGACCGTCACCTTCGACAGTGGCCCGAAGGCCCGGCAGTTCCTGGCGCAAGTGAAGGATGTGACCATCGAGGATGCCGGTGACGCCGCCGAAGGCTTTGCCCGCTTCCGGATCAAGCTCTGAGCTTCAGGCGAACCAGGGTCGGGCCGCCCGTCTCGAGGCGGCCCATCATATTGACCGGACGATGAAGATTCAACTCGTCCGGCGATCCGTACGCAGGCCGATGAAAATTAGCGCGAGACATTAAGAATGTCCGCTAACCATCTGAGACAATTTAGCTACGCCGCAGGCGCGACTGATCAAACCTGACGCGACTGGGCGTCGTCGGAAAACAGCGACGGGCCGGTCTGATCGATGATCTGGCGTCCCTTGCGCAGAGCGGCATCGATCGCGTCCTGCTCCGAGGTGAAGAGATCGGCGCGGATGAAGCTGCGGGTTTTGGTGCCGCCATCCGCCGAGGCCTTCTCGATGCTCCCAGCCAGACGAAACTGCGAGCCTTCGCGCATGGGCGTCGCGCGGATGGTGCATTCGGCATAGGCCACGGTCTTTCCAGGCGCAGCCTGCGTCTGGTTTTCAGAGGAGCCCGAACGGCCGAACAGTTTCGAGAAAAACGATGCCATGCCCAAGACTTAGACGCCGCGGCCAACCCTGTCAAAGCCTAAGTGCCGATAATCAACCGCAGCGCCCTGGTCCCGATTAAATGATGAGATTGGAGAGGATTTCGTTCTCGGTGATGTCCTGGTAGCGAAGCCCCGCGGCGTCGAAGCGAGCCTTCAACACCGGGAAGTTCTCGGCGTGTTTGGTCTCGATGCCGATCAGAATCGAGCCGAAGTTGCGCGCCGATTTCTTCAGATACTCGAAGCGTGAGATGTCGTCCTCGTCGCCGAGCAGATTGAGGAAGTCGCGAAGCGCGCCGGGCCGCTGGGCCATGCGCAGGATGAAGTACTTCTTCAGCCCGGCATGGCGCATCGCCCGCTCCTTGACGTCGGGCAGACGATCGAAATCGAAATTGCCACCGGAAACGACGGCAACCACCGTCTTGCCCGCCAGTTTCTCGGGGCCGAGTACGTCCAGGGCTGCAACCGAAAGCGCCCCTGCCGGCTCCAGCACCACACCTTCGACATTCAGCATGTCGACGATCGTCAGGCAGATTGCATTCTCCGCTAGAAGCATCACCTGATCGGCGGAAAAGCGCCGAAGCGCTGCAAAATTGAGGTCGCCAATCCGTCCGACGGCGGCACCGTCAACGAAATTGTCGACCTGATCGAGGGTCACGACGCTGCCTGTTTCGAGGCTTTCGCGCAGGCTGGGTGCACCGGCGGGTTCGCAAAAGATGAAATGATCCGCTGCAACCACGTCCTTGAGATATCCCGTCACGCCGGCAGCAAGGCCGCCGCCGCCAACGGGTAGAACAACGAGATCGGGCGTGACGCCATCAGGCAGTTGCCAGGCGATTTCGGCGGCGACGCTTGCCTGACCCTCGATGATGTCGGCGTGATCGAAAGGTGGCACCATGACGCCGCCGATCGCTTCGACATGATCGCGCGCCGCCTTGTAGCACTGGTCGAAGATATCGCCGACCAGGCGGATGGTGATGAACTCACCGCCAAACATGCGGGTCTTGTCGATCTTCTGCTGCGGCGTCGTCACCGGCATGAAAACGACGCCCGGCACGCCGAAGTGACGGCAGACAAAGGCAAAGCCCTGGGCGTGGTTACCGGCCGAGGCGCAGACGAAGGTCTTGCCGGATGCGTCGGCGCCCAGCGCCTTGCGGAAGAAGTTGAAGGCGCCGCGGATCTTGTAGGAACGGACGGGCGACAGGTCTTCGCGCTTGAGGTAGATGTTGGCGCCGTAGCGCGCGCTCAAGTGTTCGTTGAGCTGCAGCGGCGTCGGCGGGAAGATCTCCCGCAAGGCTTCGGTTGCGGCTTCAACATCCTGCTTCATCGCGTGCTGTCTTCCGTTGAGTTGGCTAGAGCATCCCGCTCTCAAGTGGAATCACTTGAGGCGGACAGATGCTCTAGAATCAAAATGCTAGAGCGTCCTTAGTGCGTTAATCTGAACGCACGGCGCTCTAGTGGCTGTGGCTATTGCACATTGCAACGCCCGAAGCCATCGCTTTGACTCGAATCGGACCGCCGTGAACAATGCAGCCGCATCCCCAACGGCTGGGACGTCCGCAACGCTTTCCGGGAAATTGAACGCTTGAACGCAACTCTGATCCGGCATGCTGTGCACATCGCGGCAATCCTCGGCATCTATCTCGCATGCGCGATGCTGGTGCCGGCGATGGTTGATCTCTACTACGGCCATCCCGACTGGCAGATCTTCGCCGCCTCGGCCTTCCTGGTTGGCGGGTTGTCGCTTGCGACCTTCATGGCGACCCGCATGGGGCCGCCGCCCTTCTCCAAGAAGTTCGGCTTCGTCCTCGTCAACCTGCTGTGGGCCGTGTTTTCGGTGGTCGGCGCGATCCCGCTCTGGCTGTCGTCGCTCGACCTCGATTTTGCCCAGGCGCTGTTTGAGTCCGTATCGGCAATCACCACGACCGGCGGCACCGTCATCGTCGGGCTCGAAGTCGCGCCGCCCGGCCTGCTCGTCTGGCGCTCGCTACTCTGCTGGCTCGGCGGCATCGGCATCGTCGTGCTCGGCCTCTTCATCATCCCCTATCTCAGGGTCGGCGGCATGTCCTTCTTCAAGATGGAATCCTCCGATACCAGCGACAAGCCGTTTGCACGCCTCGCCAGCTTCAGCCGCGCGTTCCTGATCGTCTATGTCGTCATCACGCTCCTCTGCACCATCGGCTACTTCCTGACCGGCATGAACCGCTTCGACGCGATCAACCACGCGATGTCGACGGTGGCGACCGGCGGCTTTTCCACCCATGATGCATCCTTCGCCTATTTCGGCAGTATTCCACTGCTCTGGACGGCGACCTTCTTCATGGCGCTTTGCAGCCTGCCGTTCTCGATCCTGATCGTGCTGGTGGCACGCGGACGCTTCGTTGCGCTCCGCGATCCGCAGATCATCGTCTTTCTCGGCTATCTCTCTGCCTTTTCGGTCGCAGTGGCGGTGTATCACCGCCTGGCGAATGGCGTCGAATTTCACCTGGCGCTGGCGCATTCCTTCTTCAACATCACCTCGATCCTCTCGACGAGCGGCTATGCCAGCCAGGACTACAGCCTCTGGGGGCCCTTCGTCGTCATGGCCGCCTTCATCGCGACCTTCATGGGCGGTTGTTCCGGATCGACCGCCGGCGGCATCAAGGCCTATCGGTTCATCGTGCTCTTCAACGCGATCCGCTCAGGGCTCAACAAGCTCGTCTATCCCAATGCGATCTACGCCGTGCGCTACGGCAACAGCACCGTCGATGCCGACACGCAGCGGGCCATCTTCCTGTTCTTCATCACCTATATCCTGCTCTGGGTCTTCGGCAGCCTCGCCATGGGTGCGCTCGGCTACGACCTGGTCACGGCGACATCGGCGGTCATCACCTGCCTTTCGAATGTCGGTCCCGGGCTTGGCCCCATCATCGGGCCGGCCGGCAACTTCTCGACGCTCGGCGATCCCGAGCTCTATCTGCTGTCGCTGATGATGCTTCTCGGCCGTCTGGAAGTGCTGACCGTGCTCGTGATCCTGACGCCGGTGTTCTGGAAGCATTGACCATTGGCCGGCCAGCCCTATCGTCTTGACTTGATGCGGCAGATGCCGAAAGTCGGTGTCATCCGGCGATGGGGGAACGTCATGGTGAAACATATTCTTCTTCTGGCGACGCTGAGCGCCGCCACGACACTATCCGGACACTCCATCGCCCACGCCGGACCGCTCACCGACGCGGCGGCGCAGGCGGAGAAACTTGCCGCTTCGGGCGATGCGGCAAAGGCGCGAGACCTGCTTCTCAAGGCGATGAGCGACTTTTCGCAAACGCTGCCCTTCGCGATCGGCAAGGCGATCTTCGTCTCCAAGCAGCCGACTGGTTATGCGATGTACCAGCCGCGAGACGGCTCGGTCTTCAAGGAGGGAGAGTCGCTGATCTCCTACATCGAGCCGATCGGCCTCTCCTGGAAGGATGCGGCAGAGAAGGGCAAGCTCGAGAGCCATTTCACCGTCGACTTCGATATCCTCAATCCGAAGGGTGACGTTCTCGCCGGCCAGAAGGCCTTCGGCGACTTCACCTTCACCGGTTACCTCAGGAACCAGGAAATCTATTCGACGCTGACCATCGATGTTTCCGGCGCGCCGGCCGGCGACTACGTGCTGCGCTTCCATTTCAATGACGTCAACAGCGGCAAGACCGCTAGCGTCGACCAGCCCTTCAAGATTGCCGGACCGTAAGATCATGCCCCATGCAATAACGACTGTTGGTTTCGATGCCGACGATACGCTTTGGCAGAACGAACAGTTCTTTCGCCTGACCGAGGCACGCTTCGCCGAACTTCTGAGCCCCCACACCGACACCGAGCATCTGTCCGAACGGCTGCTTGCCGCGGAGAAACGCAATCTCGCTCTCTACGGTTTCGGCATCAAAGGCTTCGTTCTGTCGATGGTCGAGACCGCGGTGGACGTGACGGATGGGAAAGTCCCCTCATCCGTGATCGCCGAAATCCTGGCGGCCGGCCGCGACATGCTTGTCCATCCGGTCGAACCCCTGCCCCATGTCCAAGAAACACTCAGTGCCCTTCACGGCACCTTCCGCCTTGTCATGATCACGAAAGGCGATCTCTTCGACCAGGAGCGCAAGCTCGCGGCCTCCGGCCTTGGCGATTATTTCGACGCCGTCGAGATCGTCAGCGACAAGAATGCGAGCACCTACGAACGCCTCTTCAAGCGCCATGGCGACGGGCCGCTGAAAAGCCTGATGGTCGGCAACTCTCTGAAATCCGACATCGTTCCGGCCCTCGATGCGGGAAGCTGGGGTGTTTACGTCCCACATGCACTGACTTGGGCATTCGAGCATCACGACAAGCCGGAGAACCATCGGAGATTTCGCGAGATCGACGATCTCGGCGGATTGCCGCCGATCCTTGAACGCTTGCCGCTCTAGGCACGCGGGCTAATTGCCCTCCTGGGGCCACACCACCAAAAGGCTGTTGGCGAGGCGTCGGAGGCTATCGCGACCGCATCCGCGCTAGCGCGTCGAACGAAATCAGCGGTTGTACTCCCTATCCACCGCACTCCGAATCAGCGCGATATACCATCGCGATTTCGTCAGGGGGGAGTGACAATGGCACAAATATTCGGTGCAACAATTTCAATGCTGCTGCTCGGCACGCTGATCGGGTGGCTGCTGCGCAAGGTCTCCGCTCTCAGCGTGCTTTCGTCCCGTCTGGCGGGCTTGGTCGTCTTGGCGTTCGTGGCTCCTGCCATCTACTCATTCAATTCGGGCCGCCCCTATTTCGAAATGTTCATCCTCTGCGGCATCGCCGCGCTCATCGCAGCTGTCGTCTTCTACTTTCTGAAGCCTAAGCAACAGAGCGCCTGAGCGGCAATCCACCTTTCACCTGTCTGATGCACTTGACTGTTCCCCTTGAGTGTTTGATCTAGGGGGCAAAGCGGGCGTGGCGAAACTGGTAGACGCAAGAGACTTAAAATCTCTCGGCCTTGGCTGTGCGGGTTCGATCCCCGCCGCCCGCACCAGACATCCGGCTTTCAATGATTATTCCGCGCACGTGTAGCCGCTCGCTGAGAAGCGAGAGGTTGCTTCAGAGAGCGCGACCGCTCAGCTGTTGTAGTAGTAGCAATCGCATTCGGCCCGGTAAGCATCGTCGTGCCATACCCGGACGGCGAGCTTCGTTGCGCATCCCTGGTTTTCCAGCCTCAGGCCGAGAAGGGAGACCGCTGCCGCCTTCGAATTGGGGGCGTCCACCTCGATTGCCGATCCGACCTGGTGGACTCCCTGCCGCGGGGTCCAGGTGAAGATCTGAACGTTATAGTGCATCGAATATCCTCCGTGGGAGAGATGGTGTGCACGCAATACTCACGCTTGTGTTCGGATTGAGCCGGCCTGCCTTGAAGCGTACTAGCCGTCTTCTACGGTCGCTTCCGGCCGATCGCCGCCGTCTGTGTGCTCGAAGTGCCAGTGGCCTTCGTCATCCTGGAAACTGATATCTTCGTCGTCGCCGCCGACCTGTTGTTCGGCGGCGGCAGCCTTGGCGGCGGCTAGCGCCATTTCGCGGCTGGGAAAGGGCTCCGAATATGCTTCGGCGGCCTTATAGGCCCATCCTCCGTCATGAGGAACGATGGTGTAAGTGATCCGCGCCATACTTCCCTCCCAATCGTCCGAAAACGCTTCGGTCTTCGGCGGGCCGTTGCCGCACGGCCGTTCTTTCCTCCTCGTCAAAGGCATGTTCATGCCGAACGCCGCGGATATTACCACAGGTGCGGTGCGAATTGCCACCTTCGCGAATCACTCCGAAACGGCGTGTCGCGAATCAAAAGAGCGGCCCCTTTCGGAGCCGCCCTTGATCAAGAAATCCAATATCTTGAGCGATCAATCGGCGAGCTTCGCGGCGATCTTGGCGACATGTGCGCCCTGGAAACGAGCGGCTTCGAGTTCAACCTCGGAGGGCTGGCGCGAACCGTCGCCGCCGGTGATCGTCGAGGCGCCGTAGGGCGAGCCGCCCTTGATCTCGTCGAGGCCCATCTGGCCCTGGAAGGCATAGGGAAGACCGACGACGACCATGCCGTGGTGCATCAGGGTCGGGATGAAGCCGAGGATCGTCGACTCCTGGCCACCATGCTGCGTCGCAGAGGATGTGAAGACCGAGCCGACCTTGCCGACCAGCTTGCCCTTGGCCCACAGGCTGCCCGTCTGGTCGATGAAGTTGCGCATCTGCGAGGCAACGGTGCCGTAGCGCGTGCCTGCGCCGAAGATGATTGCGTCATATTGCGCAAGTTCTTCGACGGTGGCGATTGGCGCTGCCTGGTCCAGCTTGTAGTACGAAGCCTTGGCGACTTCTTCCGACACAAGTTCGGGCACGCGCTTCACGTCCACTTCGGCGCCGGCCGATTTCGCGCCTTCGGCCACCGCATAGGCCATCGTTTCGACGTGTCCGTATGCCGAATAATAGAGAACAAGAACCTTGGCCATAAAATGCTCCTTTGGATTCAAGCGATCCCACTTGATCACCGCTGCCGGGAAGATTTATCAAAATGCGGCCGCTTGCCAGAAGCTGTCCGAGAAACAGACTGTTCTCGCCCGTCGAACAATAGACAATCACTGTTAAATGATTGGCTTATATAAGTAGGAATTACCGATGAGCACAAAAATCGTCACTGCCGCGATGGTCGCCATCGGCGATGAACTTCTGTCGGGTCGCACCAAGGACAAGAACATCGGCCATCTCGCCGACATGATGACCATGGTGGGCATTGATCTGCGCGAAGTGCGGATCGTCGCCGATGACGAAGCCGCCATCGTCGAAGCGATCAACGCCGTACGCAGCCGCTACGATTACGTCTTCACCTCGGGCGGCATCGGCCCCACCCATGACGACATCACCGCCGACGCGATATCACGCGCCTTCGGCGTCGAGTGCGTCTACGAGCCCGAGGCGATGGCCCTGCTCGGCGCGATGTACGAGCGCCGCGGCATGGAGTTCACCGACGCCCGCAAGCGCATGGCGCGCATGCCGCTTGGCGCACGCCACATCCCGAATCCCGTCTCCACCGCGCCGGGCTTCGCGATCGGCAATGTGCATGTCATGGCCGGTGTGCCGCAGGTGTTTCAGGCCATGCTCGACGCCTTGCTGCCCGGCCTTCAGGTCGGTTCGCCCCTCCTCTCGCGCACCGTTCGCTCGCCATTCGGCGAAGGCGATATCGGCAGTCCGCTGACGGAGGTGCAGAAAAACCATCCGGAGACCAGCATCGGCTCCTACCCCAAGTTCGACGGCAAGAACTTCTCGACCGATATTGTCGTGCGTGCCCGCGATCCGCAGGCGCTGGCTGCGGCCGAAGCCGATGTGCAGGCGATGATCCAGGCAATCACCGAAGCACGCGCAAAAGCGTGACTTCCCTGTATAGCGCCCTTAGCGCGTCTTAAAGGACGCGCGGCGCTGTAGAGCCTTGCACTTTGACCGCTATTGCCGTTATTGCATGTCGGCAAATCAGGATGACGCGTTCCCGCCTGCCCGATCTGCCGGACGCTTCGTCTTTACCAAGTACAGACAAGCCGGAGCCCACTGATGTCGCTGCCCGATAAAGCCTTTCCCGTCTCCTGGGACCAGTTCCACCGTGACGCGCGCGCGCTTGCGTGGCGCCTCGCCGACAACGGCCAGGAATGGCGCGCCATGGTCTGCATCACACGCGGCGGCCTGGTTCCTGCGGCGATCATCTGCCGCGAGCTCAATATCCGCATGATCGAGACCGTCTGCATCGCGTCCTACCACGACTATGACACGCAGGGTCAGATGAAGGTGCTGAAGGGCATCGCACCCGAAATCGCCGAGAACGGCGGCGAAGGCGTGCTGATCGTCGACGACCTGACCGACACCGGCAAGACCGCCGCGGAAGTGCGCGCCATGCTGCCGAAGGCGCATTTCGCCGCCGTCTACGCCAAGCCGAAGGGCCGGCCGATGGTCGATACCTTCGTTACCGAAGTGAGCCAGGACACCTGGATCTACTTCCCCTGGGACATGGGCTTCACCTATCAGGAGCCGATCGCCAAGGGCACCCGCGGCTAAGAGCAATTCCAGGAAAAGTGTGAAACGGTTTTCCGTCCGGAATTGCGTAATTTCAGAGACTTAGATCATATCAGTGTTTCGATGAAACAATGAAATGATCTAAGAGCCGGGCAAACAGACAAAAGCGCCTCGAGCGGTCCCTCCCATGAAGTCCGGCTGCTCGAGGCGTTGCATTTCCAGCCTCACGCCAATGGCGGTATGACGCCAATCAATGTCTCGGCGGTGAGCCCCCGCCCGGCCTGGCTGCCGGCCGCGCCATGTCGCCACACGGCGGCCGCCGCTGCCTCGAAGGCCGGCATCCCTTGAGCAAGATGTGCGCCGATGATGCCGGCGAGAACGTCGCCCGAACCGGCCGTTGCCAGCCATGCTGGCGCATTGTTATTGACCACGGCCCGACCGTCCGGTGCTGCGATCACCGTGTCTGCTCCCTTGTAGACGATGACCGCATGGCTCTCGCGAGCCGCCTTCTGCGCCCTTTCGATCTTGGAGAGTGCGCCGTCGCCGGCAATTTGGGGAAAGAGGCGCGCGAATTCGCCCTCGTGCGGCGTCATGACCATCTGCCCTCCGCCCCTCGCAAGCGCGGCGAAGAGTTCCTCGCGGTTCGCCTGAAACGACGTGATCCCGTCTGCGTCGAGCACCAGCGACCGATCGCACAAAGCAAGCGCAAAGTCCCTCGCCTTCTTGCCGACACCGAAGCCGGGCCCGAGGACGAAGCTGCCCAAGCGACGATCCTGCAGCCATTTCGTCAGGTCTCGCTTACCTTCCACTTCGTTGACCATCACAGCGGTCAATTGCGACGCATTGATGCCGAGCGCAGCCTTTCCCGTTGCCACCGTGACCAGTCCGGCGCCGGCCGCGAGCCCTGCCGTGGCCGCCAGGCGCGCGGCCCCCGTTGCTTGCCGGTCGCCTGAAAAGACGACGAGGTGACCACGCCTGAACTTGTGCGTTGACGGCGCGAGATCTCCACGCCAGCCGGACCAGACCGTCGGCGAATTCAGACGCAGCGGGCCGGCCTCGGCCAGCACGATGCGCGGCGGGATTCCGATATCGAAGACGTCGAGCTTTCCGCACAGGGATCGACCGGGCAAAAGCCAGTGGCCCGGCTTCGGCGCCATGAAGGTTACCGTGTGGCGGGCTGCGAAGGCGGCGCCACGGACTTCACCGGTCCGCCCATCGATGCCGCTCGGCAGATCGACCGCGATGACCGGGAGCCCGCTCGCGTTGATCCGTTCAATGAGCTGAACGACGTCCCCCGAGAGACCGCGCGAGAGCCCGGCCCCGAACAGCGCATCGATGACGACATCGCCGGCCCGAAGTTCGATTGCGTCAAGCGACGCCGCCGGTCCCTTCCATTCCGACCGTGCGCGTGCGGCGTCGCCTTGAAGTGCCGCGGGATTGCCGAGTGTAAAAACCGCGACATCCGCCCCACTTTCCGCAAGACCGCATGCCGCGACATAACCATCGCCGCCATTGTTGCCCGGCCCGCAGAGCACGAGGAAACGGAGGGCATCCGGGAAGTGTCGCAAGGCCGCCGCGGTCACGGCCAGGCCGGCGTTGCGCATCAGTGTGAAGCTTTCGATGCCGGATTGGGCGGCCGCCTGATCGATTGCCGTCATTTCCGAGGGCGTGATCAACAAGTGCTGAAGTTCGGAGCGCATGTCGTAGACTTATCCATGCCCGACGGCGTGACGCAAGGCCTCACACCCAGCACGGATTTGCCCCAAAATTATGCATTTGCACATATTTGTTGCTCAAATAACGTGCTTCACCCTGTTGATGACTGAAAGCATCGACCGATGCCGGGCAACTTTCGATCGAAAATCATAAAAATTAGGCAGATCCCAGCCAGGAAATGGCATGGAAACCCCGCAATCCACGTCGTGGCAGTAGATTTTTTGTCGTTCTGACAGATTTTCGCAGAAAAACTGGCATGCAACGTGCATATTCAGGGCGAGCGGGCATGATCCTGCTTTAAAGGGAGAAGCGGAGAGACATTTTCTCATGAAAAAGATCGAAGCGATCATTAAGCCCTTCAAGCTCGACGAAGTGAAGGAAGCCCTTCAGGAAGTCGGCCTGCAGGGCATCACCGTCACGGAAGCCAAGGGCTTCGGGCGGCAGAAGGGTCACACGGAGCTGTATCGCGGCGCCGAATACGTGGTGGACTTCCTGCCGAAGGTTAAGGTCGAGGTCGTGCTGGCGGACGAAAACGCGGAGGCCGTCATCGAGGCAATCCGCAATGCCGCGCAAACCGGCCGCATTGGTGACGGAAAGATTTTCGTTTCCAATGTGGAAGAAGTCATCCGAATTCGCACGGGCGAAACCGGCCTCGACGCCATCTGATATCACGGGCCGTCCGGCCCGGTTCTTTTCAAACCTCGTCATCTCACACAGGGAATAACGGCAAATGACGACTGCAAGCGATATTCTGAAGCAAATCAAGGACAACGACGTCAAGTTCGTCGACCTGCGCTTTACCGATCCCAAGGGCAAGCTGCAGCACGTAACGATGGATGTGGTCTGCGTCGACGAAGACATGTTCGCCGATGGCGTCATGTTCGACGGCTCCTCGATTGGCGGCTGGAAGGCCATCAACGAGTCCGACATGGTGCTGATGCCCGATCCGGAAACAGCGCATATGGACCCGTTCTTCGCGCAGTCGACGATGGTCATCATCTGCGACATTCTCGATCCGGTTTCGGGCGAATCCTATAACCGCGACCCGCGCGGCACGGCCAAGAAGGCGGAAGCCTACCTCAAGGCATCGGGTATCGGCGACACCGTCTTCGTCGGCCCGGAAGCCGAATTCTTCGTCTTCGACGACGTCAAGTACAAGGCCGATCCGTACAACACCGGCTTCAAGCTCGACTCCTCGGAACTGCCGTCGAACGACGACACCGACTATGAGACCGGCAACCTCGGCCACCGCCCGCGCGTCAAGGGCGGCTATTTCCCGGTTCCGCCGATCGACAGCTGCCAGGACATGCGCTCGGAAATGCTGACGGTTCTGTCCGAAATGGGCGTAACGGTCGAAAAGCATCACCACGAAGTGGCCGCCGCCCAGCACGAGCTCGGCGTCAAGTTCGACGCGCTGGTGCGCAACGCCGACAAGATGCAGATCTACAAGTACGTCGTGCACCAGGTCGCCAACGCCTACGGCAAGACGGCAACCTTCATGCCGAAGCCGATCTTCGGCGACAACGGTTCGGGCATGCACGTGCATCTGTCGATCTGGAAGGACGGCAAGCCGACCTTCGCAGGCGACGAATATGCCGGCCTGTCGGAAACCTGCCTCTACTTCATCGGCGGCATCATCAAGCACGCCAAGTCGCTGAATGCCTTCACCAACCCGTCGACGAACTCCTACAAGCGTCTCGTCCCGGGCTACGAAGCACCGGTTCTGCTCGCCTATTCGGCACGCAACCGCTCGGCTTCCTGCCGCATTCCGTTCGGCACGAACCCGAAGGCCAAGCGCGTTGAAGTCCGCTTCCCGGACCCGACCGCGAACCCCTACCTCGCCTTCGCAGCCATGCTGATGGCCGGCCTCGACGGCATCAAGAACAAGCTGCATCCGGGCAAGGCCATGGACAAGGACCTCTACGACCTGCCGCCGAAGGAGCTGAAGAAGATCCCGACGGTTTGCGGCTCGCTGCGCGAAGCGCTCGAAAGCCTCGACAAGGACCGCAAGTACCTGACGGCCGGCGGCGTGTTCGACGACGACCAGATCGACTCCTTCATCGAACTGAAGATGCAGGAAGTGATGCGCTTCGAAATGACGCCGCATCCGGTCGAGTACGACATGTACTACTCGGTCTAAGACCATGCAGGCCGGCAGCAACACCGCTTCCAGCTAAGCACCCCATGCAGAAGGCCGGCGCCTCGATCGAGGTCGCCGGCCTTTCTTTTTCGGCTGATGCTCGCGCTCTTGGAAACGCCGCACCTTGTGGTGGGCGGCACGCTTTGCCGAATTGTGTGATATTATGTTGACGGCAACTTGTGCGCGTCTATCCGGACAGCTAGCGCAATTGCCCAACGCGGGGCGGAAGGGAGATCCCTATTGATGTTTTGGGTTCGCCAACCCAGATAATCTCCTGAAAGGATGTGTTGCGTCATGAAACAAAGAAACGCCAAATTCGAGATCGGACAGGTGGTTCGCCATCGGATTTTCCCGTTCCGAGGCGTCATTTTCGACGTCGATCCGGAATACGCCAACACCGAGGAATGGTGGAACGCCATTCCGCAGGAGATCCGCCCGAGCAAGGATCAACCCTTCTACCATCTGTTCGCCGAAAACGACGACAGCGAGTATGTCGCCTACGTTTCCGAGCAGAACCTGGAGTTCGACGACAGCGACCGGCCGATGCGCCACGCCCAAGTCGATGCCCTGTTCGACAAGGACGGCGTCGGCCACTACAGGCCCAAGGCGGCTTTCCGTCACTAGGGCTTTTCGCCCCGGACAAATAAAAACGCCCGGACGCTAAGTCCGGGCGTTTCTTTTTGGGAATAGCGAGAGATCGCTTAGTTCTTCTTGGCAGCCTTCTGGGCTTCTTCGAGCTTCTTGCGGGCGTCTTCCGCCTTCTTCTGCATTTCTTCCTGCAGAAGGCGCTGACGCTCTTCGAGCTGCGACTGCTCGATCGGCTCGCCGTCGAAAATACCGGTGAAGCCCGTGAGGGCCATCTTGATCGGGTTCGGAGCGCGCTGGAAGTTGACCGAGGTGAAGACCACCTCGTTGCCCTTCTTCAGGCTGGCGATCAGCTGGTCGGACAGCGGCGCTTCGGCGACGCACTTGTCCGGCATGCAGATTGCGTAGTCGAGCTTCACCGGCTTGCCGCCGTCGATCTGCATCTGGACGCCCGTCGGGATGAGGCGTGCGGACGGTACGGAAACCTGCAGGACCTTACGGTTGACCTTGCCGCTTACGGTGATGAGGCCGACGGCGGTCACGAGCTGGCCGTTGTTGGCGGTCAGGAGGTTCTGAACGATGCAGACGTCATTGTCTTCCTGCTTGGTGCAGATCTTGAACCAGCCCTGCGGCGGCTTGCCACCCGCCTGCTGGGCGGATGCAACACTCGGTACGCCCGCAGCAGCTACAGAGAGCGCCAGCGCTGCCATAGCCGAGCGTTTGGTAAAATTCGACTTGAAGATCATTGTGATTCCGTCTCCTGAAATCCGGTAACGGAACAGTTCGTTCCGCAGGTGAGTATCGTCAGCCGCCGTTGTCCTGTTGGCCAAATAAGGCAAATGCATGACCCCGTTTCCGGAAACACCTGTTACATTGGCTCGCTTCGATTATCCAGTGTTTCCTGTCATTTTTTGACTTGCTACTGGGCGGAATTTGGGCGGCTGATCGGTTGGCTTCATCGGTCTCCATTGGTAACGTTCAGGGAATCGGCCTGTTGATACCCCTTCACGGGAGGTGACTTTGCGTGCATTTCTTTCCGGTCTGGCCCTGCTCATGACCGTCACTTCGTTCGGCAATGGTGCGGTAGCCGCGCCCGTGCATGCCATTGCCATGCACGGCGAGCCGGCGCTGCCAGCCGATTTCAAGAACTTCCCCTACGTCAATCCGAACGTGAAAAAGGGCGGGAAGATCGCCTACGGCGTCGTCGGCAGCTTCGACAGCCTCAATCCCTTCATTCTGAAAAGCATGCGCACGACAGCGCGCGGCATGTGGGATCCGGAATACGGCAACCTCGTCTACGAATCGCTGATGCAGCGCTCGCGCGACGAAGCCTTCACCATGTACGGCCTGCTCGCCGAATCGGTTGAATGGGATGACGACCGGACCTTCATCCAGTTCAACCTCAACCCCAATGCCCGCTGGGCCGATGGGCAGCCGGTCACCGCTGAAGACGTGATCTTCAGCTTCGAACTGATGCGCGACAAGGGACGTGTCCCCTTCAGCAACCGCCTGACCAAGGTGGCGAAGATGGAGAAGGTCGGTGACCGCAGCGTACGCTTCACCTTCACCGAAGAAGCCGACCGCGAGCTTCCGCTGCTGCTCGGCCTCTCGCCGGTCCTGCCGAAACACGCCATCGACGTTGCAAGCTTCGACCAGACGAGCTTGAAACCGCCGCTCGGCTCCGGCCCCTATCGTGTCACTGAAGTGAAGCCCGGCGAACGCATCGTCTACAAGAGAAACCCGGACTACTGGGCGAAGGACCTGCCGTCGAAGGTCGGCCAGGATAATTACGACGAAATCTCGGTCGAATACTTCCTCCAGGAAAATTCGCTGTTCGAGGCGTTCAAGAAGGGCGAGATCGACATCTATCCGGAAGGCAGCGCCACCAAGTGGGCACGCGGCTACGATTTCCCGGCGGTCCGCTCCGGCGACGTCGTCAAAGAGACCTTCAAGCCGAAAACGCCCTCGGGCATGCTCGGCATCGTGTTCAATACCCGCAAGCCGATGTTCGACAATCTCAAGCTCCGCCAGGGTCTGGCGCTGGTGTTCGACTTCGAGTGGGTCAACAAGAACCTCTTCGATGGTGCCTACACGCGCACCCAGAGCTATTGGCAGAACTCGACGCTGAGTTTCCTCGGCGCACCGGCAGACGACCGCGAACTCGGCCTCATCGGCGATGCGCGCGATCGCATCAATCCGGCAATCCTCGATGGCACCTACCGGCTGCCGGTGACCGACGCCTCCGGGCGCGATCGCAACGTGCTGCGCGTCGCCGTCTCGCTGATGCGAGAGGCGGGCTTCCAGATCAAGGACGGCAAGATGGTGGACGCCAAGGGCGCGCCGCTCGCCTTCGAGATCATGAGCCAGAACGCGGGCCAGGAAAAGATCGCCCTCGCCTACCAGCGCTTCCTCGCGCCGCTGGGCATCCAGGTGTCGGTGCGCACCGTCGACGATTCGCAATACCAGCAGCGCAGTCAGTCCTTCGACTATGACGTGATCATCAAGTCCTTCCCGTCGACGTTGTCACCCGGCATCGAACAGGCCGGGCGCTGGTCCTCCCAGGCCAGGGATCGGCAGGGCAGCGACAACTTTGCCGGCGTTGCCGACAAGGATGTCGACCGCATGATCAACAACATTCTCCAGGCCCGCACGACCGAGGATTTCACGGCTGCCGTGCGCGCCCACGACCGGCTGCTGATCAACAATTCCTACCTGGTTCCGCTCTATCATCTGGACGCACAGTGGGTGGCCCGACGCAAGCACATCGGCCGCCCCGATGTGTTGCCGCTTTATGGCTATCAGCTTCCGGCCTGGTGGGATCAAAACGCCCAATAGAGGGTTGGTTCCCTTTTGGTAACGCATTGAAAGCCGGATAAAACCGGCTTATCTCGCCGACATACCAAAACAAGGAAAGGCACCCGCACCATGCAAACCGTCAGCATCGATATCGTCTCGGACGTCGTCTGCCCCTGGTGCTATCTGGGCAAGGCAAGGCTGGATCAGGCGATCACCAACGTCCCCGACGTGCTCGTCACCGTCAACTGGCGTCCCTATCAGCTCAATCCCGACCTGCCGCCGGAAGGCGTCGACCACAAGCAGCACCTGGCGGCAAAGCTCGGTGGCCAGGCGGCGGTCGATCGCGCCCATGATATGCTGCGCGAACTCGGAAACGCCGAGGGCATCGCCTTCGACTTTGACGCCGTGAAGATCAGCCCGAACACGCTCGACGCGCATCGGCTCGTCCGCTGGGCTGCAACCAACGGCGAGGCAGCGCAGACGGCCGTCGTCGGCATGCTGTTCAAGGCGAATTTCGAGGAAGGCCGCAATGTCGGCGATCACGCCGTGCTTCTGGATATCGCCGAGAAGGCCGGTCTCGACCGTCCCGTCATCGCGGCGTTGCTGACCTCCGACGCCGATAAGGACGCGGTCAAGGAAGAGGTCGGTTTGGCCCGCGAGATGGGCGTGACCGGTGTCCCCTGCTTCATCCTCGAAGGGCAATATGCCGTGATGGGAGCGCAATCCGTCGACGTGTTGACGAATGCGCTGCGCGAAATCGCCGAGATGAAGGCAAGCGGCAAGCCGAACTGAGCCGCCGCGAACGCTGACGCTGCCGCATCACGCGGCAGCGCGATGCCTGCATAGGCTATTTCGCCAACCCTGCGAGCTGCGTCATCACCATCGCAGCGCCCGAAAGACGCTTCTCCGGCGTTGCCAGTTCCCTTTGGAAGAAGATGCTGTGGTCCGGCCGGATCTTCACAAGCGTACCCTGCTTGGCGATGTAACCGACGAGCGCGGCCGGGTTCGGGAATTCCTTGTTGCGGAACTGCACCACGACACCCTTCGGCCCGGCATCGAGCTTCTCGACATTCGCCGTACGGCACAGCGACTTGATGTAGACGATCTTCAAGAGGTGCTGGACCTCGATCGGCAACGGGCCGAAGCGGTCGATCATTTCGGCGCCGAAGCCGTCGATCTCCTTGAGATCCGTCAGTTCCCCGAGGCGGCGATAGAGACCGAGCCTCAGATGCAGATCCGGCACGTAGTGTTCGGGGATCATGACCGGGGTTCCGACCGAGATCTGCGGCGACCAACCGGTATCGTGGATTTCTTCTTCACCCTTGAGCTCGGCGACCGCCTCTTCCAGCATCTGCTGGTAAAGCTCGAAGCCGACCTCCTTGATATGGCCCGACTGTTCCTCGCCGAGCAGGTTGCCGGCGCCGCGAATATCGAGGTCGTGGCTCGCCAGCTGGAAGCCGGCACCGAGCGTGTCGAGCGACTGCAGCACCTTCAGCCGTCGTTCGGCAGGTCCCGTCAGCGTCTTGTTTACCGGAAGCGTGAAAAGCGCGAAGGCACGCACCTTCGAGCGGCCGACACGACCGCGCAGCTGGTAGAGCTGCGCAAGTCCGAACATGTCGGCGCGGTGCACGATCAGCGTATTGGCCGTCGGCACGTCGAGACCGGATTCGACGATCGTCGTCGAAAGCAGCACATCGTAACGCCCATCGTAGAAGGCGTTCATGATGTCTTCGAGCTCGGTTGCCGGCATCTGGCCGTGAGCAACCGCTACCTTCAATTCCGGAACGTCCGATTTCAGGAAGTCGTGGATCTCCGAGAGGTCACTCAGGCGCGGGCAGACATAGAAGCTCTGGCCGCCGCGATAATGCTCGCGCATCAGCGTTTCGCGAATCACCAGCGCGTCGAAGGGTGAGATGAAGGTGCGCACCGCCATGCGGTCGACCGGCGGCGTGGTGATCAGCGACAATTCGCGAACGCCGGTCAGCGCCAGCTGAAGCGTGCGCGGGATCGGCGTTGCCGAAAGCGTCAGCACGTGGACATCCGACTTCAGCTCCTTCAGCCGCTCCTTGTGCTTGACGCCAAAGTGCTGCTCTTCGTCGATGATCAGAAGGCCGAGATTGGCGAAATTGACCGACGTGCCAAGCAGCGCGTGGGTGCCGACGACGACGTCGGTCTTTCCGTCCGCCACCTCCTTCTTGGTCAACGCCAATTCCTTCGATCCAACGAGGCGGGATGCCTGCTGGATGCGGATCGGCAGACCGCGGAAACGCTCGGAGAAGGTCTTGAAATGCTGGCGCGCCAGCAGCGTCGTCGGCACGACGACGGCGACCTGCACGCCGTTCATGGCCGCGATGAAGGCGGCACGCAGTGCAACTTCCGTCTTGCCGAAGCCGACGTCGCCGCAGACGAGGCGGTCCATCGGGCGGCCGCTGCCGAGATCGTCGCGCACGGCCTCGATCGAGTTCAGCTGGTCCTCGGTCTCATCATAGGGGAAGCGCGCGGCGAATTCGTCATAGACGCCATCCTGCGCTGCAAGAACCGGTGCCCGACGCGTGTGGCGTTCGGCGGCGATACGGATGAGACCGCCTGCCATGTCCAGCAGGCGCTTCTTGAGCTTGGCCTTGCGTGCCTGCCAGGCGACGCCACCAAGCTTGTCGAGGATCGCATCGGTCCCTTCTGCTCCATAGCGCGACAGAAGCTCGATGTTTTCGACCGGCAGGAACAGCTTGGCATTGTCGGCATAGACGAGCTCGAGGCAATCATGCGGTGCGCCGACGGCTTCGATGGTGCGCAAGCCGACAAACCGGCCAATGCCGTGTTCGGCATGCACGACGTAGCTGCCCTCGTCGAGGCCCGCGACTTCGGCGATGAAGTCGGCCCCGCGCTTGCGGCGCCTCGAACGGCGTACCATGCGGTCGCCCAGGATATCCTGTTCGCCGATGATCACGAGATCGCCGGTCTCGAAGCCGGCCTCGATGCTGAGGACGGTCGATCCCGCCTCGCCCGGCTTCAGGCTCTTGACCTCGGCCAGCGCCTTGATCGGCTTGATGTTGCCGAGTCCGTGCTCGGCAAGCACCTGCAACAGGCGGTCCAGCGATCCCTCGCTCCAGCCCGAAATGACCACCTTGGCGCCCTTCGAGCGCCGCTCGGCGATGTACTTGACCGCCTGGTCGAAGACGTTGACGCGCTCGCTATCGGTCTCGCCCTCGCCGGCCGACTTGGCCCAGCGCATGCCCTGGCGCGCGTCGACCGATATCACCTGCCGGGCTTCGCCTTCATGCTCGTTGAAAGGCGACAGACGAATAGCGTCGCGCGAGGTCAGTGCAGCATTGAAGCCCTGCGAATTCAGATAGAGCAGTTCCGGCGGAACCGGCTTATAGGGCGTGCCCTGGGTCGTCTGCGATTTGCCGGGAGAGGCCGATGCCAGACGGGCATCGTAATAGTCGAGAATGAGCTTCGAGCGTTCGGCCGCAGCTTCACGCGCCAGATGATCGGTGACGATGCGGAAACCATGGAGATAGTCGAAGACCGTCTCCAGCCCGTCATAAAAGAGCGGCAGCCAGTGCTCCATGCCGGCATAACGCCGCCCTTCGGATACGGCCTGGTAGAGCGCATCGTCGCGGGTGGTCGCGCCGAAAAGCGACAGATACTGCTTGCGGAAATGGCTGATCGTCTCCGGCGTCAGCGACACCTCGCTCATCGGGTTGAGATCGAGAGAGCGGACCTGGCCGGTCGTGCGCTGGCTTGCGGGATCGAAGGAGCGGATGGTCTCCAACGTATCGCCGAAGAAGTCGAGGCGCAAAGGTTCGCCGCTGCCGGGCACGAAGACATCGAGGATGCCGCCGCGCACGGCATATTCGCCAACCTCACGCACCGTCGCGACGCGCTCGAAACCATTGCGCTCGAGCCGCATCGCGATGTCATCCATGCGCACCTGGTTGCCCGGGCGGGCCGAAAACGCCAGACTCTCGATCACATTCTGCGGCGAGATCTTCTGCAGGGCAGCGTTGATCGTCACCAGCACGATCGCTGCATGCGGTTTCTTCTTGTGCGCGATGAGCGCACTGAGCGCCGCGAGACGCCGCGCTGACGTGTCGGCGCTTGGCGACACGCGGTCATAGGGAAGGCAGTCCCAGCCCGGCAGCGTCAATACCGGGATATCGGGTGCCACGAAGCCGAGAACCTGCTCAAGATCCGCGATCCGTTGACCATCCGAGAGAATATAGGCGACCGGCTGGCCCGCCCGCGCGAGCTCGGCGAGAACCAGTGCCTCGGCGCCTGATGGAACCGGGCCGATCGTGATCTCTCGTTGTGCTTCGACAATCTTCTTCGGATCAAGGCCAACCAGCATCATCGCTCTATTTCATCCCTTCGGGAAGCTTGTCGAAATCCGGACGATAGGCGGCAATGCGCTCGAACATCGGCGTCTGATAGCGAACGGGCAGAGGTTGTTCACCGGTGATCCACCTGACGAGATCATTGTCCTCTTCGCGCATGATCGTCTCGAGTTCATCGAGCTCCACTTCGGAAAGCACCGAAAGCTCGGCCTCTGCAAACTGCCCGAGGATCAGGTCCATCTCGCGGATGCCGCGATGCCAGGCGCGGAACAGGATCCGCCGTCGCCGCGGATCGAGATCGGCGCTGGTGCGTGAGATGCCAGTCATGGAAATTCCTTCCTGCCGCCCGCTACCGCGCCGCGCGTCTTCCAAGGCGCACGAAAGTCGCTGTAGCACTTTAGATTGCTGCATGTTTTTGTCCCTAAACCGGATTGGATTTAGGGAGAAAGGAAACATGCAGGAGAGCGCCGCGCATTCGGACGAACACGCGAGGGACGCTCCAGCGCTTTGATTCCAGAGCACCTTGTCGCCTTCAGTGATACCACTTGAAAGCGGGACGCTCTAGGCTACGGTTTGTCGTCAATGGGCTCTATAAACTCTGAATTGGTGATTGTCAGCCTTGCCAAAGCCCGATTTATCATCGCAATTTCATCACCATGCGTCCCGCCCTGCTCGACCCGCTCTTCTCACCGCTCGACACGCTTCCCGGCATCGGCCCGAAGATCGGCGAGCTCTATGCCAAGCTGCTCGGCCGCGAAACGATCGAGGATTGCCGTGTCGTCGATCTTGTCTTCCATGCGCCGCATTCGCTGATCGACCGTCGCCAGCAGCCCGGCATTGCCCATGCGCCGCAAGGGGTAATCGTCACCATTACCGGCCGGGTCGATCGCCATCAGCCACCGCCGCGCGGCAAACCAAACCTGCCCTACCGCGTCTTCCTGCATGACGAAACCGGCGAACTGGCGCTCACCTACTTCCGGGTCAAAGGCAATTGGCTGGAGAAATCGCTGCCGGTGGATGAGACGGTGATCGTCAGCGGCAAGGTCGACTGGTTCAACGGCCGGCCTTCGATGGTCCATCCAGACTACGCGGTCCGCGCAAGCGAGGCGGAAAACCTGCCGCTGGTCGAACCGGTCTATGGTCTGACCGCCGGACTTTCGCCCCGGACCTTGCGCAAGTCGATCGAGGCGGCTGTCGCCCGCGTCCCGGAAATGCCGGAATGGGTGGACGATGCGCTGCTCACCAAGCAGGGCTTCGCCAGTGCGGCCGAGAGTTTCCGAGCGCTGCATGATCCCCGGGATGCAACGGATATCGATCCCCAGGCACCCGCGCGCCGCCGCCTGGCCTATGACGAATTTCTTGCCGGGCAACTGTCATTGGCACTGGTCCGGCAACGTCTGCGCAAGGTCGCAGGCATTCCGGTCCATGCTACCGGCGCGCTCTCCCGCCCGGTCATCGACGCCCTTCCCTTTTCGCTGACGGCGAGCCAGTCCACGGCTATTGCCGACATCCTCAAGGATATGGCAGGCACCGAACGCATGCTGCGGCTGCTGCAGGGCGACGTCGGCTCCGGCAAGACGATGGTGGCGCTGATGGCGATGCTCGCAGCGGTCGAATCCGGCGGCCAGGCCGTGCTGATGGCACCGACGGAAATCCTCGCCCGGCAACACCATGCGACCCTTGCCAGGATGGCCGCCCCGGCCGGCATCACGATTGACGTCCTGACTGGCCGCACCAAGGGCAAGGAACGCGATGCAATCCTTGATCGCATCGCATCCGGCGAGACGCGGATGGTGATCGGTACGCACGCACTTTTCCAGGATACGGTGAACTATAGAGAATTGACGCTGGCGGTGGTGGACGAGCAGCATCGTTTCGGCGTTCACCAGCGCCTGCGCCTGACCGCCAAGGGAATCTCGCCGCATATGCTCGTCATGACGGCAACACCGATCCCGCGTACGCTGGTGCTCGCGGCCTTCGGCGACATGGATGTCTCGAAGCTGACTGAGAAGCCTGCCGGGCGGAAGCCGATCCAGACCGTGACGATTCCGACGGAGCGTACCGGCGATATCGTCGAACGGCTGGATGCAGCGCTTCGCGAAGGCAAAAAGGCCTATTGGATCTGCCCGCTTGTCGAGGAGTCGGAAGCAGTCGACGTCATGTCGGCGGAAGAGAGGTACGAAGGCCTCGCCAAACGCTTCGGCAACACCGTCGGCCTCGTACACGGTCGCATGAATGGGGCGGAGAAAGATGCAGTCATGCTCGCCTTCAAGAATGGCGAGATCCGCTTGCTGGTCGCCACCACCGTCGTGGAAGTCGGCGTCGACGTGCCCGATGCGACGATCATGGTGATCGAACATGCGGAACGCTTCGGCCTTGCCCAGCTTCATCAATTGCGCGGCCGCGTTGGCCGGGGCGATGAGGCTTCGACCTGCATCCTGCTCTACAAGGGACCGCTCAGCGAAAATGGCCGATCACGGCTCTCGATCCTGCGCGACAGCGAGGACGGCTTCCTGATCGCCGAGGAAGACTTGAAGCTGCGCGGCGAAGGCGAGTTGCTCGGCACGCGCCAGTCGGGCACGCCGGGCTTCCGCATCGCCAGCCTGGAAGCCCATGGCGACCTGTTGGAAATCGCGCGGAAGGACGCCGCCTATGTGATCGAGCGCGACCCAGATCTGACGTCGGAACGCGGTGAAGCACTCCGGACGCTGCTCTATCTCTACCGACGCGACGAGGCGATCCGCTTCCTGCGCGCCGGCTAGAGGCGAGAAAGCGTGAGCCGGTTTCCGTCCCGAAGTGTGCCTCGATGTCAGGCGGTTTTCTGCTGGCTGATCTTCAGCGGCGCGTTGGCGAGCGGCTTGTAGTCGGGCGTCACCAAGCCGCCGGAAATCAGCAGCTTGGCTGCATCTTCCGCGCTCATCTCAAGCGGTATGATCTTGTCGCGCGCAACAAACAGCAGAAAGCCGGCAGTGGGGATCGGAGTCGGTGGCAGGAACACCGCCACCATGTCCATGCCACGATCGTCGAACTTGGATGCGATCTCGCCTTTAACGTCGGTCGCAATGAACACGAGCGACCAGAGGCCGGGGCTCGGATACTCGATCAGCCCTGCCTTCTTGAAGGACGACGACTGTTCCTGCAGCACCGTCTGGAAGATCTGTTTCGTTGCCTTGTAGATCGTACGGACGAGCGGCGTTCGATTGACCAGGGACTCGGCGAAATTGACGATCGACCGACCGACGAGGTTTGCGGTCATGAAGCCGACGAACGTGATCACGAAAATGGCAACGAGCAACCCGAAGCCGGGAATGGCTACGGGCGAATAGGTGTCCGGATTGTAGAAGTTCGGCAGATACGGCTTCACCCACCCATCGGCCCAATCGATGAACGTGCGCACGAGCCAAACGGTGATCGCCACCGGTGCGCAGACGATCAGGCCGGTCAGGAAATAGTTGCGCAGCCGGGTGCCGATATAGCCGCGTTTTGAGTGTTCCGTCATGCTTCTTCCGTCTTAACCTCACTCGGCCCCAAAGGCCGGATGATAGGCGACCGTGCCAGCCGCCATCGCGCTGGAAAGAGCCAGCGCCATGAAATATTGCGGCGCACAACCGGGGAATACAAGAGCCGATTCGTTGCGGAAACCGAACTTTTGATAATAGGCAGGATCGCCGACGACGACGCAGCCAGAGGCACCCTCGGCACGCAGCCATTCGAGGCCCTCGCGGATCAACTGCCTGCCGATGCCCTGTGCCTGAACGTCCGGCTTGACCGACACAGGCCCAAGCCCGAACCAGCCGGATTCTGCCGGCGTCAGAGTGACGGGCGAGAAGGCGACGTGCCCGACAATCTCGTCGTTCATCTCGGCAACCAAAGACACGCTGAGCGCCCCGGCTTCGCGCAGGCGTTCGATGATGAGGGGCTCGCTCTGATCACTGTGCGGATGCCCTTCGAAGGCGGCCGCGGTCACCTCGCGGATCCCCTTCTCATCTCCTGGGCGCTCATGCCGGACGTAGATCACTCAACGGTCACCGATTTGGCGAGGTTGCGGGGCTGGTCGACGTCTGTGCCCATGAACACCGCGGTGTGGTAGGCAAGCAGCTGGATCGGCAGAGAAAAGATCATCGGCGCGACGACCTCGTCGACATTTGGCAGCACGATCGTCGCCATCGTTTCGAGCTTGGAGGCGGCGGCCCCCTTCTCGTCGGTGATCAGGATGATCCGGCCACCGCGCGCAGCCACTTCCTGCATGTTGGAGACCGTCTTCTCATAGAAGCGGTCGTGCGGCGCGATGACGATGACCGGCATGTTTTCATCGATCAGCGCGATCGGTCCATGCTTCAGCTCGCCGGCGGCATAACCTTCGGCGTGGATATAGGAGATCTCCTTGAGCTTCAGCGCGCCTTCCATCGCCAGCGGGAAGCTGGTGCCGCGGCCGAGATAGAGCACGTCGCGGCACTTCGACAGCTCGCGCGACAGAAGCTCGATCTGCGGCTGGATCGCGTTCAGCACCTGGCCCATGATACGCGGCATTTCGGCGAGAGAGCGAACCAGCACCTGCTCCTCGTCTGCACTGACCGTGCCGCGGGCGCGTCCGGCGCCGATCGCGAGCGACGCCAGCACCGCGAGCTGGCAGGTGAAGGCCTTGGTGGAGGCGACACCGATCTCCGGACCGGCGAGGATCGGGAACACGGCGTCCGACTCGCGGGCGATCGTCGATTCGCGCGTATTGACGACGGCGCCGATCTTTAAGCCCAGCTCCTTGCAATAGCGCAGCGAAGCCAGCGTGTCGGCAGTTTCGCCCGACTGCGAGATGAACAGTGCTGCCGACTGCGGCGACAACGGGATTTCGCGATAGCGGAACTCGGAAGCGACGTCGATTTCCACCGGCAGGCGGGCATAGCGCTCGAACCAGTATTTGCCGACGAGGCCGGCAAGATAGGCCGTGCCGCAAGCGGAGATTGCGAGACTCGGAACCTTGGCAAAATCGATCGTGTCGCCGAGTGCCTTGATGCGGTTGCCGGCAAAATCGACGTAGTGACTGAGCGCGTGCGCGATCACCTCCGGCTGCTCATAGATCTCCTTCTCCATGAAATGCCGGTGGTTGCCCTTGTCGATCATATAGGCGGCGGCCGACGAGATCTGCCGCGGACGGTCGATGGCATTGCCGGCGAGATCGAAGATATGCACGCCGTTTGCGCCGATCACCGCCCAGTCACCATCGATCAGATAGGTGATCTCGTTGGTGAAGGGCGAAAGCGCGATCGCGTCGGAGCCGAGGAACATCTCGCCCTTGCCGTGGCCGATCGCCAGCGGCGGTCCGTTGCGCGCCGCCATGATCGTCGACGGGTCGTCCTCAAAGAGCACGGCGAGCGCATATGCGCCGGTGACCCGCTTGAGCATCGCATGCATCGCCTCGCGCCGGCCAAGGCCCTCGCGGCGGAACCTGGAGAGCAGATGTGCCACGACCTCGGTGTCGGTGTCCGTCTCGAACTTGGCGCCGTCGGCGATCAGTTCGTCCTTCAAATCGGCAAAGTTCTCAATGATGCCGTTGTGGACGACGGCGACACCGTCGGTGAAGTGCGGATGGGCGTTGCGCTCGGTCGGCGCGCCATGGGTCGCCCAACGCGTGTGCGCAATGCCGATCGTGCCGGCGAGCGGCTCTTCGCGAAGCCGGATCTCGAGATTGACGAGCTTGCCCTCGGCACGCCGGCGCTCCAACGCTCCACCATTGATGGTCGCAACGCCGGCGGAATCATAGCCGCGGTATTCGAGGCGCTTCAGCGCATCAACCAGGCGCTCCGATACCGGCTGGTTGCCAACGATGCCAACAATACCGCACATAGTCGTCTCCGATTTGTCCCCGCGCCCGTTGTGGCGCCTCAGCCGATAAGGGCGGATGTCCCGCCCGTTGCGCTGCCTTGGTAAAGCATTTGTCGAGCGAGGCAATCCGCCCCGATTTCACTTTCGGTTTCAGTATTTAACGCTCCGCAGGCTTCCTTGAATCGCAACCGATTCAGGCAAGAAAACCTGCAGCAATCAAAGCGCTACAGCGACCTTTGCGCATCCGATAAGGCGCGCGGCGCTGTAGATCTATTCGGCCGTTTTCGCAGCTTTCTTGGCCGCCTTCACAGCCAGGTAGCGCTCGCGCAGCAGCCGCGCCCGACCCGGCTTGATCTCCTGGCGCGCGCGGCCGAAGGCAACGGCATCGGCCGGAACATCCTCGGTAATCACGCTGCCCGAGGCGACCAGGGCGCCATCGCCGATCGTCACCGGTGCGACCAGCGACGAATTCGACCCGATGAAGGCATCTTCGCCGATGCGGGTCTCATGCTTGTTCACGCCATCATAGTTGCAGGTGATCGTACCGGCCCCGATGTTCGAACCCGCGCCGACGAAGGCGTCGCCGATATAGGTCAGGTGGTTGACCTTGGCGCCGGCGCCGATCTCCGCCTTCTTGACCTCGCAGAAGTTGCCGACCTTGGACTTTTCGCCAAGATCGGCGCCCGGGCGCAGCCGAGCAAAGGGACCAACTGTCGCCCCTGCCCGGACCGTCGCGCCCTCGACATGCGAGAAAGCGTGGATGATCGCACCGCTCTCGACGCGCGCGCCGGGACCGAAGACGACATTCGGCTCGACCAGCACATCCTGCTCAAGCACCGTATCCCAGGCGAGGAACACCGTTTCCGGCGCGATCATCGATACGCCCGACAACATCAGCTCGTGGCGCCGCCGCTGCTGCCAGAGCCGCTCGATGAAGGCGAGTTCGGCGCGTGTGTTGCAGCCGGTCAGTTCCTCCTCAGGAGCCTCGACGGCGATCGCCCGCCCGCCGATCTCGCGCACGATCTCGACGAGATCCGTCAGGTAATATTCGCCCTTGACGTTGGCGTTGCCGATGCGCCCGAGGAGATCGAGCGCCTTGCGGCCGTCGATCGCCATCAGTCCACCGTTGCAATAGGTGATGCGGCGTTCTTCGTCGGTCGCATCCTTATGCTCGCGAATGGCGAGCAAGGCACCGTCCTTGACGATTAGACGTCCATACCCGCTCGGATCCGCCGCCTCGAAGCCGATCACCACCACGTCGTTGCCGGCGGCAAGGCCATCACGTGCGGCCTTCAGCGGCTCCGGCTTGATCAGCGGCGTATCACCGAAGACGACGAGAATATCGTCATAGCCTTTCGCTATGGCGTCACGCGCGGCCAGCACTGCATGACCCGTGCCCAGCCGTTCCTTCTGCAGATAGGAAGAGACCGACACGCCGCCGACATCGGCCGCCGCCGAAACCGATTCCGCATCACGACCGACCACCAGGGCGATATCGGAAATCGAAGCGCTTGCCAGCGCCTGGACGACATGAGCGATCATCGGCCGGCCGGCGACCGGATGCAGCACCTTCGACATGGACGATTTCATCCGCGTGCTTTCACCCGCAGCCAGAATGATGGCCAGGCACGTCCGTTCCATACAATAGTCTCCTTGGTCTTTCCGAGGCCGACGCCCCCTGCACAATTTCTTAAATCGAAATCGCCTCAAGTACAAAATCACGCACGATTCGGCGCTGTGGTATCGCCAAGATATTGCGAGAAGCATAATTCTCACAATCACGTCGCATTAACCGGCTTAAAACCGGATGATGGCATAAGAAGGCGCGGAGCCTGTGTCAGCAAGCAGTGCGGGTGCATCGCTCCCCGGGGGGAACGAAACCGCAATGCATAGCCGCACCGAACTGGATGTACAGGCACGACAGGCGAGCGTGGCCCTCACCTTCGTCCGCTCACCATTGTTCTTGCTTGTCGTCACCCTCGGCGTGCTCGCGCTCCTGCTCTCCATCACGATCCGGCAGCCGATCGGCCCGATGTTCTGGGATCACTACCTTTATCTCGATGCCGCCAACCGCATACGAGACGGGCAAGTGCCGTCAGTCGACTTCTTCACGCCCGTTGGCGCGCTTGGCTACTACCTGTTCACGGGTCTCCAGGGCATCTTTCCCAACGGCCAGCCGTTGCTGCTGGCGAGCTGGTGCTTGCTGCTCGTCACCGGGCCGGCGATCGCGCTCGTCGTCTTCGACGTGCAAAAGCGCTCTGCGCTCCTTGCCTATGCGATCCTGCTGCCGTTCCTGGTCTTCTCGGTGGTGCCGTTCAACACCGGCGATTTCTACCCCTACCCCGGCTCCGATGGCTTCGGCATTTACAACCGCCAGGTCTGCCAGCTCCTCTACGTGCTGGCAGCGGCATTGGTTCATGTTCGCGACCGTCGTATTCTCGTGGTCGTCGTTGCAGCGGCGATGGCCGCTCTCTTTTTCGTGAAGATCACGGGCGTTATCGCTGGCACAGTTCTTTGCCTAGTGGCATTTGCCGCAGGCCGTATCCCCTTCAAATCAGCGGTAGCCGTAGCGTTGCTGTTCTTCGCCGTGCTGGCCGTGGTCGAGATTTCGATGGGCGCGGTGTCTGCCTATATCGACGACATCCTTGCGCTGCTGGCCGTCAATGACGGCAGCCTGTTGCCGCGTCTGCTGCAGGCGGCGTCGCTCAATGCCGGCCTGCTGATTCCGGCCGGACTGCTCGCGCTGGTGCTTTTCGTGGCGCACCTTCTGTCCTTTGCGCGGTCCTTGCGACAGCTTGGCGGGAACCCCTCTGCATCGGCACTCGCGGACGTCTTCGACCAATCGTTTCTTTGGCTGGCGGCCTTCGTTTTCGCCGGCATTCTTTTCGAAAGCCAGAACACCGGCAGCCAGGCCTTTATCTTTCTGCTGCCTTTGCTGCTCAAGATCGTTGTCGACGAGGTCAGCGGTGCCGCGCCCAAGCCACGTGCGATCACAGTGGCCATTCTTGCCCTGGCGGCCGCCCTGCCGCCGGCCAGCGCCATTGTTCAAAAGAGCGCTCGCGCCTGGATCGGCGCCGTCAACAATGTGCCGCTCGAGAGCCGAAACCTCAAAACGATGGGGGCAGTCAATCTACGGCCGATTCTCGCACTGCGCGCCGAGCGCCTGCGCGATATCTATGCGGCGCATCGCCCCACATTCGATGCCATGGCGGATGCCGGCGAGCTACCGTCTTTCCTGCTTTACAGCGATTTCGATTTCCAGGCCGGCTGGCTGACCAATGTGGATGAAGCCATCGATGCGATGCGCGCCTATGAAACGGCAAATGGCGTACGTTTCGAGACGATCCTCAACGTCGATTTCACCAATCCTTTTCCCTGGCTGATGGATCGCCGCGCGCCGGAACATGTCGCCATCGGTGCCGATCCGTTCCGTGCTGTCCCTCCGCCGGATGAAAATGTCCGCGCCGCTATCCGGTCACTCGACATCGCGCTCGTACCGACTTGTCCGGTCACCAACGTAAACCGCATGCTGCTTTCGCTCTATCAGCCGAGCCTCGAGCCCGGCCACACCCGAGTGATGCTGACGAAATGCTATGACGCCTTCATCCGCAATGAATTAAAGGCCGCGGCGCCCGCCGCCAGTGGCTCTTGAGATCTGACGATTAGGCTTCGGGCCGGAGACGGCTTTCGGTCAAAAGCCCGCTCTCCTCCAGGATCGGATAGGCGACGGACGCGATATGCGCGTTGACGCGCTTGAGATCGCGCAGCATGTCGAGATGCAGCGAGCTGGTCTGCAGGCTTTGAACCAGCCCGTCGCGCAACCGCTCGATGTGCCGCTCGGCCGAACGCTTCTCCATGTGGCGAACGCTCACCTTCACCTCGATGAGCTGGCGGGCGAGATCGGCATTGCGACTGACGAAGATGGATTGGGCAACGCGAAGATTGTCGATCGTAAGATTGAACAGGCTTTTCAGCTCCTGATAACCTTCCTCCGAGAACTTCAGACCGTTGTTGACCTTCTTGGCGATCTCATCGCAGAGCCCCTTCTCGATGATGTCGCCCATATGCTCGAGGTTGATGGCGTAGTCGATGATGACGATCGAGCGCCGGCCGTCTTCCTGGCTCAAACCATCGCGCCCCAAGCGCGACAGGAAGATCTTCACTTCCTGCTGTAGCTGGTCGACCTGTTTTTCGAACTTGGCGATGTCGCGAATATCGGAGAGATCGTTGTTCTCGAAAGCATTGGCTGCGCGCATCAGCATCATCTCGACCAGGTCGCCCACGCGCAGCACCTCGCGGGTCGCTCCGGAAAGCGCCATGACCGGGGTGTGCAGGGCATTTTCGTCGAGATAGCGCGGCCCGCTCTCTTCCGTCTCCGTATCGGGAATGAAGCGGACCATCAGTTGCGACAATAGCCCGGCAAAAGGCCAGGCGAGGATCGCGACGGCGAGATTGAAGGCAAGATGGATATCGACGGGCAGGTTCTGGCGCGGCAGCGGCAGGCTCTGCAGGAACTCGACGCTCATGCTGGTCAGCGGCAGCGCAATCAAACAGCCGACCGCACGAATGACGAGATTGCCGAGAGTGACGCGGCGCGCGGACGGGGCAGAAGCCAGGGTCGCCATGACCGGCGGGATCGCTCCTCCAAGGTTCGCGCCAAGCACGAGCGCCACCGTCAGCCCCACGGTGAGAATGCCCGCAGACGAAAGCGACAGGACCAGCATGACGACCGCCAGGCTGGAAGATGAAGCGAAGGCAAGCCCGGCAGATATGATGAGCGCGACGGGCCAGGCGCTGTCGAGCATGCCGAGAAACGCGGCGAGCGCCGGAGAATCACGCATCGGCTCGGTCGCCGAGCCCAGCAGATGCAACGACAGCAGCATGAGGCCGATGCCGACAAAGGCCGCCCCGAGACCCTGGCGGGCGTTCGAGCGGCTGGCACGGTGCAGAACTACGCCGACGAGGATCACGAGCGGCGACAGCCACTCGATGCCGGTCGCGACGATCCAGGCGGTCATGGCTGTCCCGACATTGGCCCCGAGAAGCACGATCTGCGCCATGCGCGAGCGCACGAGCCCCTTCTCCACGAAGGAAGCGGTCATCAAGGCGGTGGCCGTCGAACTCTGCAGGGCCAGCGTCGCCACAAGTCCGGTCGCGAACGAGCGTACGGCCCCGTTGGTTCCTTGGGCGAGACCGGCGCGCAAGCGCGCACCGAAGGCGCGTGTCACGCCGTCCTTGACGAGCGACAGGCCGAAGAGCAGCAGTGCGACTGCTCCAAAAAGATTGACCATCACGATTGTCGACTGCATGGCATGCCTTCCTGCGGGGTCTTCAGAATCGCCCCTTACCGTGCAACAGAAGCACAGTTCCAAGGCGTATTCGACACAATCTGACAGATAAATTTCAATTGCCGGCTAATGAATCCGACATGGATTGTACCGCGCGCGCCCGATGGGCTGGCGGGCTGACCGGCGATCTCACGCGCGCGCTGCAATGCGCCGGTGGCAACCATTGAAAACCGGGCGATCGGGATCGACCAACGATCCCGTGAGCGTGCGCAATTTGCGGCAAACAACCCTTCATTTCCTGTTTCGTTTGTTTTAAGGAACGAATTCGTTTTGGCCAATGGCCGCCGCATTGCAACGAGGTTTCTGCCCCCATGCTCGAATTCCTGAGAACTGCCGCCCAGACCTGGGTTGTCAAAGGCCTGCTAGTCATTCTCGTGCTGTCGTTCATGGTGTGGGGCGGCTCATCTCTGACGATGACGAACCAATCGGATGCGGTGGTGGTCGTCGGCGACGTCAAGGTCAAGGCGCCGGAGTTCCGGCTTACCTATGAAACCATGCTGGCTCAGGCCTCCCGCCAGCTCGGCACGCGGCTGACGCCACAACAGGCACGCGCCTTCGGCATCGAACAGCGGGTCTATTCGCAGGTCGTCGCCGGCGCTGCTCTCGACCAGCTTGCAGACGACATGAACCTCGGGCTGTCGCAGGACCGGCTGGCCAAGCTGATCGCCGACGATCCGGCGTTCCACAGCGTCAACGGCCAGTTCGACCGTCTGACGTTCTCCAGCGTTCTGCGCAACGCCGGCCTGCGCGAACAGGACTACATCAACAGCCAGAGCCAGACCGCGATCCGTTCGCAGATCGTCGATGCCCTCTCGGACGGTTATGCCGCTCCCAAGGTGCTGACCGACGCGATCGGCGCCTACCGCCACGAAAAGCGGACGGTCGACTACCTGCTGCTCTCGAACGCCAATATCGACGCTGTGAAGGCACCGGGCGACGACGTGTTGACGCCCTGGTACGATGGCCGCAAGGCAAACTATCGCGCCCCCGAATACCGCAAGGTCAGCTATGTAAAGCTCGAGCCGGTCGACGTCGCCGACACCGCAGCCGTGACGGAAGATGAGATGCGCACCGAGTATGACCGGCGCAAGGAGAGCTTCCGCACCGTTGCGACGCGGACCATCGAGCAGCTTACCTTCCCGTCGCGTGCAGCGGCTGACGCCGCAGCGGCCAAGCTCTCGTCCGGCACGAGCTTCGACGATCTGGTGAAAGCCGAAGGCAAGACGTCGGCCGACGTTCTTCTCGGCGAATTCTCCAAGGATCGCGTGCCCGATGCCAAGGTCGCCGAGGCGGCCTTCGCAGTTGCCGCAGACGGCGGCGTATCTCCGGTTGTCGACGGCGCCTTCGGCCCGGTCATTCTCCGCGTGACGAATATCCGGCCGGAAGCGGTGCGCAGCTTCGACGAAGTCAAGGAAGAGCTGCGCAAGGACATCGCGCTTTCCGCGGCGAGCGAAGAAGTCATGCGCCTCCACGACAAGATCGAGGACGAGCGCGCTTCCGGGGCTCCGATCAAGGAAGTGGCCGACCAGCTCAAGCTGAAGCTGGTGACCATCGATGCGATCGATGCAACCGGCAAGGACAAGAACGGCGACGACGTTGCCGGTCTGCCGGAGCAGGCAGCCCTTCTGCAGGAAGTCTTCAAGGCGGATGTCGGCGCAGAAACCCTGCCGGTGAATGTCGGCCGCGACGGCTATGTCTGGTTCGACCTCGATGAAGTTACCCCCGCGCGTGATCGCACGCTGGACGAGGCTCGCGACGAAGTCGGCGCCGACTGGATGGCAGAACAGCAGCGCGCAGCACTTGCCAAGAAGGCCGGTGAGCTGAAGCAGCGTCTCGCGCAGGGTGCAAAGCTTGCCGACATTGCCAATGAACTCGGCCTCGCCGTCGAAACGAAGTCCGGCCTGATGCGCTCCACTTCGGACGCCGCCCTTAGCCCGGCGGCTGTCGTCGCTGCCTTCTCGGGCCCGAACGGTCTTGTCACCAACGCTGCCGGCATCGGTGGCGAGGGACAGGTGCTCTTGCAGGTGACGGCGGTCGAGGATGGCGGCCCGACGGATGCCCTGCAGGACGATAGCCGTCAGATCGAGGCTCTGGCCAGCGTCAGCGGTGCAGATATTGTCGATCAAATGGTCGCCACGCTGCAGGCCGCTTATGGCGTGACGATCAACCAGACGCTCGGCGAAACCGCAATTGCGCAACGATAGGCTTCGAGGAAACAAACGATGAGTGATCTGAAGCCATTCGTCGCCAAGGTGGCCGCCCGTGAGGCGCTGAACCGCGAAGACGCGCGTGCCGCCTTCGAAATCATCATGTCGGGGGCCGCGACGCCATCGCAGATCGGTGGCTTCCTGATGGCGCTGCGCGTGCGCGGCGAAACGGTCGATGAGATCGTCGGCGCGGTCGGCGCCATGCGTGCCCGCATGCTGCCGGTCGATGCACCTGATGATGCCATCGATATCGTCGGAACCGGCGGCGACGGCGCCGGCACCTACAACATCTCGACGCTCGCTTCGCTCATCGTCGCCGGCGCCGGTGTACCGGTTGCCAAGCACGGCAACCGCGCGCTGAGCTCGAAGTCGGGCACCGCCGATGCGCTCTCGTGCCTCGGCGTCAAGCTCGACATCGGCCCCGAAGCTATCTCGCAGTGCATTCGCGAGGCGGGCGTCGGCTTCATGTTCGCACAGCAGCATCATTCGGCAATGCGCCACGTCGGCCCAACGCGGGTGGAGCTTGGCACGCGCACGATATTCAACTTGCTCGGCCCGCTCTCCAATCCGGCGGGCGTCAAGCGACAGCTGGTCGGCGTCTATGCGCCGCAGTGGGTACAGCCGCTCGCGGAAGTGCTGCGCGATCTCGGTTCCAAAAATGTCTGGGTCGTTCACGGCGAAGGCCTCGACGAGATCACCACGACCGGGACGACGCAGGTCGCTGCCCTCGAAGACGGCAAGATCTCGACTTTCACGCTGACGCCGGCCGATTTCGGCCTTCCTACGGTGACGCTCGATGTACTGAAAGGCGGCGACGGCGCGCACAATGCCGTTGCGCTCCAGGCCGTGCTCGATGGCGCCGAGAACCCCTATCGGGACATTTCCCTTGCCAATGCGGCCGCATCGCTGATGATAGCCGGACGGGCGAAAGACCTCGGCGAGGGCATGGCGCTCGCCCGCCAGTCGCTTTCGAGCGGCGGCGCCAAGATGGCGCTGCAGCGCCTGATCAGCGTTTCGAACGCAGCCTGAAGAAGGATCGGCAACGATGACGGATATCCTGCGCAAGATCGAAGCCTACAAGCGCGACGAGATCGCGGCCGCGAAAGCACAGACGCCGCTTTCCGAACTCAAGGCGCATATTGCCGAACAGTCTGCGCCGCGTGGCTTTCACTCAGCGCTCACCGCGCGCAGGGCCGGCGGCACATTCGGGCTGATCGCGGAGATCAAGAAGGCGAGCCCATCCAAGGGGCTCATTCGTCCGGACTTCGACCCGCCGGCGCTTGCCAAGGCCTACGAAGCTGGTGGTGCCGCCTGTCTCTCGGTACTCACGGATGCGCCGAGCTTTCAAGGTGCACCGGCCTTTCTGGAAGCCGCACGCGCGGCCTGCGGCCTGCCGGCACTGCGCAAGGACTTCATGTTCGAAAGCTACCAGGTGTTCGAGGCTCGGGCCTGGGGCGCGGACTGCATCCTGCTGATCATGGCTTCGCTCAGCGACGACGACGCCCGCCGCCTTGAAGATGCGGCCTTCGAGCTTGGCATGGATGTGCTGATCGAAGTGCACGACGCCGAGGAAATGGAACGGGCGCTCAAGCTCGCCTCCCCCCTCGTCGGCATCAACAACCGCAATTTGCGCACCTTCGAGGTCAACCTCGCCGTCTCGGAGCAGCTAGCAGGCATGGTCCCTTCCGACCGGCTGCTGGTCGGCGAAAGCGGCATCTTCACCCATGAGGATTGCCAGCGCCTGGAAAAGAGCGGCATCACCACCTTCCTCGTCGGCGAAAGCCTGATGCGCAAGAGCGATGTGGAAGCGGCCACGCGTACCCTGCTGACCGGCGCTGCAAACACATTGGCGGCCGAGTGATGGGTAAGCCGACGCTCACGCATCTTGGTGGCAGCGGCGAAGCGAACATGGTGGATGTCGGCGAAAAGGCCGAGACGGTGCGCATTGCGGTCGCCGAGGGCCATGTGCGCATGAAGGCGGAAACGCTGACGCTCATTCTCGAAGGCGATGCGAAGAAGGGCGATGTCATCGGCACCGCGCGGCTCGCCGGCATCATGGCCGCCAAGCAGACCGCCAATCTCATCCCGCTCTGCCACCCGCTGATGCTGACGAAGGTTGCCGTTGACATCACGCCCGACCCCACGCTTCCCGGCCTCCGGGTCGAGGCACTCGCCAAACTCACCGGCCGCACGGGCGTCGAGATGGAAGCGTTGACGGCTGTGAGCGTCGCGTGCCTTACCATCTACGATATGGCGAAGGCCGCAGATCGGGAAATGGAGATCGGCGGGATCCGGGTGGTCAGCAAGTCCGGCGGTCGGTCCGGCGATTTTCGGCGCGAAGGGAACTGAGGTCATGTCGCTGCTGTCCGTCGAAGATGCACTCGACCGAATTCTCGACAGCGCAACCCCGAGACCACTGGCAGAGCGTGTCGATCTTCACGACGCTGTCGGCCGCGTCCTTGCCGAGGATATCTCGGCACTCGTCACTCATCCCGCCTTCGACAATTCGGCGATGGACGGCTATGCGGTTCGCCATCAGGATATCGAGACCGCTGGCGCGGAACTTATTGTGATCGGCCAATCGGCTGCCGGCCATGGCTTCAAGGGAGAGGTGGGGCCTGGAGAGGCCGTCCGCATCTTCACCGGAGCCCCCCTGCCCGCCGGTGCCGATACGGTGATCATCCAGGAAGATACCGAGCGCCGGCCGGAAGACCGGATCCGCACCAAGTTCGTGCCCGGCAAGGGCCGCCATATCCGCTTGGCCGGACAGGACTTCGCTCAGGACGAAAAGGCGCTATCGGCTGGTAACCTACTCGATGCCGGGCGACTGACGCTGGCCGCGGGCATGAACCACGCGAATCTCCCCGTTTTCAAGCGGCCGAAGATCGCAATCCTTGCGACCGGCGACGAGCTTCTGCCTCCCGGGAGCAAGCCGGGGCCGGACCAGATCATCGCCTCGAACAGCTTCGGCGTCGCGGCAATCGCGCGCGACAATGGCGCGGAGGTCATCGATCTTGGCATTGTCGCCGACGACCAGCAGGCAATCGCCGCTCAGGTCGCGCGGGCTCAAGCAGCCGATGTCGACGTGCTTGTCACGCTCGGCGGCGCGTCGGTCGGCGACCATGACCTGGTTCAGGCAACTCTACTTTCCTGCGGCATGACGCTCGACTTCTGGCGCATCGCCATGCGGCCGGGAAAGCCACTGATGGTAGGCAAGCTCGGAGCTACGACCGTGCTCGGCCTCCCCGGCAACCCGGTCTCGAGCCTCGTTTGCGCGCTGCTGTTCCTGGAGCCGCTGACACGCAAGCTCGCACAGCTACCGTTCCGCGAACGCATGACGACGGCGAAACTTGCAAGCGCCTTGCCCGCCAACGACATCAGGCAGGACTATGTGCGCGCGCGGCTCACTAAGGGTGAGGATGGTGACCTCATTGCCCATCCGTTCTCGCGGCAGGATTCGTCGATGATGAAAGTCTTTGCCCAGTCCGACTGCCTGATCGTGCGCCGGCCGCACGCTGCAGAAGCACCCCAGGGCGCATCCTGCGACATCCTCAGGCTTCGCTGAACCGCTTTGTCAATTCTGCTGGCATCCGCGGACCGGCGGACCAAGCGTCGCCGATACTGGACGGACTCATTTCTGCTCCGGAGCCGTGGCTGGTGTCATGGCGCCGACATCATAACTCTGTACAAGCAAGCTACCACCGCCGAGGACCTCCGACTACGGATGTACTAGCGGACCCGCGGTGATCTGGAAAAAGGTCGGGTTTAGCCCGGCCTTTTGCATTTGCGGCGGGTGAGGCAATCCATAGCGACGCTACCGCCTCGCGCCGAGAGCAACTGCGCCCCCGGCCCCCTCGACACGTTTCATGGACTGGATCAGTTGGCCGCTTCGTCGCTTCGGCTGACCAGGATCTTGTCGATCCGGCGTGCATCCATGTCGATTACCTCGAACCGGTAGCCGTGAGCGATGGCGATATCGCCCTCCTCCGGCGTCTTGCGCAGCTGCTGCACCAGGAAACCGGCGATTGTCTCGAAGTTACCGTCGGCATCGATGCCTTCGATGCCGATCGTCAGGTGAATTTCGTCGATCGGCGTGCGGCCGTCGACGAGGTAGCTGCCATCCTCACGCACACGGATCAGCGCGTGTTCGATGTCGTCGTAGTTCGACGGCAACACGCCGACGATCGCTTCGAGGATATCGGCGATGGTGATGATGCCTTCGGTGCTGCCATATTCGTCGACGATCATCGCCAAATTGATGCTCGACGACTTGAAGGCTTCCAGTGCCTTTAGGCAGGAAGCCGTCTCCGGCAAGGTGTGGATTTCCTTTATGTACCTGCGCACATCGAACGGACTGGAGGTCGGGGCGTTCAGGACCTCCTTCGCTAGGACGGCGCCAAGCACGTCGCCGCTCGGTCCATCGACCACCGGATAACGGGAATGGTTGAATTGGCCGATCTTGCGGCCCACCGTCTCCAGACTGTCGTTGACGTCGATGAAGCTCACCTCGGTCCGGTGGGTCATAATCGACTTCACGTTGCGGTCGCCAAGCCGGATGATGCGGCGGAGCATCTCGTGCTCCGACTTCTCGATCGCGCCGCTTTCGACACCCTCGGCCATGATCGCGTGGACTTCCTCCTCCGTTACATGGTCCGGATCATCCGGGCGCATGCCGAGGAGGCGCATGGCGACCGATGCGGCCGTTTCGAACAGATAGACGATCGGAGCCGCGATCCGCGACAGAAGATGCATCGGGCGCGCGACGAACATCGCCAGCGCTTCGGAATTCTTCAGTGCCAGTTGCTTCGGGATAAGCTCGCCGATCACGACCGAGAGGAACGTAATCAGGGTGACGACGAGCGCGACGGCGACCGTATTTCCGTAGGGATGAATCCAGGCGATTTCATCGAGGGTCGGTGCGATCTTGGCAGCGATAGTCGCACCGCCATAGGCGCCGGCCAGCGTGCCGACCAGCGTAATGCCGACCTGTACCGTGGAAAGGAATTTACCGGGATCTTCCGCCAGCCGCAGCGCAACCTCGGCGCGGGCGTTTCCCTGTTTTGCCATCTGGCGAAGCATGGGCTTGCTTGCCGAGACGATTGCCATTTCCGAGAGAGCAAAAAATGCATTAATCAAAAGCAGGACGAAAATGACAAAAAATTCGGACATGGTCTCCAGATCACCGTTGACGAAAGCCGCTCCGCTGGGAACGACCAATCACCAGATAAGGCCAGCGGGCGATCTGAGCAAGCGCAAGCATTGAAATCTATGCGATCTGCTGAACATTGGAGATCATCAATAGCGGGATTTCGAACAATCCCGGAGAAGCTGAACTCAGGCGCGGTTATGCAAGGCGCTGCGGACCCGCTCGCGACCGATCTTGATCACATTCTCCATCGCGAGCCGGGCGCCGACTTCGTCGCGGCGGCCGATTTCCTCAACGATGCGGATATGGTTGCGGGCGACCTCGTCTATGCCGCCCCTTTCGGCGACAGGCGAGCTCAGCTTGAAGACGCCAACCAGCGCCGCTTCAATCAGCCCGCCGACCGTCCGCATGAACGGATTTCCGGAGGCTTCGGCGACAGCGAGGTGAAATTTCAGATCCGCCACGGCAAGGCTCTCTGCCGTGTGTCCCTCTTCGCCCATGGCAACGGCGAGCCGCATCATACGGCTGATTTCCGCTTCCGAGGCGTTTCGCGCGGCCAGGGCTGCTGCATGCGGCTCGAAGGCGAGGCGCACTTCACTCAGGTGGTAGAGAAAATCTTCATCGACCCCGCACTCGAAATGCCAGGTCAGGATATCGCTGTCGAACAGGTTCCAGTCGTTGCGCGGCGTTACGCGCGTGCCGATGCGGGCACGGGGCACGACCAGCCCCTTGGCGGCAAGCGTCTTCATGGACTCGCGCAGTACTGTTCGCGACACCTTGAAGCGCGCGGCGAGCTCCGGATCTCCCGGAAGGATCGAGCCCACAGGAAACTCGCCGGATATGATCGCCTTTCCCAGTTGATCGACGACATGCGCATGGCTCGTGCGTTTGCGCGAGCCGGACACAACGGTTTCCAGCAAACTCCTGTTCAATCCATCTCCTCCAGGCACTCCCCTGCCTGACTTTGCCGACACACGGATATCGGTGCTGCGCAGCGCCGCCGACCGTTTGTCCAAACTTGCGCAAACGAGTGTAGTTTGATCGACCGATTCCGGAAAGCCCCCGGAAAGACAGGCGAAATCGGCGTTGGCAAACGATGTCCGATCGTAGCCGCACAGGCTTGCCATGCCCCATTCTGAAACGAACAAACCCCGCCAGGCGGCGGGGTTTGTCCCACTTCGCTTCTGTGCAGCCGTTTACTTCGGCAGCTGGTCGTCGACGCCCTCGACGTAGAAGTTCATGCCGAGCAGGGTGCCGTCATCAGACGTTGCGCCGGCTGCGAGCCATTCGCTGCCGTCCTGCTTCTTCAGCGGGCCGGTGAAGGGCTTGAGCTCGCCCGACTTGATCTTGGCTTCGGTTTCCTCGGCCAGCTTCTTCACGTCATCAGGCATGTTGGTGTAGGGCGCCATCGTCAGGATGCCGTCCTTCAGGCCGTCCCAGCTCGATGTCGTTTCCCACTTGCCGTCGAGGAAAGCCTGCGTGCGTTTGATGTAATAGGCGCCCCAGGTGTCGACAATGGCCGTCAGCTGCGTCTCCGGGCCAGCCTTGATCATGTCGGAAGCCTGGCCGAAGGCCTTGATGCCGCGTTCCGCGGCAACCTGCATCGGAGCCGTCGTGTCGGTGTGCTGCGTCAGGATGTCGACGCCCTGGTCAACCAGCGCCTTGGCGGCATCGGCTTCCTTGCCGGGGTCAAACCAGGTGTTTGCCCACACGACCTTGATCTTGAAATCGGGGTTTACCGAGCGCGCACCGATGATGAAGGAGTTGATGCCCATCACCACTTCCGGGATCGGGAAGGATGCGATGTAGCCGGCGACGCCCTTCTGCGACATTTTCGCGGCGATCTGGCCCTGGATGTAGCGGCCTTCATAGAAGCGGCTGTTGTAGGTCGCGACGTTCGGCGCGGTCTTGTAGCCGGTGGCATGTTCGAACTTCACGTCCGGGAACTTCTGCGCGATCTTGATGGTCGCATCCATGAAGCCGAACGACGTCGTGAAGATCAGGCCGCAACCAGAGCGTGCCAGGCGCTCGATTGCGCGCTCCGCATCGGGGCCTTCCGGCACGCTTTCGAGATACTGGGTCTCGATCTTGTCGCCGAGTTGCTTTTCCAGCTCCTGACGGCCGATGTCGTGCGCCTGGGTCCAGCCGCCATCGGTCTTGGCACCGACGTAGACGAAGCAGACCTTGGCCTTTTCCTGAGCGCTGGCACCCGTGGCGAAGCCGATCACCGCCGCGGTGCTTGCGAGAGCGAGCAGTAGTTTCTTCATTTTTTTACCCCTGTCGGTTTGAGAAACGTTTGTCTGAAATACTGTCTGTCAGCGGTCCGGCACGAACGGTTTGCCGAGCGATGCCGGTGTATTGATCAAGGTCATGCGCCGGTTGTGCGAAATGAGAATGAGTACGACGATCGTCGCCACATAAGGAAGCGATGAAAGGAGTTGTGAGGGAATACCCAGACCGAAGGCCTGCGCATGCAGCTGGCTGATCGAGACCGCACCGAAGAGATAGCCGCCGGCCACCAGCCGCCAGGGCCGCCAGGAAGAAAAGACCACCAGCGCCAGCCCGATCCAGCCGCGCCCCGCCGACATGTTTTCCACCCATTGCGGCGTGTAGACGAGCGACAGCTGCGCACCGGCGAGCCCGGCGCAAGCGCCGCCGAACATGACGGCCAGATAACGGGTGCGGATGACGTCAACGCCGAGCGCGTGCGCGGAAGCGTGGCTGTCGCCGACAGCCCTGAGCTTGAGACCGGCGCGGCTGCGAAACAGGAACCAGTGCACGCCGGCGACAATCGCAATCGATAGATAAAAGATGATGTCCTGTCGGAACAGCAGCGGACCGATCACCGGAATGTCCGCCAGAAGCGGTATCGTGATCGGCTGCAGCTTGATGCCCTGAAGGCCGAGGAAACTCTCGCCCATCATGCCGGAAACGCCGATCCCGAGCAGCGTCAGGGCAAGGCCGGTCGCCACCTGGTTTGCCACGAGCGTCAACGTCAGGAAAGCGAAGAGCTGCGAGAAGATCGCGCCGCAGGCAACACCTGCAAGCATGCCGAGATAGGGCGAGCCGGTAATCTGGGTGATCGCGAAGGCGGAGACCGCCCCCATGATCATCATGCCTTCGACGCCGAGGTTGAGAACGCCTGAGCGTTCCGTCACCAGTTCGCCGATCGCGGCGAGCACCAGCGGGGTCGCGGCGGTGATGACACTCAAGAGGATCGCTTCGACAATACCCATCAGCGGCTCACCTCGGTGTTTGTCGCGGTCAACCGGTCGAAGACCAGTTTGATGCGGTAGTGGATGAGGGTGTCGCAGGAGAGCACGAAGAAGAGCAGCAATCCCTGGAAGACGCGCGTCACCTTTTCGGAAACGCCGATCGAAAGCTGCGCCGCTTCACCGCCGAGATAGGTCAAGGCGAGCACCAGGCCGGCGGCCACAATGCCGAGCGGATTGAGGCGACCAAGGAAGGCGACGATGATCGCGGTGAAGCCGTAGCCGGGCGAGATGACCGGGCGCAGCTGCTGGATCGCACCGCTGACCTCGGATATGCCGGCGAGCCCAGCCAAGGCGCCGGACAGCAGCATCGAAAACCAGATCATCCGGCGCGACGAGAAACCGGCAAAGCGCCCTGCCCGTTCCGACTGGCCGAGAACGGAAATCTCGAAGCCCTTCAGCGTGTAGCGCATCATGAACCAGACGAGGACTGCCGCGATGATGGCGAAAGCGAAGCCCCAATGGGTCCGTCCCGAGGCGATCATCTCCGGCAGGATCGCATCGACGGCGAAAGTGCGCGTCTCCGGAAAATTCATCCCACCCGGGTTGCGCCAGGGGCCACGCACCAGCCAGTCGAGAAAGAGCTGAGCGACATAGACCAGCATCAGGCTCGTCAGGATTTCATTGGTGTTCATATGCGCCTTGAGGAAGGCGGGAATTGCCGCAAACAAAGCGCCGCCGAGCATGCCCATTAGCATCATCAGCGGCAGCACCAGCGGCGACTGCCAGTCGTAGAAGACCACCGGCAGGATCGAACCGGCGATGGCGCCCATGATGAACTGGCCCTCGGCACCGATGTTCCAGTTGTTGGAGCGGAAGCAGACCGAAAGCCCGACGCCGATCAGGATCAGGGGGGCTGCCTTGATCGCCAGTTCGTGCAGCGACCAGACCTCGCTCAACGGTTCGACGAAGAAGCTGTAGAGCGCCATCACCGGGTTCTTGCCGAGCAGCGCGAACATGATGCCGCCGAAGACAATCGTCAGCAGGAAGGCGATGAACGGCGACAGGATCGAAAACAGCGTCGAGACCTTGGCGCGCTTTTCCAGTTCAATGCGCATGTGCGGCCTCCGTGCCTTCCGTCTTGCCGTACATGCCGCCCATCAGCAGGCCGATCTTTTCGCGCGAGAGTTCTTTCGCCGGATAGGGATCGGAGAGCCGCCCGTCGCTGATGACGGCGATTTCCGTCGCCACCTCGAAGATCTCGTCCAGATCCTGGCTGATGACGAGAACAGCCGAGCCCGCCTTGGCAAGGTCAACGAGCGCCTGGCGAATACGGCTGGCGGCGCCGGCATCGACACCCCAGGTCGGTTGATTGACGACGAGCACGCTCGGCTGCCGGTCGAGCTCACGGCCGACGATGAACTTCTGCAGGTTGCCGCCCGACAGCGAGCCCGCCGGCGGGTCCTCGCCGCTCTTGCGCACGTCCATCGCCTCGGAAATGCGCTTCGTGGCGCTCGTCACCGCATCGCGGCGGATGATCTTGAGGAAACCGCCACCAAGGAATGCCTTGGCGTCCGAACGGCTGCGGGCAAGCACGAGATTGTCCGAGAGCGGCAGCGCCGATACGGCGGCATGGCCGTGGCGCTCTTCGGGAACGAAGCCCGCGCCCATCAGGCGGCGGGCATTGATGTTCCTGTTGCCGACCGGCTTCTGCCGGATCTGCACGGCATTCTCGTCAACGACCGGATACTCGCCCGACAGCGCATCGAAGAGTTCGCCCTGGCCATTGCCGGCGACACCGGAGATTGCCAGCACCTCGCCGGCGTGGACCTTTAGACAGATGTTCTTCAGCGAAACGGCAAAGGGTGTGCGGGCCGGAACCGTCAGACGCCGCGCCTCGAGCTGCACCTGGCCCTTGGCGCTCGTGCCTTCGGCCGTCACCGCCGCGACGTCACTTCCAACCATCATGCGCGCCAGCGACGACGGGGTCTCCGCCTTCGGATCGCAAGCGCCCGTCACCTTGCCGTGACGCAGCACCGTTGCGCGGTCGCAGATGCGTTGGACCTCTTCGAGCCGGTGGCTGATATAGAGAACCGAGCGGCCCTCCGCCTTCAGCTTGTAGAGCGTTTCGAACAGGCGATCGGCTTCCTGCGGAGTCAGAACCGAAGTCGGCTCGTCGAGAATGATGAGGCGCGGGTTCTGCAGCAGCGCGCGCACGATCTCGATCCGCTGGCGCTCGCCCACGGAAAGATCGGCCACATGCGCCTTGGGGTCGAGCGGCAAGCCGTAGGCATGCGATAGGCGCGAAGCCTCTTCCGCCACCTTCGCGAGCGAGATGTTCGCATCCATGGAGAGCGCAATGTTTTCCGCGACGGTCAGCGCCTCGAACAGCGAAAAATGCTGGAAAACCATGCCGATGCCGAGTTTGCGCGCGGCGGCGGGATTGGCGATGCGCACGCTCTGGCCCTGCCAAAGGATCTCTCCTGCCGTCGGCGCCAATACGCCGAACAGCATCTTCACCAGGGTCGATTTTCCGGCACCGTTTTCGCCGAGAAGGGCGTGGATTTCGCCCTGTTCAATCTGCAGATTGATCCCATTGCAGGCCGCGAAGCTGCCAAACAATTTCGTCAGGTTGCTCACAGCCAATAGGTGACCGTTCGCCGCTACTCCCTCAACAGGCACGCTGCCCTCTTTCCCCTCTGTTGATCCGCGTCCGCCTTAAGGCTTCGATCACGGAATCAGCAGTGTTGTTCCACTTGTTTTTCTTGTCTCGAGATCCGTATGCGCCCGCCCTGCATCGGCGAGCGGATAAGTCTGATTTATATTGATACGCACTTTGTTGCTTTGCACAATATCAAACAGGGAATTTGCACACGCTTCCAGCGCAGGCCGCGTGGCAACGTAACCGAAGAGTGTCGGACGGGTCGCGAAAATCGATCCCTTCTGCGCCAGAATGCCGATGCTAAACGCGTCCACCGGACCGGACGAATTGCCGAAGCTGACCCAGAGACCGCGCGGCTTCAGGCAGTCCAGCGACGCCGGATAGGTATCGCGCCCGACGGAATCGTAGACGACATCAACACCGCGGCCATCGGTCAATTCCTTCACCCGCGCGACAAAATTGTCGGTGCTGTAGTTGATGACGTGGTCGTAGCCGTGCGCCAGCGCCAGATCGATCTTGCCCTGCGAGCCCGCGGTGCCGATCACGGTTGCGCCAAGCGCCTTTGCCCACTGCCCAGCGATTAGACCGACGCCGCCGGCGGCCGCATGGAACAGGATCGTCGCGCCGGGGCCCACCTGATATGTCTGGTTGAGCAGATATTGCGCCGTCATGCCCTTCAACATCATCGCCGCCGCGGTCTCGAGGCTGATGCCGTCTGGCACATTCACCAGTTGCGAGGCGTCGACATTGCGCTCACTGGCATAGGCGCCGTCGGCCGACGCATAGGCGACGCGATCACCAACGGAGAAGAGGCTGACGCCATCGCCAACCGCCGTGACGATGCCTGCGCCCTCCTTGCCCGGCACGAAAGGCAGGCCAGAGGCGGATTTATAGAGGCCGGTGCGGAAATAGACGTCGATGAAGTTGAGGCCAACAGCAACCTGGCGGATCTGCACCTCGCCCGGACCCGGCGGCGAGAGCGTGACGCCTTCGAGTTTCAGGACCTCCGGTCCACCGAGTTCGCGTACCACAATCGCCTGTGCCATTGCCTGCTCCTATTTCTGGCCGAGACTTGGAAAAATCTGCAGCACGAAGCCAATTACGTAGAGATAGATGCCTGTCACGACAAAACCGGTCACGACCCAAGCCGGCGTCGCGAAATGCAGGAGCAGCGCATAGACACCCAGCGCCGACCAGATCAGGAAGACGCCGAGGTTCAGCGGCCGCAAACGCTGGACGCGGACCGGGTGAAGGAAATTGATCGGCAGGAAGGTCAGCACCACGGAGACGAAGACGACGACCGACGCCGTCACCTCGCTCGCCTGGATGACGAACAGCGTGAAGACCACCATGTTCCAGACGACGGGGAAGCCAGAGAAAAAGTATTCATCCGTTTTCATGCCCATGTCGGCATAGTAGATCGCGCTCGAGACGACGATCGCACCCGCCGCCACGAAGGACCATGGCTCGCCGATCATGCCACTCTGATAGAGCGCAAAGGCCGGCAGCAGGACATAGGTCACGTAGTCGATGACGTTGTCGAGCGTGTCGCCCGACCAGTTGGGCAGCACTTCCTTGACGCGGACCTTGCGGGCGATCGGCCCATCGATACCATCGACGAGCAGCGCCAGGCCCAGCCACCAGAACATATCGACGAAGCGGTGCTCGGCCGCCGCAACGACGCCGAGGAAAGCAAGAAACGATCCCGAGGCGGTCAAGATATGCACGGAAAAGGCGCGAATCTCGGCGTAGGGAACTCGTTTGTAGTTAAAGAACTTCATCTGCGGACGCCGCCCACCCCTGCTGTTTTCCCCGTACGGACCCGGAAGCCCGCCTCAACCGCTCTGCGGCGCATTGGGCGTAATATGCACCCTTTGCAACGCATCGCCACTAAAATTCAAGCTCGGTCGCTTCCTGCAGCCCCATTGTCCTGTGGACACCTGCAAATTGCTTCTGCGCTGATTCTACCCATTTATTTCGCTCTCGCCCGCGACTAGAGGTATGATCGAGGCTCGGCCAAGACGCCTCGCAGCGTGCGTGAAAGGTTGGTTGCCTCATGGATCACTACGATATCGCCATCATCGGTGCAGGTCTCGCGGGATCGCTCGCGGCCATCGCGCTTGCCGACGCCGGTTACCACGTCGCCTTGATCGGTCCGGAGCCGACGGTCGCCGACGGACGCACCACGGCGCTGATGGACCAATCGATCGAGTATCTCAAAAAGCTCAACCTTTGGGAAAAGGTCGAGCCGCTGACGGCAACGCTCTCGACCATGCGCATTCTCGACGGAACCAACCGGCTGCTGCGTGCGCCGCCGGTCAATTTTCGCGCCTCGGAAGTCGGGCTCGACGCCTTTGGTTACAACATCCCGAACGCGCCTTTCATCGACATTCTCCGCCAGCGGGCCGAAGAGAGCCCGAAGCTGACGCGCATCACCGCCTCCGCAATCGGCTTCGACCTTTCGGATACTGTCGCGACGATCGAGCTGGCAAACGGCAGCCAATGCAGTGCGCATCTGCTCGTCGGCGCCGATGGCCGCCGCTCGCCGGTGCGCGAAGCGGCAAAGATCTCCGTCAGCACCTGGTCCTATCCGCAGACGGCGGTCGTTTTGAACTTTGCGCACGAACTGCCGCACCAGAACATCTCGACCGAGTTCCACACCGAAAGCGGCCCCTTCACCCAGGTTCCCCTGCCCGGCAACCGCTCCAGCCTCGTCTGGGTACGCAAACCCGACGATGCCGCACAGACGCTGACGTTGGATCTTGCTGCACTCTCCCGCGCGGTCGAGGACCGGATGCAATCGATTCTCGGCAAGGTGACGGTCGAGGGCACGCCGCAATCCTTCCCGCTTTCGGGCATGACCGCGCGGCGCTTCGGCAAGGGGCGTGTCGTGCTCCTCGGCGAGGCGGCGCACGCCTTTCCGCCGATCGGTGCCCAAGGCCTGAACCTCAGCCTGCGCGATGTGATGACGCTCGTCGATATCATCGGTACGGCCAGTGGAGAAACGCTCGCCGGCGATATCGGCGATCGTTTCGATAGCCGCCGCCGGCCGGACATCATCAGCCGCACGGCGAGCGTGGATCTGCTCAATCGCTCGCTGCTTTCCGGCTTCCTGCCGGTGCAGGCGCTACGCGCCCTCGGGCTGCACGTGCTTTCCGCCGTCGGGCCGCTCCGCAGCCTCCTGATGCGCGAAGGCGTTCATCCCGGCAGCGCGCTTCACGCCTTTAGGGATAGCCTACGGGAAAAGATCGGGCGGAAGAGCGCCTGAGCGGATCAGGTAAAGCAGGCCGGTGACGGTTGCGACCGACAGCGTCGTTGTGATCAAGATCGTCGCCGAGGCCCGCTCCTGCCATACGCCATACTGGTGGCCGATGACGAAGACGTTCGTTGCCGTCGGTAGTGCTGCCAGCAGCACCGCGGTCTGCACCCAGATCGGATCATAGTTGCCCGTCAGGCTCATGGCCGTGAACATGACGAGCGGATGTAAAAGCAGCTTGGCCGGAACGATGTAGCCGATCTCGACGGGAATGCGCTTGATCGGGCGCAGCGCCAGTGTCACGCCCATGGCAAAGAGCGCGCAAGGTGCTGCACACTGCGCGAGATAATCGATGAGCCGCTGAACCGGCACCGGCGGCAGCACCGCGAAGAAGGCGGCGACGACGCCGGCGAGCGTCGCAAGGATGAACGGGTGCAGGATGATCTTGCGCGCGACACTTGCGGCAAACACCAGCGGTTTTTCCTGTCGGCCGCCTGATATCGCCATCATCGCCGGCGCGACGGCGAAATGGGCTGCATTCTCGAAACTGAAGATCAGCGCCACCGGCACCGCGGCCGCATCACCCAACGCAAGAAGCGCCAGGCCGGGACCCATGTAGCCGATATTGCCATAGGCGGCGCCGAAGCCCTGGATCGTCGCCTCGGCAATGGAGTTGCGCCTGATATAGACGCCGATGAGAAAGATCAGCGAGAACACGATATAAGTCGCCCCGACCGTCGTCAGGATGAAGTCGGCGCGCGCCAGCTGCTCGATCGGCGTGCGTGAGACGAGCTTGAAGAACAGCGCTGGCAGGGCGAGATAGATGATGAAAGTGTTGAGCCACCCCATTGCCTCGCCTGGATGCTGGACGAAACGCGCCGTCAGATAGCCGAGAAAGATCAGGCCGAAGAACGGCATCACCAGGCCCGCGATTTCCGTCATCTTTCCCCTCGCATCTTTCACTTCCCCGCGCCGGCACCTACAGCGCCGCGCGTCTTACCAGACGCGCAAAGGTCGCTGCAGCACTTTGAATTGCAGCATCTTTTTGTACTTTAATCGGGTACGATTAAAGGAAACATGCAGTAGCCTTCGCACGCCTAGCCCATGAACCGGCCTGACGATTAGGCCGGCCCTTAGGAAAAGTGATTCCGAAATACGAGGGTATGCCCTAGCCGATTTTCATCAGGATCGGGAAGGTCGTCTGGAACCAGATGGCGACGGAACTGATGAAACCGAAGAGGAAAGCGAGGCCCGCCAGCACCAACAGGCCGCCCATCAGCTTCTCGACCAGGCCGAGATGACGGCGGAAGCGCAACAGGAAGCGCATGAAGGCGCCAGAGAAGCCAGCCGCGATCCAGAACGGAATGGCAAGCCCGAGCGAATAGACGGCCAGCAGCATGGCGCCGTCGGACACCGTGTCACGAGCAGCGGCGACACCGAGGATCGTGCCGAGTACCGGACCGATGCAGGGCGTCCAGCCGAAGGCGAAGGCTAGCCCCATGATATAGGCGCCGGAGAGCGTCGCCGGCTTGCCGCCGCCCTGGAAGCGTGCCTCGCGCGCCAGCAGCCCGATCTTGAACACGCCGAGGAAATGCAGGCCCATGATGATGATGATCACGCCGCCGATGCGCGACAGGAGATCCATATGCTGCCTGAGCAGCATGCCGATCGACGAGGCCCCTGCCCCAAGGGCCACAAAGACAGTTGCGAACCCGAGCGTGAACAACAGCGCCGCCGGCAGGACCGCACGCCGGGTGCTTCCGACCGTCGCCGCATCGCCGCTACGAAACTGGTCGACCGAAACGCCCGCCATGTAACAAAGATAGGGCGGCACGAGTGGCAGAACACAAGGGGAAAGGAACGAGAGGGCGCCGGCAAGAATGGCGGTCCAGATGGAAATATCGGCGATCGACAACGGCAAGAACTCCGGCATGCGGCATTTGGGCCATTCCTTAGCCGCAGGATCATGATGATACCAATCACCTTTTGGCGATCATTGCGCCATGCACCGTTTCTTCACAAAAGCCGCAATTTTTCGGTTGACCGACAGGAAACACGCGTGCATATGTCCGCCCACTTCCGCCGGGCTTCACAGCCGCGGCCAGGGAGCGCGTAGCTCAGCCGGTAGAGCAACTGACTTTTAATCAGTAGGTCCAGGGTTCGAATCCCTGCGCGCTCACCAACGAATTCAAGGGGTTAGGGCCATTCCTAGCCCCTTTTTCATGCGCCCCAGCAATAACATGCTTTCCCTTATTCTCCGGGCTTTTTTAGGCGCTTCCCGCCCTTCCCGGTATCAAAATGGTCTCACGAAAACATGAGGGCGGAACGCCTTCAGAGCCGTCGGCTCCAGAGACCCTTGCATGCGCCCGGAAGTTGCCACTTGGATGTGGCGCGGCGGCGGCTTTGGCACACATTTGCACTAGCTTTGTCACAACGAGAAATCCGTAGCGCGCCTTTTTGGCGACGGTCACCCCGAGGCCCGCAACTTCCGTCTAGTTGCATTGCCGCAGTGTCGGCTCATAATCGCGCCATCGCCGGGCGTAGATGAGGGCCTCGGCGGCTGGAAGATCATCACGCTTTCGCCCCAGTATAGGAGGTCGCGCGATGTCTCCGACGACCAATTCGAAGATGCTTCTCCCGCACGAAATCGACCAGATAGACCAGATTTTTAAGGACGTCCTGCGTGGGCTCGGCCTGTCGCGGAATAGTGAGGCCGCTGAGGCGATCGCAAGCCGCATTATCAATTGCTACCAAGGCGGCGTTCGTGAGAGCGGCGCTCTGAAACACATGATCGGATTCTACAAATCCGCTGCGTTGGATCCGAACGCGGACACTCTTCGGCAGGGCAACCAAGAGGTCTCGATGGAGGAGATTGCGGGAGGCCTAAACAGCCGGATCACCCCGGACGAACTAGACATGCTTCAACGGACGTTCGACCGGGTGTGCATCTGGTGCAGTATCCCGCGTCATGGAAAACGCGCCGATTTACTGGCCCGGTACATCACCGATCAATTCCGCGAGGGACTGAGCGACGAGGCCGCACTGTTCGGCGACGCCATGTGGCGGGAGCAGAATTCCGACGCCGCTCGATATCGCCCGGATGCCTAGCTCCGTTTCCGGATATCACACTGGACTTAAGTTCAAGATCACCAGCAGGCTATCTGATCTGCAATAATGTGAGGCGCGTTGGCAGCTTACATTGTGCATTCTCGCCACTATGAGGGGGTCATGCCCGAGCGCAAGCCGACGACCTCATCGACCTGCTGAATGTCCTCACGCGATTCCCGCTAAAAATCGAAGTAGACCGTAACGCCGGATCGACGCTGGTAGCGGTAATAGTCGCGGTAGCCATAGTAGCCGCGGTCACGGTAGCCACCATAGTAACCGTAATGGCGGGGGTAGCACCTGCCATAGTAACCGCAGGCGTACCGCCTATCCCACCGACGATCCCACCGGCGATCCGCGCGCCAATGACGATGACTCCGGTGCTTAACCAGTTCGACAGTGTCCGTCTGCACTTGGACGGGTTTCGGCGCGAAAATCGGAGCGGCGCTTAGCGGCAACGCGAAAGACGCAGCCAAGCCAATCGCTGCGAAGGCGGATAAGAGCTTTTTCATCGTAACTCCTCCTATCTGCCAATTACTCTGGGCTGATCAGCCTGAACCTCCGATGAACAATGGACCCCGCACGGGCCGAGTGGTCTGGCACCATCGGAGCCGTCCCCGCGAGCGGTATGGCGGCGGCGCAGGCGTGCAGTTCCGGAACTTCCTGTCGAATCGACAGTTCCTTCCCTGACCACCACAAGGAGAAACATCGTGGCGAAAGATCTGAAAGCGGGCTTCACCGGAAAACCCATCGAACCACCTACAGGCGCCCGCAAGGTCGCAAAGACAGCCGCCGACGCCGTGAGCCGTGAGGCAAACGCCGCGGCGGTCGGGGCCGCAGATCACCCGTACACTGCAGCCGGACTAGCGCTTGCCGTCGGCTTGCTTGCGTTTGCGATTGGCTACGTCATGGGCCGATCGTCGGTCGCCAGCGGGCAAAGCTACTGGCGATAGTTGCCCCTGCGCTTAGATGATCTACCGCCGGTTGGTGGACCGCCGGCTGTGGGCCTCGAGCGAGCAATGCCTGACCGTCAGAGATTCCTTGCTCCCAGCAAAACACCACTATCGACAATTGCGCGCGTTGCGTAGATGCTTAAGCTCGCGCTGAGGATGCAGAGTGGTGAACTCCCAGGTTGATTTGTAGCAAAGGGGTGAAAGCATGAAAAAGCTTATCATTGCGATTGGAATGATTGGTACGCTTGCGTCCTGCACGCAGACCGAGAAAGGGACGGCGATTGGCGCTGGCACCGGTGCCATCATCGGGGGCGCCGTGAGCGATAGCTGGGGCGGCGCGGCAATCGGCGCTGTCGCCGGCGGCGTCATAGGCAACCTGATCGGTCGTTCGCAAGAGCGCGCCGGCTATTGCATCTATCGTGATCGCTACGGTCGGCGATACGAAGCACGCTGCCGATAACAGCAACATTCGGAGCGGACGGGGTGTCAATTTCGACGCTCCGTAGCTTCGAATCTGGCCAGCGGCCTTCCCATCGCCAACAACCTAGCCGCCACGCGTAGCGCCTGGGCGGTCGGGCCATGTTTTTGGATGGGGCCAAGCCATGCCGGCACCAGCTTCTCGGTGCCAAGTACAAGATGGCGGTGACGACTAGCATCGATGCCCGCTGGAGCAGCGATAACTGCCGAACAGCATGAGACGTCCTTTATCAAGCGTGTTAGACTGCGGAAATGACTGACGAAGAGCAGACGTACGAGTATTCAGAATTTTCCGGCCAGTTCAGTGACGACGGCGTCGTCGTCGAATTGCGCATTTATCGGCCAGCGGGCTCGAATCTCGATTGGGTCCTCGAGGTTATCGATGAGGAAGGTTTTTCCACCACGTGGGAGGAACCCTTCCCCACCGATCGCGAAGCCTTTGAGGAGTTCATTGCGACCGTGCGGCGAGACGGCATCCAGGCGTTTACCGACGAACCGCCGCAGACGGTCCACTGACCCCTAGTCCTGATCTGAATATCTGAGATGTCTACAGCGCCGCGCGTCTTATCAGACGCGCAAAGGTCGCTGTAGCACTTTGAATTGCTGCATTTTTTTGTCCTTTAATCGGGTACGATTAAAGGACAAAAACATGCAGCAGGCGCGTTTGGCCTTTGCCAACGCTAAGCCGCAGCCGCTCGCCGCGCCAGCCGCATCTTCAGTGGGCTCATGCCGTATTCGCGGCTATAGGCACGCGAGAAAGCCGACAGGCTGTCGAAGCCGCAGCGGAGTGCAATCTCGCGAATCGGGCTGCCAGAATCGCGAACCAGACGGTGTGCGACCTGAAGGCGAAGGCGCAGATAGTAGGCGCCGGGACTGGTCGACAGTCCCCGCGCAAAAAGTAACTCCAGCTTGCGCTGCGAAATCGACAGCCGCTTCGTTAAAGCCGCGATCGTCAACGGACGCTCAAGGGTGCGCTCCATCAGCCGAATCGCCTCGGCGAGCTCCGGGTCGCGCGTCTCGATGCGCCCAAGCGAAACGAATGGCTGAACGTCGGTCGCGTTGTGCGTTTGGTCGTAGACGAAGATGCTGGCGACATCGAGTGCCAGCGCCGAACCCAATCTCTGCGTGATCCAGTGCAGCATCATGTCGAAGGTCGGCGATGCGCCGCCCGATGTCCAGAACTTGCCGTCGGCGACGAAGCGGTCGCCAAGCACGGTCAAGGCCGGAAAAGCCTGGCTGAAATCTTCGAGCTCTTCCCAGTGGGCGGTCGCCCGCCGGCCATTGAGCAAGCCGGTTCGCCCGAGCAGCCAACAGCCTGACTCGATGCCGGCGACGATGTCGAAATGCCGGGAGGACTCCTGCAGGATCCCGATGAATTTTTTTCCCACATGCCGGTCGAGATTGAAACCGCCAATCACCAGCAGCGCGTCGCCGGCGAGCGGCTGGGCAAAGGTGCCATCGACCACGATCGGCACGCCGCAGGTCAACGTCACCGCCTTTCCATCCGCCGAGAGCAACCGCCAGCGAAATACATCGCGACCGCAGATGCGGTTGGCAGCGCGCATTGGATCCAGCACCGAGGCGAGCGACATGATCGACGACTCCGGCAGGATGACAACAGAAACTTCGATCACAGATTGTGGGCGTCCATCGGAGGGCATGCGGGAAATGTCAATTTTTGAGCGATAAATGTCAATTCCGGAAATGGCGTTCGGGCATTATCAGTCCGTATCGATCTCCCTACGCGCGGCGCTGCAGCCCCGCGCAGAGACGTTCCCCTTTCCGCCTTTTGCCGGAACGGGCCGGTTGGAGCCATCCACCGGCCCGTTTTTTTATGTGTCATCACAAGAGGAAGGGCCGCAGGCGGCCGTCACAGACATTGTCGACCAGGCTCACCTGGTCCAGTCTTCGTGCGGACGTCGAGGATCGGCACGGCGTGAGCAAAATACAGACCAATTACAACTTCTACCGGATGTTAGCGAACATATCCGCCACTGGCTCCGGACGTTTCGCACCATCCGCTGACACTGCAGTACTCAGCATCAATATTTTCGGATATTTCGATCGATGTCGTTTTTTTTGACGGAGACTCTTCTCTCCCTGTAGCTGGATGTGGCGTCATGAGCATCACAAGATTTCTACTCATCTTGCCGCTGGTGGCGGTGCTGACCTATCTCGTTCTTCTCGGCCTCATCTATTTTTCGCAGCGCACCCTTCTCTATCCCGGTGCCGACGCCACTGCCGCACCGAACCCAGCGAGTTGGGGTGAGAACGTCTCCGTCAAAACACCGGATGGTGAGACGCTGCACGGGCTTTATAGTCACGGTAAGCCCGACAAACCCGGTGTGCTGCTCTTTTTCGGGAATGGAGATCGAACAGACAACTATGGGTTTCTCGCACAGGCATTGGCTGCGCGGGACATTGGATTGCTTGCGATTTCCTATCGCGGCTATCCGGGATCGACCGGCTCACCAAGCGAGGACGGCTTGCTGACCGACGGCATCGCGGCGTTCGACTGGCTGGCGCATCGCAACAAAGGGGGCATCGTCGTGCTCGGCCGCTCGCTCGGCACCGGCGTCGCCGTGAACACGGCGGCACAAAGGCCAGTCTCCGGCGTGATCCTTATCTCCCCATATCTGTCGGTTCTGTCGGCCGCCGAAGCGCGCTATCCGTTCCTGCCGGTCGCGCTTCTCATCAAGGATCCCTTCCGCTCCGACCTCAAAATAACGACGGTGAAGCAACCAAAGCTTTTCATTCACGGGCGGTTGGACGACAGCATTCCCCTGTCGTCGGGCGAGGCGCTCTATCGCATTGCGCCTGAACCCAAGCAGATGCAGATCGACGAGCGCGCCGGCCACAACGACATCTGGAACGACAATACGGTAAGCGAGGTTATCCACTTCGTGGAGGCGCTGAAGCGGAACGCCACATAGGCCGCCCTCCGCACCTCGTGACAGGATCCACAAATTCTATCGAAGAAACAGATCGTTAGAAACTTGGCGACCCCTGCAGGATTCGAACCTGCGACAACCTGCTTAGAAGGCAGAAAGCGAACTGAGGGTTTCCAGGCAGTGCAGCGAAACGGTTTACAATCACCGCCCTGCTTTTCATTGAATAATCCGAGGTCGATGTAAACGGGACTGGCGCCTCACGTCTCGAATTCATAGACCAAAATTGTGCCATCGTCACGCCGCCTAGCCGCACCACGGCTGTTTGAAGCCAACCCATCGATGTGCCAATCCTTCGTCAACGAGTTGGGCGCCGAGGGATTGCCCATTGCGATACACGTCCCGTAGCTTGCGGCCGTATTTATAGCCCCCTTTTGCGTGACGCGGTTAAACAAGAGGAGCGAAACGAGATGGGAGTACGTGAGAGGTCACGCCGCCCGATTACTCCTGCCTTTGGCGTAGCTCACGTGAGCAACTGGCGCTGAATTTCAGTGGCTGCTATTTTAACTCTGAAGATCAAACCCAGCTTAGGCGGGGCTTTCCAGGAGGCTGGAATGCACAGGGACGATGCTCGGATCAAACAAAAGCTGGCGCAGATCGACAATCATCGCCGCCATGCGAAATACGCGGAAGACCAAGCCTATATGCTGTTGGAGGATGCGCAGTATTCGTATGAGCACATTGCGCGTCTGAAGCGCGAGATTTTCGAAATCGAGAGGAGCCAATCCCAAAGCAGTTTCATGCTGTCCCAGTAGATCGCCATGGATGCGCCGGACTACAGGCCGATCCGCTCGACCAAGTCTTGCACCCGAAATCGGACGTATTGGCTTTCTTCATTCGCTCCGCGCCAAACCGCGCTGCTATAGCGCCCCTCGGACGCGATCCAGTCGACCGCCAGGCCGGACGCTACCAAAGCACGGCGACTTAACTGGTATGGCTCGCGCACATCTGGTTCCCTCAAACCAAAACTGCAGATCCGCGCTTTTTGTATTCCCCTGCGCCGGACGATAACACACGTTAAAATTTAGAGAAGCCTAAATAAGACTTGACTGTAACTTGTATTGTGGGACCATTCGACCTCATGGTTGTAGTGCGTTGGGGGCAAAATCATGAATCTTTCCACTGCCGAGCAGATACTGGTTGAGCAGCGCGTGACGAACGAGGCGAAATCCGTGGGTGTCGCCTACCTGCTATGGATCTTCCTTGGTGGCTTCGGAGCGCACAGGTTTTATATCGGGCGCACCGGAAGCGGGATTGCAATGATCGCTTTGCTCGTGATTGGCCTCGTCACCGCGGGCGTTGGAATCGGGGCTCTGTTTATTGTCGCCTTGGGTGTATGGCTGCTAGTCGACCTGTTTCTCATCCCCGGGATGATCCGCAATCATACGAACGCGGTGCGAGAGAGCTTTAGCGCGCAGATATATGCCGAGAGCCTGGTCGCTGTTGAACGTCTCGGGCGGGCTGCGCAATGATCAGGAAATACGGAAAACTAGTCTGGTTCTATGCTTGCTTAACGTTGCTTTCGGCCAATCAAGCATTCGCGTTCACTCTTACCAGGCGCATAAGAGTCCCGGACTGGATGGACATCTATCTCATTGAGTTTGGGGTGGCTGTGTTCTTTAGCTATGTGGGCCTGCTGATAACGAAACCGCGTGGTGTGCCTGTTAAGCAGCTTTATCGATTGCATCTTCCACCACTCGCAAATTTCTTCCGCATCCTCTTTGGGGCCATGTACATGATGATGCTAGGTATGTTCTTCACTGGGATGTTCTTAAGTCGGTTCGCAGAAAACTGACGGTAGATCTGCCTCTTTCGCCGCGCGCATAATTGGCAATTGGTTTGGAAAGCCTGCAACGAGGCAGGTTCACTGCACTGCAGTTCGCATTGGCTGCGCATTGATCTCGTAGACATCGGATGGTCCTTCCATCTCTCGCACGCCTTTGAAGGAAGGATGCCGAAGCTTTCCATCTTGCGTCCACGCGCGATACTCGACTTCGGCTACCAAGAGCGGACGGGCGAAAACCGCCCCCTTGCGCTTCAATCCTACCGGCGGCTTCTCCGCTGGGATTGCGTTGAGCAATTCGCGAAGCGCGACGGATTCCTGATTGCTCCACCCAGTGCCGCACCCTCCGACGTAGATGAGATCATCACCCTTCCTCGCGGCCAGGAGCAGCCGGCCAATTGCGCCTGGCATGGTCGAAGGCTCATAGCCGACGATCACGAACCAGTCGCGCCGCGCGCATTTGATCTTCAGCCATTCCGGCCGGCGGCCTGAGTGATAGGGCTTATCCCGTCGCTTGGCGATGATGCCTTCGAGACCATGCTCGCACGCGACGCGGAAGAACTCGGCGCCGTCGGCGTGCACCTCCTCAGAGAAGCGGATCGCGCCAGTCCTTCCAGAGACGATCGGTTCGAGCAGTTGCCGGCGTTCGGCAAGCGGCATCATCCGGAGGTCTTGGCCGTCGAGATAGAGAAGATCGAAGGCGAAGAAGAGGATCTCGGCGGCATCATGCAGGCTAGGACGCCTGCCCACCGCGCGCTGCAGCAGACCGAAATCAGAACGGCCCTGGTCGTCGAGAACGACGGCCTCGCCATCGAGGATCATGGAGGAGTGCCCCAGCTCGCGCGCCTCTGCGACGATCGAGCCGAACTTCTTGGACCAATCATATCCGCCGCGCGTGATCGCCCTCACCTCGCCAGGCTCGACGTGCACCGCCAGTCGGTACCCGTCCCACTTCACCTCGAAGGCCCATTCCGGACCCTTCGGCGGCTTGTCGACGAGGGTTGCGACGCAGGGATCGACCCGCCGCGGCATCGGCTCGGACAGCGGTGTGGGAGTTGATCTCCGAGGTGTTTTAGCCATGACGCATTAACGCACGAACCAGCGAAAACGTCTAAGCTGCCGCACGAGGAGGAACGCCATGCCGAAACAGCCGATATTTTCAGCTCCCAAGCGCGGTGAAGCCTATCCCGATCGGGATCTGGATTGCCAAATGGCGATGGAGGAAGTGTTCCGGGCAGTGGCCGAGGAAGCGCAGGCCGTTGGCTGGTCTGAGCGAGAGGTCGCCGACGCGCTGATCGAGCTAGCACATAATCATTGGTTCGCGCTGGACGCCAAGGACCGCATGTTCGACGAGGCCGCCGGCGTGCTCATTCGCAAAGCAAAGCCAGCAGCGGTGCATTGAGGGCTAGGCCGCGCCCCTCCTCAGATCTCCATCCGCCGGCGGGATAAAGACCACCGACACCAGGCGCGACCCGCAGCGGGGGCACCGGAGCCGGGAAGCAAGTATTGCGAGGGGAAAGTCGCGGCCGCGCGTCGTGACGAGCGTCAGCATATCGAGATCATAGGTCCATGTGCATTCCCGGATAGACTTCAGGCCCTCGCGCTTGCCATACGCGCAGCGCGCCTTGAGGCGCCATCCGAGGCTGAAGGCTTCACCGATTGTCTCGACCATAAGGTTGAAATAATATAAGAACAAAAGAAGAACAATCTTTAGCATTCGAATTCCCCAAATTTGGGGAGGGAGGCCTACTGTGAGCGACGATCCATCCGCCGCAAAGAAGTCAACCGAAGGCCCCAAGGCGCACGTCTGCGAGCACCCTGGCCGCAAGCAATGGGGCGGCTTCGGCTTTGCCATCGGCAAGGGCCCGTCCAACTGGTTCTGTTTCGAGCACCGGCCGGCGGTCTGGTCGCCTTCGAAGCAAGCATGATCCCATGACCGATCACCGGAGCCTCGATCAAGGCATCTACATCCGCCTCGTGACCACACGGGAGCCAATAAAGCGAGCGTTCGCCGGCACTGGCCGATCACGGCGGCGCGAGAAATCGAGCGCTCATTGGATTGCTCAGTCCATCGTCACCGGCATCCGCGGCAATCACCGTATCGAGCAGGACGGTGTGGCAATAGACGAAGCAGAAATCGTCGAACTACTGGCGGACGAACTTTGGAAGGTGCCCGAGGCGATAGCTAAGGATTTCGTCGGCGTTGATGCCAGCAAACGGGACGATGCTAAGGCGGCGATCACACATGCGCTGCTAACGGCCCTGACCAGCCGTTTCGAATGCACGTTCTTTCAGCCTGAGTATCGCGGCATGGGGCCATCGTCCTATCCTTCGTGTCGTTGACGAAAACAACGGCGCGGAACGACTTTGATGAGCGTGCGTTATTAGAGCGGGCTCCGTTTCTTCCGGGGCTCTGCCACCCTTCCTTCTGGCCCCGGGCGACGCGTTTCGGGGCCATTCTTTTTGGCTCGCTCCCTGCCTGGGAACCTTTTCGCCGTATGTGCGTTTCGGGCGTGTCCTGGCCCCGACCTCCCCCTCGGGGTCACAGGCCGGCTTCACCAAATCCCCGGAGTGAAGTCCGAAGCAGCCTCTGGCCTCGTCACCCCGACGAGGCCATTTCTTTGCGCAGTCTCCATAGGCGAAGGGAAGCGCACGCGGCTGGGAACAATGCTCGTACGGACGGGTTGGAACTCCAATAAGGAGCTCTGCCGATGATCCTAATCCCACCTGAATTTGGCTGTCGCGCCGGCGAGGGGTCTGATCCCTCGGGACTTATCGCCTCCCTAAAATATGCGCTGGCAGCCGAAGCTCCATTTGATACGCAAGGCCTCTGCTTTAGAGCGCTCGGAAACAGCGTCGTGATCGAGGGCCAAGTAAGTGCCGCCGGCGCGGACGAGTTTATCCGCAGGGTTGCTGAGGATATAGCGGGCGCCGATCGGGTTGTCGTACGGGTCGGGTGTCCCGTCGGACCATTTCCGAACGGTCCACTGGATAAAGGTTCGGAACCCGGAGACCGAAGTCTGGCCATCGGAGCGAAAATTGCGCAACAGGTGGTAGTAGTCGCGCCTCCCCATCTGCGGAGTTGGCTGGATAAAAAAAGACCCCGCTGAACGGGACCTGAGGCGAACCAGCGCCCGGCTTTTGCTAGCCGGTCGAGAACGCGAGCATCAATGCCTCAGTAGGCCCCACACCTTGCGGGGACGCTAATGGCAGCGGGGCCTAGAGGCGCCTCGATCGACCGGGTTGAGGATCGAGAGCATTATAAAACGTAGGGGGGAGGAAAAGGTTCCGCCATGGGACTTCCCCCCATATGGCCGCACAAAGGTGCCTTCGGAAGCAAAAAGGAGGACGCGACGCGGATGGCCCAACTCCACCCCCCGTCATTCGGTCACCGCCTCGGACTTAGGTCTGATAACTCCCCCGCAAAGGTCCTACCCGCATTGCCGAATCTCATTCGCGTTGCCATTCCTAGTTGAGCGTCAACCGCACTTGGCGCGAGTGACCCCGGAGCGCGTCCCAGCCCCAAGCACTGCGCGCTCTGGGGTCCGGCTCTCTACCCCCAAATTTTAGGAACCATTTCTGCGCCTAGCGGATCTACTTAGTGCCGCCCTACCCTTCCTGCTGGATCAAAGGAGGATTGAGATGGCCCAAAGCAAGCGGCGAATGATGAAGCCGAGCGAAATACCAGATTTCGTGTCTGAGCTGATTGCGGCCGGCTGGGAGATCACCGCCATAGGCCACGACAAGTACGTGCTTGGCGATATCGAGGAACAGCATCGAGCAAGAGACGAACTCGACCGCATAACCGAAAAGTACGGCGACCGCGATAGCCTGAAGCTGGAGATTGTCGCCTACCTCTGGTCGATCGGGCGATACATAGAGATTGCCTCAGAAGGCACGCGGCATTAGCGCCCACCGAAGCACTAGGCTCAGGACCCATTACTCTGGCAGGCTGCAACCACCTGTTTGTGTGGTGAACAGCGCGGGCCGATTTCGCCTTGCATCTGGCGATTTCAACGGAACCTGGAAGGTGCCGGGACGTTGACGGTTATGCGACCCACAGCGGCGACCCGAAAGAGCCGCAGCGATCATCAAACAACAACACGTCAGGGAGACGAGCAATGGTTAGCAACGCATTGAAGGCGCTTCTGGGGGTTCTGGCGGTCGCCGGCTACCAGAACCGGGATAAAATTGGCGAGTTGTTGAAGGGGCTCAGAAACCCGGCACAACTCGGACCTGATGGTCAACCGCAAGCGGGCGGAGGATTGGGCGATCTTCTCGGAGGACTGGCGGGCGGCAGCCAAACGGGCATGGGTGGTCTCGGAGGTCTTGGTGGCCTGTTTGGGGGCGCTGCCTCAGGAGGTGGGCTCGGTGGAAGTCTTGGCGAGTTGCTCCGGCAGTTTGAACAGAAGGGGCACGGCGAAACGGCTAACTCATGGGTTCGCCCCGGGGAGAATAAGCCAGTCGGCGATCGCGAGCTGTCCGAGGTGCTTGGCCCAGAGGTGCTCAACGACCTCTCGGCACGCACAGGCCTGCCCCCCGCGGAAATTCTAAGCCGTTTGAGCCGCGAACTTCCGACGGCCGTTGACGATCTCACTCCGAACGGCCAGTTGCCATCTGATGTGGATGACGAGGCAGGCGCGCCCGGCTCCGTCCCGTCGGTGAAGCCCCAGATCGTGTGAGGCCACGACGTTCCGGCATTAGATTCAGGTGATTAAGCGTACTAGGGCTCGTTGGAACAGTATCTCTCTCTTTTTGGCCCCGCCCCATCGGGCCATTTCTTTCCCTGCACGGAAAGATTGATTTCTGTCATTGTCAAATAGAAGGTGAGCCGCCATTACTGGTTGAGCGTCATCACACCATTGACGCTAGGCCCCCAGAGCACGACCCGCCCCAAGCACTGCGCGCTCTGGGGTCCGCTTAGGCGAAGGGTCGACATGTGAAAGCCCCTCTTCATCACGAAGGCGACGCCGCCGGCCACCATTGCACTTTTCTGTGCGTGCGCTGGGAGAACCTCCGCCAGCCACAATCTGACATTGTGCGCCACCGAAAGGAGGCAGCACATGTCCTACGATTGGGAAAGCTCCAGACGGCAACGGTTTAGGCACGCTCGGGTTTGGCTTTTGATCGCCTTGGCAGCTTGGCTGGTTGTCCTCGCTCTAGCGCCATAATTTCGTGCGTCGTTTATCTCCTCAACTGCCCGCCTTCGACCCGCTGCAAAATCTCCTTGATCACCTTCAGATCGCCGGACTGCTGGCTGACCAGCGTTTGCAGATCCTTGATCGCAGCGGCTGTCGACGTCGACGACTGTTCGGTCGACGCAACGCGATAGGCGAGGTTGTCGATCTTCCGCACTTCGGATTCGAGTGCACGGAACCGCTCTTCGCTCCGGGCTTCCATTGCGCTGCGCCACTTCTGAAGCTCCTCGATGTCCCGCCCCTTGTTCACCCAGATCGTGACGCCGCCAACACACATGCCGAAGAGGGTCACGAGCTGGATGATCGTGTTCAGATTCCATTCGAGTTTCTGTGCGCGCTTCGGGAGTTCCATCGGTTGATCCTCAAGCCCCATTATGCCCCTCGTTGTCTTCAATGCCGCTCGTGCTGAAAATGATGGCGGGCCCCCGAGGTTGAGAGCCCGCGGATGCTTTACTGCTGGTTCTTCGGCGCCAGATAGGTCAGGACTGCCGGCAGGCCGATTGTGAGCGCGTAAAGCGCGAGATAGCCATACCAGGGCGTGCCTTCCGGCATGAAGGGGATGCCGACAGTGCCGACCCCTGCCCCGCCGACAGCGGCGGCGATGGCTTTCGAGACATTCTGCATGATGTTTCCTTTCTACTGAGCCGCGCGGGCTTCTTTGAGGGCGAGAGAAACGGTGGCGTAGGCGGTCGCAGCGACGACGAGCGCGTTGGCAGCCGTGACGCTGCCCGGATCGGTGCAGATGACGCGAACGCCGTCGTAGGCGGCCTTTTCCTTGGCGATGGTCGAAGGCTTGATGTTGCCGGAGACCGAGGCCGCGATGAACGCGGCATGAGCCGTTTCGAGCAGAGCGCATGTCTTCGGCAGGTTGTTCTTGATCGTGGTGTCGATCGAGCCGGTGGTGGTGCAAGGGGACAGCACAAAGGCCGCCGCCGATACGATGATCAGCGAACGCATTTGATTTCCTTCGATGTTGGGAGGTTGGTTAGAGGCGTGCTTTGACTTCGGCGCGCATCTTGTCGCCGCATGCTTTGGCGCCGATGACGTTCGGCGCGAACGGGAGCCGGGTGAAATCCCACTTGCCGGCCTGCTTGATGCCCAGGTTCGGCTGAACCTCGGCATGGGAAAGGATCGTCTTCGAGGTGACCTGGATCTTATAGAACTCGGCCAGATGCGCGATGACGTCCATGGCGCGGTGCCACTGGGTTTCCGTCATCGGGAACTTGCCGGCATGGAACGGGCTTTCCATCGCGCCCGCCATGCAGGCGAGCGAGACGCCGATCGATCCGGTGTTGCAGCCCCGCGTATGCGCGGCGTAGTCATCGTCGGCCGTGTTCACGTTGTCGGAGATGGTGTGGTCGCCGCGGACTACGTTGCCGGAACCTTCGACGATCAGGTGATAGTGCTCCTTGTCGAGCTCGGATGCTCGATGGGCGCCGGCACTCCAATGCGCGATGATACGCGACATCTTCACCGGCTGGAGCCAATCCAGCGGCAGGCGGTATGTCATCTTGAAAATACTTCTCAAAGGGACAGGTTGTAGAAAGACTGAAAAGCAACGGGAGACGCGGCAACGGCTTTGAAGGGCTCCAAAGATCACGTCCGCGTGGAAAGGCTAAATTAACCCGCTCCCCCGCAATCTATGGTCGGTTGCCATTGTCCCTGCACGTTACAACTGGCACTCAGAACCGCAGCCCCATAGACCCCGGGGCTGCGGTTTTGCCGTCGGGCCAACGCGGCGAAGCTCGGCAGGACAAGTGAGCTCGTCGTTTACCGAGGTCGCTCGCAATTGAAATATTGATTTAACTCTTCCTTGGCAGCGCCACCTTAGATTGCACTGAAATGGGAGAGGAAAATGCAAAAACTCAGGGAACTGGGGCGGCGCCGTTTATGGGTGAGACTGCCGAAATTTCGACGAGCGCTCGAAGCTGATGTCTGCCCGGCGGAGCTGAATGACCTTTTCGAGGCGTATGCACTCGCCGCCGAACGGTTAGAAGAACTGCGAGAAGCAGAACAACCAGATCAACATCTTGTATTTGAGTACGAGGTGGCAAGCAGAGGGATCGAAGAGGAGGTAACGCGGCTTCTAGATGCGATCCTCTGGGATCCGGTCAACAATCCCTTGTCATTGATCGAAAGTGGCCCGGTCCAAGGTCGCATACGAATTCGAGCTGGTTGGCCATCTTCATACTGAGAGGTCCTGTTCAAAGCACGCGGCCAGGTCGTGACGAGCGCGCTCCGAAACGCAAAAGGCCCCTTCTCCTACGAATAAGAGAAGAGGGCCCCGTCTGAGCGTTCGAATTCACAGACGGCGCTATCTACAGCTGAAATTTCCCTTCATTCAAGCCTCACGTCTACCTTGCTCCCGTATTTGTCCAGCGCCACAAGCACGGACGCAAGGTTGCTCTCGTTCAGGGGGGAGCATGATGGGCTATGATTGGGATGGCGCTCGCAGGCGCCGGATGAAGATCGTACGATTTGGAACGGCCGTCGCACTGGCGGCTTTACTGGTATCGGTCGCAGCCCAAGTGGTGACGCGAGCGATCTGATTGGAGACAGAGATGGATTCCGCAAAGCCGCGATACCGCGTTAATCTGCTTGACGACGGTTCTGTCGTTACCGACGACGGCGAGTTTCTGGGTACTTGGGATACTGACGAGACCGACGCGCTGTATCGATTTTCCCCAGACGGCGCGGCAAGCCCACTGTTCATTCACCCATTTCGTAAGTTTCTGTGCGAAGCGATTGACACGTGGCACAGGCAGAACGCTTGAGAAGCTAGACTCCCTTTAGGCTTCGTCTGATATCGCCGTCAGGGCCCCAACCACACCCGACTGCGGGGTCACCCGTGCCACGCCGAAGCGCGCACGCATGCCGGCGACAAAATCCGGATCGTGGCTCTCCAACGCCGTCAGGGTCTCATTCAGCGCTGCCACCACTGTGTCCAGGCTGTTCGCATGTCGTTCATTCTCTTCGTGGGCGAGCGCCAGTTGTTTCTTCAGGGATGCTGCAAGTGAGGACATTTCAGGCTCCATAGTTGACGTTTGCGGCAGCGTTGATCGCCTCGATCGTGGCCGCCTCGGCTATGGCCTTCTTTGCGCCGAGGCGTTTAGCCTCGATCTCGGCCGATACGTTCTGCCACTGCACGAAGGTAGCGATGATCTCGCTGGCCTTGACCTCGACCGTGACGCTGTCGATCGCCGCCTCTGCGACGATGTGCGGGATCTCGCTTTCGGCTGCCGGCGGGTCGGCCACAGCCGCGCGCGCCTCAGCAAGCTTCTGCTGGTAGGCCATGACTTGGCCGGAGCCGGGCGTGATGAAATTCCGCCGATACTTCTCGGCTTCTCGATCGACCTTGCGGACAGCGTCAGCCCGCAACGCGACAAGATCCGGAGCGGGCTGGACGGGGTCCCAGGAGGTGAACAGGCCCGCCAGCGCTGGGGGCAGAACCGGCCAATCCGAGATCGGGTTATCGACATAGGCGTCTTCTTGCTTGCCGAGCTGCGCAACGATCGCGTCTCGATCGGCGGCCGGGAGCATAGATGTGACCCGGCCGGCGACCTGGAACCAGTATTCGCGCTCGTTCATGATCTGCTGGCGACCGAGCCACCATGCGGTGGCGGCCATCGAGCGATGGATGGTCCCGGCCGCCATCGCCGCGTGAAGCGCCTCCATCATCGGGTTGTAGCTGTTTTCGATGCTGTACATGCGGGTGTCCTCTTAGGGTTGGGGGATGCCGAAAATGAAGTAGCGGATGCCAACGGGCGCGTAGGCGCCGGAGGTGCGCCACGTACCGGGACTGTCGTTGCGATTGTAGTAATCGCCGACGTTGCCGGCGAAGGTGACAAACCGGGCATTGTTGCCCGTCAGCTCGCAATAGGTGCTTTCCCCGGCGTGCGCCTGGTTGCCGTTGTAGATGTACTTCAGCCGCTTCACGAACGGCAGGCGCCACATCGCGCTCCACGACATCGGCAGGTTGGTCTGTCCGAGGCTCGCACCGTTTCCGGCGCCGTGATGCGTGAGGTACTTCACCATCGGGAACATGCCCGTCCCATCAAAGGGAATGTCCGTGATGACGCCATTGCCGGCGCCGAAAGTGAAGTACCCTTGCGCCAGTATCTGGACTTGCGGGCGCCGACTATCGACAATGATGTCAGCCCATGACGGCGGGTCGGCGGAGCCTGGACGCAGGATCTGGACGACGTCCACGCCACCCTCGGTGAATTTCCGAAGGGGCTTATTGCTTCCGCCCGTCGGCGCGCTCGTATCCTCAAGATAGAGCATGAACCGGGCGCGCATTGCCTTTGTTGCGTTGAAACCGATGTTCGTCCCGTCGAACCAGTACTCGGCGCCGAAATCGAGCACTTGCGGGTTGGACGGATACATGATCGTCGCGCTGTCGTAGAAATGAACGTCGAGCACGACAGTGTCCGGGAGGGGAATTCCGGTGTTGTAGTAGCTCACGCCGGCCGGCAGCGCGATGTCAGCCGCCGCGATCACCTTCACCGGCATTTTCGAGAGGTCGAAAGCCATCTGTTGAGGCGTCGCGGTGTCGACGTTGTACCCCGGCTTGGCGATCTTCGTTTCAGTTGAGGTGATCTTGATGGTCTTGGTCCCGTTCGGCGCCAAGACAGGAGCATCATCCGGAGCGACATTGTTCCCCGGCAAATTCCAGACAATCAGACGCTTGTCGCGTGATCGGAATTTGTTGAATGCATCGATACCGTCATTCGGCGTGACGATGATCGGCATCCCGTAGGCGAAGTTCCCCAGATTGTTGTTGAGAACCATGTTCTCCGCCCATCCCATCTGGGCGTAATTCCCCACGGCGTAATAACCACCCTGACCGTGGTAGTATTCCCCGTTGTCGGTCCAGGCGACCATCTGTTGATTGTAGACGTTGCTGCCGCCGCCCTTCTTCGCCTTCACGTCGAATAGCGGGACATTGTAGCGGAGCGTCGGGAACGCCGAGTTGCGAAAGCCCCAAAGCGTTCCCTGCGCAACGGTGAGAGACATGTAAGTGAATGTCGCCGCATTGCTTCCGGGCGGATAGTAGGTGACGCCGTTGCCCGCCTGGAACGTGTTGACGACCCAGATGTCGCACAAGCTCGCCTGAATGCCGAACTTGCTGTTGTAGAGGAACTTCCAGCGCTCACTATCCGGCGTCGAATAGGGATCGTCGGCGTTGCTTTTCATGATCTTCAGCGCACCGGCGCCGGTGTAGTCGTTGCCGATCCGGATCCTCGCCATCAGGTGAATACCTCGATGCCGCCGTTGTTGAAGTCCAACAGGAGCTTGCCGTTGACGCTTCGGGCGATGCCGGAGAAGTAGGCGTCGCCGAAGTTCGCGGAGATAGCTGAAAGGCTGTTCACGTTCAGCTTGTTCGCGGTGACGGCCCCGTCGACGATCAGCTCGGCATTCGCGGCGCGACGCATGACCGGCTTTGACCAAAATGTGGATGAACCTGTTCCGGCCGTCCGATCAACCTGCAACAACATCCGGATGAACGCCTTGCCAGCCGGTACGGTCAGCCGGCCCTGAAGTCTGACCCAAGCGTTTTTGACGTCAGTTCCCGTCGCGGCCCACCACGTATGGGCGCCATCGTTGCCGTCCGTGAAAATCGCGTAGAGGTTCGCGCGACTGGCGTCCGTATTGTAGACCCAAGCGTCGAAGAAGTAGGCTTCTCCCGGCGAGCAAGCGGTTCGCTGCGAGGTCGCGCAATCTCGGCCAAGAGTTTGCAGGATGTATCCGGCCGCGTCCCCGCCTTGCTCGTTCGGGCCGAAGTAAAAGGCTTGCTGGTTCTGGGTAAACCACGCCTCCAGCGTGCCCCGCTGCCAACCGTTGTCGACAATGTTGGAGAAGTCCGTCAGGACGAGCTTGCTCGCCGTGATGGAGTTCGCAGCGATGTGGACCGCGCCGATCGAGTTGGCGGCAATCTTGTCGGCCGTCACTGCGCTCGCGGCGATCTTCTCTGCCGTCACCGCGCCGGCCGCGATCGTTCCGGCGGTGACCGCGTTCGCGGCGATCTTTCCGGCAATGACGGCGCCCGTTCGGATATAATCCGCACCGATCGTGGTGATACCACCCGGCTCCCAAGGCGAGAATTGCGTCTGGTTGGGGTATGCCTCGCCGAAGTACGGCCTGACCATGTGCATGTAGCTATTCGCTTGGCCGGGTAGGGTCGCGGATTTCCGAACAAAGAACATCGCGGTGGCTGCATTGGCGGGTGCGATCGCGAAGACGCCAGCTTGTGCATAGCCCGTCAGCGCCTTGCCATTGCTGATCTGAACTTGCTCATTGATCCAGCCAGTACTTGCCTCTGAAATCCAAACCCCGGCGCTGTCGGAAAAAGATATTCCCACGAAATGCTGGCACCGGTGAGAACCGAAAAAGGCAAACGCCTCGTACCGCACTCCGGCCTTTACCGGGATGCGTCGATCGCAAGTCCACTGCTGTGCGGAAAAATCGGCATTCGCATCGGTCTGCTCCAACACGATCGTGACCGGTTGCCCCGCCAGCGCCCAAGTATCTCCGTCCGAGCGATAGCTCCATTGGCGGTTGGCGATGCCGTTCTGGTTCCAATAGGACCAATCCTGGGTGAAGCCATAGTTTTCCGTGTTCGGAAGCATATTTTTCCCCGAACCGACTGAAAGATGCTTCGCAAGAATGGCGCCATCGACGATCAGCTCTGCGCCCGAGGCGCGTCGCATGACCGGCTTCGTCCAGTAGGTTTCAGTTCCGACCCCTGCCGTCCGATCGGTCGTAAGTGCCATCGCAATTCGCACTTTGCCGGCGGGCACTGTCGCGATCCCGCGAAGACGGACCCATTGGTTCTTGAGATTGGTGGTGGCTATCGCTTGGCCCGTCCAGCTCACGCCCGTCGCATCCCAGGCGAACCAGTAGAGGTTGGCCGGCGACGCATCGGTTTGATAGACCCACGCCTCCAAGTAATATTGCTCACCGGGCGTACAAGCGATCCACTGCGAGACCGCTTGATCGCGGCCAATGCTTCGCATCCGCCAGCCGGCCTGATCGCCGGCCGCCGCCGCAAGCACGAACTCCTGCATGAAGCTCGTCGACCAGCCGTCGAGCGTGCCTTGCTGCCAGCCGTTGTCCGCGATGTTGGAGAAGTCCGTCAGGACCAGCGAGCGTGCTGTGACAGAGTCCGCCGCAAGCGCCGTTGCGGTGACGGCGTTCGCCGCGATCTTGCCGGCCGTGACCGAGTTCGCCTGCAGCTTGTCGGCCGAGACCGCGAGTGCCTGCAGCTTGGGGGTCGAGATCGCATCGTTGGCAATCTTCGTCTCGGTAATGGCAAGATCGACGATCTTGGTGCCGGTGATTGCCGCGTCCGCGATCTTCGCGCCGGTCACCGCCGCGTTGGCGATCTTATTCGCCACAACCGAGTTGTCGGCAAGGCGCAGCGCGTCGATCGCACCGACCTGGATCTTCGCTGTCGTGACCGCCTCGGCCGCCAGCTTAATGCTGGTGATCGCCTCGTTCATGATCTTGTCGGCCGTAACGGCGGCGTCCGCTATCTTCGTGGCGGTGATCGAGTTGTCGAGTACGCTCAAATTGCCGGTCGGAGCGGCAGTCGTCACCCACGGCGTTTCCGTCCGGAACCGATCCGGGTTCGTCGTGATCGTCGCCTTCGCACGGTAGGCCTTACCCGAGACCACGTTGTCCGTCGTCAGCTTCAGCCCGCTCTCAGGGTCATTCGACACATCGCTAAAGGTCTGAGTGTCGCCCACGATCTGATAAGTGATGTTGACCGAGACGATGGTCGGATCTTCTGGCGGGGTCCAGGTGAAGCGCAGGCACGGGACCTGGCTGCCACTGGCGCCAGCGATAACGTCGGTCACCACACCAAAATTCTGAATGACCGACAACTGCGACGGATTGATCGGCGCTAAGGGCGGAATGACGATCGGACCCGGCGCGATGTCGGCGTCGTCATAGATGTCGGCGCCCGCCTCGGTGAGTTCGAGTGTGCCTTCGAACTGCTCCGAGAGCCGCCATTCCGCGACCATCCAGGTCTTGCCTTCGTAGGTGACCCATTCACCTTCCTGCACTGCAAAGCCCACGCGACGGCTGACGGGGACCGTCGCCGTGCCACCCTTGCGGTTCTGGCGATAGCGGATGTTGAGCAGATATTGAGCGACGTCGGCGTCGTGCACCTGAAGGAAGTCGTTGGACGTCTGCCGCGGGCGCTTGTCGGCGGCAACGTCCGCATTGACGACCACTGTCTTCAGACTTTCCGGATTCCACATAGCATCCGGAGAGGTGAACTGGCCGGATAGATGGTTGTAGAGCGCAAAGGCCGACTTGCGGAGCTGCTTCTGCTTAGCGCGCTTCGCCGGTATGTCCTGCGGCGTGATGTCGAGAACAGGGATCTGCGGCGCGCCGACGATGACGCCGGAAAGGCCGCGCCTGTTGACGCCATAACCCGCCATCGCGTCATCGAAGGCAGACAGCGCTTCGGTATGGTCGGTATCACCGTCCACCCAAAGCGAACACTGATAGACCGGCTTTCCCTTCCTCAGCGTGCGGCAATAGTTGATGGCCGTGAAATAGGACGCGAGATCGAGTTGGCCGAGGCTCTTGCCCTCGCCCACGATCGAGCGACCAGAGCGCAGACCTCGAAGCCCAAGCTGATAATTGAGGCGATGGATAGCCGGATTGAGCGTGTGCACCCAGGTCGAGCGATCATTGATCCGCTGCGGGCCGTTGCCGCCCGCGACCGTTGAATCTTTCGTCGGATCGTATTCACGAAGTCCGCGCAACACCCATTCAAAATCCGGCCGCCCCCTGCCCGCATCACGGAAGAACTTGAGATGATAGTACCGGTAGACGACGACGTAACAGATGCCACTCAGGCGGCTGGTGTTCTTCCACGAGTTGCCCAGAGCCGCCGTCTTTGAGACAAGCTCGGCATCAGCCACCTGCCCCGGTCGACCGTCATAAAAGCGAATATCGATCGAGCTATTGCCGTCGCCATCAATGTAGCCTTCGACGAAGTAGCGCGCGGCCTCTCCGCCAACCACAGGCTTCGCAATGAGGTTGGCCTTGGAGCCGAACATATAGAAGTACGGCTCCAGTCCATCGCACCAGCCGTTCGCCAGGATGAAGACATCGGCATTCATCTTGTTGCCTTTGTCCCACTTGGCGTAATAGGCGCGATGTCCCTTCGTCTTGCCAGTGCCGAAGAGCGAGCCGGCAGGAACGTCACCGCCCATCTGGACCTGCCCTTGAACGGCAGTGAACTTCTGCTTCTTCGGCTGAGTCGCTTTCGAGAAGGCGAATTTGGTGCCAAAAGCCAGAGCGCCACCAATCAGCTTCGCGACAGAAATAGACGCACCGAACAGCGACAACGTCGCCGTGCCCGCCAGCAGCGTGCCGATTGCAGAGAAGATTGCCATTTAGGAACTATCCGAGATGAAAGGTCGCGATGACGTCGGAAAGGCCATGATCGGAACGGCCATTCTCGGTTTTGGTGGTGAAGCGTAGGCCGTTGCAGACGCCGACATGCTCGGCCCCGTCGGCAAGTCGCAGAATGACCAGGTCGAAGTATTGCGCTGACCCGGCGCCATCCGGTTCCTGACCGAGTTCAGCCGACCAGAAATCGACAAGGCTCGAAAACCCGCGTCGGCGCAGCGCGATATGCGCGCCCTTCAAGGTCTTGTAGGTGCCGCGATATTTCTCGACGAGCGATGTGCCGTGCAACGCATCCGCCATGGCGCAGCCGAGATGAAAGCAATCGGCCGAGCCATAGGCATAGGGGGTCGACAGCTCACGCGTCAGCGTGGCCGATCCGATACGAAACCGTTCCATGATTACCTCGAAACCTGTCCCCATTCCTCGGGGATCGTTCCGACCGTGGCGACGTATTCGAGCCCCGTGTCGGTTTCGTCATTGTCAAACTGCTGCTCAGCCTGCGATCGCTTCACCAGCGTCTGACCGCGCGCCGATCGACCAGACGGCTGCAGCTCGATTGTGACCGAGAGCGTGCGGGTGCCGCTATCGTCGACCGCGCCCTTTTCATAGCGAACGTTGTCGATCTCATAGATGCTGGAAGCAAGGATGCCGAGCACCTGGTCGCTGTTCGGCACACCGGCGAGGTGCGTGAGGATGACCGGAGAATTGGGGTAGTCGTAGAGCTCGAGCCGCGCGATTGCATCCTCGGGATTTGTGACCGGGATGTTCGAAAAACGCACGGTTCGGCTTGTGACCGACACCCCGAGCGCGCTGCGCATCTCCCCCGGCTGAAGGAACCGGTTCGGCAGATAGGTCAGCCCATTGTAGGTGTAGGGCCGACCGCCCCTGTGATAGCCAACCGTCTTGCCGGGCAAATCGAAGCGGATCAGGTCGATACGTGAAATATGCCCGCTCTCAAGGGCAGCGACGACGGCGGGATCAAGAATGCTCACGAGTAGAAAACCTCAGTTGCTGTGAACGAGGGAGAGCGGTTTGCCCATGATTTCTTCCCGTCGTAACTGCCGGGATCGATTTGCATGGTGCACGACGGCTTCTCGAAATGAACGGTGCACGTTGTGTTGAAGACGCCGGTGTCCAGGCCGTATCGGATCGACAACGTCGCGACGCCGCTTGCGTTTGCGGTCGCCGGCGCGATGATCCGATGCAGGGACCGCACAAGCTGGCTCTTCCTGATCTCGGCATAGTCTCCGGGCGACAGACGAAAGCCAACAGGGAGCCCGGAAACCACGATTGTGGTCGGGTTCGCAATCGCTTGAAAGACGGCATCGCCATTGAATGTCCCGCCCCCGGCTTTGGTGCCGGAAAGCGGGAAACCGGTGTCGTGAGCTATGGGCCGAGGCCGGAAGACATCGTGGGCGAAGAACGTCTGCCCATTGTCGTCAAGCTGCATCATAAATGCATCCATGACGCCGAACTCAGGACGAAGCAGTGGACGGGTCACATAGCTGGCAACCCAAAAGGGCGTTCCGAATGTCTGGCTTTCGGTTCGGCGGCCTTCCATCTGATCGCTATTGCGAGGCTGGATTGGGTCGAACCTGCATTCGGCCCAATCCTTCCGTCCGTCGGTGAATTTCGGAAGAGGAACTGGATCTGGCATCAGTAGACCTCACCGCCGTTGTCGTACTCGTTTCGCTTGCCCTGATCGTAGGCGCGGATGTTCTCGATGGTCACGTTCTCGCTCTCGGATCGGATTGTCGGCCGGAACATCGGACCTTCCTCCCCGATGACGCGAAGGACGACCTGCATAGGCTGCGCTTGAGCGGACGAACTGCTTTGTGCGGGTGCGTTGGTGTTTGCTGGCCGGTACAGGCGATGATTCGGGATCACCTCTTCGCCGCCTTTGAAGCGGACCAGCTCAGGCCCCTTCTCGCCAACCCAAGCTACACCCGGCCGCGCCGAAGGCGTACCAGTCGCGTAACCGCGCAGGCCCGCCCAGGGATCAGCAGCGGAGGAGCCTCCGAAGATACCGCCGAGAATTCCCAACAGACCACCGCCGCCCTTCCCTGCGTTGCTAACGGTGAATACCGCATCGATGACGTCGGTCAGCAGCTTGTCGGCGATGCGGTCGAGAACACCGAGCGCTGCGTCACCAAAGGATCGCCATATCGACTTTCCGCGCTCGATCCCGGCGAAGAAGTCATCGAAGAAGCCCCGGGTCAGCGCTTTGCCGAAGTCGAGCGCCTGGCCCAACAGCCGGGTCTCTTCCTCGATCGTCGCCATGGTCTCGGCGAGACCAGCCAGTTCGCTCCTCTGGGCGTCAGTGAGCGAGATGCCGCGCTGCTGCGCTTCGTTCAGGAACTGCTGCTCATAGCGGAGCGCGGCCGCGGCCCGTTCTGTCAGGCCCATTGCGTCCCGCTCCGCCTCGAGCATTGCGATCTGGCGCTCCGCCCCGGCGACAATGTCGGCGTACTTCTCCTGTTCGCTCTTGCCGGCGCGCTTCTTCGACTTCTCGTCGACGTCGGTCAGGCCCTTGGCGAGCTCGCGCAGCTTATCGGATGCCGCTGAGGCGCCGCGCCCGATCGCGTCCACCACGCCCCCGACATAGTCGGTGCCTTGAGCGGCCTTCATTTCGTCGATAGCGGTCTGCAATGCTCCACCAGCCGCGCCTTTGTAAGGATTGGTGATGTTGCCGAACTCGATGGGTTCGATGATCATGTCATTGTAGTTCTGAAGCGGGCGCCCGATTGACGCCGACCAGAGCGCATACTTGTTTATGAGGTTGTTGATGCCGCCGACGGTGGTTTGCACCATCGCCTGAACTGCTTTGATCACGCCTTGAGCGGTAGAATAGACAACGTCCCCCAAGGCAGCCGGCAGCTTGTCCCAGGCGGCTTTGACCGCATTGAAACCGCCGACGAAGGCCCCGACGATGAAGTTGATCCCATTCTTCGCGTCAGCCACGATGTCCCGACCGAAAATCTCCGCGAGTTCATCACGAAACACGACCGCCGCTGCAACAGCTGCAGTGATACCCGCAATGAATGCGACTGCTGGGTTAGCGAGAAGAAGTGACCCGGCCACAATGCCCAGTTGGACAACAAATCGGCCAAGAAGGGCTATTAGCGACACGACGCCTCCGACAATTGCCGGGGCGTACAACAGAGCCAGGGCCGCGGCCGCCGCGACTGCATAGGGGGCGATATCTTCGAGAACCGAGGCAAGCAACTCAAGGGCGGAAGCTGCAAGCTTGCTCCAGTTGACGGTTTGAATGCCCACAGCCGCCAGGGTGGTCAACGCCACAGCCAAGAATGTCACGGGCGAAAGCATCGCCGCAAACGATGCGGCGAGCGTTTTGGCGAAGCTGTCCGACGACATCATCGCCACTTGGGCGACCTGCAGGCCCTGCTGCATGCCGATCAAGCCTGCGTTCATCCCGCCAGCGGCGGTGGTAACTATATCGAAGCCTTGGGCCGCCAGATTTGCGGTATTGTTCATCTTGACGAGACCGGACGAATTCTGGTTGGCCGCCAAGTTTAACATTTGAACCTGCTTGGATGCGGCGGCTGCCGCTGCACCCTCATTGGCATAGGCCTTGGCAGCTACCGAAGCCGCGCCTGTGACGCCACGATTCGTGACGTTCAGGCCTTCAACCTCAGCCTGCGCGCGCGCCGCGGCGCCTGAAACCTTGGTGAGCTCTGCCGTCGCCCGCTCAGTCCCGTCTGTTTTGACTTGAATGCCCAACGTGGCGACATCGGCCATGGCTTTTCCTTTTCAAAGAACGTGCGATATCGTCCTGCCCTTCAATCGGAGGATGATTCATGCGCAAATTTGCGGTTGCTGTTGCACTTGCAGCAATGAGCTCAGGGCTCGCGGCCAACGCTGCTGATCAAAAGGCGGACCCGCGCGCCGTTGAGTATTGCAAGGCAACCTCCGGCACCTTTGTCGCGGTCGCCGAGTGCCTCCCCAACGCGCATGTCTCGATCAAAACTCTTGATGCGTTCGAGAATATCTATCCAGCAGCGGGTCAACCGTTACGGACGAAGTGCGCCGAGCTTAACGAAGGCAATATCATCGGCACAGCTACGTGCGTGACAGAAGCGGTGAGTGCTGCAATCGATCTGAAAGAGACTCTGCCTGCTGGGTCTCGACTTGATGACGCCGTGTTTGAAGCAGTTTCAGATCCAGCATTGGGAAGGCAGCTTGATGAAGCGGAAGCCGCCGCCAAAGCCACATTTCCTAAGGTCAGTATTTGGGGCGGGTCAGTTTACCGCGCGTACAAATAACCCTTAGTGCCGTCCTCTATGAAGACGGCACTAAGGAAGAACTAGAAGACTCGACTCCTCGACAAGTTGTGACATGATCCACTGCGATGGCACACGAATGGAGGCCGGCATTTTCTGGTTAGTCTTATTGGCCGCAGCAGGTGCTGCTGTTTATCTATTTCAGAAGTCGAGACCTTCTAAAGCGCACCAAAAATCGCAGCCTCGTCAGCAGGAGTGGGGCTCCTCCGATAAGGGAAATCCGACGCAGATTTACCACGGCAAACACGTCACTGTGTTCGAATCCGATGGCGGATGGAAGTTCACCATTGGTGACCCGAACGATCGACGCGAACCGTATTTTTCCGAACCGTATGAGACTGTCGACATAGCAAAGACTGAAGCTCTCCGGCACATGAACCGCCTACCCTCGCTACACCAGTCGTTGCCGGAGCAGCGTCGTGAAGAGCGCCGCCAAAAAGAAGAGGAGCAGCGCGAGGAGTTTGTTTCCAATGAACCGGAAATCATCGCGGCATTGGCGGCTTCCGCTGACGCAGCGGCCAACGTTACTGAACTCAGAAAGATTGAACGCAAAGCCGAAACCCAGCTTCGACACGTTGACCGCGTCGTGGGTTCTATCGCCATTTATGGCTCCGACGAGGCGATTGAGAAGGCGTTGATTGTCCAGAAGCAAGCTCGAGAGTTGTTGGAAAAGATCCGCATGCGCGTCGCCGAACTGAAAGAGAAACCCAAGACTAACAAGACGGGGCCGTCCGCCAGTTAGTTTGCAGTCTCTCTTGCCCTGATGGCCTCACTCTCCCTCTCGATCTCAGCGCAGAACCTTGCGTCCATCACCTTGAGGATCGAGGCTTCCTCCCTGCTGACAATATTTCCGGTCACCTGACACCAGGTTATCAATTCGAGATTGGAAACAGGTACCGGTCCAGAGAACCCCGGCGGCTGCGACTGACGGAGTTCCCAAAACCAATCCCAGATGAAGGCACCGTAATCCGGCACCTCCGCTTCCGGGCTTTCTGTCGCGAAGGCCTCATTGCGCTCGCGCCTGGTCTCGCCATCCTTGTCGCGGACGCTGTCGTAACGAGCGACAACGGCCACAGCCTCGGCTAGGGCTTCGCCGAGATCTTCGTAAAATTTGCCCGGTCCTCCGATGCCGCTGCAATCTGGTCGTAGATCCAGCCCGCTTCTTCCAGCACCTCGCGCACCTGCTCAAAGGTGCATTCCGGCTTGGCGCCCTTCCAATCGTGGTCGCCCCAGTCCCAGGACGCCACGGAGGCAGCAGCCTTGTCGAGATATTCGGCCTCAACCTTGCTCGAGGTGAGCTTCTTCTTGCGGCTGGCGAGGAACTTGTCACTGTGCTGGCGAACGACACGCTTTACAGCGTCGCTCTCGGCCGAACGGATCATGAAGCGGATGCCGATGAGTTCGTCCGTGTCTGGGCCGGTAAGCTTCAGTTCATAGAGGTCTTCAGAATTGACGAGCTTGGAAATGTCCATGTTTTCACCTCTGATTACGGTATGGCAGTTGGATTGACGCGGATCGGCAGCTGGTTGAGGCCGATCGTGAAACGTTCGAGTTCGAAATCGTCAGAGCCGCCGCCCGGGTAGAGCGGGCCGGAAACGACACCGCGGCTGTAGAAGATCGTGTTCGTCTTGCCGGCGCCGCCGTCGTTGCGCTCGATCTTGATGGCCATGTTGTCGAGGTTGAGCGGGTCGCCAAAGGTGCGCAGGATAATCTGGCCGGCGTCGTCGAAAACGGAAGCGACTTCGATCTGCGGGTCGCCCGCATTGGCGGTGCCCTTCTGTTTCTGGGTAACCGGCTCGTCGAGCGTGTTGTAGCTGTTCATTGTGCTGTCGGCGCCGAAATCACCGACGTTGCCGACCTTCCCGACCTGCACCCAGGTCAGCGCCACATAAGCGGACTGTATGAGATCGGTATTCTGGGCGAGCGCGCAAACATAGACCTTGCTGCCCTTCTTCGTTGCCTTGTTTGCCATGTCAGTTCTCCGGTTCGAAGGCGTGGTAGGGAATGGAGACAGGGATCTGCACCCGGTCATCCTCTTGGAATGTGCCAGCCGCCCAGGGCTCGCAAGTGGTCGATGACCTGATCGACGACCTCGAGCGCGTCGATGATGCCCTCCCCGACCGGCCAGACGACCGAGACTTGCAGAAGGCCTCGTTTCTGCTGAGGATCATCGCCCATGGTGATCTGGCGTGTCCGGTTGGGCATGAAGGAGAGGCGCAGGTACTTTGCCGGCGTATGCTGACCGGCCGCCGGAAAGACGACGTTCGGGCCTGCTATGGGCAAGACCTGCGGCATGGCCCGCAACCGATCGGTCAGTGCCTTGAAGATTATTGCGTCGGTCCCGGTCGCCATGTATCGATTGCCTATGTCTGAAAAGCCGCCTCTCAGCGACGACGAAGTCTATGAGCGCATCCATGCCGCGCTGCTGGCGTTGGGCCGGGATTCGGGCGCAACGGTGCGAGGCGACACCTCTCTCAAGGCCGCCCGAAAATCGTTGACGTTGCTTCAACTTGGTTTGCTGGCGGCGATGGAAAAGAACATCGACAACAATGCAGCGATCAAAGACCCAGGCGGGCCCTCAACTCAGCTGCCTTTCGATCCACGATAATCGGCCAGTTTTGGGCGGCCAACCGGACGAAGCCGTCGGCTGGCTGGCTGTTTGAGCCGTATTCCCTGTGGCCCGCATATGCGGCGGTGTATCCCAAATAGAGCGTGTCCCCGATATCGGCGCCGGCTATGACTGCCTCAACCTGGGCGAAATCGGGTGTGTAAGCCCTGCCCTCAGCTGGCTTGGACGAGGCATTGATCGCCGGCATCGATGTCGAGGACGCAAGCAAGGAGGCGCGCAGAAAGCCAGTGTCGACCCGCATTCGCCCGCCCTGCGCGACGGGTGTCTGCATCTCCTCGACGACCTCTTGCGTAGCTTCCTTGAAAACTGCCTCGACCGCGCCTTCGACCTTATCGGCCCACTGAGCGACCGCTGCGCTAAACGTGAGCGTCGCCATCACGCCATCTCGGCTCTGTAGCGCCGGGTGACCGCGCCGATGTAGTCGATCTTGTATTGCAGCCGGCAGCGGCAGCCCGAAGTCTCCGAGATGGGCGCCTGCGGATCTCCTGGATACCGGAGCCGCGCACCGGATGGGCTCACAAAGGTCTCCCCGAATGCAACCGTCTGACCGTTGAGAGATCGATGGGTATGGCGCACCCGATTGTCACCGGCAGTCTGCCAAGTAGGTGTCACGTCTTGCGCCTGGACCTTCCCGCTTTCGATCTGCTGACGCATCGCTTCATCGCGAGCCGAGCCGAGCGCCATCATGGTTTCGGTTCGCGCCAGCATCTCCGCGCGGAGAAGCAGGTTTTTGTCGCGCAGCCGGCCAATGACCTTCGAGAGCGCGTCGCCGGTGATCGGCTTACCCTCGCGCATGGCCGCCACGATGGTCCGGTCGAAGCGCTTATCGCGGGTCTTGAGCTCGAAGTACTGCTTCATCAACTCCGGGTCGCCCGAGGCGAGATTGACGCGGGCCCGCTCGATGAAGGCGATCTGGTGGCGCGTCAGGCCGATGACGCCGCCCTCGCGCTGCTTGCTCACCCTGTTGACGCGACCGACGACGTCGAGCGCCGTCGATCGTGGGTTCGCACCTCTGGTGAGGCCCGCTTCCAACGCCTGGCGGATGCCCTGCCGCTGATCGTCGGTGATGTGTGTGACCATCGTCGACGACAACTCGCGCAGGATCGCCTCGGCGGCCGGATTGCGAACGCCGAAGCGCCAGATGACACGGTTGCCTTGCGGGTCGGTTACCTTCGGCAGTTCGACGACGGCATTCGTGCCGCCGGCGTTGAAGGCCTCCTGAAGGGCTATTTCGAGAGCCGAGAAAGCCTCGGACTCGATCTGCATCGCTTCGACCGCGCCATTTATGTCGCCACGTTCAAGTCGCTCGATGACGCGTGCCAAGACGATGGAGGAGCGGATTTCGTCTATCGCTTCTCGAAACGCGGCCGTAAGGCGTGGCTCGTAAGTGGCGAGCAATTCGTCGAAGGTCATTCATCCCCCTGATCGCTCGCAACTGGTTTGAGTAACCGGGCATTAAAGCCAGGTCGCTACGAAGAGCCCCCCACACGGAGGTGCTGAGAATGGCGAAGAAATCGGTAAACCAAAAAAGCACGAGGCGAGCAAAAATCTACTTAGTGCGATTGGACGGAGGTGGGTCGAACAGGGACTACCAGCAGTTCTTCGACAACCAAAATCAACTGCTTGGCAAATGGCCGGATCTGACGGGGCATCACAACGAATATCTGCTGAAATCCTTTGCGCCGATCGAATTTCTTCATTCGGAGGCTTCGCGTCGCAAGGATAACAGTTCATTCCGAGAAAGTGTCAGCGTCGTAGAAATCACCAAGAAGATGGCGGCGACCACTCACTCACCGTACCTCGAAACCATACAGAGATACTTCAAGGTCTTCACAGCGGTGAAGCCCCAGATAGACCCTTAACGTCTCCCCTGCACGATGAACACGACGTTGGTCACCCCGTCGTATTTGTTCGGGTCGCCATTCACGATGGCGTAGTCGGTACCGTTGGCAGTGACGACGTCGCCGACGGTCGGCTCGACCGCCAGGCCGACCGACGAGATGTAGATCTGCATGTCGCCGGTCTTGATCGTGGTGCCGTCGATGTAGCGGGCCTCGTAGGCCATCGGGACGAGCGTTGCCGGGTATGGCGTGGGCACCGGCTCGCCGCCTAGGACGGGATCGGGCGGGATCACGCGGGTGACGACGCCGGTCTGGCCGTACTTGGCGATGAGGCGCTGCGCCGTTGCCTGTAGGCGCGCGTAGAGCGGGTTGACCATCAGACTACCAGCGCCCCGGGCCAGACTGGCGTCAAGAACGGCCACAGCAGCCCCTCGATCGTGGTGACGACCGGAGTTGCAAGCGCGACCACATCGTCGATATCGGTCGACGACGACGTCGCGTATTCGACTTCAAGCTGCCCGACCTTCTCACGCTTGACCGTCGAGGTGCCGGTGACGACGGGCGATAGGCTGCCGGGGTTCGTCGTTTCGAGGAACGCGGCCTCATAGGAAGCGTTGATGATTGGGACAGGCACCTCGCCGGATGGGATCGCCTCCCCGTAATAGGTCGACGCACCGGTGCGCGGCCATGCCCGCTCCTGGGCATAGCCGCCGGAGCGGCGGCCATTGAACCGAGGCTCGTACCGATCGATCACCAGAGAACCGCGCTGGCGCGCCGCGGTCTTCTGGGCATCGGTCGTACCATCGGGGAAGACATAGCCGGCCGCCGTAGCGTAAGCCGTGAAGCCGTCGTTATCGCCGTATCCAGCCATGTCATTCTCCGGTGGGTAGAACCCGGCGCTTATGCGCCGGGCTTGGTTGCCAGGTCTTCGAGTGCCGCGATGATCTCGTCCTTCTTGGCCGGCGTCTTGTCGCCGAGCAGCTTCGCAGCTGCTGCCTTGAAGGACATAAACTGGACGGCCGGATCCTTAGCCATTTCCAGGACCTCGGCGGCAGTCTTCGGCGGCTCTTCCTGCTGTGCCTTGAGCTTCGCCAGTTCGGCGTCGCGGTCGGCAAGCAGAGCCTGAAGGCGCTCAAGTTCGGAGCCGGTGTTATCGGCTGCTTCCTTGAGGACCGGAGCCCCTGCGACGACAACGACCGGGTTTTCGGTGTATTCGCCGTCGATCTCGAACCAGTTCGAAGCCTCGATATGAGCCTTCTCGCGGTCGAAGATTTCGACCTCGACCGTCTCGCCCGGCTCAATGAGAACCGGGCCGTTCACCGCGTTGACGCCGCGGGGGCCCTTTTGGGTGTTGGTGACCTTCATTGCCGCCTCCCTTAAATGCCGTCGAGGTAGCGAACGGCCTTCGGCCGACGAATATCGACGCCGCCGACGCGGAAGATGCCGGGGACATCGAACTTCATCGGACCGGTCTGCCATGCCGGCAGGAACCGGAACGGCATCGGAATGTGCATCTTCAGCACTTCCGGCGAGCGACGGTAGGCAACCATGCGCTTGGTACCGCCTGCGCCGGCGGTATCGAGGTAACCGAACACACCGCGGATGGTGAGCGGCTGGCCGGTAGTCCGGGTGTAGATGTTGTTCTTCTCGATCCATTCGAGGATGGTCGTCTGGTTGACGGCATCGATACGACGGGTCGAAAGGTCCAACAGGACCGAGTACGGCAGGAGCAGCGTGTCCGCGATCTCCGCGCCGAGCGTGCCGGTAAAGATGCCGGTGAGCTGGCCGTTGATATCGCGAAGGATCTGGTCCGGCGTCTTGCTGGCGAAGGTCGTCGCCGAGCCGGTACCGTCGGCCGGAGCCGTGGTGGCCGTCGGCGTCGAGGAGTTGACCAGACCGGTGTAGCCCTTGCCGGTATCACCGACGAAGGCGACGCTGTCGATCTTCTCTTCAGCGATGCGACGGGCCGAGCTCGCCTTGTCCGAGGTCAGGCTCATGCCGAGCAGCTGGGCGGTGCCCAGTTCCTCGAGCGTATACCCGTAGCCGATCGCCGCCATGCTGACGGTCGTTTCGAACTTCTCGCGGGTCAGTTCGACCTTCGGCACATCGTGCGCGAGGCCGCTGAACCACTGAGCCTGGCCGACCGAGTCCATGGAGAAGTACGTGACCGACTGAATCCATTCCGGCGCCGAGGTGTCGACGGGGATCAGCTGGGAATACTGGATCTCCTGGTACTTCATCGCGTAGACCGTCGGCTCGATCAACGAGGCCTGACGGATAAGGAAGCTCATCGCGACCTGCTGAGCGTCCTGGGTGATAAGCATGTTCATGTTGGAACGCTCCTGTTAGCCGAGGCGGAGAGCGGCGAGGCCGGCACCCGAGGTGCTGGTATCCCACTGCGCGCCAACGATCTGGGTGTTGCTGGTCGAGACGTTGGTCAGGACGCCCGTTGCCGGGACGTAGTAGACCGGATCGCCAACGGCGACGGCGACCGAGGCCTGGACCACGATCACGCCTTTCTTCATCAGCGCGACGTTGGAGTACTGCTCGTACTTGCCCGTCGGCTGCGTGGGGTCGAGGACAGCGATGCCGACGAACTTGACCGTGGCCTCGGAATCCACGACCTGATTGTCGGCGGTGCCCTGAACGCCGACCTTGCCGAAACCGATACCCTCAGCGTCTTCCGCAAGGCGGGTGACGATGTCGCTCGGCTCCATGTTGAGAACCATACCCTCGACCCAGCGGGCGTGGGTGGCGCTGTAAGTAGTCTGAACTGCCGGCATCACTTGGCTCCCTTCGTCTGCCAGGCCGATTCAAGATCGGAGACCATGGCCTTGTGGGCGGTTGCGGATGCGTTGGCGTCAGTGGTCTGCGAGAGACCCTGCTGAACAGCCACGCGGAACGGATCGACGCCGCCGGCGCTCTTGCCAGCGTCCTCGACGAGCATGTCGAAGCGGGCATCGATGTAGGCGTCCGACTTGTCGGCGACGGCGGCATCGCCGATCTTGGCAACGACGACGGCCTTGCGGATGGCAGCATCGGACAGGCCTTCGGTCTTGACGTCCTTCGCCAGGACCTTGGCCTTGGCGACGAGATCGGCGCGAGCCTGCACGCGCTTGTCGAGGTCGGCGTCGGAAAGCACTTTGGCCTTCGTGGCGTCGAGCTCAGCATCCTTCTTCGCCAGTTCGGCATCCTTGGCGGCCAAAGCCGTCTGATGTGCCGTTTCAGTGGCGGTAAGCTTGGAAATGGCGTCGGCAAGGCGCTGCTGCAGCGTGCCGATAACCGTGGCACCCTGATCGGTTACTTCAACCGGGATGCCATCGACGGTAACCGTCTTCAGGGTCATGATCTTTTCCTCTTTCGGTTTCTGATCACTGGTGAACGGGGCAGCGCCCCACTGTCCCGCACCGTCGCCGATGCGAGCTTGCGACCCGGCGCGCCCACGCTCGACGATGGCGACGTGGTTGATCCGGATATCTTTCTGGATTGCGTCGTACTTCTCGCCCTCGGGCGTCGTGCCCGGCTCCCATGCGAGATCGCAGGTGTAGCCGGCGGAAAGCTCGCGCTTGCCCTCGTCGATCGCCTTGATCGCCGCGGCGTCCATGACAACGAGCGGGATGCGGACGAATTCACCGTCGCGCGCCACCTCGTCGCCGATCTGGCCGACCGAAACGGCCTTCCAAGTGTCGGCGGTGACTGCCTCGGTCGGGTGATCGTTGGTCACCGGCTTGTGGGCGTAGCTGCCGAGGCTGGCCTTGTCGAAAACCTGATCGGCGGAGCGGTAGACCTTCACGGACTGCATTTCCGGCTTCCCGACCTCGCGGCCGGCATAAAGCTGGATACCAGTGCGCGCGGTCTTGACGTCCGCAACAAGGTAGCCGTCGGCGGTCCGTCGCGTTCCCGCGATCGGTGCTGCATCTATGAATTGCATTATTGTCTCCGCGCCGTGTATATGGCCTCCGGAAAAGGAGACCCCAAATGTCAGCACTCGAAAATGCCATCCGCCAGTCTGCTGCCCTGCGTGGCAAAGGAGAATTTCAAGCCGCGATCAATTTGATTGACGAAGCTTTGGCCAACGCTAGCGGAGACGATGATGTACTTGTCATCGCTAACCTCGAAGGGTTGAAGGCAGCAGAGGAGGCAGGTTTCTCTGCTGAAGCAAAGCGATTTGCCGTGGCGATTAAAGCGACTGATCCCGACATGCCACGTATTCAGAAGTACTTTTAAGTAGTCGCATCAATCCCGCCGAAAATTCACGGAGAACACGAATGCTCGCCAAGCTTCACGACACATCAAACGGCCGCCGAGAAGTTTACATCAACCCTCGCTACGTATCAGCAGTAATGGAGCGGTTCGGTCGAACCGAGGTGCTTCTCAACGTTGGGGGCAGCAGTATGGAAGTTCAAGTTTCTGAGTCCGTAGCCGAAGCCGGCGCGGCTCTGAACAAGGCTACGCAAAACGATTGAGGTGTTCACGCCGTGATGTGCTCCACATCACGGCCTTTGCTTGATCCCTTGTCGCCAGTCCTCGAACACCTCACTGAAGATCTCCGGACCCAGCGCGATCTCGCCCTGATAAGGCTGAACCTTGGCAAGGTCCGCGGCATCCTCATCGTAGCTGATGGTGATGTGCGGCTGGTATTCGGGATGATCCCAGCTTGCTCCCCTGTCGACCATCTCGTCGTGGCGCCACGACAGCATGTTGGAGACGAATAGCAGGACATGCGCCTCGCCGAACTTCTCCATCAATCTCGCACCGCCACGCGGGATCTTCACCTCGTCTTCCCAAGTGCTGCCCATCTTCATCCAATCAACCGGTGTGCGGCTGAATGTGATGGTGACGTGCAAGTCGTCGGCCGGGAGCGTGGTCTTGAAGCCTTGCCCCTTGGCCCAGGCAATGATCTCGTCGGCGTTTAGCACCTTGCGCGAGACGTAGAGCGTGCGTGGCGCGGCGTCGGCGGTAACTGGCTTCGCCTTTTCCTTCGGCTCCTCGCCGACGGCGGCGCGCTGCTCGTCATCGTCTGGCTCCTGCTCGCTGAGCGCCCCATGCTCCTCAATCGCCGCATCGAGACCGGGCAACGCGCCGTCCTCGACGAACGTATTGACCAGAGCATCCGACAGGGCGTCGATCGGCAGCAGCGGCGGAGATGTCGATGTGCCGGCGAGCGCCCGGGCTGCATCGGCCTTTGTCTTGAAGACGTCGGCCTTTTCCTTCTCGGACATGCCCCAGAGCGGTGCCCACTCGTAATAGATATCCTGGTCACGCGAACCGAGGGCGCTGCGGATAATGCACTCATCGAGCCGGGCCATTGCCGGCGTCATCTCGACCGACTGCATGGCCTGCAAACGGTCGTAGTAGTTGCGCAGGTCGCTTTCGCCGGTGGCGTTCATGCCGGCCGGCGATTGACCGAGAAGACGGGTTGCCGGGATGTCGGCGGCGCCGGATACCAGCTGCATGAACGACATCAGCACGTCGGGAAGCGTGGCGAAGCTCGCCGTCTTCTGTTCGAACTCCTCTTCCTTGTCGAGGAGGAGGTCGCCGTTGATACCCTTGGCCGTGGCAGCGAGCGTGTAGCGTTCGAGGATCTTCTCGCGGTACCGCTGATCACCGACGTTCTGCATGAAGTCGGGGATACGGATGACGTTGACCTTGGCCTCGAAGACGAGGCTGGCAATGTTCGCCGCGGTACCGTCGGCCTGCTTGATCGCCTCGACGACCGACAGGAGCACGCTATCGCCCCAGCCTGCATAGGTCGTGGTGACGATCTCCTCGTCAGGCTGGGCGGCCCCATTGAAGACGACCAGTCGCGACGGGTGAATGTCGACCTGCACGCCGTCTGTCGATTTGATTTGATAGACCTTCGGCTTTCCGTACCATTCGGAGGCCGGGTCGCGCTCGATCTCGCCGGCGGTCAGATTGCGACGGGAGATAACCGTCAGGTACTTCAGGCCACCTTTGCCAACGCGCTCGACATCGAGCGGCTCGGTCAGGTTCTGATCGCCGGTACCGATGACGACGGCGGCGCCACCCCAGAGCCGAGCCTTGATCTTGGCTTCGAGGATCTTGCCCTTGACGTTGAGGCGCTTCTCTTCGGCCTCGATGGCTTCGATCTGAGCTTTCTTCGCCTGCCAGTCACGCCAGGCACGCACGCTGTCGAAAGCCGGGATATCGACGATCTTCCGCGGTAGCCACGCACCACGGTAGGCGTTGAGCAACTCCTCGTCCGAAAGCATCGGCATCGAGTAGAAGGTCGATGACGCCTTGTCCCGGCTGGTGCCGATGTTCGCAACCATGTTCGTCAGGCTGTCGCGGACGAAAGCGATGATGTTTCCCATGTCCGCTCCTAAACGTTCGCCAGCGTGTACGTGCTTGCGCTGAGAAGCGCGTTGAATGCCCGGCTCGTGCTGTCGGCGTCGTCATCGTGCGTCGCCTCAGGAAAGCCTTCGAGCGACGAAAACCATGCTGCATTCCAAGGGGCCCGAAGGACGAGGACGTTGCCTGCTTCCGCCTGAGCGGAGAACGGGCTGAACCGTGTCACCTTGTCACCGGATTCGGGCGTGGCCCGTACCGTGAAGCCGGCAAGCAGCTTCGTCAGGTTGGTGACCTGCGACTTGCCCGCCTGGCCCGGATCCTGCGGCAGCGATATGTGCACGTCCTTGCCATCGGCTTCCGCCGTGTTTCTGATGAGCCGCTCGACGCCTGACGGTGACAAGAAGTCGTTGCAGTGATGCGCCACGATGTAGCGGCCGTCGGACAACTTGCCGATCTTGGTGCCGGCGGTGGCATCTGGGTCGGTGCCTTCTGCCTTCGGCGTGGCCGCCATGTCCCAACCGCGCATCCATTTGACGACGCCGGCCGGGATCACATCGACGACCTCACACCAGCCACGCTGGAACAACAGCCCGGCGGCCGGCCTGATCTTCCAGTTGCCGCCGAGGAGGCGCTCGCGCTCAACAGTCGGCAGGGCCATCAGGTTGGCGAGGTAGCCGGGATCGGCTGCCATCAGCGCGGCGTTGTCAGTCAGCTTCGCCGGGACGAACGTCACCGACTTCGGCGGGATCGGCGTGCCGTCGACCGGGTTCTTGTATTCGGCGAGCTTTTCCGGATCATCGGCCCAGATGACCGCGTCACCGATGCGGACGAACCAACGAAGCTTGCCGGCCCGCTCTGGTATCGGGAGACCGGTATCCTGGTCGATCCACCACGAAATGAACTCGGCAACCCAACTATCCGCATCCGGGTTGCAGGTTGCCCTGACATACGGCCGGACGCCGCACATCGATCGGTTACGTGACAACAGGTACCAGAACTGCTTTGCACTGAAGTGCGTGAGCTCGTCGAAGCAGATCAGCGGGATCTGCGAACCCTGCCAGTTCGATACCGTCTTGTCGTGCTCGAGGTGGGCGAAGCTGACTGACGCCCCCGACGGGAACGTCCACGATAGATCCGGCGCCACCTTCGGCCTTGCGTTCAGGCTGGGATAGAGCTTCTCGCTCTCGTCCCAAAGGCCACCCTCGTTTCTGACCTGCACCAGCGTGCGCCGAAAGAACACGGCGCCGAACTGAGGATTGGCAACGTGGCGCAGCGGCTCCATGAGGAGCGCCCACGTCTTGCCGCCACCTGCCGACCCGCCGTAGATGGCGATGTCAGCTGGCGAACCAAGGAACTGTGTCTGCGGGCCAGCCTGCGGCCGGATGATTGTCTGGGCGCCCTGCCCTTGCTCAACCCCTGCCATTATCGGGCAACTGGAAGATCGTCACCGGAGAGACCGGCGCCGGAAGATCCTTGCCGTCCTTGCCCGTGATCTCGCGTCGGTTCGTATAGGCGCCGCCGACCTCTTCCGCCGCCTGCTTCAGCAACGACGATGCAAGCACCATGTTGCCCTGGGTCTCTGCCTTGTCTGCCATGCGCTGGAGAGCGCGGAGACGAACGGCGCGATGGCTGATCGCGATCGAGGCGGTGTCCTCAAGGAAGGTCTTGCGGGTCTCCTCGAAGAGCATTTTCCATTTCGCGGCGAGGCGCGCACCGGCCTTCTTGTTCGGGTCATAGGCTTCGATCGCCTGAGGCGTCAGCGTGACCGCGTAATCCTTCTTGAGTGCAGCGGCGACAACCGACGGGCTATCGAAGCAAGCCAGCGACTGGACGACAAAGGTCTGCTGCTCATGTGTGAGTTTTCGCTCGGCCATAGCTTTATCAGGACACCATCAGGATCAGGCGGCGCGAGCCTGGCAGGTCCCGCATGCACAGCCGATTAGGTCTGCGGTCATCAACGGCGGCTTTGACAGCGCCTCGACCAATTCCTTTACGCCCGCCTCTACTGCACCGTACCGAGCAGCCACGCCGATGAAGGCTTCCACATCATGGGAGCGCATCGTGTAGACCGGTAGCCCTGTGCTCTTTCGGAACTTCGGGGCGCCGAAGTCGTCAAGCTCCTGGGCGCAGTGTGAAAGCTCATGCTCGATCAGAGCACAGGCTTGTGCATCACTGGCCGATACCCAGAAGTTGGCATCGATCGTGATGATGAAATCTGGGACGGAGCCGAACCAACCGAGGACCTGCGCCTCTGCTCTTGCCCGGGCCCACTTGCCCATCATGCCCGCAGGCTGACCCATCTCGGCTTGACCGATGACGGTGCGGCCCTTCTTTGTGTTGCTCACTGTGGTCCACAGCATGCCGATCGACGCCGGGATGAGATGGGCGTGATCCGGGTTGAACATATCGCTGTCCGGATCGATGAAGGTATCGCGGGCCCAGGCTTCGAGTTCAGGAGCGGCCACGAAGGCGCATCCGCTGAAATCCTCGAAAATCTCTGATGGCGGTTGTGGGCGCATCAATTCACCACTTGCCTTTACACAACACACACGCGAACTTCTTCACCCCCGGTGAAGGATCAGTGGCGTTCCGCGTTTGGAGGTAAGCATGCCGATTGAGCAACAGTCAGTGCAGTCTCTGTTTATCGAGATGTACTTCGACCAGACCCGGTTGAGCACGGGGACGGCGTTCGTTGTCAGTGCGGTGCGCGGCAACGCTCTGATCACCAACAGGCACAATGTCACCGGCCGGAGGCAGGACAACAATCAACCACTATCGCCTCACGGCGGCGTCCCAAACAAAATACGCGTCTGGCACAATGCTGCTACCGGTCTCGGGAATTGGGGGTCGATCGATTATCCACTGTATGACAACAATGATGTCCCGCTGTGGGTGGAACATCCAGTTCTTGGGGCCGCAGCCGACTTTGTCGCGCTTCCTATCGATGTTCCTGATGTCGCGACAGTCTACCCATACGATTTAACGGCGCCGCAAAATGGCCTGTTAATCCGGGCGTCCGACCCACTCAGCATTATCGGATTTCCATTTGGGCAGGCCGCCGGCGGGTTATTCGGCATGTGGGTTACCGGGTTCGTCGCTTCAGAGTTGGACATCGACTACGATGCGAAGCCCATCTTTCTAATCGACAGCCGTACAAGACCCGGCCAGTCCGGTTCTCCCGTTATTGCTGCGCGTCGCGGCATGATCCACTACAAGAACGGGAACATCAACATGGGTGGTGAAGCTGTCGAATTCCTAGGGATATACAGTGGACGGATCAACGAGCAATCAGATCTCGGCTTCGTGTGGAAGCGGTCTGCCATCAAAGAACTTGTCGACACGCTTCGATAACGTGCGACCAACCACGAAATTCGCGACTGTCGCGTGGCCATGTGACGCGCTGTCTGATGTTGTCTTTCTGATGTAAGCGCGAAGCATTACCCCGGTCAGGTTTGAACCCTGCCTCCGCATGTGCGTCATCTGCTGTCTTGCCTTTGGACAACGCCTGCGCGAACTTCTCGTGGCGCGCGTTCTTTAGGACGGGCATAGGGGAACCTTGGGGAGGATGAGATTGCGCGACATGGCAATCCCGATTTCGATAGTGCTCGGCTTCATGATGCTGAGCTTTGCTGTTTTGTTACGGGACAACGACTTCGAGAGTTGCTTGTCGACCCTGAGCGCGAGCATGGAAACCAGGGCTGGCAACACCATCACCGAGAGGGCGGCGGCCTCCAGAGAATTTGCACTTGGCCGCATGTGCGCTGGGTCTCCGATCGGAAACTGACGCCCCTTTCTCTACTCTCATCCGAGGATACAGAGAGAAGCATCGGGGAACCGGGCCAGAGGTCCGGCTCCCTATTCAGGCATGCGAATCAGGGTCACAGGGGCTCATTTTGCTAATGACCGAGGTAAACACCCGACGCTTCCAATTTATCCGAGGCAGCGACATTCATCGAGATGGAATGTACCTGGAATTGTTGGATGTCGATGCCCAAACAACCGTTGCTGAGGTCTTCTACACAGACGCAACGGGAGCGCTGACGTTTAGTGCCTACGAACGAGACATTCCGCTTGAGGCCATTGAAGCGTTGATCGAACGGGGCAAACAATTGCTGACACCCTCGACCTCCGCCTAAAGACACTGGCGAGCTACCGGGCTGCTCTACTCCGACATGATGTTTATGATAGCAATTGCAACAGGAGCGACGGTGAACTGAGGAAACAGCCGCCTACGAAGCCCACGAAACCTAACGCTAACGCTCCGACGAACCCGTGGTTATCCCAACCATAGTGGGCGCCGATAGCAGTCGCCGCCAGGACGATCGATACCGACCACACGACCTTAAGCGCCGATACTGGCCGGCCACTATTTGTTGGCTTCTCGTCCGCCATCGCGACCCCTGCATATACGTCTACCTGCATGCTTTAATTGAGCGGTGTCAACAGTTCAAACAAGGCGGCAGGGGTGAAAGTCGCGACGACCAATACCCCGGGGATGAAGGCGACCATCCTGCGCATAGACTGCGGTCCTTGGGTGGTCGCGCTTGCCAACCTTAACCGCGCCCTAGCGTCCCCGTGATAGTGATTTATCGTCAACCAAAGTTAAGTGGTCATGAGCGAGACAGGAAAGTCGACGGAAGTAGAACGGTTCCCCCGCCTAAGAAAGATAGCAGCGGCGATAGGCCTCGCGGCATTTGGCCCTGCGACTCTCTACGGTGTGCTTGAAGCAACGATAGCTGGTGAAATCCGCAACAAATGGGGTGGGGTAATAGCGTCTGCCAAGGACGATGTCTTCGAATTTTACTTGCTCATACTTATCGGCGGCGGCGCCGCCCTGTTTATCACCGTACTGGGCGCCTTGTTTCTGTTCCTGCTTTACAAAGGGAGATCGCGCCGCGTCTAATCTGTTGCCGGATTCATCCGCCTCTCCGGCGGGAGGTAAAGGTCGCCATTGGCGTGGCGCTGGATCTCAGAATTTCGGCAATATTCGTCAAAGGCGGGAGGCGGTGACATCCTCCCTAAGGCCCGGCGAGTGTTCCCTCTAATCGAGGTCCGCGATCAGAACAGCCTGCAAATCACCAATGATTGCAGCGACATTAAGCGACTTTATCGATCAGTTCAAGCGGAAGATCGACGTGGACGAGACCGCCGAGGTATTCGACCACAGCTTTGATCGTGTTGCGGCCGGTGACGTCGAGGACGGTTGCCAGCATGCCGCCAACCAGGCGGTGTTCGGGCGCGATTCGGACGGCTGCATCCTTCGGGAACTCCTGCTGCAGTTGCTTGCGGCTACGCTTCTTCCGGGCGTCACGCTCGCGCTGTAGGGCCGATCCAGCCATGTCTTCGGCTTGGCGAATGCTCGCGACCTCGAAGTCTGAGATACGCAGCGGGTAGCCGGCAACGCCGAGGATCGCCGTCACACCGTCAACGCGCGATAGCCGGTAGAAGTCTCGCGTCGGCAGGTAGACGAACGAGTAGCCGACGATCATGGCGAAGCGGCGCTCGATCAGTTCCTTGGTTCGGTGGTGTTTGATGTCCTTCCGGAACGACGGCATGTAGATTTCGATGTCGGCGTCGCGGAGGTTTCGCTCGATGATGAACTCGCCCTTGCGGTCCTCGGTCTCGCCTATCCGCGGCGTTGCAGGACGCTGGGTTCCGGGTCGGGTCTTGATTGCGTACCAGCTCATTGGGGGTTCTCCTATTCGATCCAGCCGGAGCGAAGAGCCAGGCCGACAAGGCCGGTGGCCTTAGAAGCGCCTGCTTTGCTCATGGCGTTGATGATGTTGCGATTGACTGTGTGGATGCTGATTCCCATGATCGTGGCCGCCTCTTCCGCCGTTTTGCCGAGTGATAGCCATTTGACCGTTTCGAGTTCTCGGGCGGCAAGCGGGCAACCTGCGTCTGGTCGGGGGCGAGGCTTATGCTGCATGGCTGGCCTCGTCGTCGGTCCGTGCCTCGGAGACCTCGGCTTCGATCTTGCGGCGGAAGGCCATCTGCTCGGCGCCAACTTCCCACCAGTCGGGCAGTTCTTTGATCTTGGCCCAGTATTCGGCCTTCTCTGGCGACATTGGCTCGTGAACGACGATGCCCCGTTCTTTGGCCTTGGCCTCCTCGTGGTCCTGGCGGAACTGGGCCAGCCGGGCGCGAACGCGGGCCATCACCTCCGGCGAGCGGTCGACCTCCGGAGCGACGCCCTTCATCGCCGAGGCGATCTCGCGCTTGCGGGCCAGATCCTCGCGGGCCGCCCTCGCCTCCTGCTTCGCCAGCGCGGCGAGGATCGGCGGCTTCGGGATCATGCCGAGCAAGATATCCGGGTTGCCGGCGTAGTCGCCCTTAATGAGCTTCTGGGTCGCGATCGTCAGACCGCAACTCGGCACGCCGTCGAGGGCGTAACCGTAGATCACGTCAAACTTCTGGGGGTCGATACCCTGGGGCAGGCTCATGCCAGCGCTCTGCATGACGCCGAGGCTGCGAACGATGGCATCAGCGCGAGCCGGTGCCAGTCGCTCGGTGAGCGTGGTAATCTCCCGGTTCAAGGTCGAAAGCTGGGCCGGTGCTGGCAAATTCGTCATGGCCTGGATTCCCGTTCAGTTTCTGCTGGATGGCTTCTCGAAACTCCCGCTGATGGCGGGCATTCTCGGTTTCTCGCGGGGGCGCTTGAGCTTGGGCTCGCGGCTTCGCCACGTTCCGCATCCAGTTGCGCCAGGTGGCCTCCCAATCGAGCTTGGCGGCGTCCTTGCCGCTCTTGCCGACCCAGAAGTCGCGGAACTTGTCGGCCTCGAAACGGATCGTTGCTTCGGAGTGGCCCTGATCGATAGCCCACTGGCCCCATGCTGCCGGGAGAGCCCAGCCAGCCGGCAAACGCGTCCCGCGTTTGTTTTCCGAGCGAAGCGAGGATGGGGTGGGGTTAATTTCTTTAGGGGGTGTGGGGGACCTTTCTTTATCAGGGGTGGGGTTGTCCCCGGACGGTCCCGTGACTGTCCCGTCCTTGTCCCGTGACTGTCCCGCCCGCTGACGGCGTTTGCGGTCGCGCTCGACCTGCCGACGGCGCTCGATTTCAGCGTCTTTGCCCTCGATCGCCTCGACGGCGAGCGCTATTGCCTCCGGCGGTGCACCGGCTTCAGCCATCTTTCGGATCAGTTCGGCAATGCTCACTTGACCACCTCGACTTCCAAGCCGTGGCAGGCTTTCATGAGCTTCTGCTTGATGCGGAATACGGGCGTGACCATGCCCTTCACATCGATGACGCGGCGGCGCTTCATGGCGACGTCCCAAAAGACGAAATCGGCCCGGTAGGTGCAGACCAGCACGCCGTTGATCGTCAGCGCATAGGAGCGCTGCATTTCCACGTCTTCGACCTCGCCCGCCCGCTGGCGGAGCTTCAGGCTGGCGTAGTATGCGGCCTCGGCTTTGCTATCGAAGCAGATGCCGTCGAGAAGCGTGCGCTGGGCCTTGTACTTGTTCCCGCGCTTCGATTTGGCGATCGCGGCCTGGTACTGGGCGGCGGACAAACGCTCGTTCATGCCGCACCTCCGAAGAAGTGTTTTTGTGCAAGTCGCTGCGTCATCCTCTTGAACTCGCGCAGCCGCGAAAATAAATCTTCAGCGGGCGCTGACGAACAGCGCTTTCCTTGTTGAAAACCAACGAATTCAGTGAGGTAGAAATGCACCCGAAGATGTTTGACCGGCCAGTTTACCTGCGTGAAAGGAAGGATCTGGTCCTCGAAATCACCAACCTCGACGACGCGATCGATTTCCTTGAGGAATGGTCCAAAGGGGATCGCGATATCATTCACGACGCGACCCTGAAGACTTGCTACCTGGCACATGACGGCCACAAGCCAGTCCAGGTGGCGCGTGACGCTCTCCGCTCCTTCGCGAAGAAGAAGGGCATACTTGTCAAGGCTCCCGCGGTCCTGCCGTGGATGATTAAAGCCAAGCCGGGCGGCGGTCGAATCTCCCCGTAGACTGACATTCGATAGTGAGAGGCTGCGCTCGCGGCCTCTCTTGTCATAGCCTGATGCTGGGTATGGAAGCTTGATCATGCCGCGTCCTTTCGCTCTGCGCCTTCGATGCGCCGGACGGCGATGTCCGCGTATTCGGGATTGAGTTCGATCAGGATGCTGCGAAGGCCGAGCTGCTCGGCGACAAGGCCGACCGTGCCGGCGCCACCGAACGGATCGAAGACGGTACCGGGCACGCGATCGAAGGTTTCGCAGATCGGACCGCAGCCGTGGTCAACGCCACAGCAACCGCAAACGGTCTTCGGGGTGCCTGCCTTGATGCAGCGCTCGGCGAGCGCCGGCGGGAACGTGGCGAAATGAGCTTCGCGGAAAGCCTTCGGCGCGATGGTCCAGACGTTGCGCGCGTTGCGGGTCTCGGTGAGATCCGATGTGCTGTCGCGGAAAGACTGCTTCGACTTTCGGTATGGGTCGCCTTCATCCGCGATCTTGTAGGTGGATGAGGTTCTGCCGGACCGATTGATCGTGCCATGTGCCCCGGGCTCAACGTCCCATCCACCGGGGACTTTTAACTTCCTCGAGACGGGCACCCGATCGACGTTCTGCCTACTGTTCGGTCCAGGCTTCCGCGCATGCGAGCCGCCGGTCACCGGCTCACGGATCGCCTCGTGTTCGTAGAAATACTCCTCGCCTTTCGTGAGCAAGAAGACCTTCTCGTGCGCCGTCGTCGGGCGATCGTAGACGCTTTCCGGCATCGGGTTGGGCTTGTGCCAGATGATCTCTGAGCGAACCCACCAGCCCGCCTCTTGGAGGGCAATCGCCAACCGGTTCGGGATCATGCAGAGGTCTTTGGGTTTCAGGTAGCCGCCAGCGACGATGGCACCAGGTGAACTGACACCAGCAGCGCGGCGATGAAATTTGCCTCGAACACCTCTGTCGCCGTGACGGTCGGCCTGGTAGATCGGGCCCACGGTCGAGAACGGCTTGTCCCGGAAAGTACGGTCGTCAGAACCCTCGGCTTTATAGGCTTCTGCGCTCTTCCCGTTCGGAGCTGCTGCGTAGCAGTCGCCGTAGTTGAGCCAAAGCGTGCCTTGCGGTTTCAAGATCCGCCAGACCTCGGCAAACACTTCGACCATCACGGCGAGGTGCTGGCCGAGTGTCGGCTCAAGGCCGATCTGGCCTTCGACGCCATAGTCGCGCAGGCCCCAGTAAGGCGGGCTGGTGACGACACAGTCGACCGAGCCCGAAGGCATGGCGCGCATAACGTCGAGGCAATCGCCAACATGGATAGTGCAGCGCCCGTGGAGGATGGAGCGGGTTTCGAAGCTCATGCCTCACCTCCCCGCTCACGGCGAGCAGCGAACGGATCGAGCTTTTGGAACAAACACCACTTGGTCGCGGTTGCACCACCAAATAGGAGGCGAGCATGCCCAAGACCCCAATTCCGCAGCCACCGGATCCGGTATTCCCGCCGGACCTGCCGCCGGATGTTCCACCAGATCTGCCGGAGCCCCCGATCGAGGAGCCAGAGCCCGACGTCGGTCCGGACGAAGCGCCCGCCATCACCTCCGTCCCCGGCGCGATAATTCCGCCGAAGATGGGAGATTGAGCTTGCCGTAGTGCTACCCAGCACCGCCCCATTGGAACAGTTCTCTCTAATATACGTTTGTGGGAAGCCTGACCCACGGAGGACACCATGGCCAGCATCTGGGATGCAAACGTCGAGTTGAAGATAGACGATCGTTTTCACGTCATCAGGAACGCCCGAGAGGCGGTCGCATTCCTGATGAAATCCTGGCCCGAGACGAAGAGCGAGAGTTACGCAACAGCTCGAAAGATCTGCCTGGATGCAGCCAATGGAGAAGTCCCAAGCACGGAAGCCAGGGCGGCATTCGAAGCTGCCGCGAAAGAAGCCGGCCTCCTGCGATAGGCCCGAGGTGAGGAACTTAATCATGCTGCCTGCCCTCGCCGCTCAAGCGCCTTCAGGTACGCGGCCTTGATCTCATCGAACCGGGCGATGTCGTACTCCTTGGTGGCGATCTCGTTTTCGGGGCGTGGCTTCTTAGAGCCGTGGCCGTGGTCTTCGAGCCAGGTCATAGCGCTGGCGATGCGGCGGTCGAGCCAAGCGATCATTTCGGCGGGGTCGGTCATTCCGCCTCCTGACGATTTCGGCGGAGTTCGGCTGCCTTGTGATCGACGCGCGCAAGCGTCATCAGGACAGGCTTCAGTTCATCGGGCGCCGTGTCGTAGGCCATGACGCGGGTCGCGCGACCGCCGTTCAATCGTGGCAAGACCCCGCGAGGGATCATGAGCCAGTTCGACGGATCGGTATTCAGCCTGTCTCCGTCAACGCACTTCAGGCACATGCCTGCTGGAAGCGGACCGTTGATCTGCTCCCAAAGATGAAGATGCTTCAGGACATAGCGGCGCTCGTACCCAGTGTGCGGATTTTGCTCGTCAACGCTGATCTCGACGTAACCGTCCTTGCTGACGCGCTCGTGGCCGAGGAATTTGGTGTTGTGCGGCAGACCGCCGACCTTGAACTGAGTTCGGCGCGCGTTCGGGTGTCGGCCACCCTTCCCAGGCGGGCACGGCTTACCCTTGTTGACGGGGACCTGGCCCTTCACAAAGCAGCCGGTCCGACCCGTCTTCCAACCCTTGCGCTTGCGCAGCGCGTGAAGGTTTCCCGCGGAGACGTCATCGCGCTGAAACATCGCGGAGAACTCGCGGTGATAGTCGCCGATCGGCAGGGTACGGTTGGCTTCGAGCCATTCCATCTCTGCGACGCTGTAGCTGATCCACTTGCCCTTCATTTCTCGGTACCGTCCGTGATGGCCTTGCCGTCGAGGGTTTCGGGCTGGCGGAAAATCGTCGGGAGCATCGGCTTGAAGCGGTCGCCGTGGTTCGCGACCAAGGTCGCGGCCTTGAGAGACAGGTCGGAGTTGCGGATAAGCTGCTCGCTAACGGCAACGATTGCGTCGGTGCGCTTCACCTCGGTTTCGATCTGCTCGGCGGTCATGCTTTCGTCGCTCAAACGCTCGAGCTGAGAAAACAGGTGGTTGTTCAAGTCGATCAGCCGGTTTTTCATGACAGCGCCTTTGGGTTCTCTTTGAGAGTTACGATCCATGCGAGGACGAGCGCGGCTTCTTTGCCGGGCTTGTCTTTGAGCCTCTCCTCGATTTCCGAAGCGGCGTAGAACAGGGCGTCGTCGCGCGTTTGGGCGAACCTTCCCCACTTGGGGCCGACCCGATAACCACCGCCGAAGTTGTCGCAGTGAAAGCTGGCCGACCACATCCACAGGCCGTCCGTGTGCTGGTGCAACTCGATCTTGGCACGGTCCCATGCCAGTCGCGGGTGCCTGAGCCGGTAAACGGCGTCCGGATCACCTTGGATAACGCCTCCATGGGGCTCGACTGGCTTCCGGATCGCCGGACTGCGCAGCGTGTCGAACAGGCTAAGCTGCTGCATCACTGGTCACTCCCGTCCGTAAGTTCCGGGCAGATCCATTCCGCGAGAGAGGAGCCGATACCGCGCAGCTTCTCAGCGATGATCAGCCGTTGCTTCAAGCTGAGCCAACGCACGAATACGGGCGGTCTTTTCGATGAATTCGGCATGATCCCTCTTTGCTGCGCTTAGCAGCTCTCGTTCTTCCTTCGCGGCTTCTGCAGCCGCGTAGAGTTCCATCATCTGCCAGTGGCGAACGACGTCGGTTTCGTTGTTCCACCAAGCTTTGAGACGGCGTTCCGTCCATTGCTTCTTGGGTTCGCCCTTGTGCGGGAAGAGTTTTCGGAGGATTGCCGCAGCCTCGAAAAACATATCGCTGACACGGCCACCGCCGCCGATCGATCTAATGAGGTAGTTTGCAGTCGCAACGTCGCTCATGTTCTTGCATTTCCCGTTCTTCGTCTCGTCCAGAATTCTGGATTTCTTTTCCATGTTTTCGGTTCCCGCCTATGACACAGTGTCTTTGCTAGGAGACACTGCAGATGAGCAGAAACCTTACTGACCAGTCCGAAGAGAGCCTGACCGCGCCAACGGTCGGCGCTCATTCGGAGGTCGAAAATCTCATTCCTTTCCGCAGAGGAATCCGGGCGCCGCATCCCGCCTCTGCCGCCGGTGACGATCCCCTCTCGTCACCGGCCATTCCTTTGGGAACCGCTGTTCAAGCCGTGGTCATGCGCCTGGCGAACAAGCGGATCCGGTTGCGAGTTGAGAGCCCCAGCCGGGAGGAGGAAGACTGGGGCTCTCGTTGATCGCGAGGGAGGAGGAGAACCGCGATCAATCCTTTGGCCGGAAGCCGTTCCGGCGAAATTCGAGTTCGGAAAAGAGAGCGACACCGCCGAGGAGCAGCATTGCGGCGACGACAGTCGCGACGAGCGCAGCAGCAACGAACATCAGGCAGCCCTCTTCTCGGTTTGATCTTCAGGCTGCTGGCTCTCGGCGGCCTTGAACCTGTTTGGACCGGAGCGAATGCCTCTGACCTCGCCCTCAATGAAGCGCTGAACCATCTCGTCGAGGCCGGATGAAATCTTCCTCATGCAAGTTCCTCTCCGCTGGTTCGCGTTCGCGCATCGCTTTCGCGCATGTGTGGCAGTGGTTCCGGCCATAGCCGCCGCATGCCTCCGGCTGCCGGCAATGCGGCCTCAACGGGGACGGTGGCTTGGCGGTGAAAGAGGTTGCCCGTTCAGCCTCCGGGCCAGAGGGTTCAAGGTTGACGGGGCCTCCTTCGAGACCTGCGCGCTTCGCGCTGCGATCTACATTTTCGCCTCCTTCTTTGGCGCCAGGTTCTGCCTCAGCGCTGGGGACCTCGGCTTCGCCTTGAGAGGCCGAGGCGATTGCGGAATTGGTGGGGAGGTCGACCGAAGCCACCTCCCCGTCATGGCGGCCCTCACGATCCGCAAGCGTCCCGGTTCCAGTCCCGGCAGGAGAGGCTTCGGCTTGCGGACCTGCCTCTGGGGATGGCTCATCGTTGGTCGAGGGCCTCTGGTGCGTCTCTTCTTCCGCCTCTTCCTGCTCGATCATGACGTCGACAGCTGCGGTCAAGACCTTGCGACCGATCTCGGTCTGGACGCCCATGGCGATGGTCTGGACCAGCTTCGGGTCAAGGTTGTCGTCGAGGAACTCGCCGGTCAGCGGGTCAAATTGTTCAATGTTTTCTCGTACGCGGGCGGGCGCAGGCGGATGACCCTCGTAAGCGGCGAGATAGATGTCGAAGATGGCGCCCTGCTCGGCGACCGTCTCGGAACCCTTCTTCGCGACTTTGCGCAGATGAGCGACGACGTTGCCCATTGCGGTCTTGTCGAAGCCCATGCCCTTGGCTTCCGCGTAGATGTCGCGGATGTCGTCGCCGATAACGTCCTGCTCTTCCTTGAGGCGGAGGATGCGGTCGATGAATGCCTTGATCTGACCTTCGGCGCTCATTGGGCGCCCTCCCGTACCGGGAAGAAGTCTTTTTCCTTGAGCGGGATCCTCTTCGACTTGGCGTATGCCAGGATCGCTGGGGCGTCGGTCTGGGGGATTAGCCCACCGGTGCCACCCTTCTCTTTCGGGTACATCCAGCGGTACACCCGGGAGACGTGCTTACCGGTGACCTCGGCCACCTTTTCGATGCCGATCTTTCCGATGATGGATTTTGCGGGGTCGAGATGTTTTTCGCTCATGTCGCGAAATTTGCGATTGTCGCGACAAGAAGTCAATGGGGTCGCAACAATTATTTTGCGATATTCGCGATGGAGTTTTTCGCGGAATCCGCGAGGATCGCCGCATGAGTGACCCACAATATGAACTGAAACAATGGCTTGCGGAGAAAGTCGCGGCTCGCGGTGTAGCTTCAAAGCTCGCCGAAGCAACCGGCATGTCCAACGACAAGATCACGCGATCGAAGGAACTGCATAGCGACGATCCGAAGAAGCGCCGCCAGATCTCCCTGCAGGAGATCGAGGCAATGGCGAAGTTCTTCGGGGAGCTACCGCCTGGCTTCGAGCAGATGACTAACTGGCTGCAAGGCTCCTCGCCTAACGCGCCGGTCGCTCGGCCTATGCCGAAGCCGAACGCGAGCTTCCCGCCTCGCTGGCAGTCGTTCCCCGGCGATACCTCGATACCGCTGCGGGGCCACATCTCTGCCGGCAAGAATGGCCGCTTCATCATGAATGGGCAGGATATCGCCCAGGTGTTTTGCCCGCCCGGGCTTGAGGGCGTCGAAGGCGCCTATGCGGTGCAGGTGGACGGCCGCTCCGGTGAGCCGCGCTTCTTCCACGGCGAAACAGCCTGGGTGAACCCGCATCTCAAAGTGCGGCAAGGCGACGATGTGGTTGTGCAGGTGGTCGAAGACGACGAGGTTTACAGCTACCTCAAGCGCTACGAGTCACGCTCTACCGACCTCGTACGCCTTTACCAGTACAACCCGGGCGAAGGCGAACAGCACGAACTCGAGTTCCCCGCAGACAAAGTTTTTAGCGTCCACAAAGTCGTGTTTCACGCGATGCTCTGAAGCACCTCATCGCACCGCCAAGTCGGGCGAATGGTCAGGTTTCTAAAGGCCGGCGGCTTCTTCGGGCATTCACTGCAACGGATCTTCCGGCACAGCTGCATGTAGTTGTGAACGCCCAGTTCTGCCACCTTCGTCAGGTTATCGAGGCGAAGGATGCGGGAGTGCCCGCAATCATCGCAAGCTACATATACGCTCGCTAGTTCAACGACGAGCCGCAAGGCGTCGGGGTGATCTACGGGAGCGTTACGCATCATTTCTCTCTCCTGCAATGTTCCGTTTTTGTTCTCATCAAAACAGCAGGAATGCAGCCGAGAGTCGAGTCGATTTTCAGAAATAATTCGCTTGCCACAACAGGTGGCAGATCGACCTGTCGGCGGCCCCAGATGTGCGGTGGAAATGAAAGCTACCGACTCGATACGGCTGAGGTGAAGGCCTGCGCCTAACCAGACGGTCAAAGACGACCTGAAGAACCCGCCCCAAACCGGCGGGTTTTTTATTGCGTCCAATTTCGCGATTTTGCGATTTTGCGTCTGTCGCAAAATTCCCTGTTGACTTATTTTGCGATTGTCGCGAATATCTCTTCATCAGCAAGGCGCTGAGAGAGGACGAAGCAAATGGCGATGGTCACCCGATACAGCATCACCGACGAGGTTGGCCGGTTCCTGACCGCTGAGGGCCTTTTCTCCTACGACGACGCCGATGCAGTCGAGTTCTGGGACGAAGACGAGGCCAACGAAGAGTTGGCCACGAACCCGGAATGCCGCGGCTGCTCGGTCGAGACCTATCAGCGCCTCTCCGATTTCCCCGATTTCACCGCAACGCCCTCGATCGAGAAGGAGGCCGCGTAATGTCCTTCGAGCCCCGCCGCGTGAAGCTGCACGAACTGTACCGCGAGATTGAAGCCCTCGGAGGTGGAGACACCGACCCGGAGGCGAAGCCTATAACCGAGCCATCCTCGATGCTCTGTCGATCTTGCGCGCCTCCGGCTTCGGCGAAGGCTTTTACGTCGATCAGCGCGAATACGAGAACCGTGGCCGCCTCGCTCGCGAGTTCGCGCCCGTTATCGGAGCGGCGCTGGCATGAGCACGAAGTATCACACCAAAACCCCGCTCCTGATCCAAGTCGCCGGCCTCGATATCGAGTTGGACCTTGAAGTCGAATACTCGATCAGCCGTTACCGCGCCGCGACACTCACTCAGCCCGAGGAGCCGCGGTCGGTCGAGGTCGAGCAGATCCGCGCGATGCTGGAATCTCTAGAGCTCCCTCTCCCCAGCTGGGTTGAGCACGAAATCTACGAGAGCGACGGCTTCAAGAACCACCTTCTCGAAGATGCGGCCGACAAGGATGCCATGGCAGCCGAGGACGCCGCCGAGCGCCGTCGCGAGATGAGGGACGGGCTATGAGCGGCCGCCCTATCCAATACGCGTGCTCGCAAGCTGATCGGTACTGCGAGTGCGGTCACTGCCAGCTGCCGCCGGCCCGCAACATCGACCTGGACGGGCTCGCAGAGTTCAACCGCGCCACCTATGGCGTCGCCACCTTCATCATCCTCCTCGCCGCCCTCCTCGCCTTCATGGCGATCGGCTTTGCGAACACCGAGGAGATCCACCGCAAAATCGTAGCCGAGAGGACCGTCTAATGACCGCAGAAACAAGCATTTGGACTTGGTGGCAGAACGCGCTGGCGGGCAACGTCGGCCCGATGCACGAAGGCGAGCCCCAGCAGGGCTATTACCGTACGCGCTTCAAGGGCGGCCAGTGGGAACCGGTGGCAATCTGGCTCGACGGTGGCGCCTGGCTGGCGATGCGCGGCGAGCGCATGGTCGACGCTGGCGAGGCTTGGAACTTCTGCCGCACGCACCCTGTCAGCTACGAGGCCTATCAGAAGGCCATCGAGGGCGCCGGTTGGGACGACGAGCCGCCGGCACCTGCCGCAGGCCACAATCTGCCGGCCGACCCGTTCGAAGCACTGAAGCTGGAATTTCTGTCCGAGAAAGAGCAAGCCGAGGCGTTCATGAAGACGCCGATCACGACCCAGGACCAAGCCGATAAGGCTGCGATCTGGTCGAAGCGGCTCACCGCCATCAAGACGAAGGCCGAGAACCTGCACAAGGTCGAGAAGCAACCGCACCTCGACGCCGGACGCTCGGTCGACAACAAGTGGCGCTCTCTCAAGGAAGATCCGGACGCGCTCGCCAAGAAGCTGAAGGCGCACGTCACGCCGTTCCTGCAGGAGCAGCAGCGCCTTGAATACGAGCGCCAGCAGCGCGAGCGCGACGAAGCCGAACGGAAGCGTCGCGAGGCTGAAGCACTCGCCGCCCAGGCAGACGTGAGCGACACCGCAGCGCAAGCCGAGGCAGAGCGCTTGCAGCAGGAAGCCGCGAGGCAGGAACACGCAGCGCAGCCGAAGAACGCCAAGGCTGGCCGCACCGGCGCGAGCGTCTCGCTCCGGACCTTCGTCTCGGCTCGCATCGTCGACTACGACAAGGCCATCAAGGCCTTGAGCAACCATCCCGAAATGAAAGCGCTCGTCGAGACGCTCGCCAACCGCGCGATCCGCGCCGGCGTCGAGCTCGACGGTGTTGAGCGCTTCGAAGAGCAGAGGGCCGCCTGATGACAGACGCAACCACCATTTCGCCCGCCGTCGCCGCCGTGAAGTTCAAATGGCAGAAGGACGAGAAGACCTACGACTACTTCATCCCCGAAGGCCTCGTCGTCAACGTCGGCGACAAGGTCATCGTCGAAACGGCCCGCGGCGAAACCACCGTCGAGGTCATGGCGATCGAGGCCGAATCCGAAATGGCCCAGAAGAAGATCGTCCGCGTCGTCGAGCCGGAAGTCGAAGGAGAGAAGGCATGAACAGTCATGTCCCAACTCTGACTGGCGGCGGCAATGTCCTCGCCATCGTGCCTCAGACCTTCGAAGAGACCATGCGGATCTCGCGAGCGGTGGTCGCCTCTGGCCTCGCTCCGGCGGCGCTGATCGGCAAGCTTGAGGGCGATGATGCAGCGGCGGCGGTCGCCGTCGCTATCATGTCCGGCGCTGAGCTTGGCCTGAAGCCGATGGTGAGCCTTCGCAGTTTCACGGTGATCAACGGCAAGCCGGCGCTTTACGGCGACGGCCTGATCAACGTCGTCCGCATGTCGGGCAAGGTCGCGTATCTGCGCACCGGCTGCGAAGATCGCAATGGCAAGATGGTTGGCTTCTGCGAGGCCAAGCGTCTCGACACCGGAGAAGATAAGCGCGTCGAGTTCAGCCAGGATGACGCCGTTCGCGCTGGCCTTTGGCCGTCGAGCCCGACGGTTCGGCGGAAGGTCTGGGAGAACAACCAGCAAGTCTGGAAGGACGTCCCCAACGATACGCCTTGGGCTCGTTTTCCGCAGCGCATGCTTGCCTGGCGCGCCGCCGGCTACTGCCTGCGCGAACTCTTCGGTGACGCCCTTGGCGGTATCCGCGACGAGTTCGAGGTCCGCGAGATCGACGAAGTCGAGACGATGCGCGACATCACGCCAGAGAAGCCGGCACTTCCGCCGAAGCCTCCGGCACCTCCTGCCCCGCCAGCCAAGGCCACCGAAACGGTCGAAACCGCTCCGGTCACCGAGCCGACGGAGCAAGAATTCAACCTCGGTGACTTCCTCGAGCAGATCGAGACTGGTCTCGCCGGCGCCAAGGATGAAACCGACGTCGCCGAGATCTGGAACGACTTCGACGCGCCGGCCGTGCTCGAAACGAACGGCCACGCCGACATGATCGATACGGCCTTCGCTATCCGCGATCGTCGTCTCGCTCAACTCGCACCGTTGAACGGAGGCTGACATGGGCCGCGCGCTTCTGGTTTTGGCGAACGAAACGTTCCGCCGCAAGGCGATCGACTGGATCATGCGCGCGCCAGTCGACACGCGCGTCGAGTTCAAGGGACCGAAGCGCACGACGCCGCAGAACGATCGCATGTGGGCGATGCTCACCGACCTGTCGCTGCAGCTTGCCTGGCACGGCCAGCAACTCACCCCCGAGGACTGGAAGCTCGTCATGTTGGACGCGTTGCGCCGCGAGAAACATGACCAGCTTCGCCTTGTGCCGAATACCGACGGGACCGGCTTTGTCCCACTAGGCACCTCCTCATCTGACCTCTCCAAGGAAGAGATGACCGATCTGATCGAGATCATCTTCGCCTTTGGAGCCCGTCACCACGTGATTTGGTCTGAACCGAAAGCGAAGGCAGCAGCATGATCGATTGGCAGAAAACCGCCTCTCACGTCATCGGCGAGGTTCACCGCAATCTTGCGCCTGACGCTGATCTAGCCACGCGCAAAAAGGCATTGCGCGCCGCTCGGCCTGGTCTGTTCGCCCAAACGAGCTGGGGCAAGAAGGTCTGGGCGAAGCACTCGCGCAAGTATCTCGAAAAGTTCGGCCTACCGCCGCTCAAGGCGAAGGCCGTCGAGGATCACCTGTCACCACTTGAGCGCATGATCGCCAAGGCAAAGGCAGGTGCAGCATGACGGACCGACATATGCACTTCTCCGGTCCCGCAAACCGCCTATCGGCTGCTTTTCGGCACCTCTTCGTCGAAGCGGGTCTTTTCGCGTCCCGGGTCGTCGTCGAGGATCTCCTCTTCGGTGTCCTCCGGCAGGGCCTCATCCGGTTCCATATTGGCTTCATCGCGGCTTGGAACGGGCGGCACCCGGCCCTGATCGGCCTGCCGTTCGTCGGCATCTGCTCCGGACAAGTCTGGAGACGGAATCGGTTCGAAATCCATTTCCGGCGGCCGTGGCCTCTCGATGGGTGCGGGCATCGGTTCGTCGGTGGCATTTTCGTGTTTCGGTTCGCTCATCATCTGGCTCCTTTCCGGTTGCCAGGTGAACCGGCTGGCGTCGGTAAAGTTCCGCTTGGGGAGGCTGTCTGATGCGCAGCGTCCCCGAATGGATTGCCAAACACGATGACCAGAAGGTGCCCGACCGCGTCCGCCAGCGCGTCTTCGACCGCGAGGGCGGCATCTGCCACCTGACCGGCGAGAAGATCGATCCTGTGCGCGACGAGTGGGATCTAGACCACAAGGTCGCCTTGATCCTCGGCGGCGAGCATCGCGAGACCAATCTTTTTCCGGCCAAAAAAGAGCCGCACCGTCGAAAGACGGCAGTCGAGATGAAGGTCAAATCCAAGATCGCCCGCACCCGCAAGAAGCACCTTGGCATCGCCAAACCCAAATCCAGCCTGTCCCACCCGCGGTTCAAGCGCTGCATGGATGGAACGGTCGTTGACCGCAGAACGGGAGAAATCATTCGATGAGCGACCTTCTCATGACAAGGCGCGCGGTTTTCTCCGAATGCGGCCTGTATCGCTACCTTCTTGAACATGACTTCGGTGGCAGCGGCCCAGTCATATCGCTCGGGATGGTCAACCCGTCCAATGCCGACGACGAGAACAACGATTCGACCATGACCAAAGTCGATGGCTTCGCCGTCCGCCTAGGAGCCAGCAAGGTCAAAGTCTGGAACAAGTACGCCTTCGTAGACAAGGACGTGAAAGCGCTTCGATCGGCTACTGACCCAGTGGGCCCGGAGAATGATGCCTATATCGCACAAGCCGTAACCGACGCCGATATCCATATCGTGGCGTGGGGCCCGCTCTCGAAGCTTCCGAAGCCGTTGCGCAATCGCTGGCTCGCTGTCGCGGATGTTCTGGCCAAGGCCGGAGCCCGGCCCATGTGCTGGGGCATCGCGCTAGACGGGCAGCCGCGCCATCCCTTGATGCTGGCCTACGCTACACCTCTTGTTCCGTGGAGCGCGCCCCGCCAACGCCATACTCAAGGAGGCGAGGAATGACGGCCAGAGCAGCAATCAAGGCGGCCGACCTGAAGCGAATGGCCGACGTCGCCAAGTCGAAGGGCGTCACGGTTTGGATCGAGGTCAACGGCCAACGCGTCGGCGTTTCACCAGATATCCAAGATACCTCCAAGCCTGCTACGGTTGACCTGAAACCTGATGACTTCACATCATTGGCGGATTGGCAGGCGTGGAGAGATCGAGAACGTGCTCGTGAAGCTCAAAGGAATTCATAAGGTCAAGCGCCGGCTGGCGAGCGGAGAGGTCCGCGTCCACTACTACGCCTGGCGCGGCGGTCCGAAGATGGAGGCCGAACCGAACACCGAATCATTCGCTGCAGAGCTACTGAAGCACCGCGCCGAGAGCGCCCCTGCAGAGGTGAAGACGCTCGACGACCTAATAGACACCTTCCAAAAGAGCCCTGCATTCTCCGCGCTGGCAGAGAAGACCCAGGACGCCCACAAGCATTCGTTCAAGGAAATCCGCAAGGAATGGCCGAAGCTGCCGCTGAAGCTCACACAGCAGCGCGGCATGAAGGCGATGATCCGCAAATGGCATCACACCTTTTCCGCCAACCCGCGGAAAGCCGACCAGATGCTATTCTCCCTCTCCCGGGTCTTCACCTTCGGGATTGACGAAGAGACGATCGAGAAGAACCCATGCACCGGAATCAACCGGCTTTACACGGGATCTCGCAAGGAAAGCGTCTGGACGCCGGAACTGATCGCGCTGTTCCGGGCCAAGGCCAAGGCTCATATGCTCCTTGCCTTCGAAATGGCGATCCACACCGGGCAACGTCAAGGTGATCTTCTATCCCTCACATGGAAGCAATACGACGGCACGCACCTGTCGTTTCAGCAAGGGAAGACGAAAAAGAGAGTTCGCGTGAAAGTTCACAGCAAGCTCAAAGCCATGATCGACGCCCTGCCGAAGGACAAGATGCGAATCATGAACAACTCTCGCGGCCGGCCATGGACGAAGGACGGCTTCAAAACGTCATGGGCGAAAGAGTGTGCCAGGCTGAACAAGGAGAGCGATGGTGTCCAGATTGAGGGCGTGACGTTTCACGACCTGCGCGGCACGTTCATCACCGAACGGCGGCGGGAAGGATCGACGACAGAACAGATCGCGTCGATCACTGGGCACTCGATTGCAGAGGTAGGAAGAGTGCTTGAGAAGCACTATCTGGCGACGGATCAGCAGACCAGCGATGCGGTCATTCTGCGGATGGAAAAGAACATCACGTGAATGAATGCTGTAAACGGCTATGGGAAAGCTGTAAACGGGGTCTAGTAGAACCTCAAAAACACCCGCTAAGTGCTTGAATTTTTTGGCGACCCCTGCAGGATTCGAACCTGCGACAACCTGCTTAGAAGGCGAATGTCGGAGTCGGTGCGCATTGGTGCAGACTGGTGCACTTGGTGTCGAACCCAACGTTGTCATCGACTTACCCCGGTGGCGGTGCTTTCCTTCGGGCACACCGGCACCGCGTTTGCCGCCGCTCCCGCTGCCCAGCGCGCTGTCCGACCAAAAGGAGCACGACCATGTCCCGACCGCACGCACTGACAGAGAAACACATCGACAACCTCCCGCCGGCACGCGCCGGAAAGCGCTACGACGTCCCCGACGGGGACACGCCCAACCTGTTCGTCCGCGTCGGCGCGCGGCAGAAGACGTTCGTGCTGCTCGCCCGGTTCGGGCGCAGCAAAAACTCCACCCGCCGCGGCATCGGCGTCTACGGGCCAATGTCGCTCGACGCGGCGCGGGCCATCGCTGCGCAGTGGAACGCCCTGATCAAACGCGGCCTCGACCCGTGGGAGGAGGAGGAACGGCTGGAGGAGGAAGCGGAACTGGCGCGCCGGCACACGTTCGCGTCGGTGATGGAGGACTACATCGCCGAACTGCCGTCCCGGGTCAGAAACAAGCATGTTCCGCAGGACATCGAGGCGATACGGCGCGACATCCTCGACCCCGACAGGAACCCGTGCCTCGGGATACCGATATCTCAGGTCGAGGACTACCACGTCTCCAGCCTGGTCAAGGCGATCCGCGACCGTCCCGCCCCCGCGGTGGCGCACACCACGTTCCGCCGGTTCAAGACGTTCTTCAGTTGGCTGATGGAGCCGGAGCGACGCCGCGCCTACGGTTTGAGCCCGGGCAACCCCATCCGCGACCTCAAGGCCGGCGTGCTCGGCCTTGAAAACGTCGTCAGGCAGCGCGTCCTGCACAAGAACGAAGTGCTGGCGTATTGGAGGGCGGCAGACCGAACTCCCTATCCCTATGGCCCATTCTTCAAGGCGCTGCTGCTGACCGGCGTGCGGAAAGCGGAGCTCACCGGCATGCGCTGGTCCGAGATCGACTGGGCGGAAAAGCTGTGGACCGTGCCGAAGGACCGCTTCAAGGCCGGCACGGAACACCTCGTACCGCTCTCCGGCCTGATGATCCGGCTGCTGCGGGAAATCCGGGACAACCAGCCCGAATTCCACGGCGACTGCGTGTTCAGCAACACCAACGGCCAGTTGCCGGCCAGCGTAGGCGGCAAGCCGATGGACGCGTTCCGCGCCAGGGTGGCCGCCGAGCTCGCGGAAATCCAGCCCGGCGTCGAGATGGCGTCGTTCGTCATGCACGACGACCGGCGGGTCGTGCGCTCCAATCTGGCCGCGTTGAAGGTCCCGGAGGCGGTCATCGACACGATCCAGGGCCACGGCAAGAAGGGGATGAAACGCATCTACGACCAGTACCGCTACCTGGACGAGACGGCGGAAGCGCTGACGCTGTGGGCCGAATGGCTCGAGTCGCTGACCACCGGCACCCCCGCCCCGGCCCCGTGGGGGCATCGATGATAACGCGCGAAGCGCTCTACGAGCTGGTCTGGTCCATGTCCGGCGAGATGGCGGCCGCCACGCAGGACGTGTCCGACAGCTACCTGGTCCGCGTCTGCCACAAGCTGGAGGTGCCCCGCCCGCACCGCGGTTACTGGGCCATGCGCGAGGCAGGGCGCGCGCCCGAGCCGCCCCCTCTGCCGCCGGCCGGACCGCTGACGCCGGGAAGCTGGACGAAGTCGCCCAGACCGCCGCGGCCCTACACGCCGCCCGCCGCGCGCAAGGCCCCGACGAAGCGGCCGCCGGAGGAACACCCGAAGCACCCGCTGATCCGCGCCGCCGAGGGGTACTTCCGTGACGCGGAGCCGGGCGCGGACGGGTACTACCTCAAGCCCCGGAAAAAGCTGGTCGTCGACGTCTCGGCCTCCGGCTCCGGCCTGGCGAAGTGCCTCCGCTTTGCCGACCGGCTGTTCAAGACGCTCGAGGGGCTCGGCCACCGTGTCATGATCGCGCCCACTTTCGAACTCACCCGCATCGCACTCGATCCCAGGCAGGAGCAGCCCGCGCCGGGAGGCGCGCGGATTTGGTCGCCGCTTCGCCCGACCGTGGCTTTCGTGCACCGGATGCCGATCGGCCTGGCCGTCGCCGAGGTCGGCGAGACGGTCGTCATGCACTACGTCGGCTACGGAAACCTCGTCACGGAGGAAGAGTTCAGTCGGAAGAAGCGCTTCGGGCCGACCTGGAAAAAGGAGATGCCGGTGCCCCGCGGCAAATTGAAACTCACCGCCTACAGCCCCCTGCTCGGCGTGCCGTGGTCACGGGTATGGGTGGAAATGCCCGGGAGCCCGCTCGAAGAGCGGCTCGAAACGATCGTGGCGGCCATCGAAACCGTCGCGCTCGAGCTACTTGCGAAGCTCGAGCGCGACGGGCGCTACGGGCCCCAGCCGGGAGACGAAGTCCCGCCCCGGCCAGGTCCGCGCTGACTGCGCGGACCGCGGCGCGCCGATTTGTGGCTCAGCTTCCAGGGTCGCACGGGACGGCAGCGGATAAGCCCGCGTTGTCGGCGGGGGCCGCCGCGCGCCTCCTCGCGCTTCAGCTTCCAGGCGTGGACTTCCGGAATTGGAAAGCCGATCCGCCCGCTGGTCAGATCGACCGCCTCCACGAACTCTCCTCTCCTGCGCATCCGGTAGATCGTCCATCTGGACAGCGTCAGCAACTTGCAAACCTGCTTGAGCGTGTAGTATCCGGTCGGAAATTCCATGGCGCGACCTCCCTGTCGTCGGCTTCCCGCCGTTTTCGGTGGTTCCGGTGTGCCTTTGTCCGCGCGAGCTTCGCGTCGCGCCGATTGCCGTATAATTCACGCTCTTTCCGGCTCCAACGTCAACAAACGCCAGAATAGATAAGCGTTTTTCCCGGATATCTGTCCGGCGCAATAAATACGCAGATTGTTACGTTAAATATATACAGACCCCAAAAAGGGGTCCGCGCGCGGAATTGCAAAGCGATGTCTTGAGAATATAGCAATGTTGTTTACGGAACGCTCTTTCAAGCGCAGATGAATTGTAGACTTCAACGCGTAGCACAATATGATGCCGCGGCTGCCGACGTTGGAGATCAACGGCTCCGCGCGTGCGGCAGTGCGCGCGGCCTCCTTGCGGCCTGCGGACGAGGTCGGTCGCGACAAGGTTCTTGAAATCAGGACCGGTGAAGGAGCGGCAACTGCCGCAAAACACCAATTGTAGACGTCGACATACTCGTCGCTTTTCGATCCGAAGGGGCGGCGTTAGAAAAACGTTTCTGTGAGCGGCCGCCGCCGGCGGGGCGACTGGTCCGGCATGACGGGGGCGTGAGGCTTGGCTGCCGCCCGCGGCAGGGACACGGACGCCACTGAAGGCACGGGATTGGTCGTGGTCAATCGGCATGGAACAAAAGCGCGACAGGTGGAGGCAATAGGAGCCGGCTTCGGTCATCCACGGGGAGACAGCCCATCTCACGGTGACCGATCACGGATGTCAACCTGGGCACGAAAGCCACGTCAGCCCATGGCTATTCGGCTAGCTCCAGAAGTAGTCCGCGATCAGCTTCATCGATAAGAGGAGAAGGGTAAGCTCAATGATCCGGAAGAAAACGCCATCCGGCAGTATCTGTGTCAGACGCCTGCCCACCACGGTCCCGACTATCGCCGCCGGAGCAAGCCAGAGAACGAGTTTCGTGTCGAAACTCGAGAACTGCTGCAGTTCCCAATAGGGGACGATCTTTGCAGCGTTGACGATGGCAAACAATATCGTCGCCGTACCGGCGAACTTCATCTTCTCGAGGTTCTGCGGCAGCACGTACATTTGGAATGGCGGCGCGCCAGAGTGAGACACAAAGCTCGTCAGCCCCGTAAGGATGCCCCAGAAAGTTCCGGAGGCTACCCCGGCTTGCCTTACGCGTGCCCTGTAACGTCCGCCGAACCATGCGTTCAAACAGAATATGACACCGACCGCCCCTACCAGCATGCCAATGAACACACTCGACAAGTGCGCGCTAAAAGCCCAACCGAGCGCGACGCCGACAAGCGACGTGGGGGCCAGAATTGCGAGATTCCGCCCGGAGTAGCTATGACGATAGAGATAAAGACCGACCATGTCGCTGGCGACGAAGATGGGAAGCAACAGGGCGGCGGCGGTGACGGGCGAGATGACTAGCGCGAGAAGCGGAACTGACAGGGTCCCGACAGAGGGGAGCCCGCCCTTCGACAAGCCGACTATGAACGACGACAGAGCCGCGATCGCGATGATATAGGGGGTATGCTCTATCAAGGTTGGTCTCTTCGAATTGGATGACGCAAATGCGTCGCGTCTCTGGCAACCGCTACGCAAGAAGTGGCAATAGTGAATCGATGCTCTTCTTGGCGTCTCCATAGAACATACGGGTGTTCTCTTTGTAGAACAGAGGGTTTTCGATCCCCGAGTAGCCGGTACCCTGCCCTCGCTTGGAGACGAACACCTGCTTGGCTTTCCAGACTTCGAGGACCGGCATGCCGGCAATCGGGCTGTTCGGGTCCTCTTGCGCCGCAGGGTTCACGATGTCGTTTGACCCGATGATGATCACGACGTCGGTCTCGTGGAAGTCCTCGTTGATCTCGTCCATTTCCAAAACGATGTCGTAGGGAACTTTGGCTTCGGCAAGGAGAACGTTCATATGTCCGGGCAGCCGACCCGCAACCGGGTGAATGGCGAAACGAACGTTTTTGCCGGCGGCCCGCAATTTCCGCGTCAACTCCGAAACGGCTTGTTGCGCTTGCGCCACCGCCATGCCGTACCCGGGAACGATGATGACGCTGCCGGCGTCCGTTAGAGCGGCTGCGACACCTTCGGCGTCGATGGCGACCTGCTCGCCAACGATCTCCATGACGGGTCCGCTCTGCGCTCCAAACCCTCCCAGAATTACCGAGATGAAGGAGCGGTTCATCGCCTTGCACATGATGTAGGAGAGGATCGCGCCGGACGAGCCGACGAGCGCGCCGGTGACGATCAGAAGGTCGTTGCCGAGCGTGAAGCCGATGGCGGCGGCCGCCCAGCCGGAATAGCTGTTCAGCATCGACACCACCACCGGCATGTCAGCGCCGCCGATGCCCATGATCAGATGGTAGCCGATGAAGAAGGCGGCAAGCGTCATGGCAAGCAACGTCCAGGTGCCGGCACCATAGACGTAGAGCACCAGTAGCAGGAGCGAAAGAAGGGCCGCACCGGCGTTGAGCAGATGACCGCCCGGCAGCTTCTTCGCCTTGCCGTCGACCTTGCCGGCAAGCTTGCCGAAGGCGATGACGGAGCCGGTGAAGGTGACCGCGCCGATAAAGACGCCGAGGAACACCTCGACCTTCATGATCGACAGTTCCACCGGTTCCTTGTGCGCGAGGATCGCGGCAAAGCCGGTCAGTGCGGAACGGGTCGCCGCATCGAGGCCGGCGACATCTGCCGCTTCGATGTGGGCGTTGAAGCCGATGAACACGGCGGCGAGACCGACGAAGGAATGCAGTGCCGCAACGAGTTGCGGCATCTCGGTCATCTGGACGCGAGAGGCGACGAAGTGGCCGAGCACGGCCCCACCCGCGATCATCAGCGCGATGATGAACCAGTTGCCGACATCGGGTCCGAAGACCGTGGCGACAATGGCAAGGCCCATGCCGGTCATGCCGTACCAGACGGCGCGCTTGGCGCTTTCCTGGCCCGAGAGACCGCCGAGCGAGAGGATGAAGAGAACGGCTGCCGCAATGTAGGCGGCCGATACGACACCGATCATCATGGTGATACCCCTGCCCGATCAGGATTTCTGGAACATGGCGAGCATGCGCCGTGTGACGAGGAAGCCGCCGACGATGTTGATCGTGGCGATCAGCACCGACATCGACGCAAGCAGCACCACCAGCCAGTTGCCAGAGCCGATCTGCAAGAGAGCGCCGAGAATGACGATGCCGGAAACCGCGTTGGTGACAGCCATCAGCGGCGTGTGCAGCGAATGCGAGACGCTCCAGATGACCTGGAAGCCGACGAAGCAGGCGAGCACGAAGACGACGAAGTGGCCCATGAAGGCCGGCGGTGCAAAGGCACCGACAAGAAGCAGCAGCGCCGTGCCGACGGCGAGCAGCGTTAGCTGGCTCTTCGTCTGCGCCTCGAAGGCCGCGGCCTCGGTGGCGCGCTTTTCCTCCGGCGTCGGTTCCTTCACCTTCTCTTGTCGCTTCTGCGCCGCGATCGCGGCGATCTTCGGCGGTGGCGGCGGATAGGTGATCGCACCCTCGAAGGTGACGGTCGCGCCACGGATGACGTCGTCCTCCATATTGTGGACGAGCTTGCCATCCTTGCCCGGCGTCAGGTCGGTCAGCATGTGGCGAATGTTGGTGGCATAGAGCGTCGACGCTTGCGCGGCCATGCGGCTCGGGAAATCGGTATAGCCGATGACGACGACGCCGTTGTCGGAGACGATCCGCTGATCGGCAACCGTCAGGTCACAGTTGCCGCCGCGCTCGGCCGCAAGGTCGACCACCACCGATCCCGGTTTCATCGCGGCCACCATGTCGGCAAGCCAGAGTTTCGGTGCATCACGTCCGGGGATCAGCGCGGTGGTGATGACGATGTCGATCTGAGGTGCAAGTTCGCGGAACTTGGCAAGCTGCTTCTCGCGGAACTCGGGCGAAGACGGAGCCGCATAACCGCCGGTGGCCGCACCGTCCTGCTGAGCGCCGTCGAAGTCGAGATAGACGAACTCGGCCCCCATGCTCTCGATCTGTTCGGCGACTTCAGGGCGCACGTCAAAGGCATAGGTCTGGGCACCAAGCGAGGTGGCGACGCCGATCGCGGCCAGACCGGCGACACCTGCACCGATCACCAGCACCCTCGCCGGCGGCACCTTTCCGGCGGCCGTCACCTGCCCGGTGAAGAAGCGGCCGAAATTGTTGCCGGCCTCGATCACCGCGCGGTAGCCCGCGATATTGGCCATCGACGACAGCGCGTCCATTTTCTGCGCGCGGCTGATGCGCGGCACCATGTCCATGGCGATGACGTTCGCGCCCTTCGCCTTGGAAAGCTCGAGCAGTTCGGCATTCTGGCCGGGATAGAAGAACGAGATCAGCGTCTTGTCCGCAGACAAATACGCGGCCTCGCTTGGCTCGGGCGGTCTGACCTTCGCGATGACGTCCGCCGCCGCATAGAGTGCCGCGGCATCCGGCACCACCTGCACCCCTGCCGCTCGGAACGCCTCGTCGGAGATGCCGGCCTTGAGGCCGGCTCCGGTTTCGACCAGGCATTCGTGTCCAAGCTTCTGAAGCTGTTTGGCCGACTCTGGCGTCATTGCGACACGCGCCTCGGCTGGGGCGATTTCTCTCGGTGTCCCGACCTTCATCGTCAAATCCAAGCTGTTTGCGGATGGGTTTGGTCGGTGCCCCGCCCAAGTAGACGACGGCCCCGCCAACGGCAGGGCCGTCCACTCCGGTTACGTTCTCTTCCGCTTCTGGCGGAGGACGTCAGCAACCACGGCAGCGACGATAATGATGCCCTTGATGATCTCTTGGTAGTAGGCGTCAACTCGCAGGAAGGTGAAGCCAGAGGTCATCACACCCAAGATAATGGTTCCAATTACCGTGCCGGTAATGCGTCCCACGCCGCCGGCGAGCGAGGTGCCGCCAATCACGGCCGCGGCGATGGCGTCCAGTTCGTACATGACACCCATACCGGACTGCGCCGTCTGTGCGCGCGCGGCGGTCACGATGCCTGCGAGGCCTGCCAGAGCGCCGGCAATCGCGTAGACCTTGATCAGATGGGCCTCGATGTTGATGCCGGAAACGCGGGCCGCTTGAGGATTGGCACCGATTGCATACGTGAACTTCCCGTAGCGGGTGTAGCGAAGCGCGATGTGGAAGATCAGCGCGACGACAAGGAAGACGATTACGGGCCATGCGCCGCTGCCGATGAAGTTGAACTGGTCGGTCAGGCCGGAAACTGGCTGACCCTTCGTGTACCATTTCGAAACTCCGCGGGCCGAAACCATCATCCCCAGCGTGGCGATGAACGGCGGTATCTTGGTGAACGCGATCAGGCACCCGTTGATCAGGCCGGCTCCCACGCCGATCAGGACGCCGACCGCGATCGGGATGATGGCGGGAAGATCGGTCAGATCAGGATACATGGCCCGCGCCCACGTGGACGATTGGGCAAAGCCTGCGGCGACCATTGCCGTCATGCCGACGACCGAGCCGGAGGACAGATCGATGCCCCCGGTGATAATGACCTGCGTCACGCCAACGGCGATGATGCCGATCACCGAAACCTGCAGGATCATGATCGTCAGACGCTGCGAGTTCATCAGGAAGCTTTGGCCGACGAAAATCCAACCGAGAATCTCGTAGGCGAACGCAATGCCGATCAGCACCAGAAAGATGCTTAGTTCCGACGGTAACTTCCGCTTCCGTCGAGGTAAATCGTGAGTTGCCGTATTGGCCAGGGCGTTGCTTTCCATCTTAAATTCCTCCACTTGTCCGGCTTCAGCGCGAAGCGAGTTCCATGACCTTGACCTGGGTGGCCTCGGCTCGATCCAGGAAACCGGTTACCCTGCCCTCGTGCATGACCATGATGCGGTCGCTCATCCCGAGGACCTCTGGCATCTCCGAGGAAATCATGATGACCGCGACGCCCGCCTTCGCGAACTCGGTGACAATCCGGTGAATCTCAGCCTTCGCGCCGACGTCGATGCCCCGCGTCGGTTCGTCGAGGATGAGAATCTTCGGATTGGTGAGCAACCAACGACCGATCAAAACTTTCTGCTGATTGCCGCCCGATAGGTTTTCAATCCTCTCGAACATCCCAGGTGTCTTCACACGCAGGCGCTTTGCCATTTCCTCGCAAGCCGCCTCGATTGCGCGCTCCTGGACAAACCCGCCTTTCACATAACGGTCGTGCAGAACGGCGACTTGCATGTTCTGGAGGATGTCGAGGATCAAGAGACACCCGGTATCCTTTCGATCTTCGGTTAGAAACGCCATCTTGTTTCGGATCGCCACCGTGGGTGTCGAGACATCCACCTGCTTTCCGAAGAGTTCGATCGTTCCCGAGGTGGCGGGCGTGACGCCGAAGATGGTCTCGGCGACATTGGATCGACCGGAGCCCACAAGCCCGGCGACGCCGAGAATCTCGCCGGCCCTGACGTCGAAGCTGACGTCCTCGAATACGTCTTTGAGCGTCAGGTTTTTGACGGACAGGACCACGTCTCCGATCGGGACGTCCTCCTTGGGGAACATCTGGGTAATCTCGCGGCCCACCATCATGCGGATGATGTCGTCGCGGGTAACGTCGGCTGCGGCGTGGCTACCGATGTACTTGCCGTCGCGAAACACCGAGAATTCGTCCGCGATCTCAAATAGCTCGCTCATTTTGTGGGTGATGTAAACGATCCCGATCCCGTGGGCGCGCAGGTCGCGAATGATCGCGAACAGGTGTCCCACTTCGGTCTCCGTTAGCGCCGAGGTCGGCTCGTCCATGATCAGGACATCCGACTCGTACGAGACCGCCTTGGCGATCTCCACCATCTGCCTGTTGGCGACGGACAGGTATCGAACCTCGATTTCCGGGTCGATGTCGATCTTGAGACGTTTGAAAAGTTCGGACGTCATCCGATGCATTTCGCGGTGATCCACAAAGCCGAAGCGGTTCTTGGGCTCCCGTCTAATCCAGATGTTCTCGGCCACCGTCATGAACGGCATCAGGTTGAGCTCCTGATGGATCATGGCGATGCCGTTTTCCAGGGCATCCAGTGGGGACTGGAGTCTGATCGGCGTTCCGCGGAGCGTGACCTCGCCCTCGTCCGGGATGTAAATACCGGCGAGGATTTTCATGAGTGTGGACTTTCCCGCGCCGTTTTCGCCCATGAGAGCGTGGACGCTACCGCGCTTGAGGCGGAACGAGACATCGTCAAGCGCAAGCACGCCTGGAAATTCCTTCCGAATTCCCTCGACAGCGAGCAGATATTCGGCGTTTGGAACCGCGCCGCTTCTCCGGACTGCCGACATGGTCGATGGACTGATCGAGGACATGCTCTTGCCTCCCTTCAGGATAGAGGGGCGCGGTCAGGAACCGCGCCCCTGCGTCCGTTAGTTCTTCGCGGTGTACTTATCGAGGTTCTCTTTGGTCACGAGCTCGAACGGGATGTAGGTCTTCTTTTCGACCGTCTCGCCGCGCGCGATCTTCAGCACGGTGTCGATCGCGCCGACGCCCTGCCCCTTCGCGTTCTGGAAGACCGTCACGTCGAGGTCGCCCGCCTGCATCGCGGCAAGCGCATCGGCCGTGGCGTCGACACCGCCAACGACGACCTTGTCCATCGGCTTGCCGGCCGCCTTGAGGGCCTGAATCGCGCCGAGGGCCATTTCGTCGTTGTTGGAAATCACGGCGTCGAACTCACGTCCCGCAGAGAGCCAATTGCTGACAAGGTCGAGAGCAGGCGTGCGCATCCAGTTCGCGGTCTGTTCATCGACCACCTCGATGCCCTTGCATGCATCCGACGCGAGGACATCATGGGTCGCTTTCGTGCGCCCGCGCTGGCCGGTTGTCCCGAGCTGGCCCTGGATGATCACAGCCGTGCCCTTGCCGCCGAGCATCTTGCAGACCGTTTCGGTTTCAAGCGTGCCGGCCTGCTCTTCGTCCGAGCCGACAAATGCCTGCTTGTCCGGGAGGCTGTCGACGTTGGCCGGGGCGTTGTTGACGAAGACGAGCGGAATGCCGGCTTCGGCCACGCGCTTCGAGATAGCCGCACCGGAGTCTGCATCAACGAGCATGATGACGATCCCGTCCACGCCGGCGGCAATGAAATTCTCGACCTGGCTCTGCTGCTTGGCAATGTCACCCTGGCCGTCTTCCGTGTTGATGGTGACGTCTTTCAGGCTCTTGCCGTGGTCCTCCATCGATTGGCGAAGACCGGTGAGCCAGTTATCGTCGAACAGCGACATTGCAACGCCGATCGTCTCGGCATGAGCGGCCACAGACGTCATTGCGACAATGGCGGCGCTGAGCATGAGTTTCTTCATTGTTTTCTCCTCCACATTGAGGCGGTGCCTGCGGCTACCGCCAGAAAACCGGCAACAGTTATCCATCCCCGCGGAAGGTCATTTCCGCCTGGGTACACCGCCCGGCCGCGGTGCAAATTCTCTATGGATGCCTTAGCCCGGAGCCGATCCTGTTCCCTCGCGGGTCGGCTGCCGGGTCATATCTGTCTTAGGCGAACCTTGGCTTCAGCCAGCCGCCGCCTTGTTCATGGCTGTCGACCACGGCGTCGACGAAGGCCACGCCTTTCAAACCGTCGTAAGACGTCGGTACATTCGAACCTGAAGGCCCGGGGGCGCGACCGTCGGCTTTCGCGCGGATAGCCTCGGCGAAGCCCTGATAGAGGTTCGAAAACGCCTCGATGTAACCTTCCGGATGACCGGGCGGCGTCCGCGTGCGAGCCTTGGTATCGGCGCTCAGGTCATCGCGACCACGCTTGATCGTCTTCGGAGCGCCGAACAGCTCGGTGAAAATGAGTTCGTTCGGGAACTCCTGGTGCCAAACGAGACTGCCGGTCTCGCCGAAGACCCTGAGACGCAGACCGTTGGATTGGCCGATCGCAACCTGAGACGACCAGAGGAGGCCCCTTGCCCCGCCTTCGTAGCGGATCATCACGTGGGCATTGTCGTCCAACGCCCGCCCCTCGACGAAAGTCGCGAGGTCGGCCGAGATAGCCTCCGCCTTCAGACCGGTAACGAAACCAGCAAGATGATACGCATGCGTTCCGATGTCCCCGATGGAACCACCGCGGCCATTCTTCTTCGGATCGGTTCGCCAGGCAGCCTGCTGGTTGCCCTGGAGCTCGATACCCGTCGCCATCCATTCAAGCGGATACTCGACCTGGACAACCCTGATCTTCCCGAGATCGCCCCGAGCCACCATTGCGCGGGCCTCGTGGATCATCGGATAGCCGCTGTAGGTATACGTTACGCCCACAAAGCGGCCCGTTTCCTTGGCCAGGTCATGCAGTGCAATCGCATCTTCGATCGTCGTCGTCATCGGCTTTTCGCAGATGATTTCAATGCCCGCCTCGACGAAGGCTTTTGCAATCGGAAAATGGGTATGGTTGGGAGTGCAGATCGCAACTGCGTCAATTCGGTCGGCCCGATTAACTTCGCCTTCGACCATCGCCTTGAAGCTGTCGTAGGAACGGTTGGGTTCGATGAAATTCTCCGCTGCGAAAGCATGTCCGCGGGCTGGATCGACATCGAACGCCCCAGCGACCAGTTCGAACTGGTTGTCAAGGCGGGCAGCGAAGCGGTGGATGCCGCCGATGTATGCGCCTGCGCCGCCGCCAACCATGCCAAGACGCAATCTGCGTTTAGAAAGAGAGGAGCCGCTCACCGGATTATCCTTCGATACCAAGAATTTCGTTGTTCACCGCACGATCCGCGCCAGACTTCACGAAGTCGTCGAATGCCCGTTCAGAAACGCGGATGATGTGGTCGTCGATGAAGCGAGCGCCCTCGGCCGCACCGTCTTCGGAGTTCTTGAGAGCGCATTCCCATTCGAGAACAGCCCAGCCGTCAAAGTCATAACCGGAGAGTTTCGAAAAGATCGCGGCGAAGTCGACCTGACCGTCGCCCGGCGAGCGGAAACGGCCGGCACGGCTGATCCAGGGCTGGTAGCCACCGTACGCACCCGTCTTCCCGGTTGGCCTGAACTCGGCATCCTTCACGTGGAAGGTCTTGATGCGCTCGTGGTAGTGATCGATATACGTGAGGTAGTCGATCGACTGCAGCACGAGATGGCTTGGGTCGTACATGATGTTGCAGCGGGAATGGTTGTCCACTCGGTCGAGGAACATCTCGAATGTAAGACCATCGTGGAGGTCTTCCGTGGGGTGAATCTCGTAGCAGACGTCGACCCCCTCGTTGTCGAAGGCGTCGAGAATGGGACGCCAACGGCGTGCAAGCTCGTCGAAGCCGTCGGAGATCAAGCCATCCGGCCACTGCGGATAGGGATAGAAGTAAGGCCACAGCAGCGTTCCGCTGAACGTCGTGTGCCGGTCGAGACCAAAGCGGCGCGACGCTTTCGCGGCGCAGAGGAGTTGGTTGACCGCCCATTCCTGGCGAGCCTTGGGGTTCCGGTGCACCTTCTTGGGCGCGAACGAATCCGCCGGCAGATTGAACGAGGGATGCAACGCGACGAGCTGGCCTTGCAAATGGCTTGCGAGATCGGTGACAACCAGATCGTGCTCCGCGAGCGTCTCCTTGAATTCGTCGACGTAGTCCTGGCTCTCGGCGGCGAGCTCGAGGTCGATTACCCGGGTGTCCCAAGTCGGAATCTGGACGCCCTTGAACCCCTTGTCAGCGGCCCAGCCCGCGAGCCCTTTGATCGAATTGAACGGTGCTTCGTCTGCCGCGAACTGTGCGAGGAAAACACCCGGTCCTTTGATAGTGCGCATTGCTTCCACCCAAACTTAAAGAGCTGCCGCGGGATGGGGAACCGCGTCGTACGCTCCCCAGATTCCCTGGTCGAAATTCACGATCGCGCCCGTCATCAGCCCGGATTCCGCCGAAGCCAGAAAAGCGATCGCACGCGCCACCTCGGCCGGATCGATCAGGCGGCCATTTGGTTGCTGCGCCGCTGCCTTCACCAGCCAGTCATCCGGTTGACCGTCGACGACGCGCTGAGTGCGATCCTCGCCTTCGGACGCCATCCAGCCGATGTTCAGGCTGTTGACGCGGATGCGGTTGCGCAAGACTGCATAGGCGGTGTTTCTCGTCAGCGTGTCCAACGCGCCCTTCGACGCGCTGTAGGCGGAGAGGAACGGCTGGCCGCCCATCGACGACATGGTCGAGATGTTGACGATCGTGCCTTGTGTTTCGTCGCGCCGGAAAAGACGGATCGCTTCCTGCATCAAAAAGAACGGCGCGCGCGTATTGATGGCGAACAGCCGATCGAAGAGCTCCGGCGACGTTTCAAGAATGGTGCCCCTATCGGTCGCGCCCGCGACGTTGATCAGGGTGTCGATACGACCGAAGGCCCGATCCGCTTCGGCAACGACATTCCGGCAATCGTCGACGACCGACAGGTCGGCTTTCACAAAGAGTGCCCGGGAGCCGAGTTCTTCGAGCTTGGCGACCTGTTCCCGGCCCTTTGCCTCAGAGCGCCCGCAGATCACGATTGCTTCAGCGCCACGCCGCGCAAACAGCTCAGCGGTTGCGGCTCCCAACCCTTGAGTGCCGCCCGTGATCACCGCGACCTTGTTTTCGAACTGATTTTCCATTGTGAACTCCACCAGTCCTTCACACGCCGACGCGCTGGCGCTTGCGGCCATTCTGCTGCTCTTCGGCGGCTGCGTTTACTTCCTTGCGGGAGCTAACCTGCGGCACACCAACGTCCCACCAGGCATCGCCTGGCGTCCAGGTAAAGGCATCGGAGACGATCGTCAGAACGGTCGTCCGGTCCGTCGACTTTGCCCATTCGACAGCCGCGCCGAGATCGGCCAGGCTGTCCACGTGGCGCGTCAGCGCTCCCATCGCCTCGGCATGCTTGCCGAAATCGACCGGGAATGGCTCCTTGACTCGGCAATCCTTGAGCAAGTTGTTGAAGCCTGGCGTGCCCTTGGCGTTCTGAAGCCGATTGATGACAGCGTAACCGCCGTTGTCGCACACGATGAGGATCATCTTGTGACCGGACAGCACGGTCGAATAGACGTCCGAATTCATCATCATGTAAGTGCCGTCTCCGATCATCACGATCGGCGTCCGCGTCGGGTCGGCCATCGCAGCGCCCCAGCCGGCTGCGATCTCGTACCCCATGCAAGAGAAGCCGAATTCACAGTCGAAGGTGTTGGGTGCCTTTACGCGCCAATTCTTCATCACTTCGCCAGGCAGCCCGCCGGCCGCCGTGATGAGCAAGTCACGCTCGCCCGCTTTCTCGTTCACGATGCCCACCACCTGGGCATAGGTCGGGATCGCGGCATTCGTCGGCTTCTGATAGCCGTCCAACGCTTCATTCCACTTCGCGAACTCCGTCTGGCCCTTCTTGGTCCAGCCTGCGTCCGCGCGGTAATCGCCGATGGCTTCCGCCAGTTCCGTGATGGTCTCCAAGGCGTCACCGACAACCGCCACCGCCTGATGCTTATGGGCGTCAAAGCGCGCGGCGTTGATTGCAACAAACTTTGCATCGGGGGAAAAAGCGGTCCACGAACCCGTCGTGAAATCCATCAGCCGCGTTCCGACGGCAAGCACGACGTCGGCCTCTGCGGCCATCGCATTTGCGGACGTCGAGCCCACGATGCCGATCGGCCCGACGTGCGCCGGATGGTCGTGTGTTACGGTACCCTTCCCGGCAATGGTCTCGCACAGCGGAATGCCGTGCTTTACAGCGAACGCCGCGAGTTGATCCTGCGCGCCCGAATACCGCGCACCGCCGCCGGAGATGATCAGCGGACGCTTTGCCGCCATCAGAACTCGAACCGCCTGTTCGAGGCTCCCCCGGTCGGGGCGCGGTCTCGGCGACCGGTGGACGGTCGGGGCGAAGAAGCTCTCTGGATAATCCCAGGCGATCTCCTGGACATCCTGGGGAAGCCCTATGAAGGCGGGACCGCAATCGGCCGGGTCCAGCATGGCGGCGACCGCCTGCGGCAAGGACGAAATGATCTGCTCCGGATGAACGATGCGATCCCAATAGCGGGTAACCGCCTTGAACGCGTCGTTCACTGTGATCGTCGGGTTTGCGAAGTGCTCAACCTGCTGCATCACCGGGTCAGGACGGCGGTTGATGAAGGTATCTCCGGCAAGGAGGAGGACCGGCAGGCGGTTGGTATGCGCGACACCCGCTGCGGTCACCATATTCAGAGCGCCCGGACCAATAGATGCCGTGGCAACCATGATTTGGCGACGGCGAGTGGCCTTTGCGAAACCGATCGCCGCGAGAGCCATAGACTGTTCGTTCTGCCCACGCCACGTCGGGAGAACGTCCTTCACGGCTTCAAGCGCTTCGGAAAGGCAAGTGACATTGCCGTGGCCGAAAATCGCGAACACCCCTGGAAAAAGCGGTTCGCGCTTGCCGTCGATCTCGGTGAATTGGTTGCAAAGGTAGCGCACCAGGGCTTGAGCCATGGTCAAACGAACAGTATTCATAATGGCCTCCCAGATCGACATAATTGCGTCGATCACTGCTGATGGGAATTTTTATTGCGACTTCGCATCAATTGCAAGTGTTTTTGCAATTTTTGTTGCGAAAGCCTTTTTGATCTCCTCTCGAAGCAGCCGAAAGCGCCGCGCCTGGAACTCAATCGTTCGCGTCGAGACAGCGAAATATTGCAGCAAAACCAATAACTTCACTGTCCATCAGGGCACTCGCCCTACGCTCGACGTCTACGATCCGATGGCCTCCATGTTCTAGTGGCTCGACCCACCGACTGACCACTCGCAAGCATGCCAATTGACGCTCGTCGAATGCTTCGCGAAGAAACAACGTTGACAAATTTCTATATCTGCAATTTTTATTGCGCGCATCCCACCCAAGTCAGTGGTGGCCTACGCTGGAGGAAAATATGCTCAAGATTGCCCTATTGGGCTGCGGCAGAATCGGAAAGATGCATGCAGCTACCATCGATCGCGCGGGTGACGCGGAGCTAACCGCTGTTTTCGATCCTGTAACGGAAGCGGCGAAACAAGTTGGAGCCCAATTCAATTGTGCAGTGGCCGCGACCGCTGAGGAAGCGATATCCCTCGCAGACGCGGTGTTGATCGCGACGTCCACGTCCACGCATGCCGATCTTATCGAACAATCGATCCGCGCGGGCAAGGCAGTATTCTGCGAGAAGCCCATTGATCTCTCTCTGGAACGCGTCCTGAAATGCCAAGAAAGCATCGCCGGATCGAAACTTCCAATCCAGATTGGATTTAACCGGCGCTTTGATCCGGGCCACCGAGCAGCCCGTGACGCAGCCCGAAACGGCGACATCGGGAACCTGCAGCAGGTCATCATTACGTCCCGCGATCCAGGCTTCGCCTCTCGCGACTACATCCGAGCTTCGGGTGGGATTCTTCGCGACATGACGATTCACGACTTCGATCTGGCGCGCTACATGCTCGCCGAGGAGCCGGTCGAAGTCTTCGCATCTGGCAGCGCGATCATCGACCCGACCCTGGCTACCGAGTTCGGCGACGTCGACTCAGTCATGGTGGTCATGAAGACAGCATCCGGAAAACTTTGCTCGATCACGAACTCCCGCGTTGCGACCTACGGCTACGACCAGCGTGTGGAACTGCTCGGTTCCAAGGGCATGGTGATCTCCGGCAATCGCCGTCCCCACGAACTTCAGCGCTTCGGAGGCGAGAGCACGGGCGGTGGCGAGCCCTACCTCAATTTCTTCATCGAACGTTACGCGGAAGCTTTCTCGGCAGGGTTGGAGTCTTTCATTAAGGCGGCTGCCGCCGGAGCCGAAACCGAAGCCACTTTCGACGACGGCGTAAGGGCTCTGGCTCTGGCAGAGGCGGCAGTTCTGTCGCTCAAGGAGAACCGGTCCGTAGCGGTATCCGAAATCCTACGCTGATGGGGTCAGCCGCGCCCTCTCTGGTGGCGCGGCTTCCCTTCAGGTGCCTGCAAAGGCGCTTCAAGTGGGCGACGGACGGCACCTCTCCATACCGTAGCGCCGATTGATGCTTGATGCGGATCGCCGTGTAGCTCGCACGAGATCACGAATTGTTCCGTTCGAATGTGGAAAAGACCAGTATTCGGCTGCGATTCCGCCCAACAACTTACGATATTGTCGTCGTCGTAGTGGACCTTCGGAATCCTGGTGGTTTCCTTTCGAATCTTTACGCCTCTTGCGAAGCTCATGTGGTCCATCTGGAATTCCACAATCATGGGAGCACCGTCGAGGAAATAATCTCCCATGAGATCGCCGCACCTAAGAACAGCGGTTCAGGCGTCGATGCGACCAGAGGCGGATAACGATCGAGTGCGGCCGCCGGCTGGCGACTCTCACTGATTGCACGTCAAACTGGAACCGAGTAGGAGTTTTCAAGCGTCGATATTTTCAAGCATTTCTGGGTCACGCATGCCGTCATCTGAAAATCCATCATTGAAACCCAACTGTTTTCGCTGGCTTCATTTTAGCGACATCCACGTTGGGGTTAAAGAACAACAAGCGCTTTGGCCTCGGTTCGGACACCTCCTTGATGGCGACCTTGAGAAAGCTCTTGACCGCTCCGGCACCATCGATCTCGTCCTGTTTTCTGGCGATATGGTTCAGATGGGAACTAGCGACGAATTTGATCGGTTCGACGAGATCATGTGCAAGATCATCGACCGGATATCAGATTTCCAAGCCCGGCCACCGATGATTGCTCTTCCTGGCAATCACGACCTCGTACGTCCCGACTCCCTGGCTGGACATTCAGTCGCACTGGCCAATTACTGGCAGATGGCGGAACTTCGTGAGCGCTTCTGGGACAACAAAGGCGAGGATTATCGGAATTTTATCAACGGAGTCTTCGAGAACTTTACCAATTGGCAGAACCGGCTGATTGAGCGAGGCATCCATGTTCGCCCCTCCAGTACCGGCCTGCTCGCGGGCGATGCGTCGTACGTAATTAATACTTCGAGCGGAAGCTTGGGCATTGCCGCATTGAACTCTACTTGGCTCCAACTCAACGGTGGCGATTATACCGGCCGCCTCCATGTCGACGTCCGGCAACTGCACGCGATAACCGACGCAAGTCCGGATCAGTGGGCGCGGTCGAACGACGTCAGCGTGCTGGTGACCCACCAGCCTCCGAGTTGGTTACATCCGAGCAGCCCCTCGACATGGGAGAACGATATCAACCCGGCGGGCCGGTTCGACGTCCATCTCTACGGCCACATGCATGAACCGGACACTTCAACAATTGCATACGGCGGTGGCCAAGCGCGAAGAAGCCTACAGGCCGCATCTCTGTTCGGTATGGAGGTCTACAACGACTCGGTACAAAGGATTCAAGGCTATTCCGTGTGCGAAGTAGCTGTGGTCGACCAGGATAGGACTCTGACTGTATGGCCACGCAGATTGATTGGGGTGGTCGGCGGAGAAATGAAACTCGGCCAAGACCTCAGCCAAAACATCAACGAAGACACAGGGTGCTTTTCAATTCCGTACACTCTGGGCCAGAGGAAGAAAGCTCATCGGCGGGCTGAGCCAACCAGGCAACCCATTCTCACATCAGCGTCGGCGGATGTTGAAGACACTGATCTAAGCCCGAGACCGCGGTTCAACCTCGATGCGATAAGCTTCGCGCTCGCCGCAAGCAAAGCCCATTTAAGCGTACGTCAGCTAGAGCGTGATGTCGTTTCCGGCGGCCTGAAGGGAGACCGAATCGCTTGGGTCGCGGCAGATTGGGGCATGGGTCACGAAGGCTTTGTGTGGTCAATCAGCGAGAAACTCGGAATTGCTGCGACCTCCGTGTTCGCACTCGATTTCAATGGCTATCGCAATCGGAAAAGTTTCTTCGAGCGACTTCAGACACTCTACAGGGTCAGCTTCCAGGAAATCTGTGAAGCAATCGCAGATGCGGGACCTTCAATATTGATTTTCGACGATCTTGATTTTCCTCCCAGCAACGCCGTCGATGCGAGCTTCGAAGTTGACGTGGAAGGGCTCGCACAAACAGTGTCGGATTTCGCGAATGAAGCATTTATCATCATTCGAACGCGCCGCCCTACCCGCTTCGCAACTTTTGAGCAGGTCGAGTTGAAAGCACTCGATGAGGTTGACGTCGGCATTTATGCGGCCGCCAGCGAAATAGGCAGCGGAAATCTCTCGAAGCCTGAAGCCGCTTCGAAGCTATTCAGGCATACCGACGGAGTACCGAACCGGATTGATGTGGCTCTCCAAGACTTGGAAATCATCACTCTCGACGAACTCATGGAGGCGAATCCTGACTTCAGCGCATCTGGGGGAACGCTGATCGAAGCACCTCCAGCGCTCGTTGCGACGGTTTCAGAACTGCGTGCGTCTGAAGATCGCCAAGAACAGCGAGCGTGGAATCTTCTGCTTGCATTGAGCGCCCTCCCACACGGGGAGCAACTAGGCCGTCTCAAACGCTTCCTCGGGCCGCACCCGATTACCCTCGCGCATGCCCGCGCCCTGATAGATCGCTCGCTCGTTAACTCTGTATCGTTGGCAACCTTCGAAGGAATGGGAACCGAACCAAGCAAAGCTTTGGTCGTCCCACGTTCTGTGCGCGAGTATGTACGTAATGCGATTGATGACAAAACAGCGGAAGATATCGACCTGAAGGCGCTCGAACTTCATTTCGGAGAGAAGTGGACGATAGGGGAAATCCACGGGTCGGCGACTGGTAAGCGGGTGAGACAGCCACTTTGTGACGTCTACGAGATACAGAACGCGAGTACTTTGATACTACGCACGGTCCGCAGGTCGCTTGATGGAGGCAGTACCTCCACGGAGAACGCACTCAGGCTCGCTATTGCATTCGTCGATGCCTTGGAAGAGGGCGACCATTTCCGTACGATCTCGGGTTTCTGCGAAGACATGCTTTCCCTGATCGAACATGATGATCGTTATGACCGGGAATTAAATGTACTGCGCTATGAGTACGCTCGTAGTCTCAGAATGACGGGCCGCCACGCCGAGGCCCGCGCAAACTTTGATGCACTCGATGAAAAATTTCTGAGCAAACATCAAAAACAAAGCGTACAGTTGGGTCTGGCCTTGTGCCTCGATAGTCAAGGTGACCACGCCGGCGCGGCTGAGGCTGCAAAAAAAGCTATAGCTATCGATCGTCAGACGGGCAATGCGCTGCAAGCGCAGGCGATCCTCACTGAGCAGATGCAGGATAGTGATGAACGCGTCGCGGAGCTGAAGAAGATACTGCTAAAGGCACAAAAGAAACAAAATCATTCTCTGGTAAACACGATCAATCTAACCCTAGCGGCGGAAAGACGACGTAGAGGTCTGTCATCGGAAGACTTATTCAAGCAAATAGTCGTCACCCAGAAGAAAACTGGGGACTATTATAATGCCGCGCGAGCCATCGTCAGTCTTGCCTCGCTGGACGGCGCTGCCGAAAGGCTAACCTCAGAGGAAAAAGCTCATCTGGCTGCGGCCTACAATTATTTATACCACGAGCGATTATATAATTTGTTCGATCGGTGCCACGCGGCGCTTTGGAAACTTTTCTCGCACAAAGGTGATGCGGCGAGCCTGTTGAACCTATTCAGGCACAGTTCATTTATCTGGCGTCTCAACGGCAGAGAGGAACAGGAGACCAAATACCTTGCCGAATTGGCGAAGAAATTTGGCGATCTGATTGCCGCTGGAGTTTCGCGAACTAATCGCGATGGCGCTTATCTCATCGCCCGTGTCTCGATCGTGATGGGACAGCTGTCCGCGCCAGACAAGGAGACCAGGCAAACAGAGTGATGCCTTGCGAACATACCTCGCTGTCAGCCTCGATCCACATGGCTTCTGATGTCGACGCTGGACAAGAGACTGCACGCTGACCCATTTTAGCCCGCGCTTTGGAGAGCGCTGAAATGGATCGGATCGTGGTCTCGAATTCCGTCGAGAATCGACGACACCGCCGCTTGCGCTTCCGACATGTCAGGAAGCTTCAAGCCTCCTCCCCGATTGAGGCTATGGGAATAGAAGTGCATGAACTTCCGTGCCCTCTCGCACTGGACGGTGTCCTTGATTACGAGGGGAAGTTTGCTGTCGATGGCCTGGTGTTCGAAGAACTTGAACGCGAGGTAGCCTTCGACGAACCGACGCGCCATGTTGCCAAGGTTGAAGATGACCATCGCGTCATTGGACGGAGAGTTCGCGTACGCAGCAAGCTGATGGTATAAGAAGAGGTACTCCGAGCGGAACTGAAGGATGGACTTCGGGCATTCGATAATTCGGGAGCTGATGACCCCATTCGAGTCTATGCGTTCCACCATGAAGGCAGCTGAAAAGCCCTGTATCTTACGTCGCTGCATCCATTCCCAGCAAAGGTGGAAGAACTCGTAGTTATGTGTGGAGACGAACACCTGTTTTGCGAGACATCCGTATCTCGGAGTCGCGTTCTCATCGTACTTCAGGAAGGTATCCTTGAGGAACGCGTTTACATGGATGAGATGGTGCGAATCCAGGCTGGATATCGGATCGTCTATATAGACGATTGTGTCGGCAAGCAGGTTGCCGTTCTCCAATAGCTTTGTAACGAAGTAGCAGAATGCGATAGCCGTTCGCTCACCTTCGCTCAGGTTCCTTGCGGGACTGTCGCCCCGCATCAGCATGAACCTATCGTCGTCGGTGACTGTGACCTGAATGTCATTTTTACCGAAAAACCTCCGGAGCGCGTCGTTGATCGCAATCGCCCCCTTGGTTGTCTCTGACAATTCCTGTTGCAGGCGGGCGATCTCGACCTCCAGCCTGGCAATTTCGGTGACAGCGGCCGCTTCTGAGCTTTTGGTGATTTCGATCTCTCGCTGAAGACGCCGCAGATCGATCGTCTGCATCGCTGAAGCCACGTAGTGGTCCTTCAGACGGCTGAACGCCGCACCGCGCTCCGACGCGAATTCACGTGTGCGGCGGTTGTTCTCGTCTATCAGGCTTTGAAACCGCTCGGCCGCACCGCGTAGTTCCGCGGTCAAGGGCGAGACTTCGGGCGGAGAAACCGTCTCGAAAGGATTGTCACTTTTACGACGAAGGCGCTCAACGAGGTCTTGGAGCGCAGAATTGAACTCGTCGCGCGCGCTTTTAAACGCCGCACCGGCGGCAGCGTGTTCTTCATGCAGATCGGGATAGAACTGCGATTTCGAATAGGTCGCCCCATCGACGACCACAATGCGTGTTTCTAACCATTCGACCGCTTTCTCGAGCCTAGATTTGAGGTCTACAAAAGCCGTCGAAAAATGAGCGTTGAGCGAACGTAGGCGATCCCCCTCGATAACTCCCAGGCAGAATTCGCAATGAGTAGTGTTCTTGTGGATGTGAAGCCCAACCCCCACCCAGTTGCCGATCTCTGGGTTCTCCGCAAGCCGCGGAATCGTTCCAGACGATCCGAGCTGTTCACCCAGCAACGACACTGATGTCCCCCATTGTGGGTGCACATCGCGCAGATCAACATGAAGGTCCGGAAGCTCTTCCTTTTGGTCAACGGACAGCTTCAAACGATCCGAACGGAATACTTCATCGTCCAGTGGTGCAGGGACCTCGGAAGGCCACGTTTCGACAACCTGCCTTACATGTCGCCTGTCGAAGCGACCGGCTCCAAGCTCGCGAACGATCAGCGTCGCGCATTCGCTCTCGGCGTTGTTGATAATTTCGGTGTGACGCCTGGCAGTTTCGACAGCGGTAGTGCGTGCATCGATCGCGCTGGTGACGTCGAGCTTTCTATCAGCGAGTTCCTGCTGCTTTCCGATGTTTTCCGCACCTAGTAACACAATCGGATTGAACCCGGAGGCATCATCCCAGAACAAGTTGTCCTTTCTGAAGTCTTCGTTGAAGACTCGGACGATCGTTCCGCTACCGAAGGAATGATCACGGTTGACGCCGTCCGAGTGCGTAAGCGAGAACGTCGCATCGGGATAGTCCCGGTGGAGAGCGCTTGCCTCGAGACACCTGAAGACACGAGAGAGCGTCGTCTTTCCACTGTAATTCCAACCGTAGACGAGATTGAACAGGCCGAACTCGGGCATCGTATTGCCAGAGAAGTTATTGAAGACCCCGAAGTCCCTAACGCTGGAAATCCTCTTGAGCACTTGATGATCGCTCCCCCACTAAGGCTGCCGATGTACCGACGGCGCACAACCGGGAAATTAGTGAGATTCCCGCGCTGGTGGAAGGCCAAGAAAAGGCATCGATCGTACGCGTCAGTTCTTGAGCAGAAATCAATGATTAGGCACCGACAGAACCCTCGTGTCAGTGTGACTCGAACCGAGCGCCGTTCGTGCAGGGATTGGGAGAGCGATAACTTTGCATATGCTCTTTGGCCTTACGCCTTCCGGCGGAGATTTTCTGTCACGGTCGGGATGCGCGGCGATCCAGGATCATCCGCCTGCAGCATGGCAGCCAGCGATACGGCAATGCACTGAGTAAGGCACATGGGAGCCGCCAGGCTCCTCGAGAACGAGTACTCGTCCTCCGGAACCGTGAACAAGACGGCAGCGCTTTTCGCCAGAGGGGACAATTGACTATCCGTGATGGCAACCATTGGGGTTCCATTCTGTGCAGCGACATCCGAGATCGCCACGACTTCCTTGGCGTAGTGTCGGAACGAGATCGCCACGAGCACATCCTTGGGGCCCATGACCTGGGCCATTTCCGGCGCTAGCCCGCCGGAGGGGTCGAGCAATACGACGCGCCGACGAAGCATCGACAGCACGTAACGCAGGAATCGGGCGATAGGCTCCGATCTAAGCTGACCGGCGATGAAGATCGTGTCGGCGTCTTTCAGGATTTTGGCAGACTTCGAAAGGTCCGCTTCGCTGATTGAGTTCAGGAGTTCCTGAAGGGTTGCGATGTCCCGGACGACGAGGTCGTGGAGAAAGCCGAGATTGCCCTTCTTCTTGGTCTTTTCCAAGTCCGCATCAAGCGCGCTGATGCGCTCGCGGTAGCCTGGCGCAGCGGTGGACAGACGGGTCTGAAAGACCGCCTGCAACTGTTTGAACCCGGAAAACCCGAAGTGCTGCGCGAAGCGAACCAGAATGGAGGGATGCGCGCCGCATTGCTCCGCAATCGCGTTGATCGACTGCATGGCGACGATATTGGGGTTCTGCGTCAGGAACCGGGCGACCTGCTGGTATCGTTCGCTGAGGTTGGGATACTGGCTCGTTACCTCGTTCACAAACCCTTCGTAGTGAGCCAAGTTCACAGGTGCTTCGGTTTTCTGCTTCGTCCTTGGCATACGTACTCTCCCTCGACCGCGAGTAGTCGTTTTTCCGATCTCGCCATCGAACTCGCTACACTACAGTTATTGCAACTTTCTGAAACTAGCAATTAAATATGTGGAGGCGCGTTTCCGCGCCTCCCTCGCGGATCAGTAGGGTGCATCCGGGAAATAGTATTCGGACGCGTTTTCCTTGGTGATGAGCGGGCTGCCGAGTACGTAGTGGCCATTGATCGGTGCCTGTGTCGCGAACTTCATAGTCACCAGTTCGATTGCAGGGATGATCAGTGTCGGCGGGTAGAATATGTCCGCATCGACCATTTCGTGGCCGTCCTGGATGAGCTTGATCACCTTGTTCATACCGGAGCCACCCAGCACGGTGACGCCCTTCCGATCTGCCTGCTTGATTGCCTCGATCGCACCGAGGGCGGCATCGTCGTCGCCGGCCCAGACGCCGTCGATCTCCGGGAAGCGCTGCAGGTAGTCCTGCATGACCTCAAAGCCCTTGTCCGGGTTCCAGTTGGCATACTGCATGTCCAGCACCTCAATGCCGGAATCCTTCAGGGCATTCTGGAACGCTTCGATACGGATGTTATCGATGGCGGTCGGGATACCGCGCATGACGACGATCTTTGCGCCGTCCGGGAACTTCTTCTTGAAGTACTCCGCGGCTGCTGTGCCGTACTGCGGATTGTCACCACCAACGTAGAGGTCTTCGATGTTCTTCTCAGCCAGGCCACGGTCGACCACGGCGACAAAAACGCCCTTCGCCTTCGCTGCCTTCACCGGCTCGGTCAGCGGGTCGGATTCCTGAGGAAGCACGATGAGGCCGTCGATCTTACGGCTCATCAGGTCTTCGATATCGTTCACCTGCTGTGTTGCGCTTGACGACGTGACCACCACGAAATCGATGTTCGGGAAAGCCTTTTTCATGGCCTCCACCGTGCGTTTCGTATGGTACACAAGGCCGCCGGTCCAACCGTGATCCGCAGCCGGGATAGATATCCCGATGGTCGCGTCGGCTGCGAACGCGCTTCCTGACATCGCAGCCAACGCGATGCTGCCGGCAGCAAGCAAATTCTTGATCGTGCTTAACATGGTTCCCCTCCCAGAGGACGTGGCTATGAGGTCCGCGAAATGCAGAACTCGGTGAACTGTGATTGAACTGTGGAGCTAGCCCTGCGAGCGGTCGCGCTGGAGCAGAACTGCTACGACGATGATGGCACCCTGCACCGCCCCGTTCAGGTACGGGCTGATGAAGCCGGTCAGATTCAGGATGTTACTGATGAAGCCGAGGATCAGAACGCCGACCACGGTACCCCACACTCGTCCGAAGCCTCCTCCCAACGCCGTACCACCGATGATCACCGAGGCGATGGCCTCGAGTTCCCACATCAAACCGGTCGACGGAGTGGCAGCACCGAGACGCGGTACGTAGATGACGGTCGCTATGCCCACGCAGAGGCCTTGGATGACGTAGGTGAGAATACGGACGCGGTTGACGGGAATTGCGGAATAGAGAGCTACATAGCGGTTCGAACCGATCGCAGCGACGTGACGGCCGAAGCGTGTGCGCCTCATCACGACCTCGGCGATAACGCCGATTACGATCAGGACGAGAATCGGGACGGCGACGCCCCCAACGTTTCCGTAGTAGATCGGCCGGACCGCATCGCGGAGAGAAAAATCGAGCGAGATCGAGCCACCGTCCGAAAGCCACGTTAGGACGGACCTGAAGACGCCCATTGTCCCAAGAGTTACGATAAACGCCTCGACGCGCCCCTTTACGATCATCGCGCCGTTGACGAACCCGGCGACTGCTCCAAGGAACAGAGAGAAACCGATGCCGGCTGCCACAAGCAACCAACCCGCCCCGAACGATCCGGTCGCCTTGTTCATGAACATGATCGCCACCCCGGCAACGAGTGCCGAGAGCGAACCGACCGACAGGTCGAGACCGCCGGCGGTGATCACGAATGTCGCCCCAATGGCGATGATCCCAATGATCGCGCTTCGGGTGAAAACGTTAGACAGGTTTTCAGCTCCGAGGAAATTGCTGCTCATGAGCGAGCCGACGAGCATCAGAATAATGAGGGCAAGCAACGGCCCCGCGGCTTCGACAGCCTTAAACGCCTTCTGCGGCCCGGCTAAACCCGCGCTACCTACGTGCGTTGCCGAAATATCGGACATCGTCTTTCTCCTCCTCCTGAACTCCCATCGCGAGTCTGATGATCTCGCTTTCGTTGATCCCCTCGCCGACAAGCTCGCCAACGGTCTTTCCCTTCCGCATGACGATCACGCGGTGAGAAAGGCCAACGACCTCCTGCATTTCAGATGAGACAACTATGATGGCCCTGCCCTGCTCCGCGAGACGGGCGATGATTTCGTAAATCTGTTGCTTAGCGCCGATATCGACTCCCCGCGTCGGTTCATCGAAGATGACGACGTTCGGGTCCGTGGCGAGAGTTTTGGCGATGAGAACCTTCTGCTGGTTTCCGCCACTGAGTGCTCCGGCCGTCACGTCAATTCGACCGGTTCGGATGTCATAGCCGGAAATCGCCTCGATCAAACGGGCGCGTTCAGCCTTCTTGTTGATCCAAGACTTCCCGGACAACGCGCCCTGCGTAAGGGCAAGGTTCACGTCCAGGCTCTTGCCCAAAAGAAGGCCCTTGGCTTTCCGGTCTTCGGTGAGGTACGCGATACCTAAAGCCCACGCCTCACGTGCCGTCGGCAACTTCCCCGGCTTTCCGGCGTACGAAAACCGCCGGCAATGGGCGCTGCGTAGACCGCAAAGTGCTTCGAAGAGCTCGGTGCGCCCCGACCCCACCAATCCGGCCACGCCTAAAATCTCTCCCGACCTGAGGGAAAACGAAGCATCCGTCACGAAGCCGGGCGTCGTGAGCCCCTCGACCGAAAGGACCTCTTGAGTTTTGGCGGGCGGTTTCTTTTCCGGATAGATTTCGGCGAGCGGACGCCCGACCATCGCTTCCGCCATTTGCGCCTCGGTCAAATGGGAGGCCTTTTCGAGGCGCACTACCTGGCCATCCCGCAGGACAGCCACCCGATCAGCGATCTCCTTTACCTCGTCCAATCGATGCGACGTAAAAATGACGGAGCCGCCGGTCCCTCGAAACTGACGGATTTTCTCGAAAAGACGCTCCGCTTCCGCTCCGGAGAGGACCGCCGTGGGCTCGTCCATCAGGATGATGCGCGGGTCTCGCGCGAATGCCTTCGCGAGTTCGACCATCTGCCAGTCCGATACCGGCAGGTCCTTGAGCTTTGAACGTGGTGCGGCCGACGACCCAAGGTGCCTGAGGCCCTCCTGGGCGAGCAATTCCATCTTCGCCTTGTCGGTGAACGGCCCCTTGCGTAGCTCGCGACCGAGAAAGACGTTCTCGGCCACAGTAAGGTGCGGGGCGAGGCAAAACTCCTGGTGCACCATGATGATGCCAGCCCGTTCCGCCTCGGCCAACGTCGTCGGCGCAGGGCGTCCCTGGAAGCTTGAGTGTCCCGATGAAAGAGGAGCGAGACCGGCCACGATACGCATAAGCGTCGACTTGCCGGCCCCGTTCTCTCCTACGAGGGCGAGGACTTCACCTGCCTGAAGCTCAAGATTTATGCTCTTGAGAACAGCCACACTTCCATAGGACTTTGCGACGTCGCTGAGGGTCAGTAGCGCCATGCTAGGCCCCGATCGCCGCTCCGGAACGGCCCTTTATCTGCTCTTGGTTCACAACAAGAGTAGAGTCGAGCCGACCGTCGAAGAAGTTGACGACGTTGGTAGCCGCGGCGATTGCCATTCGCCGAGCGCAGGCTTCCGTCAGGCCAGCGTTATGCGGAGAGAGGATCGCGCGCTCGCAGGCGAGAAGCGGATTGTCCGGCTTGGGCGGTTCATCGCCGAACACGTCGAGGCCTGCCGCTGCAAGCTGTCGGGCGTTCAAGGCGTCAGCGAGGGCCACTTCGTCAACGAGCCCACCGCGAGCGGTATTTATCAAGATCGCTGTCGGTTTCATTTCGGCCAACTCCGCGCGGCCGATAAGCGGCTGGTCGCCCACCTTCGGCACATGCAGGCTCACCACGTCCGCCCGTCGCAGCCCCTCCAGGAAGTCGGAAACCGGCTGAACGCCTCGGGAAAGCAGCGTCTCGTCGGCCTGGAACCGGTCGTAGGCCAAGACCTCCATGCCGAGCGCCTTCGCGATCTGCGAAAGACGCTGTCCGATCCGACCGAAACCGGCGATGAGGAGCGTGCGCCCGTCCAGTTCGTCGCAATCGAGGCTGTTGCGATAGTTCCAGTCACCGCCGCGCATCCGCTGATCGAAGAGGACCGTACGCCTTGCGGCCGACAGCATCAGCATGGCGGCGTGTTCCGCGACGGCTCGGGAATTGACGTCGCCGACGACCGTTAGTGGAATGCCGCGCCCATTGAGGGCGGGAAGGTCGACAGCGTCGAAGCCGACGCCGTGGCGCGAGACGATCTTGAGGTTGTTTGCCTCGGCGATGTACTCGGCAGAGAGCGGCTGGGTTCGGATAAGGATGGCATCCGCATCCGCAAGATGCGGGCGATAGCTAGGCGCTGAGACTTCTTCGACGTAGGAGACGTCGATGTCGGGACGGTTCAGAACCGCAAGTCCGTCAGGATGAATCTTTCCGGCAACTAGGACGCGGACCATATTAGTATCCTCCCTTGGCATCTGTTTCGCCGCGAGAATGGGACTGATCCGTGAGTTCGCGGAATTTCTTGACACTCGCCTCGGCTGCGCCGGCGAGCAGGCGTACGTCATTGGAGACGGTTACGAGATCAAACCCCCAATCCACGGCCTGAGCCGCGTATTCAGCGGTCCCGTTGTGGAGAGCTGCTCGCTTTCCTGCCTTATGGGTGCGATCCAGGATGTGCCTGATCGCCTCGATCATCTCGGGCTCCTTTCGATCGAACCCGGGGGCGTACTTTTTGCCCTGCAATCCCAAGGTAAGGTCTGCCGGACCGATGTAGACGCCGTCCAAACCGGGCGTCGCCAAAATCTCGTCGAGGTTCTGGTAGGCCTGCGCAGTCTCGATCATCGCGAGGCAGATGATCTCGTCATCGGCCTCGTTCGCGTATCCGGCCCCGGTTGCGAACAGTGCTCTTGTGGGGCCGAAGCTTCGAACTCCGTGCGGCGGATACCGAACATAGGAGACCAGCCGTTCCGCCTCCTCCCTGGTGTTCACCATCGGGCAAACGATCCCGTACGCGCCGGCATCCAGGGCCTTCATGATGTCCGCAGGATCGAGCCATGGGACCCGGACCATCAGCGTAGCGCCACTGGCGCGCATCGCTTGCAGCATCGGCAGTGCGCCGTCATACCCGACTGCGCCGTGCTGCATGTCTATCGTGACCGCGTCATAGCCCTGCCCGGCCATTATCTCGGCACTGAAAGGATTGGCTATCGACAGCCAACCGTTGAGCACAGGTTTCCCGTCCGCCCAGAGGCGCTTAATTCCGTTCTTGATCATTTGGCTAAACCTTAGATGACAACTTGCGCGAGCTTGACGTTCGAGTAGTCGAGGATGCCTTCGACACCGCCTTCACGTCCCATGCCGCTCGCTTTGATGCCGCCGAACGGCGCTTCAGCCGCCGCGAGCGCGAAGCTGTTTACGCCCACCATGCCGGCGGAAAGTTCCGCGACCGCGTCTCTGGCCTTGTTGGCGTCGCTCGTGAAAACGTAGGCCGACAGCCCCATTTCCGACGCATTGGCTCTCTGGAACACTTCGTCGCGATCACGGAAACTCGTGATTGCCGCGATAGGACCGAAGTTTTCCTCCGCCAATGCGAGGGCATCATCCGGCAGCCCGCTGATGACGGTAGGCTCGAAGAAGAAGCCGGTGTTCAGTTCGGCCGGCCGCTTCCCGCCAGCGACGATCTCACCGCCTCGCGACTTCGCGTCGTCGACGATTTTTTCGATGGCGGATAGCCGCCGCTGATTGATCAGCGGGCCCATCTGCGTGTCTTCCTTCAGGCCATGCCCGAGCTTGAGTGCCTTTGCCCGCCGGGCGAACCCTTCCACGAACGCGTCATGGAGGCTGTCGTGGACGTAGAAGCGATCCGGGGTAACGCAGACTTGGCCCGAGTTCGCATATTTGGTCGGGACAGCGAGATCGAGCGTCTTCTCGAGATCGGCATCGTCGAAAACGATCATCGGCGCATTGCCACCCAGCTCCATGCTGACCCGCTTCACGGTTTCGGCGCTGTCACGGATCATTTGCTGACCAACCTGTGTCGAACCCGTCAAGGACACTTTCCGCACGATAGGAGAAGCCATAATGGGCTTGTAGGTGTTCGCTGTCGGTCCGATAAGCAGGTTGGCGACGCCCGCCGGTATTCCAGCCTCTCTGATGCAGTCGAACATGATCATCGCGACGCCCGGAACTTCCACCGAAGGACGAACGATGACCGAGCAGCCAGCGGCCAAGGCCGGCGCAACTTTTCTTGCAATAAGCGCGGCGGGGAAGTTCCAAGCGGTGAAGGCCGCGACGACGCCAACCGGCTCGTGCGTGACTTCGAACCTTCCGCCAGGAACTCGGCTCTCGACAATGCGGCCGTAAATGCGACGGGCCTCTTCCGCGTACCAACGGAACTGGTCAACGGCCAGCCCCCACTCTCTACCGGCCTGAGCGACAGGCTTACCAGTTTCGAGAGTGATCTGGTTTGCGGCCTGCTGGGTCCGTGCCGCCATGACATCGGCAACCTTGTGAAGAAGGTCCGCGCGAGTCCAAGCCGGAGTGTTCTTCCATTTTTGGAATGCGCGCTCCGCGGCGGCGATTGCCGACGTCGTTTCCTCGACGGACGCCGCGGGCACGATACCGAGAACTTCGTTGGTCGCTGGATCGGTAATTTCCGTCGATGCACCAGTCGGCTTGCCGGACCAGGAACCGTCGATGAACAGACCAAGGGCGTCGTACATTTATCCTCCTCCCACACACCGCTCACGATGCGCATGCAATAAAATATGCTGAGTAAAGGAATACGCAATAATAATTGCGTGTCAAGAAAATTTGCAATTATCTTTCTGCGGGGACGTGTTCCCGACCCAAATCGCGGGCCGGGAACACCGTGGTCGCCTTGGGAGGCCGAACCGAAGCAGGAAGCGTTAAGGAATATTTATTGCATAAATCGTATTTACGCAACTTTTTGCTCACTACGAAGCCGCTCTCGGCCAGAATTCGGGGTAGCAGCCACTAGATTTTGCGTATCAGACCCGCGCCCAATCGAATTTCCGGCTTTGATCGTAGCTGATGAGGCAGGTCTTCCACTCGCCACCGCTTTGCGACGACTCGACGGCAGCCTCGATAAACTTGACGCCAAGCGCGCCCTCCCACGCGTCTGGAAACTCGAGCAAGCCTTCGGGCAGCGTCATGCCGTTCTTTCGTGCTTCAATCGCGATGGCGAATTCCTCGTAGAGATTACCCCACGCGTCGGACAGGGCTTCGGGATGGCCACGCGGCATATGGACAAACCGTGCCGCCGGGGCGTCAATGCCCGCGCCCTCGCCACGCGAGAGTGTCTGGGCAGGCGCGTTGAACGGCTTGAAATGTAGAAGCTCCGGGTTTTCCTGGTTCCACTCCAGGCTCGCCTTGTCTCCGAAAACCCTGATTTGGAAGCCACAATGGGTCCCGGCTGCGACTTGGGAGATCATGATCGTGCCCGGGATGCCGCCCTCGTACCTCACATGCATGAAGGCGGTATCTTCAAGAGGCTTATCCGGCCCTAGCGTATGAAACTCTGCACGCACCGAGTTCATCTGCAGCCCCGTCACAAAGGTGCCGAGGTGGTGGCAATGGGTACCGATATCGCCCGTTGTGAAAGCTTTGCCGACGAGTTCCGGTTTCACCCGCCACGCCGCCCCGGCTCCACCTTGAGCAGGAGGAACCAATGCCCACTCTTGGAAGTATTCCACGTGCACCTGCCGTATCGCGCCGAGGAGGCCCCGACGGATCATCGAGCGGGCCTGGCGGACCATCGAATGGGCCGCATAGGCGTAGGTCACCCCGAAGATCAGTCCGGTTTCCTTCTGTCGGCGTACGAGATCAAGGGCGTCCTCAAGGGTTGTTGTCAGCGGTTTGTCGCTGATGACGTCGATACCTTTATCCAGAAAGGCGCAAGCGATGTCGTAATGCGTATTATTCGGCGTGGTGATCGCAACAGCGTCGATACCATCCTCTCGCGCAGCTTCCCTCGCCGCCATTTCTCGGTAGTCGGCATATATCCGATCTTCGCTCAGCAACCATTCGCGGCCGGATTGCAACGCAACATCCGGACGCGATGAAAGCGCTCCGGCAACCACATCCCATCGGTTTGAAAGCCTAGCGCCACGCGCGTGAACCTTTCCGATGAAACTGCCCTGACCTCCGCCAACGACACCAAGCCTGAGCCGTCGTGTCGGTGCGGGAAAGCCGTCAGAAGCCTTATTTTCGTGTCCCATGATCTCCTCCTATCAACACCTTCCCTGCAGTTTGCGGAAACGAACCTTCCGCAACATTTATTGCAGAGGTTGCCCTTGTACGCCGACCATTCGAGGGTAGCAACATTTATTGCAAACATTGACATTGAGCATTTTTAATTGTAATCGATCCTGCGTCGTAACGGCTTTGAGACTAGCCGTGACGACTGGAGGAGCTCGCATGACCATCAGCAAAATTCTCGTCGCCAACCGTTCCGAAATTGCCATCCGCGTGTTTCGCGCAGCCAACGAGCTCGGGATAAAGACGGTCGCGATTTGGGCCGAGGAAGACAAACTTGCCCTGCACAGGTTCAAAGCGGACGAGAGCTATCAGGTCGGTCGGGGGCCTCACCTTGCGCGCGATCTGGGTCCCATCGAAAGCTACCTGTCTATCGATGAAGTTATCCGTGTTGCCAGGTTGTCGGGAGCGGATGCCATCCACCCCGGCTATGGGCTTCTTTCCGAGAGTCCGGAATTCGTGGACGCCTGCAACAACGCAGGCATCACGTTCATTGGCCCGACGGCCGACACAATGCGTCAACTCGGGAACAAGGTGGCTGCACGCAACCTAGCCATCTCGGTCGGGGTGCCTGTCGTGCCGGCGACCGAACCGCTGCCTGACGACATGGCCGAAGTTGCCCGGATGGCTGACGAGATCGGTTATCCGGTGATGTTGAAAGCTTCCTGGGGCGGCGGCGGTCGCGGGATGCGGGTCATTCGCTCAAGCTCGGACCTCGCGCGCGAAGTGACCGAAGCCCAGCGCGAGGCGATGGCGGCTTTCGGTAAAGACGAGGTCTATCTCGAAAAGCTCGTCGAACGCGCCCGGCACGTCGAAAGCCAAGTACTCGGCGATACCCACGGCAACGTCGTTCATCTCTTTGAGCGTGATTGCTCGATCCAGCGCCGCAATCAGAAGGTCGTGGAGCGTGCCCCTGCCCCGTACTTGACCTCGCAACAGAGGTCTGAGCTTGCAGGTTACTCTCTGAAGATTGCCCAAGCCACGAACTATGTCGGCGCTGGCACGGTCGAGTATCTGATGGACGCCGATACCGGAAAATTCTACTTCATCGAGGTCAACCCCCGCATTCAGGTAGAGCACACTGTCACCGAAGTCGTGACGGGCATCGACATCGTCAAGGCTCAGATACACATACTCGACGGGCACGCGATCGGAACAGCCGAATCCGGCGTCCCGAAACAGGAAGACATCCGCTTGAACGGCCATGCGCTGCAGTGCCGCATCACGACCGAAGACCCGGAGCACAACTTCATTCCGGACTACGGCCGCATCACCGCCTATCGCTCAGCGTCGGGCTTCGGCATCCGACTTGACGGCGGCACGTCCTACACCGGCGCGGTTATAACCCGCTATTACGATCCGCTGCTTGTGAAGGTGACCGCGTGGGCTCCCCTCGCATCCGAAGCCATTTCTCGGATGGATCGCGCGCTGCGAGAGTTCCGCATCCGAGGTGTCGCGACCAACCTGACCTTCCTCGAAGCGATCATCGGTCACCCGCATTTCAAAGACAACAGCTACACCACGCGCTTCATCGACACGACGCCCGAACTTTTCGAGCAGGTAAAGCGGCAGGACCGCGCAACCAAGTTGCTGACATATTTGGCTGACGTGACCGTGAACGGACATCCTGAGGCAAAGGATCGCCGACGGCCTCCTGCGAATGCCGCCAAGCCTGTAGTGCCGTACGCAAATGGACTTACGATTCCTGATGGCACGAAGCAACTTCTCGTCGAACTCGGCCCGAAGAAGTTCGGCGAGTGGATGAGAGATCAAAAGCGCGTTCTGATCACGGACACGACGATGCGCGACGGCCACCAGTCGCTCCTCGCCACCCGCGTGCGGACTTACGATATCGCCCGGGTTGCTGGCACTTACGCTCGCGCGCTCCCAAATCTGTTTTCGCTCGAATGCTGGGGCGGCGCGACCTTCGACGTCTCGATGCGCTTCCTAACGGAGGACCCCTGGGAGAGGCTGGCGCTCGTGCGTGAGGCCGCTCCCAATCTGCTGCTGCAGATGCTGCTTCGTGGGGCGAACGGCGTCGGCTACAAGAACTACCCGGACAACGTCGTCAAATACTTCGTCCGGCAGGCAGCCGCCGGCGGCATCGACCTCTTCCGCGTCTTCGACTGTCTGAACTGGGTCGAGAACATGCGGGTGTCGATGGATGCGATCGCCGAGGAAAACAGGCTCTGTGAAGCGACGATCTGCTACACCGGCGACATCCTGAATTCGGCCCGGCCGAAGTATGACCTACGCTACTATGCCGATCTCGCGGGAGAGCTCGAAGCGGCGGGCGCGCACATCATTGCCCTCAAGGACATGGCGGGTTTGTTGAAGCCGGCCGCCGCCACGGTTCTCTTCAAGGCTTTGCGTGACGCCACGAACCTTCCAATCCATTTCCACACACACGACACATCGGGCATTGCGGCGGCAACGGTTCTTGCTGCCGTGGACGCGGGCGTGGACGCGGTTGATGCGGCTATGGACGCCTTTGCCGGCAACACCTCGCAGCCTTGTCTCGGCTCGATCGTCGAGGCCCTCCGAGGTTCGGAGCGTGACCCGGGCCTCGACGCGGAGTGGATACGCCGAATCTCCTTCTACTGGGAGGCCGTTCGTAACCAGTACGCGGCCTTCGAGAGCGACCTCAAAGGGCCGGCGTCTGAGGTATACTTGCACGAAATGCCGGGAGGCCAGTTCACCAATCTCAAGGAGCAGGCGCGTTCACTCGGACTTGAATCCCGTTGGCACGAAGTCGCGCAGGCCTATGCGGACGCCAACCAGATGTTCGGCGACATCGTCAAAGTCACGCCCTCTTCGAAGGTCGTTGGCGACATGGCGTTGATGATGGTCTCTCAGGACCTGACGATCGCAGATGTCGTCAGCCCCGACAGGGACGTCTCCTTCCCGGAATCTGTCGTCTCAATGCTGAGGGGAGACCTCGGTCAACCCCCATCCGGTTGGCCTGAGGCGCTACAGAAGAAGGCTCTCAAGGGTGAAGTTCCCTACACCGTGCGCCCGGGATCGCTCTTCGCCGACGCCGATCTCGATGCCGATCGGAAGGCCATCGAGACCAAGCTGGAGCGCGAGCTCAGCGATTTCGAAATCGCGTCCTACCTCATGTACCCCAAGGTCTTCACCGATTTTGCGATGGCGTCCGACACCTACGGCCCGGTCTCGGTCCTACCGACCCCGTCTTACTTCTATGGTCTTTCGGACGGGGAGGAACTCTTCGCCGACATCGAGAAGGGCAAGACGCTGGTGATTGTCAATCAGGCGATGAGCCAGACCGACAGCCAGGGCATGGTGACTGTGTTTTTCGAACTCAACGGCCAGCCTCGTCGCATCAAGGTGCCGGACCGCGCTCACGGTGCGGTTGGCGCGGCGATCCGCCCCAAGGCTGAGGCGGGCAACACGGCGCACATCGGCGCTCCGATGCCTGGCGTCATTTCCCGTGTCTTCGTCTCAGCAGGCCAAACTGTCAAAGCGGGTGACGTCCTTGTGTCGATCGAGGCCATGAAGATGGAGACGGCAATCCATGCCGAGAGGGATGGAGCGATCGCCGAAGTGCTTGTGAAGGCCGGCGATCAAATCGATGCAAAGGACATGCTCGTGGTTCTGAGTTGAGGATAGACTGATGCCTCTTATGAAAGTCCATATTGTTGAGAATGTTTGGACGCCGGAGGAGCGGGACGCCCTGCTCGACGTCGTACATGAGGTCATGGTCCGGTGCTTTCGCGTTCCGGACCGCGATCGATACCAGATTTTGCAGGAGCACCCTTCGTCGCACCTTCGGGCAATGGACACGGGTTTAGGGTTTGAGCGAACATCCCGGTTCGTCCTTCTCGAGGTGGTGTCCCGGCCCCGGCCTAAAGACGACAAGGCAGAATTCTATCGCGAACTGTGCTCCGCTCTCAGCGAACAATCCGGCGTACTGCCTTCGGATTTGATGATCTCATTCGTGACCAACACCGACGAGGATTGGTCTTTCGGGATGGGAGAAGCGCAGTTCCTCACAGGTAGCCTTTAATCCGGGTGGATACTTAGAGGTGCCGTCGATGACCAACGGTCGAAACCGACTTTGCTCTATTGAGGTCGACCATCAGCAAGGCAGGCTGGATGCTCGGTTACAGCGCGAGCAATCGGTCGTGATTGCGGATTTGTTGGAAAACAACCGCTTTGAACCCATCGGCCGCGATGAGAGTGGTCCCTACAGGCTGCGTGTGTCCACACGCAGCGCAAAGCTCTCATTTCAGATATCGACGGAAGATCACCTTCCGATCGTCTCGCACATTTTGTCCTTCACTCCCTTCAGGCGGGTAATGAAAGACTACGCACTGATCTGTGAGGCACACCTGCGAGCCGCGGCGACCTGGAATGCGCATCGCATAGAGGCGCTGGATATGGGCCGGAGAGCCCTCCACGATGCCGGCGCAGACCTACTCAAGGAACGACTCTCCACTTGGGTAAAAATGGACCACGCGGCGACTGTTCACGCTCATAGCTGTCCCCTCCTTAGTACGCGTGACAATCGACGAAGCTGCCCACATTCGAACGGCTTGCTAAATGTGAGAACCAGAGGGGTGACCAATGCGCGATAGGCCATTCCCTTTGCCCGCCGATTTTGGGCCGAAGACAATCATAAAGAAAATTGGGAATTATCTCGCCTGCTAGAAATTGCATTATCGGCACCCGGTCCAGCTTATCGTACTCTCATGATGATTCTTGCAGCCACGATAGGTATGCCAAGGCCTCATGAGCCAGCTTTCGCTCAATTTCGCACCTCTCAACGTAACCGGGAACACGTCCGTTCTGGTTGGTCGACAACCGTTTGACGCGGAACGGCTCGCTGACCTAAGGGCTGAGTTCAACGGCAGCCATGCCTTCCATCGAAGCGGCATGGATGACACCATAATCGACATTCCTCTTGTCAAAGACGCAGAGCCCTTGGGCAATGTGCGTGAGACGATTGATCTTCTGCGTGAACGCAGGCTTTGGCCAACACTTCTTTCCGCCTCCCTGCTACGTGCTTTCGGCGGCGTCCGCGACATAATGTCGGATCGCCCGGTCAGCGTAGTTGGCCCCATGAGCCGCGGCTATCTACTTCATTATGAGCTTCCTGACTGGATTCAGCGTCGGACTCTGCTTCGCTTCGAGACTAGAACCATTCACATCGAGGGAAAGAGCACGCTCGGAATCGCATGCGAAACCAAGTTGAAGAGCTTTATAGCCGCACCCTGCTCTGTGCTCCTTGCCCACGGAATTCCGCTGCAGGGACGTTACGTCACCATCCGGCAACCTGCCACCGATCCTCGCGTCTTGGCCCGCGTACGGCTCGTAGGAAGAGTTGTCGCGGTGGAAGGCGACAGATTGACTCTCACCGACAACGCGGAGGGCTATGAGACAGTTCTAACCAGCGAGGCATTTCTGGAACCCCGCCGCGAGATCATGGAAGACTGTGTGAACCGCCTTCTCGGACGACGGGCGCGCGCGGTTTTAGACGAAGCCGAGCGTCAGGCAGCTCTGTTCCACTCTGGTCCCGGACGAAGAGATCAGATCGCAGACGCACTGAAATACCTCCGAGAAAAGGCAAACCTCGAGGCGGTACCGGGGGCGACGTTCGCGGTGGGCGACCTGCTATCGAGCCACAGCAGGTCTTTTCCTAAGACCGAGATCATTTCACCGCCCACTTTGCTTTTCGACCCGAGCGGAACGCGAAAAGACGCATGGAAAGAGCGCGGTCTCAAAGAAAACGGTCCGTTCGACCAAAGGACGTTCAGTCCGAAACAACTGCGGATAGCCGTGGTGTGCCAGGCGCGCCATGAAGGCAGGGTTGATGGGTTCCTCGCAAAATTTCTCGAGGGAATGCCGAGCGTATTGACAGGTTCGAAGAAGGAGGCGCGTTTCGGAGACGGTCTCCTACGACGCTTCCAACTCGACAAGCCATCGGTGAGCTATTTCACGACAGCGGGCGCGTCTGCAGAGGACTATTTGACCGCAAGCAGGGCAGCGCTCTCGAAATCAGCCGACGAAGGCTTCAAATGGGATTTGGCTATCGTTCAGGTCGAGGAAGAATTTAAGGCTTCTGACGGAGGCGACAATCCTTACTACGCCACCAAATCGGTCTTCTTGAAAAGGGATGTCCCGGTCCAGAGCATCCGACTCGAAACCATGGCGCAGCCTGACGGAGAACTCGTTTTCTCGCTCAATCACTTGAGCCTCGCCACCTACGCGAAGCTTGGCGGTACTCCTTGGCTGCTTGCAGCTCAGCAGACGGTCGCCCACGAATTGGTAATTGGCCTCGGGTCTCATACAGAGTCAACGAGCCGAATTGGCGTGGGAAAACGCTTCGTCGGAATAACGACAGTGTTTTCGAGCGACGGCAGCTATTTGCTAAGTGATCGAACCGCGGTGGTACCCTACGAAGACTATGCGGTGGCACTTTACGACACCCTCAAGCGGGCAATAACGACCATTCGGACCCAAGACAATTGGCGCAGTTCCGACAAAGTCCGGCTTGTGTTCCATATGTTCAAAGCACTCAAGGACGTTGAGGCCGAAGCCGTCGAGCGTGTCGTTCAGGACCTCCACCTTCAGAATGTAACCTTCGCATTTGTTCATGTCGCGCCAGACCATCCTTTCATAGCGTTCGACCACGCGCAGAAGGGATATGGGTTTCGCGATCCAAAGAAGGGCGTCCTCGGCCCCAGCCGAGGATTGCATATCAAATTGGGCGACAGGGAGTCGCTGGTTGTCTTTTCGGGGGCTTCGGAACTCAAGCGCCCGGAGGACGGGATGCCCCGCCCTTGCCTTCTGAAGCTTCACCACCTGTCGACATTCACCGACATGACTTACATCTCTCGCCAGGCTTTCGCTTTCGCAGGCCACTCCTGGCGAACGATGTCACCCGAGCCGTTCCCGATCACGATCCGCTATTCTGACCTAATTTCGGAGCGGTTGACCGGACTGGCCGCTGTTCCAGGCTGGGACGCGGAAGCTGTGAAATTCGGTCAGATCGGAAGAACATTGTGGTTCCTATAGCTTCCATAGCCCTGGCTGACATCCACGAAGCGCTCCGCGCGATGGCGCACGTGTCCCACGATCTTCCCTGTCACGTGGCCGCCTTCTGCGCATGGATTACCGGCAACCAAGCCGATTTACGAACCCAAGTGGGACGTGCGTTGGATTTCGACGGCCAATCGAGGCATCCCGAGCACATCGCCGCACTCGGCTTTGGTGCAGCAGGCAAGGTCCTCGATGCAGAACAGTCGTCGCTCATGAAAGAGGAGGTGAGGCACTTATCAGGCCGAAATTTCTTCTCGCCCGGACGCCCTCTGCGCATTGAGGCTGACGGCGTCGGCCTTCTGGGGATTGCCTTGGGAGCCGCTGCAGGCGAAGCCGGGGGCCAGTGGCTCGTCTCCCTTCTCAAACAGGCGTCATCCACAACCGATTCCTGGCAACAGGGTTTGATCCGGGCCGCTCGAATTGTCTCCGGCGAAGGGGACATTCGCATTTCCCCTCCCGAATTATCCGTTGCGTTGGCAGAAGCACTCGGCTGGCCGGTTAATGACAAGGATGTCGAGGGGGCTTGGCAATCGTCAGCCCAGATGTCGCCGCATACCGACGGCGTCGCCCGGGATGCCGTGCGTCTTGCTGTTTTTAGATTCGCTCTCGCGAGACTGGCCCACGTGTCGGTGGGTGCGGCGGGGGTCGAGGACCTGAAGACGCTGCTTCTAGGTTCAGGGCGCGCCCTGAAGCTGTGGCGCTATGAGGACAAACGCCGGACAGCCAATTCCGCCATAGCTCGGTGGGACATCGAGAACGAGTACCACGTTCAATCACTGCTTTGGGCGATCCTGGCACCGGTTTTCCCGGACCTCGAGGACGAAGAAAACCTCCCGTCCGTCGGACATAAACACCCACGGGCCGATCTTGGTATCCCTTCATTACGTACAGTTGTCGAGGTGAAATTCCTGCGCTCCTCCGGACAGGCTGCGCTCGCGAAGGTGATCGAGGAAGTTGCAGCAGACACGAGTTTATACCTCAGCACCGACAGCGGCTACGACAACATCATGGTAGTGGTCTGGGACGACAGTGCGCAGACCGAGCAACATCACGAGTTGAAAACCGGGATAGAGTCGATCCGGGGGATCACTTGCGCTGTGATCTTATCGCGCCCCTTGAAGATGAAACGATGACCGAGCACCGATTGGACCCCAATTGGACCTCGCCACGAACCGGACATGACTGGCGTGACGATGAACTTATGTTGGCGGTAGCCTGGCTCAAAGGCTTGGTCCCGCGTCGCGACATCGAGCGTCGCCTCGATGCGGCCAAAGAGCATCTGGCGAGGGCTCGGCAACTTCAAAGAAACGGAGAGCGGCCCTCCCTTTTCGATGAGAACGATACGATCGCTTGGTACATCTTGCAGGCTGAAACGTTCGCAACGGACCGGATGTTCTTCGCGCCTGAGGGGATAATGCGCGCGGTGCCTTATCTTACCCGCATCGGCAAGGAGCTATCGATGATGCTTTCCGTCAAGGGTGCGGAAGAGCGAGCGGCGCGAATGATGACGACAGACCGCAAGCAGCCTGACGGGCCGCTGTTTGAGTTGCTTGTAGGCTTGGCATGGAAGCGTAACGGCTGGAAAGACGTGGAATTCTTGCCCGAGAAAAAAGGGGTCGCGAGAACCCCGGACCTCTTGGCCTCGAAGGCCCGAACAACCTGGGCAGTTGAATGCAAGCGGATGGTCCCGTCGACATACGCAAAGAGCGAACGTGTCATTGGAATGAAGCTCGCGGACCCCGTTCATGCGATGTGCCTTGAGCGGTACGTGTCCCACGTGGTCGAGGTGATCTACAAAATCGAGATGTCGAATATCCCGGAAAACTATCTCGTCAACACGGTCGAGCGCACTTTGGCACGTAAACTCTCTTACGGCTGGGATGACGAGATTTCGAGGGGAATTGTCCGGCCAGTGGAGTGGAATCTTGCCCGTCGTGTGCTGGCGAACGATTACGTCTACTACGGCGGTAGCCGGATGATCGAGCTCCTCGCAGGTCGATACGAGCATGACGCAGACTATAGCATGGCGGCGAAATGGCGACCCAGGCCGGACAGGCCAGAGTATGCCGATGCGGTTTATCAAGCCAGCGTCGTTGTCTGGGGCTGCGTCGCGGCGGAGGCCACGAAGAGGAAAGCTGCGCATTTCCGAAGAGTTCTGGCCAACGCAGAGGGCCAATTGCCGAACGATACCCCCGGCGCGATCCATGTGGGTATTGAAACCTATTCTGGAAATTTCGTGGATTATTTCCGCCACATGCAAAATCGCTCGGAGGCACGCTCATTCCGACCCACAACTTCGCGCCTCCGTTGGGTCTATGCCAATCATTTCGTTCCAGAGGACACGACACGTCGCGACGAGACCTGGGCGATCACAGAGACGATGGTGCCTTACAGGGTCGGCAAGCACGGCACTAAGTCGCCCCTTCCCGGCCACATGCTTGTCTCGCCGGAAGCCGAAGCTGACCCATGGTCACACTGGTCGCGTCCGCGAAAGTGAGCGGTACCTGAAACGAAGCCAATCTCCAATTATTTGGCGTCGCGAAAGGAAGGGGGTCCGAGCATCTCGTCCACGATGTCCACGTCGAGTTGGAAGCGTCAGTGAGGGGAAGCGCTACCGAATATCAGAAAGTCGCGCGCGAGAAGTTGCTCGTCCCTCCCGCAAGTGCGGCTGGCCATAGCGGCTTGTTCACAGGTAGCGTCAACTCGACGCGTCTGCGTGTTGTCATCGCTTCGACCACCTGCTCCGCGAGACACGTGGCGACGAGTCCATCCCAAGCCGACGATCCGTCCTCCGGAGGCACACCGTGCCGAACGCCGTCGACCCATGCCTGGTTTTGAATTCGATAAGCGTCACGGAAACGTGGAATCCAGTCTTTGGCGAAAGCAGCGGCTTCTAGTCCACCATGGCGAACTCGCGTGGATGCGGGATGGGCCATGCCGATCGTGCCGTTTGTGCAGACCGCCTCCGCGTGGACATGGTAGCCGTATCCTGCGTTCATGAAGACCTCGACCGAGACCAGTCCCCCCGCCGACGTTTCGAAGACAAAGAGCGAGGGGTCTCCGCTTTGCCCTGAGGCGGGGCTTGGAACAACCGTGACTGCCGTATACTCAGTCGACAAGAGCCAGCGACAGACATCGAGCTCGTGGACTAGAGCGTTGGTGACGGCCATAGCTCCCGTAAACCACGACGGGGCAGCCGCGTTGCGGTGCTGGCAATGCAGAATGCGCACGTCGCCCAACGTCTTCCCATCGATCCAAGTCTTCATTTCGCGATACGAAGGGTCGAAACGCCGCATGAAGCCGGTTTGCACCAGTCGACGGCCGCGACGAACTTCAGCCTCGACTATATCCAGACATTCGGCCGCACTGGCAGCCAGCGGTTTTTCGCAGAGTACCGGTTTGCCCGCTTCTATGGCCGCGAGCACAAGCCGATGATGCGTCGCGTCGGGGGAGGCCACCAGAACCGCCTCGACTTCTGGGTCTGCGATCAGGGCCTCTGCATCAACCAGAGCCCTCGCCCCGTGCGCAGCCATTTCGGCGCGCTCCACGTCGGCATCCGCAACGGCGACGAGGTGCGCGCCCGAAACCTCGGACGCGACGATACGAGCGTGTTCCGCGCCCATGATGCCTGCACCGATTACACCTACGCCAATGCTCTTCATGCTCACTCCTGCGGGAACGGTGTTGTTACGAGTTACGCAAATCGTTTGTTCGATTGCGCATGAAGGGCATCGTCAAACCTCGCCCGGTCCCAGTTTTCCGCGGTGGCGCGGGCCAGCAGGTCCTGCTGGCTTTCCGGCGCGAGCCCTCCGATCGGCGGTTCGGTATCGAGGTTTGTCGGAAAGGGATAACCGTCGGCCGTCGCGGCGATGACAGCACGCCGACCGGCCGGCGATAGCTTGGAAAGATGCGGAAAGACGGCGCGCGCCATGGCGGTGCGGTCGAGGCTTTCCATATGGCGTGCAAATGCCGAGGCCGTCTGGATGAGATTTACCATGCGCACGATATCCGTCGTTCGGTTTTCGCCTGCGGCATGGAAGAGCGCGGGGCTAAAGAAGATGACGTCGCCCTTCTCCAGCGGAAGTTGGACGCAGTTCTCCTCGAAGTAGTCCCTGAATTCTGGGCGTGTGGCCGCGATGTAACCCGGTAGGTAACGCTGTGAGTGCGGCAATAGCTTCGTGGTTCCACTCTCGACAGGCATGTCGCAATGCGCGACGCCGCCCTGCAGGATAAGCGTCGGCCCTGTCGCGTGGATATGAGGCGGATACTCCGCCATCTGTTCGGGCGTCATGAAACCGAGATGATAATCACGGTGCGGCGCTTGGGCCTTGCCGCCGGGGCGCACTTGGTTGACTTGCGTGGCGATCTGGTATCCCGGCCCGAGCCAGGCGCGGCAGGCGATGTCAATCACGGGGTTGGCCATATAGCGGGCATAGACGTCCGGCGCGCGCAGGCAGAGCTTCTGGAGGCTGTTCCAGATGCGATCGTTGGCCCCGGCTTTGGCGAAATGGTCGCCCGCTGACGATCCCGCCGCCCGCTCGTCGGCGATGATATCGCGGAAGACGTCGCTCGCCGCGTCAATGGCACCCGGGTCCGTGAATGCGTGTTTGACCACAAAGACGCCTGGCCCGTCGCCGATTACAGATGCCCACTCCGTTCCAGCGCTGTCGCTGACCTCCGCGCCGGAATAGATCGGGATGTTTTTCTCGATCGCGATTGCCGTCGGGCACATCGCGCTGGTGGTTTTCTTTTCCACCTCGCGACGGAAGTCCGCGAGATTGATCGTGGATGCTATGTCGGTCATCAAAAACTCCTCACAGACTGGACGCCGCCAAACGCGGATCGACCCAAGCGCCGCGTTCACGGCTCGACTTCAATGCCGCCTCGATGAAGGCCACGCCGGACGCGCCGTCTTGGACCGTGGCGCAGGCTATCGGGTGCGGCGCGGCGGTGCCGGATATCTTCGCCCAGAGCGCAGCGGCGATTTCGGAGTAGATATTCGCAAAGGCTTCGAGGTATCCCTCCGGATGTCCTCGGGGCACCCGCGTCATGCGTTGGGCATCGGCCGAGAGGCCCGCTTCGCCGCGACCGATGATCTGTACGGGCCGGCCCTGTTCACTGAACCGCAGATGATCGGCATCATCCTGCCGCCACTCAAGCCCGGCCCGATCCCCGTAGACGCGAATGCGCAGCCCGCATTCGTTGCCGGGCGCTACCTGCGTAACGATCATCGTTCCCTTTGCACCGTTCTCGAACTCGAGAAGGAGGTGGCCGTTGTCATCGAGTCGGCGACCCGAAACCATCGTATGGAGGGATGCGGACAGTGACGTGACGTCCAACCCTGAAACAAACCGGGCAAGGTGATAGGCGTGGGTGCCGATATCGGCTATGGCTCCCCCGCCTCCGGATGTGGCGGGATCGGTACGCCAGGCGGCATGACGGTCGCCCAGAAGGTCGATTGGGTCTGTCAGCCAGTCCATAACGAACTCGACATGAACAAGGCGGATGGTGCCCAGACGACCCTCGGCGACACGGGCGCGCGCCTCGCGGACCATCGGATAGGCGGCAAAACCGTGGGTGACGAAGAAGCAGAGATCGGCATTGCGTGCCTTATCGACAAGCGAGATCGAATCCTCCAGCGTCGTCGTCAACGGCTTGTCGCAGATGACGTGGATGCCGACGTCTAGGAAGGCACGCGCAGCGTCGTAATGGAGGTGGTTCGGCGTGGTGATCGCCACCACTTCGATGCCGTCGGGGCGAGACGCCTCCACACGAGCCATCTCGCGATAATCGCCGTATACGCGGTCTGAAGGAATGAACCACGCCTCGCCCGCTGCCTTGGAGACCTCGGGTTTCGAGGACAGAGCCCCAGCGAGGAGCTCGTAGCGGTTGTCCATTCTGGCGGCGAGCGCGTGGACCGGACCGATGAACCCACCGGCACCACCGACGATGCCAAGTCGGATGCGGCGCGGCGGCGCTGCCAACTTCTCCGCCATTGTGTAAGCAGTACCTTGCTCGGACATGAGATATCTTCTTCCTGGAGTTCAACGTGTTGAATGACGCAACCGAGCGGCGCGCAGAGTGTCGAGGTAGACCGCAGCGATCAGAATGACGCCGACGACGATCTGCTGAATGAAGGGCGACATGCCCATGACGTTCAGGCCGAACCTGATGGCCGACATGATCAGCGCCCCCATGACCGCCCCGAAAACTGTACCCCGGCCGCCCATGAGGCTGCCGCCGCCAATGACCACTGCGGCGATTGCGTCCAGTTCGTAGCCAAAGCCGATGCCCGGATGGGCCGAGTTGATCCGCGCGGCCAGGACAATGGAGGCGAGCCCCGCAGTGCCGCCAACGATGCTGTAAAAGCCGAGTTTGTAGAGGCGGACATTGACGCCGGCGCGGCGGGTGGCTTCCTCGTTGCCGCCCATGGTGAATGCATAGCGGCCAAGGCGGGTCTGATAGAAGACGAACGACATGAGCAGCGCGAAGCCAATGAGAATGAGCACGGGGACAGGGACTGACAGCACCGTGCCGCCACCGAAAAACTCGAAAGACTCCGGAAATCCATAGAGCGAGCGGCCGTTGCTGATGGTCAACGCCAACCCTTGCGCAATGCCCAGCATACCGAGAGTGACAATGAAGGGCGGCAGACGCGCGTAGGAAATCAGGAAGCCGTTGACAGCGCCGATAAGAAGACCCGTGCCGACCGCTACAGCGAAGCCCAGATAAAGCGGAACCCCGCCATCAATGACGGCAACGCCCATGACGACCATGCAGAGCGACATTACCGTTCCGACGGAGATGTCGATGCCGCCACTGATGATCACCATCATAACGCCGATGGCGAGGATGGCGCGCGTTGCCGCCTGCAGCACGATGAGGCTGAGGTTGTTCGCGGTGATGAAGCCGGAAGTGAGGAACTCCATAAGGACGAGAATCGCCAGGAGGATGAGGACGGTCGAGCCCTGTTCGGCAAGTTTCGCCAGCCGGCTCTTCAGCGACGCCGGCCGGCGCGCAGCGGGCGTATTTGTGGTGACCGCGCTCATTGAACAGCCCTCTCGGTACGTGTTTCCTTCCCGGCGACAGTTGGCTCCTCGACACCGCTAACGATCATCCGCACCAATTGGTCGCGGTCGGTCGAGGCGGTCAGGCGATTGGTGACCAGCCGCCCCGTCTTCAAGATGACCACACGGTCGGCGACGCGCATTACATCGCTCATATTGTGGCTGATCAGGACGATGGCCTCGCCGCGTCCGCGCAGGTTCTCGATGAGGCGGAGCACCTGCTCCTGCTGCGTCACGCCGAGTGCGGCGGTCGGTTCGTCCATGATGATGAGCTTGGCCGCGCCATAGACGGTTTTTGCGATCGCGATGGTCTGGCGCTGGCCACCGGAGAAATCTCGGACATTCGCGTGAATGTCTGGGATGTTGATCTTCAGGTCGGCCAGAAGCTTACGCGTTTCTTCCGCCATTCGACGCCTGTCAAATAGGCGAACGATGCCACCGAGATAGGACCTCTTCAGCTCTCGTCCTAGAAAGACGTTGGCGGCGACATCGACATTGTCGCAAAGCGCCAAATCCTGATAGACGGTCTCGATCCCAAGCGCTTTCGAACGAGCCGGCGACGTAATATGCACCGCAGCACCATCAATGCGGATTTCACCGTCATCGGCGACAACTGCCCCGGCAAGAATTTTGATGAGGGTCGACTTGCCGGCACCGTTGTCGCCGAGCAGGGCAACAACTTCTCCCGCACCGACCGAAAAATTGACGTTATCAAGCGCTGCGATACCGCCGTAATATTTTGAGATGCCCCGCATCTCGACGATCGGCGTACGCCCGTGCGCTGCGGCTGCGTGTTCCAACATCGCGCCGTACCTCCCATGTGAGCTTCAACCACGCGTCACGGCAGCGGCGAGGCCGCCGCCGTGACGACCGGATATCAGTCGGTGAGACCGAGTACTTCCTTGCGGTATTGCTTCACGTTCCAGCTGTGTACGAGCTTCATGCCGGAATCGATTTCCTTGGGGATGTCGGCAGCCTGCTTGTTGCCGTTGATGACGTCCGCGAGGATCGCCACCGCTTGCTCGCCCATTCCGCGGGCGCTTTGTGAGACGTCGCCGGCCGCGCGGCCGCCGACGATCAGGTCCGTGCCTTCTGGGATGCCGTCGAACCCGACGACGATGACGTCGTCACGCTTCTGGCGGCGGAGCACTTCAGCCGCTCCGACAGCCATGAGGTCCGACGATGCGAAAATGAGGTTCACGTCGGGATTGGCGGACAGGATCGCCTCCGTCGCCTCGACGCCGCCCGGGGTGGTCCAGTGGCCCGTGATCGACGAAACGAGCTTGATCTCGGGGTATTTGGCGATCCCCTCGTGGAAGCCCTTCACGCGGTTGATGGCCGCCTCTGAACCGGGCTCGCCCTCTAACTGGGCCACCTTCCCGGAGTAGCTGAGCAGCGAGGCGGCGAAGTCGGCAGCAAGGCCGGCGGCCCGCACGTTGTCCGTCCGAACGAGAGAGACATAGTTGGCCGGGTCGGTCTCGACGCCCCCGTCGACGAGTACAACCGGAATGCCAGCTTCATTGGCACGCTTGACCACCGGCGCTAGGCCCTTGGAATCAAGCGCCGCCAGCACGATCCCGCTGACTTTACGCGAGATCAAGGCTTCCATCGCCGACACCTGCTCTTCGATGGCACCGTGCCCGGACACGCTGTGAATTTCGACTTCCATGCCGAGTTCCTTGCCCTTCGCTACAGCGAAGTTGGCTAGGTTGTTCATGAACGTGTCGTTGATCACGGTTTTCGGCAGCACGCCGATGACTTTGTTTTCCTGTGCGAATGCAGGCATTGCGGCTGAAAGAATCATGGCAGCGGAAGCGGCCATCAGAATACGGCGCGTGACGTGCATTTCGGTCTCCTCCCGATTGAAACGCACGATGCAACCCAACGAGGAAGAACGCTCCTTCGTTCTCCCTCGTCCTGCCTTCGAGTGTTCCAACCCGAAACTTTCAATGCATCGTGTACTGCTACCGGTAGCAGAACGATAATTGCTCGTCAATAATGTTAGCAACTTTCATTGCCGAACTTTTCGCCTCTTCTGAAATGAGGCATAAGTTTCAATGATATCGGGGGAACAAATTCTGAAGAGTTCAGCTACAGCTGCAGATGTCGCCAAACAGGCAGGCGTTTCGAAGTGGACGGTCATTCGCGCTTTCACGCCCGGCGCGCAGATCGCGCCGGAGACACGCGAGCGGGTGCTTGCCGTCGCCGAAGCCCTTCACTATCAGCCTAATCTCCTCGCCCGCAGTTTGGCGACGAAACGAACTGACTTGGTGGGCATCCTCGTCGATGACTTCTCCAACCCCTACAAGCTTCCGAGCCTGGAGAAGCTCACAGACGCCCTTCAAAACGAAGGTATGCTCGGCGTCCTCCTCAACATCAGTCGAGACTACGACCATCTCGCTGCCATAACCAATGCAAAGCAACGCCGCCTCGACGCGATAATTTTGTTTGGAACGTCATTCCGGAGCGAGACTGTCCGCGTGGATGACGTGCCGATTTACGTGTTGGCGCGTGACAGTACCATTCAGGGAGTTCCAGCGGTGACCTGCGACACTGAGAGGGCGATGCAGGAGATTTGCGAGTATCTCGAAGGGAAAGGCTACAAACGCCCGATGTTTATGGCCGGCCCCCGCACGGTATCCACGGCTCTGGGGCGTCGTCGACGGTTCTCAGACTTCTGGAACGCTCGAGGCACTCCCGTCATTGAGCTTTTCGCGGATCGCTATGACCGGCCGACGGCTGCCGCCGCGGTTCGAGAACATCTTGGACGGACACCCAGAGCTCACCAGGCAGATGTTCTCATGTGCGAGAATGACATTCTTGCACTCGGAGCGCTTGAGGTAATCCGTGGTGAGTTTGGTCTTAGCGTCCCCGAGGACCTTGCAGTGGTAGGCTACGACGATATCGACTTCGCTAGCATGGAGGGTGTCGACCTCACGACCTACCGCCAACCGTACGCGGCGATGGTAGAGACACTGGTGGAAATCCTGACCGGCAGGCTGACACCTCAGACCCATCTCCTGCCCGGCGAGTTGGTTATCCGGAAAACCGCATAGAGCTCGAGAGGCTATTGTCGATTCCGATAGGCAGCGATCATGCCTCGAAAACGCGTTCCCCACCAATCATTTGCCCGGTGATCTTCATGAAATCACTGAGTGTCAGAAAGAGCATTTCGGATGGCCGCGACCGATCTTTGAACGAGATAAACATCCCCTCGGGAAGTCTATCGTCCCAACACGCAACGACGATATTCGAGCAGACCGTAACCTGCGTGGCGAACTCTCGAGCAGTCATTTCCGCCTTGCCGGCAAGTGGGCACCGGTTCAGGGAAAAGTTGGCTGAGGATAAGTCGTAGGCATCCACACCAATTTCGTATAGCTCCAGCGAGATTTTATGGGCGGCTACCGCGACGGCAATCTGTTCCGTCTCGAACATCCGCGTCATAGCAAAACAGGCGATGACCACCGACCGCTCCAACATATCAATCGGACGTTCGCTCCCAGGATAGTCTTTGGCGACAATCTGCTGAAAGTGAGTCCACGCTCGCTCGCGCTGAAGTTCGAGTTCGCGCATCCATGCGCCGGAACCATTTGCTTGAGACGATATCAACATGCCTTGCGCCAAGAATTCTGAGCGACAGATGGTCGAAAGCGCTACGGTTTATTCTCATTGGCGAGCTTCCCGTGGCGCTTTCCAGGTCTCCTACTCCACGTCAAGCCACGCCTGGGCCCGGGACGAGCGCTGGATCGTCTCGATTACCGTCTGGACCCTCAGACCGGCACGGAAGTTGAACGGTTCCGGTCGGAGACCCGCGATTGCCTCGAGGTATCCCGCTACTTCGATCGCCTTTAGGTCGTTGAAACCGAGCTGATGTCCTGCCGCAACGCAGAACCGCCCATACGGAGCGTGGTCGGGGCCGGCTTCTATGCGACGGAAGCCTTGGCGTCCCTTCGCGTCCGTGGTTGAGAAGAAATGCAATTCATTGAAGCGCTCCTGCGAGAACGCGAGCGCCCCTTTGGTGCCGTACACCTCGAAGTCGTGCTGCATCTTGCGGCCGGTTGCGATCCAGTTCCCTTCGATGGAGCCTGTGGCACCATTCGCAAACCGGACGAAAGCGCGCGTAACATCATCCGTCGTGACCTCCTTCGCACCGCCCTTCCCGTCCGGTCGGTTGGCGATCATCGTCACGCAGTCCCCCATCACCTTTGTGATGGGGCCGAGGAGAAACTCGGCGGTCGCCAAAGCGTGGCTGCCGATATCAGCGAGCGCGCCGCCACCCGCCGGATCATGCCGGAACGTAAACGGCCCTTGTTCGTCTGCCATGTAGTCCTCTGCATGCAGACCACGGTATCCACGTATCTCGCCGAGCTCGCCCTTCGCGATCATTTGCTTGGCGAGGTTGATCATAGGATTGCAGAGGTAATTGAAGCCCACCTGGGTTTTGATCCCTGCCACTTCCGCCGCTTCGGTCATTTCCGCTGCATCCGATGCCAGCGGCGCAAGCGGTTTCTCGCAGTAAACGTGTTTTCCCTTGGCAATCGCCGCCAGGGCCATTTCCTTATGAAGGGCGTTGGGTGCGGTGATGTCGATAATGTCGATGGCGGGATCATCGATCATGGTGCGCCAGTCGTCTGTCGCACTCTCGAACCCGAGCGAGGATCGGGCCGCCTCCGCCTGTTGCATGTTCACATCGGCAATGCAGGCTAGTTCCACTACGAATGGGAGGTCGAACACCCTCTGCGCTGCGGCAAAGCCAAAGACGTGGGTCTTCCCCATGAAGCCGGACCCGATTAGGCCGAGGCGGAGCTTCCTTTTCATCAGGATATCCTTCGAGAAGCGGCCCGGTCTAAGCCGACGGCCGCTGTTGTTGTGGTCGTTTTCAGACGCAGCACAAAGCGCGCGGAGACCGAGGGTCACGCGGCCAGTGCTTGTTGGTTTGGATTTTTCGAGACTCGAAAGCCTCTGTCAGTCGGCGCTAACCATCTGATCTCATGACGGATTCTCCTCGACCCCTGGCGCGACGGTTCGTCGTCGGAACCGCGCCATTCCCAATTAGCAATATTTGTTGCAAATTTCTTGAAGTGTCAACATATATTCTATATCGGATTCACGTAGCTCGGATCGGTTTGGTCCGACACAACGACGGCAATGACATGGGAGGCCGGGATGAAAGCGAAACTAGGGATCGCGCCAATCGCATGGTGGAACGACGATCTGGCTGAAATCAGCAGTGACATTTCCTTGGAGGGGTGCCTGTCCGAAGCCAGCCAAGCTGGCTTCACCGGCATGGAAACAGGACGGCGTTTTCCGATGGACGCTGCCGTACTGCAGCCGATCCTGAACCGTTACGGGATTAGCGTCTGCGGCGGTTGGTTCTCCGGTCTTCTGCTGGACGGCGACATTGCGGCGGAGAAAGATCGCATCCTCCAGCAGATGGAACTATTCAAAGCGGTGAACGCGCCCTGCATCGTCTACGGAGAAACCGCGGGCACGATTCAAGGCGATCGGAATGCTCCCTTGGCAACCAAACGAAGGCTGTCCGAGGACGAAGTCAGGGCCTACGGTCGGAAGATGACTGAGTTCGCTGAATGGTGTTCTGACCAAGGAATGCCGATTTCATATCATCACCACATGGCGGCCCCAATCGAGACCGAGCAAGAACTCGACCTCCTGATGAACTACTCCGGCGAGGCCCTGCCTCTGCTGTTTGATGCAGGCCACATGGCATTCGCCGGTGGCGACGTGCTGCGCGTCATCGACAAGCATCACAAGAGGATAACGCACGTCCACACGAAGGACGTCAGAATGGAAGTCATCGGCGCTCTCGATCGTAGGACCGAAAGCTTTCTGGATGCCGTCATCAGGGGCGCATTCACTGTTCCGGGCGATGGCAGCCTCGATTTCGAAGTGATCGTGAAGCGGCTGGCGTCCTACGGCTACGAGGGATGGTTTGTCGTCGAGGCTGAACAGGACCCGGTCAAAAACCCTCCGCTCCAAATGGCAAAAGTAGGGCACAAAGAACTGCTCCGCGTCATGGCCGCCGCCGGCTACGAAGTTGTATCGAGCTAATTGCTTAATCCAGGGAGCGGCGGACCGCTGCAAATGTTGAAGATGTTAGCTTGAGAGCGCACGATCGTTCCCACCCACCTATCAGCGTTGCTGAAATCGCAACCGGCGCTGCGACCTAGCGCCGGTCTACTCCCGCGATCGGAAAGCCTCTCGCGATCAACGGCCGGTGGTTCATTTGGCACAAGTTGCGAAAGGCGAGAGCTTGCCGCCGACGCCTGTGAACGCAGTCCGCCAACGGCAGTGGCCGGCGAACTTGCAGAATGTCCTAATTGGAAAACGTGACATTCAATGCATGCTTGCAAGTCCCCAAACGCAATGTTGAATTGCAATGAACAGTCTTGGGGTGCGTCAGATGCGCTATGTTCTTATTGGTCTGCTGGCCACCGTTCTTGCTTTTCCCGCGAAAGCGGCGGAAATCAACCGAGAGCCGGGAGACGACGGCATCGACTTCATCTCGGTCACAGGTGTTCTCAACGCAGGCGACGACGGCATCTTCCGGAGGATCGCTGCAACCTCGGACAAGGCGATCGTCGTTCTCAACAGCGAAGGCGGCAATGTGCAAGCCGGGCTTGAAATCGGCCGCGCGATAAAACTCAGGGGCTTCGCAACCGCAGTTCCACCACAGACCCTTTGTGCCTCCTCCTGCGCGCTCATATGGCTCGCCGGCTCGCCTCGGTTCCTGGATGACACCTCGAAGCTTGGATTCCATGCCGCCTATCGGGTGATAAACGGCCAGGCCAGCGAGAGTGGCGTCGGCAACGCGCTCGTCGGGGCCTACCTCAACCAGATCGGGTTGCCGGACAACGCCATCATCTATGTGACGTCCGCCCCGCCGGAAGGAATCGAGTGGCTGACCTCCGACAAAGCGCCGTCCGCCGGCATCTCGTTCGAGCCGCTGCTACCCGGAGCTGCCCTTACTGCCGCTGAGGAGGTCAAGCTGTTACCGCACGATCCCATGGCAACGGTGACGGCATTCTACGCTGCTCTGTCTGCGGCCGATGGTGAAACGGCCTCAGCTATGGTTGTGCCGGAAAAGAGGGGTAAGGGGTCCTTCAACGAAGCATCAATCCATGCCTTCTTCGGCGCGATGTCGGAGCCGCTCAGGCTCACCGAGACCTCGCTGCGTGGACGCGACGACGTAAGGGTACGGTACGAGTACACCACAGTCGCCGGCCGGCGCTGCCACGGGCGAGCCGACGTGCAAACAGTCTACGTGTTCGGGAAGACGTTGATCTCCAGAATCAAGGCACTCGATGGGTGCTGAACCGAGGCCTACAGCACGAACGCCAAGAACGAGATTGCTGCGTCGGCCGGCGAACGAAATAAGTGAGCCTGCCCGCCAGTCACTTTACGCCCAGATCGATGCCCTTCGCCGCTTTCGGGCGTCCCAAGGCGTTCTTCAACCAACATTCCTTTTTCTTCGCGACGTAAGCGAACGCCCTGCAAGCCGTATCACCGACGCAGGATACAAAGCACTCCAAGTAGTTCGTCTGCCTGATCCGCTTGTAGTCACCGCCGGGGATGTCCATGCCCGAATAGCTGGTGAAGTCCGACATGATGATGTCGGCCGCCTTCGACGATGAATAGGCGGCCATGGCGTCTCCGTTCCTGATCAAGGCGACCACGTTGTTCTTGAGGAAGCAGAATCGGTGTTTGGCGTTGTAGGTGATCGCCTTGCACTGGCCGTCACTGTCGCACGCATCCCGACAGTCCCGATAGCTGACATTCTTGAGGGTGGCATAATCGAAGCCGATGGCGTCGTACCCAGCGGCATCCAGCAGAATCCCAGGAGTTACCGGGCGAGGAAGACTTGTTGCCGTTTCCTCACGCTGCACCGATGCCTGAAGCTCCGCCTTGCCATAGCACAGGACCTGGTGAACCGACGGAGAAACTTTGTCCGCCAGATCAGCCGTAGATAGGACCGGTTGCCCAGCCTCCTTGTCACCCGAAAGGCTCCCGATGCTTTGCGACTGCATGAACAGGTCGGCGACCGACGCCCTAATGGCGAAGTTTACGTTCTGAGCAGTGATTCCGATCTCGTCGGCCGCCTTCTTCGAAAACGTGGCGCTGGTTACGCCGAGCAGAAACCCATCGCGATCGACGACGGGCCCACCGGAATTGCCCGGCTGGATCGGTGTCGAAATCTGGATGTACCGCGTATCGTTTTTCAAGCCCGCGAGTGCGTTTACGTTGCCAGTGGTGATCTTGACAGAATCCGACAGGAGATCGGCGAGCGGATAGCCGATCGCGACGATGTCCTCGCCGAGCCGCGTCGGCGCACGGCGGAACGTTAGCGGCGTCCACGGCTTATCCGACGAAACCTTGATCAGCGCGAGGTCATTGGTGGAATCGATGCGCGGATCGGAGGCGGTTCCTCTGCCCTTGACCTCGATCCGGTCGCAGCCCTCCACGACGTGGGCGTTGGTCATCAACCATCCGTCGCCGGTAACCGCGAAACCTGTGCCCGACGACCTGGGCTCTTCCGCAAAGGCGTTCGTTGCCGCCGTCGACGTAAGAATAGCCGCCAAAAACGCGCGCCTGCCAATCGTCATTTTTGCCCCCTGTATCGCGAAAACCGTAGAGCACATACGAAGGTGGTTTCAACCACATATTGCAGGAAGGCTTAACGGTCCGGCAGCTGATGGTTAGCTGGATGCCGCCTCCCGGACCTCCCCACTCCACGGGCCGCCCCGCTCTTCCAAGTGTTTTTACAGCATTGTCGTTTTGGTGTACCCAGGCATCACTTGACTGCGTAGGAATATGTTCCTATTTTGTTCTCATCCCGCGTGAGCAAGAGCAATGAGACTGAAAGCCCCATTCCCGCCGTCGTCGTACATCGAACATAACCCTTCGATGTACAACACGATCAAAGGCTTACAAGAATGGGAGGTGTTGGGTGCGCGCTGCTCCGCATGTGGGCGGATCGGGTGGGTCGACAAATATGCTGTAATAGGGCGTTGGGGCGACCAATACCTGATGAATCTGCGCAGCCGGTTCCGCTGCGACTGTGGCAACCGGACCGATAACGTCGTTCTGATCGGCAGATTGCCACGTTAGAGAAGCGATGCGTGCGGCGACCGATCAACACGAAGGCGGCTGTTTCGACCGCTGCGCTCGCGCTTCGCATGGCAATTGAAACGACCCACTCCAGATACCCAGGGCCTGTGCTCGAGCTCTGCCCTGGGCGTCGGCGTAGGCTCCGTTGCTGTATCGTACCCAGTCTACCGCCAGACCGGTCTCGACCAGCCAGCGATTGACCTCCGAGCCGTCAGCGCGAAAGCACACGCCCACCAAGCGCTGGTAGCGATCCCGTTCGATAAACTCGCAGCGCGTGGGTCTGGATGCTGCGAGGAACCGGTCGAGCATAATGGCTGCCTCCCGGCCACATCGATATCGGAGCCCGTCTCCGTCTTCGCATAACTGCCAGGTTTCCGGCGCGTCGACGCCATGTAGTCTGATCCGCTCACCAGCGATCTCGATCGTGTCTCCGTCGATCACGGATGCGCGACCGGTTACTGCTTCTTCGGCGAACGCCGGACATGCGGACAACAATCCGGCGAGTGCCGCCACCACCCATTTCATCGTGTGCAAAACCTCAACGCCCCCAGAAGAAGTAGACCGACATTCCAAAAATGTCGCCGCAGATCAACAGAGTGATTGGATAGCCCCACAGAACCTTTTCGCGAGGCCGCATCTCGTTTGATTTTTGGAACTCGTCGCCCAAAGCCATTGGTGGGCCGAAATCGACCGAGAAATCCCAGCCGTTCCTCCAATAGAACAACAGCGACCGGGCGTACCAAAAGAGAAGCCAGACCAGCACCGCTCCGGAGAAGCCCGTGAACAGGTATGGCAGCGCCTCCGTGAAGAAGGTGGACATCGCTAGGCACCCGCGAACGCCGCGTTGATGCCGGGATCGCCTTCGAACTTAGACGAGTTTATATCGCGCGAGACGCGATGGAACTGCAGATCGCCGTCCAAATTGCGCTGGAGCAGTGCCTTGGCGTCCGGTGTGCTGGTATCCGGCGAAAGCCACGCGTCGTAGACCTCGGGTGTCAGAATGACCGGCTGACGATCGTGGAGCTGCTGCATGGGGTCGCCCGCCGCCATCGTCAGGATCGTACAACTGACGAGGTCGAGCGTCTTGTTGTAGGCCCAGAGGCCCGCGAAGGAGAAAGGCGCTCGGTCCGGCAGGTGAATGAACCAAGGGTCCTTTCCGCCGTCCTCAGCCTTGGTCCACTCGTAGAAACCATCGGCAGGTATGAGACAGCGTTTCGCCTTGAAGGAGTCTTTGAAGGACGGTTTGACGTCAGCTTCCTCCGAGCGGGCGTTGAACGTCGGGTGCTTGGGCATTTCCTTCGCCCAAAAAGGAACGAGCCACCACCGCCCTTCGCTCAGCTCCTGCTCTCCGTCGCGCCCCTGATGGACGAAGGGCACGGTCTGCGTCGGCGCAACGTTGTAGCGCGCCGGCGTGTTCCGGCCATACCATTTGTCGGTCAAGCGATAGAGCCGCACGAGCTCCGCCCATTCCATCATCTGTGTGAAACGTCCACACATGCCCCGTCCCCCCACTTGTCTCGGCTAGCCAGCCTCATATCGGCGCAACCCGACCTGGTGAGAATCTACAACCTGAAAGCAGACTATAGCACGTACAGGTAGTGGAGTCATAATGACGTTGAGTTCGCCCGCTATATCCGCCCCGTTTTAGAACTTGAATTCGGGGGTGGAGGCAGACGCATCGGCCTCCATGTCGATGCACGAGTCCAGGATGGTGTAGGAGCCACCGCTCACCCTAGCGACTTCATCGCAGTAGCTTCGCGATTTCGCTGGGAGCGAGGTCCAGTTTGCCTTCCGTTTATTGTAGGCATTCTGTTCCATGTCGATGCAAGAGTTGTAGATCATCGACGAACCGCCCGAGACATCAGCAACCTTCTGGCAATAGCCCGCCGGATTGTAACGCGGCATCTCCTGCGCCACGGCTGGCATCATCCCTTCCATGAACATGATTGCCGCGGCGGCCGCTATTTCCACTTTCCTGCCCATGCTCTCAGTTCCTGCTTTGCTTTCTCGGGCCACTCTGTGACGGGCGGGTGAACGACGATTTTCTTCTCGTATGGCTTCCAAGCCGCGTAGGCTCGTCGATCCTTGGCCGACAGGAAGAGCAACGCCTCCTGTTCCCGACACATATGCGGCGTGCATGTCGTCCCAACGTAGTCGTCGCTTTTGAACTCGCCGCCGCCCGTCCCGGTAATAATTTCCTGAAAAGCATCGAAATCAGCTTCGAGGAGGGACTTGAGCGTTGAGGCGATTTCGGCGTTCTTGAGAGCGTCGGAAGGGTGCTGAAAAGCGCGTTCCCTCAGCACTTGCCAGCCCGATTGGTCTTCGGGGACAAATGCCACGACGCCCAACTCCTTCAGGCCGTCGGCAGGTGTCCAGGACCATTGCTCCCGGCCCTTCCCTGGGATGTTGTTGGTCGAGAATACGACCTTGTCCTCGAAGACCTCACGTCCGATTTGAGCACAAGCCTCGATCGGACCATCAAAACGTGGCTTGCCGCCAGGCGGGAATGAGAGAACGAAAGGGCTGGCGTCGCAGGCGTTGCCCCCATTCGAACTGCTGCCGATTAATGCCGGAACGCTGCCCACCATGACCAGTTCGTCGAAAAGGAGAATGGCATTGCGGTGCAATTCGCGATCATCGAGTTTCAAGGCGCGCTCAGGGTATTCGCCCTCGATACGAACGGTGTGTCCGAAAAGAATTTCGATGTCGATCGCGTTCGCTGACTGAACTCCCGCAATTAAAACGGCAAACGCCACAACTGAAATGCTTCGTCTCATGCAGCCCTCCCGCAATCAACGGTAGTTTGTAACCCACCGTAAACGTCAGGGCAATTCGCATTTGTTCCTTGCATCACCAACTTTGGCGGTCCGCCGCGCGAATGCGCCTAAGTGGGCGGCACGTGTCGCTGAGAGCAAATCTAATTTCCGACACTGGCATCGCGCCCGAGTCGCTGCCGGGGAATTTGGCCTGTGGCAATAAGGTGGCCGTTTAGAAATCTCGCGTAGACACTTACCGACGTCGCTAGCAGTCGGGAGTGGAGCGTGGACGTAAAATCATCACAAGTCACGGGCAACGCCGCCATGCACTATGCTGCATGGCAATTGTCCCGCAGGGGCTGGAACGTCATGCTGACTTCCAGAAATGCAAAAGGCAGCGACCTGTTTTGCGCGAACGACGGCGAGACGATTTTCTTCGGAGTTCAAAGCAAAGGGCTGACGAAGCGAGACCCTGTTGGGCTTGGCGGAAATCTCGCCAATCTGAGGTCGGATTGGTGGATCATCACGATCAAGGCTAAAACCGAGGCCCCGGTCTGCTTCATCATGACGTTGAAAGAGGTGAAGGCGCTTTGCCACCACAGCGATCCGGCGAAAAGCAGGACTGGCGCGGCCTCGATTTGGCTCCAGCCGTCCGCATATGATCAGCCGCAGTTTCGGGAAGCTTGGCATAGATTCGCGACGCTAACTTGAACTTGGCCCCCTACGAAGGAAAAGCACCATGACATTGCAGGGTTTTCTCAAGCTCGATGAAGGCGGCACCATTTCCGCCAGTGACGCCGCCGATCTCAATCGGGAGCTGGCAACAAAGACATTATCCGATATTGCGCCCAACGATCGGCAGAACGTGCTGGATTACCTCTTGAGAGCCATGGAGATGGATTCGGTCGATCATGATATTCGCGGGAAAATCGATGCCCTCATCATCGATCTGCAAGCCGCTTCCTTCGCTTAACATCGTCCGATTTCTGGCTACCAAGGAATGTTATCGGCACTCAGGATTGAAAATCCGCGTGTCGGTAGTTCAACTCCGCCTCCGGGCACCATTCTACGTCCTTGAAATTACATGCTTTTTTGTGTTGCGATCCTGCGGTTTGCTGGATGCGTGCCAGTGATGAGCCTTTGAAGGGTTCGGAAAATTCCGCAACGTTTACAATGGCCTACACTGGCTGCCATTCGTTCGATGCAGCCGACATGCAACCGGTTCCAGTGTGGGGCTGATCGCATCCGCCCATGAGGGGTATTGCTTAGTTTGCGCCGTGCGTACGCCTCACTCTTGGTTGGCCGGCTCGACCAGCAAGGATATAGTATTGAAGAGGAACCACAGCGCAAATTCAAACCGCGGCTGGGCGTCCGAACTCCACGACCCTGCATCTGGCAAGGTCGCCTCTGCAAAGGCTGCTATACGGTCGGGCAAGCCGCCGGGCGGTATCACGTTGTGCGCTATGTCGTTCCGAATTTTGTTCAATTTCCTGACTGACTTCCACAGGTCGTCCGGCTGGGGGCAAAGCGCCTCGGCCAAGCAGATGGCCTGATGGCAATTCAGTCGGGCGTCATCCAGAGCCTCCGGTTTCTTCAGTTGTGCCCTAACAAGATAACGTACTTGTTCTTCAATCAGGAGATGCCCCTTTAGGATAACTAGCGTCAGGTCTTGTCCGTGCGGCATCAGATGCATGAAGCGTCCAAAGTCCTCCACGTGCCTATCGGTTATTCGCATGTCTGCCATATTCATCACGCGCGCGTGTTGCTGCGCCCCCGGCGAACTCCCATATGTCTTGGGTCAGCAGAACACTGGAGATCGTCGTGAGCAAGAAGAGAGTTTTGACGGAAGCCGAGAAGCGGCATGCCTATGACGTGCGGATGGCGTATGAACGGCAGAGATTCCCCGATCATAAGATTGATATCACTGTTTGGAATGAGACCGACGATGACGGCAATGCCCAAATGGAAGTCTTGGTACAGAAAGAAATAACCAAGCCCTGATCGTGTGCGCGGCGCGACCTTTGCAAAACAAAGACGCTGCCCGTTTCGATGTCTCAGATTTCTTTACGCGGTGGTAAATCGCCCCGTCTCTCTAGGCCGCCGGCAATGTTCCGTTGAGATACCCGGCGGATCGCGTCCGCCGCTACGTATTGGGCGCGCATGGCCAACTCTATCAGGTGAATTTTGCTAAGCCCGTGGTCCTTGTAGCGCGACCGAACATAATCAGGGAATTTACCACAGGCAGCTTGTAACCGGGCGTCCGTTGTGGAGGGACAGGTTGCGCAAAGCTCTTTAGCAATTTTCGGCAAGTTGTGGCGCAGGTTTGTAAGCTGATCGTCCGTCCACCCCTTATAAGCCAGCGCACCTTTCATTGAAAGTTCGGCGGCAAGGCAGGATGATTGAACAGATGAATCGAAGGCATAGTCCCGCGTAAGGTCCAGGGCAGCGCTCGTGATCGCGCTCCTGGCATTATTCCAAAGCTGGCCATGATAGGTTGATGGGTTCTGTCCGAAATCCTCTGTTCCGTAGGCAAAATCCCATAGGTCGGCGACCGAATATGTTGCCCGGTAGATTTCCTCCGGCCTTCGCTGCCAAATAGCCTCCAGTTCGGCTTTCGAAATATCGATGCAATCAAGGAAGACGATCTTGAACGTCCCGAAACCAACGGTGACACGAGTGGGATACATTTGATCTCGAAATCCGACGCCTCCAAGCAGTAGCGGAGGCATGTAACGCTTCTCCGATGGATACAACGAATCGTAAACGGCGTTCAGCGGCGTCCAAATCTCGGGAGCCATAAGGTGCCCTCCGAATTTGTTTGCTCGTGCCCAGTCAAATGCGACTCGCATCGGGCGGGCGTGGAGCGGGACCCCCTGCTCCATCAATTTCTGGTCCGCCTCAACGATGAAATCGACGGGAATCATTACACACCTTCAACCCTAGCAATCCAAGGTGACACGGTAGTAATCAACCTGCACCAATACAAGGATGTCCACCAATGCAAAGATGTCCCAAGGGCAAACCATAGCGGGCAGTGCTTTGAGATCGAGGCGGTGCTTGAAAACATGCTCTGGTTTTTTCAACCAAGGCCGGAGAGCCTATGTACGAGGGCATGGAATCCGCTGCTTCTGGCATGTGGCGTCTGCGATCCTGTTACGGACAAGAATGGCGACGAGCGACCAGGCCGACTGTCTTGCTTGTCTCTATCGCACCGCGGCGGCGCTGCTCCAGGCTTATGGCGTGCGTTATGACGAGCAAGAACCATATACATCCGCCATTCGCGAGGGCGCGCCTCAGAATAGCGATCGGAATCCGGACTACGAATGCTGGATTTTTGAGGCGGGGGGAACGATCTGGTATCGCGGAGAGGATGCCGAAGCCGCGATTTCGAGTTCGCTTCAAGCACTGAGGAGGAAACGTTTCTCTTGGTTTGCCTCCGTCGACTTGCTGCGCTCTCGCCGTTGCAGCAGCGAAACTGGAGTCGCTTCGAGTCCAGGCCGCGAGTATCTGCCCAGTTGAACCTTTTCGATCCAGAAACGTGTCGGAACCGCAAAGGAACGCTCTACCGTGTGGCGAGGGCGGCTATCGCAGCTTCCACCGCCGTAGCGCCGCCCGAATCTCCTTCTCAATCACCTTCTTATTCGCACCTGACAAGGCATCCTCAACCGCCTTTCGAACCCACGACGGATCGCTTGTGTCATAACCCAAAGGGTCGTCAGAACATGACGTCAGGCGACCGGCCGTCTTCGAAGCTATCGATTCTGTTCCTGAGGACTTTTCTGCCTGCGATCCCTTTAATGGTTGTTTTGACACCAGTATGCGCCTCCCCAGCGGACGAAATCCGACCTCATCGAGACCCGAACCGAAAGAACACTCGTCAGAGCGCTGCCCCGCTCGCCCCTTCGCCTTGATCGACCGAGAGCCGCGCTTCTTTCGCGATTTGCGTTTCCGTGGCATGTCTACGCTCCCATGCTGCGCGGAAGCTTCGCAAGGCTGACCGTCGGACGACGGCGTCTTTCGATAATCTCCCGCACCTCATCGCCCGCTAGCGATTTCTCTTCGACCAATCGTCCGGCGATCTCATCCAACGCGGCGCGTCTGCTGCGGATGATCTCCTTTGATCGCTCGAACTCGCTGGCGATGATGTCGTGCACCCGCTTCCGCAATTCGGGATCGCTGGCACGAAGGGCATCGAGGCGGCTCGGGGCATTGTCCGCGACCATCAGTGTGTGTCCCATGCCGAGGCCGGCCTCCAAGAGAGTTGCCGTCCTGGTCACGGTGTTCAGGTCGGCATTGTGGGAACCGGCCGCGCCGTCGAAGAAGGCTTCGAACACCACGGTTTCGGCTGCGATCCCCGCCAAAGTCACCGCGATATTGTCAAGGTACGCAGCCCTGGTCCTGCGCATGTGCCGCGGCATCGCGTAGATCGCCCCGCCGACCTGATCACCGTTTCCGGGTATGGCGTAGCTGGCGATATTGACGCTCACCAGTTCCCCAAACCCGAGTTCGACGGCGACAATGGCGTGTCCCGCTTCGTGGACAGCGACGGAACGAAGGTAATCCGGCGGAAGCTCGGGTGCCGGCGGCAATTCGCCTACGATGTGCGTGCCGGCCAGGTCCTCCCTTCGTCTTCGTGCCGATCGTTTCGCAAACCGCACGAGTTGCCCGATGTCGGCTCCGGAGTAGCCCTCGGTCGCGAGCGCGAACTGCTCGGCCTGGTTTGGATCGAGGTCTATCCCGCTGTGATACTTGAGGATCGAACGCCTGGCGTTTTCGTCAGGCAGCGCCACCTCGAAAGGCTGGCCGAGCCGACCCGGCCGGCGGAGTGCCGGGTCAAGCTGTTCGGGGTTGTTGCACGCAGAAACGACGATGACACCCTTGCGGCGGTTGAACCCGTCCAACAACTGGAGAAACGCCGCGATCACGGCGCGCATATAGCCTCGGTTGCGGTCGGTTTCGCTTCGGTCTCCGAACGTATCGACCTCGTCGACGAAAAGGATCGCCGGGGCTTTTGCCTCGGCTTCCTCGAAAGAAGCACGCATCGCCTTCAGATGGTTGTCGAGAGCACCCGCCGTCTGCCATTCTGAAACCGAACCGTAAACCAAAGGGACACCGCAGGTTTTGGCCAGCGCGCCGGCGAACATCGTTTTTCCAGAGCCCGGTGGACCGGAAATCAAGACTCCGGGGTCGACGTCCTCCCAAGGAATTTGGCCCGCCTTGTAGTCGGCGAGGTCTGCCGCGAGGTCGCGCCCCCACTTTAGGAGCGGTCCGAACCCGTGCATTTCGTCCAGCGTTGGCCCGTTGAGTTCCTCCGCTCCAGCAGTCGGGACGGCGCGAGGATGTTGTCGCAGCCGCTCCAGCGCGGCTATCGGCTGGCGACGTGTCGGGAATGCCTGGTGAAGTCGAGACCAAGACTCTGACACCAGGATATCGACGTCCCTTTTGGTCACCGGCAGACCAAAGCGTCGCAGCGCGGCCTCCGCCTGCCTTCTCGTCGGAGGCCGGACATCCGCGACGACATCGGCAAGGAGCCATGCTTCCGTGTCGAACTGCCGTCCGGGCTCCGCGAAGAAGATCGCTTGGCCCTTCTTCTGGGCCACGATCTGGTCGCGGTGACGATGTTCGTCCCAGGCGCTGATGCAAGGATTGTAGTCCCGCTCGTCCCAAAGCCCCATCAGAAAGACTTCAGCAGCCTGGGAATAAATCGGCAGGTAGCAGTCGTTCTCGACTTGCAGGATGGCGATGAACTTCGAGTTCTTTCGATTCCAGCGGCGAAGGGCCGCCGCGACCCCGCAATAGGCGAGGAAAACCGGCAGGGTGACGTAAGGATCGTCGTTCGGTTTCGACAGTTTCCAGGGGCAGCGAGACCGCTTGTCGGAACGTCTAGTCACCTGTGTGCCCCCCCAGGTCGATTACAAGACCCGGATCGAAATCGGGGACCGGTTCATCCGGGTAGCCGCGTGGGTTACAGATCACCCGGGTGTCCACGATGGTGTAGTCGCTTCGATTGTGCAGATGGCCGTGTATCCAAGCGACCGGCTGGTACTTAGCGATATCGGGCTCAAGGTTGGAGACGAAGCTCGGCGTCAGCGGATTCCCGACGAATTCCGGAGCCAGAGACAGAACACTCGGCGCGTGATGCGTCACGACGACCGTCGGGCCGAAGCCGCTCGCATGGCCAGAGGTGAACCGCTGGAACGGCTCTTTCGAAGCCTTGATTTTGCGATAGTCGTTCAGTTCGTTCTGGGCGCAACGCATCGCCCACGACATGTTGCCGTAGAGGTTGAAGTCGCTCCACAGCGTCGCGCCGACGAAACGAAATCCTCCAAGTGTGATCGCGCGACGGCTCAAAACGTGGACATTGGGGTAGCGCTGCGACGCGGTATCCAGCGCCTCCTTCAAGCCCTCTAAGATCGACGAGCGGTAATACTCGTGATTGCCGGGGACCAGAATTACCGGCATCGACCGCGAGACGTGTTCTCCGAGAAAGCGGACGGTCCTGGCAGGTCCTCCATCGCAGACGTCCCCAGCGCAAATGCAGACATCGGCCTCGGGAACGTTCAACGGACCGGGCCTTTCGTCGAACTCGGTGTGGAGATCGGAGAATATCCAGGCCTTCATGACCGCCCCGCGTCCCGTCTGTTCCAATAGTCGGGATCGACACGGGTACCCAGCCGATACCATCGCGACATCGTTCGAGCGATCCCGCGTTCGGAATCGAGATAGAAGAGTTCGCTCGACAGCGCAGGTCTTCCATCGCCTATGGAAGGGTGGCCCAGCGTTCGTCCTATCAAACACGGAACAGGGCGTTGCGCGAGCGCCCAGCTGTTGATTGCCACGGCCGGCGGCGCACCTGGGTCGTCGACACTGTTCAAAGTTTCAAGATCGTGCGCCAGTGACCTTAGCTTTGCCGCCATATTTGCTCGCGGCATCCCAAACCACCGTCGAAAAGCCGAATCAGCGTCATCGTCCACAGCGATTTCCTTTTGATATCCTTTAGCACTTCATAAGTGACCATAATTCGATTCTTTGACGTATTTAAAGACCCTAAAAACGCTTTGTTGACATTTTTTTTCGTGACCGGCTTCTCCGATGCATGAAGACACCAACCTCAGCTGACACACTCCGGGTGGCGCGCGCCCTGCTTGGCCTCTCCCAGAGAGAGGCCGCAGCGGCTGCTGGGATGACGCAGAAGGCTCTTTCGGCCGCTGAGAGCGAGAAGAATTCTCTCCTGGAAACGAACCTCCAGCTGATCCGGTTCTACGAAAGCCAAGGGATCGAATTCCTGGGTCAGGCGACGATCGGGAGGGAAATCGCCTGCGCGGGCGCGAGATGGCGAGGCCCGCCGGGGCCGCGCCCGGACCTTTCCGATTCCAAGGAGTTTCGCAGCCTGCCTTATGGGGCTTCATTTCTCGCGGCGCGGAGCCTGCTCAATAGGGAGCAGGCTTTCGTGGCGGAAAAGAGCGAGCTTCCATTGAAAACCATACGCGCGCTCGAACGCGGCGCGACGTGGTCCGCTCCGTCGGCACAGCTGCGAGCATTCTACGAAGCTTCGGGCGTCCGGTTTACCGGCTGGGGAGATGTCGAGACAGGACGGTATTTTTGCGTCGGCGTGAGATGGGCGGAGCCGAAGTCATCGGACGTTTCGGGAGAGGTCGTAGCGAATGGCGACGTTGTTGACCGCTGACATGATACGGGCCGCCCGTGCGCTGCTCGACTGGAGCCAGGTTGAGCTGGCGCGCAGATCGGGTGTTTCGCAGAAGGCCCTCAGCGACTTCGAACGAAACAAGAGACCGCTGACCGCCTATGCCAGCGGCAAGCTCCGGCAAGTGTTCGAGGCCCACAGCGTACAGTTTATCGCCGAGAACGACAAACGGAACGAACTCGTGGGTGCCGGTGTGCGTTGGCGTTCGGACCGCGCTTCCCTTCACATCAAAGTTGTCTAGCGGCCTTACCGCCCGGACGCCGTTCCATCCGTGTTTACTGCGACCTTTCACAGGGGCTGGCGCGTCGCCTTTCCGGCGGTCAAACCGCCGCGCCTCGATCTCCGAAGTCCTTGAGCGCTGTTTATCGGCGCGAACATCCTGTAGACTTTGCTCTAGTCGCGAGAGAAAGGCGGAGAACTTCTCGCCTTCTCATGGCTTCGCCCCGACCCGAGCGCGAAGCAAGCGGATGCTGCCCAAATCGCTGCCAGAGGTTTTGGCGAATCGGCTCGTCCCGCGGAAATGCTGGCGTTCCGCTCGGAGTCGAACCAGCGACAAGCGCCTTATCAGGCAGGTTCTCCCAATTTCCTAACAACGGTAAGCGTTGCTGCCCAATTGCATTGCGCGTAAAGTATTGATTTATCTTATGATTTTTGCTAAGCTTCACGATGGCGGTCGGGACTGCCCTGCCGCCCGGGGCGCGGCGATTTCGGGCGCGCGCGCCGCAAGTCCCTGAAAGAGTGGCGACCCCTGCAGGATTCGAACCTGCGACAACCTGCTTAGAAGGCAGGTGCTCTATCCAACTGAGCTAAGGGGCCGTCCCGGGCTTTGCCCGTCGAATGCGACCGGAGGACTTAGTGGGTCCAGGGCTGCATCCGGTTGAAACGGAAGTTGTCCGGATATGACACGCTCTTTCGCGTCGCTTCCTTCGGCGCGATCACGCGGTATTCGATGCCGTTGCGCTCCGCATAAGCGATGGCCTGCTCGGCGTTTTCGAAGGTCAGCCGCAGTTGCTGTTTCATGTCGCCGGAGCTGGTGTAGCCCATGATCGGGTCGATCGTGCGCGGCTTTTCCTGATCAAACTCCAGCACCCACAGATTCGTCTTGGCCTTGCCAGACTGCATGGCGGTCTTTGCTGGACGATAGATCTTTGCGGACATGGTTTCGAACGGCTCCATACTTTCGCTGGCAACATTCACGGGCGCCAGCATTCCGTCATCCCATAACGCAGATTGATTTAAAACGGAATGACTTTTGGCCGGATAAATTCGGCTTTTCGGCTAGACGACCGCGCGGGATACAGGTTTCGCTGACACGGCCCTGCAGTCGCCGTTCAACAAGTGCCCAAAAGGCAATATCTGACGAAGTGAAAAGACGCAGGGAGATCAGGAACGCCACCTTCGGCGTTACGATGGTCGGAGTGGAGAGATTCGAACTCCCGACCCTCTGGTCCCAAACCAGATGCGCTACCAGACTGCGCTACACTCCGTGCCAACGGCGCCGGAGATACACGCTTCGCCCTTGGCCTGCAACATGTAATTTCGTTGACGTCCACACTGATAAAACCTGCATTCGTCCCGCGCATGGCCCTCGGCTGGCAGAAATGTCCCGAAATGGGACAAACGTGTGTGTTTATCATTCGAGTTTAGTAATCGCTAAATCCATTGCCGCTAGAGCCAAGGGTGCACAACTGCACCGCGCCAGCCTCCCAAGCCCGCCCGAGCATCATTCCATGAACACCCAACTCGATCTCACCACCGTTCTGCTGCTTCACAAATCGTCGTTCCTCGTCGGCGCGTTCTGCTTTCTTTATGCCCGCTGGCAATCGCCGCGGGATGAAGGTCTCGGAATTCTCGCGAGCGGCTTCTTCTTCCTAGCTCTTGCGTCGACGCTCGCCGGCTACGGCGAACAGCAGCTGCTGCCGGCCTATCTGTGGACGCTTTCGAGCTTCACGCTCGGGATCGGCGGTTATGCGCTGTTCTGGATCGGTGTGCGCCGCTTGAGCGCTGGCCGGCGACGCAAGGCGGACTGGCTGGCACTTTCGATACCGGCCGCGGGCGCAGCAATCGGTCTTGCCACGCATTTCCATGTGGTCAACTACATCCGCGCCAGTGTGTTCAATGCCACCGCCTTTGCATTTCTGGCGGCCGCCGCCCTCGCCGTCATCGCCGATCGCAACAGGGAGCCGCTGCCGGTACGCGCGCTGTTTGCGGCGGCCATGACCATCGGTGCCAGCCTCTGCCTTGCCGTGGTGATCGGTCTTGTGAAGCCGGGCGTCATACCGATCACCACCACCTACGCCTTTTTCCTCTCGATCATATGCCACTTCGCGATCGCCCTTTTTGCGCTCGTCCTCGTCAAGGAGAGGGCCGAAGCCGAGCTCAGGTGTTCAGCCGACACCGATGCCTTGACCGGCGCGCGCAACCGACGCTGGTTTCTCACGCAACTGCCTGGATCAAACTGGCATGGCGACTGCCTCATCGTCATGGATCTGGACTTCTTCAAGCGCATCAACGATCGCTATGGCCACCAAGCCGGCGACCAGGCGCTGATCGCCTTTGCCGATCTGATGAGGAAGAACCTCAGAAAGGGCGATTGCTTCGCCCGCCTTGGCGGGGAAGAGTTCGGCCTCTACCTGCCGCAGACCAGCGAAGCGCAGGCGCTTGTCATCGCCGAGCGCCTGCGTCGCGCCGTCGAAGAACTCGTGGTGATCGGCAACGAGCAACGCATAGTGCTCAGTGTCAGCATGGGCCTCGCAGCCGGCGGCGACGAAGGTTCGTGGGAGGACCTGTTCAACAGGGCAGACGCGGCGCTCTACGAGGCCAAGCGCAGCGGTCGCAACCGCGTCACGTCATTTTCCGCAGCGACTGCACCTGCTTCATTGTCAATGGAGCTGAGTTTCGGCCGCGTCGGCTGAGGAGGAACGGCTACGCCGTCCAAAAAAGAAGCGGCCGTCCTAATGCAGAGGCCGCTCCAGATTGGAGGTGTAATGCCTCATACTACTCCTATTGAGCGAAATTGCCTGTGGCCAAATTTCACCTATTCCGAGCAAAAAGCCACCATGGCGCGTAGGCACGGCAACTCCGCACTTTGCGCGGCACACGCCGCGGTGTAGAACGGGCACGCAGCCACAATCGCGCTGTCTCGCCTAGAGTTTCGCTTTGCCTTTGTAAAATCCGGTCTCGCTAGTTTCACCCCGTACGCCCGATAGCGCCCGACGCTATCGGTATGATATTTCACGCGTTCGTTGAGGTGACGGTTCGAGACCGGAATGGCATTGCCGATCTCAAGCCCGGTGCAACACCACCAGGCGGAACCATCACCTACAAACGCTGCCAGACCGCGTCCCCGGAACGGGTACTCAAACCGTCGTCTCGATGGACTTCCTATTGGAAGAACCAGACGACATGTCTCACACATTGACGGTCCTGTGGACCATTGAACCACAAGCCGCGCCGCGCCCCTGGCTCGCCTGCAGCCGCTGCCGCGGCGCGCGCCCATTCGAATGCAGCGGCAAGACGCGGCTGAACGCCAACGGCCGGCGGCTGGATGCCTGGCTGATCTATCGCTGCGCCGACTGCGACGACACCTGGAATCGCCCGATCTTCGAGCGGCAGTATGTCCGCGACATCGCGCCCGATACGCTCGACGCGCTTCAGAATAGCGACCCGGGCTGGATTCGCCGGGTCTCGTTCGACGTCGAGGGCCTTCGCCGAAGCACCGACAAGATCGAAGAATTCGCCGATTGCCATGTGACAAGGCGCGTCGTCGCTCAACCGCGGGACGCCTGTACCCATCTTGAGATCGTCCTTGAGGTGCCGTTGGCAGTCAGTATGCGGGCGGATCGCCTGCTGTCGGCGGAACTCGGCCTGTCGCGCAACAGGCTCGTCCGGCTTGAGGAAGCAGGACGGCTTACGCTGCTGTCCGGCTCACGCAAGGCGTTGCAACGGCCCATCCGAAACGGTCTGCGCGTGGCTCTCGATCTCTCGGACGAAGGCGATCGCGGCGAAATTGCCGATCGCGCAGGGGGAATATTGCAGCCTGCATGAACGAATCAAGGAAGCGGCGGCCAGATGCTGGCGCTGCCTGCGCATTGGTCAGAATTTTACACCGACGCCGATGGTGAACTGCTGCTGATCGAGATCGACGTTGACGCCGCCGATGTCCTTGTCGCCATAGTCGTTGTAGCGATACTCGGCGCGCCCGAAGACGTTGTCGGTGAACGAATAATCCACACCGGCGCCGATCGTCCAACCGTTGAAGGTCTCTTTCTCCTTCGAGGCTCCGGGCACATCGACGAAGCCGCGGGTGACCGCCCAGCCTCCTGCCCCGTAAAGCAGCGCTTTGTCGTTCAGCACATAGCCGACGCGTCCGCGTATCGCGCCGGAGACATCGGTGCCGACTTCGGCGGAGGTTCCGCCAACATCGACGCTCTTGTCATTCCAGTTGTAGTTGACATCGCCCTCGATGCCGTAGACCCAATCACCCTGCTGATAGTTGAAACCGGCAAAGGCACCGAGCAAGCCGCCGTTGAAATCTTCTGAACCGCTGCCGCCGGGCGCGCTGAAATCGCCATTCAGCCAGCCGCCACCGCCCTGAAGGCCGACATACCCGCCGGTCCATACGAAAACGGGCGGCGTTTCTACAACCGGCGCCGGCTCCAGCGCCGGCGTCAGGTCTGCCGCCATCGTGTTTTGCGCGAACGCAGCGGCCGCCACGATCGCAACAACCACACTCCGGACCATCACAGATGCCTCCTGTCGTCTTCGGCAGAATATTAGCAACTTATTAAGTTGAAGTCTGCCCAAAAGGCTTTGCAGTCGTCATCGAAAGGATCGATTCGTCTCGATACAGGTGATTTAGGCGCTGATGCCCAAACTACAAGGCCAACGGATGCCAGCTGTCGATTTGTGATCATCTCCCCCGGGATCATCGCCCCGGGATTCGAGCGCCTTCAAGACGGTCTCCGGCCCGAATAGCAAGGCGTTTGACAGTGCCGGCATTGAGCTCGAGAACGAAGGCGACCGGCTCGCCGGAATCAATGATCGCTTCGGAAAATGGGACGGCGCCCTGGCGGATCGTCCGCACCACGCCCTTGTTGTCGATGAACAGCATGTCCAGCGGCAGATAGGTGTTCTTCATCCACATCATCACGCGGCGGGTTTCACCGAAATCGAACAACATGCCGTGATCGGGCGCCATCGACCGGCGGAACATCAGCCCCTGCTCGCGCTGGTCGGGATCGACCGCAAGTTCGACTGTCAGTTCGTGCACCTTCCTGTCGGCGGTCACAATCCGCATCTTGTCCTTCGTGAACTCCACCTCGGCCAACGCGGCAGCGGTAAAGACGAACAACAAAAAAAGCGCCACCAGGGCGCTTTTTCCGGAAAGATCTCGTGCCGCGAGCATCAGTGCGACCGGCTCGTCGGCGACGGGCCGTCCGGATGGATTTCGGCGGCCATCAGGCCCTTTTCGCCATCGCCGAAGCGCACAAGGACAACCTGTCCGGGACGAAGCTCCGTGAGGCCGAAGCGCCGCAGGGTCTCCATATGGACGAAGATGTCCTCGGTCCCCTCGCCGCGCGTCAGGAAGCCGAAGCCCTTGGTGCGGTTGAACCACTTGACCAGGACCCGTTCGAGGCCGCTGGTCGGCGTCACCTGCACATGGGTGCGCACCGGCGGAAGCTGAGACGGATGCACGGCGGTCGACTGATCCATCGACAGGATGCGGAACGCCTGGTAGCCGCGATCGCGCTTCTGGATGAGAGCCACGACGCGCGCGCCCTCGAGAACCGTCTGGTAACCGTCGCGCCTCAGGCAGGTCACGTGGACCAGCACGTCCTGCATGCCGTTGTCAGGCACGATGAACCCGAAGCCCTTGGCGACGTCGAACCATTTGATCACGCCCGTGATTTCGATGAGGTCGAGAGCGTCACTGCCAAAGTCGTCACCATGCATGACGTCTTTTGAAGATGTCCTATCCGCCATTCTCTCCCAGCCCCTCGTTTACGCGCGACTACCGATACGGTTAACTGATTCTTATTGACCAGAATAACATCGTCCCGCCGCGGATACGCAAGACCCTCGGCATATTTTGGCCGAGATCTAATATGCGGACGCAGCCTTGCCTCTGGCTTGCTGGCGGCTCAGTATACGCCATCTTCTGCAAAACAGGGACATTGCAATGCGCTATCTGCACACGATGGTTCGCGTCAAGAATTTGGACGAGGCCTTGAACTTCTACTGCACGCTTTTCGGCCTGACCGAAATCCGCCGTTACGAGAACGAGAAAGGCCGCTTCACGCTCGTTTTCCTCGCGGCCCCCGGCGACATCGATCGCGCACGCGGAGAACTCTCACCCTGCCTCGAACTCACCTACAACTGGGATACGGAAGATTACACCGGCGGGCGCAATTTCGGTCACCTCGCCTATGAGGTCGACGATATCTACGGCTTCTGCCAGCATCTGATGGACAATGGCGTGACCATCAACCGCCCGCCGCGCGATGGCCATATGGCCTTCGTACGTTCCCCAGATGGCATTTCGATCGAAATCCTGCAGAAGGGCGAGAACCGTCCGGCGCAGGAGCCCTGGGCTTCGATGGCCAATACCGGTGCATGGTAAGCCCCGCGCAATTCTGACTGGCGAGGATGCCCCTATGCGGCCGGTCATACCGGCTGGCATGGCCGAGTCGCCGATCAGCAGCAGCTATGAATGATCCAAGGCCCGGTCGATCCGGGCCTTTGCATGTGTGCAACATGCGGGCTCAAGGTTAGCGCCGGTTTACAAATCGCGTGTCGTTGAGTATTTTTTCGCGCGAAACGTTGATGCCGGGTCCTATCCGCGATGTCTCGTGGCGGCGACCCCCTTTGTACTTGGCCTGATCTTTTCCCGTGGCGTTCTTTCGGACCGCCGCGAGAAACATGAGTTTGTTTGTTCTGAGCGATGTTTCGGAACTGAGACTTAATGCACGACAAGGCGAAGGTTTCGCCCGTCATGCACGGAGAGCGGGGATAGGACGTTGCAACATCCGGATACGAAGGGCGCAGTGCTCGCTGCCATTGCGCGGGCGGCAGCTTTATCCGTCTCACTCCTGGCACTCAGCGGCTGCGTGTCGGCCGTTGCCGACAACGACGTCACCGCCGGGCTGGGCCTTGAGGGACAGACAGCGGCCCAGGCGGCCGAATCGGCCGAGCAAGGCACGGTCCGGGATGCGCAGGTGGCCGCGCTCGGCAGCGATCCGCAGGCGCAACAGACCGCCACCACGCAGGATTCCGGGCAAGCCCAGTCCCTGACGATGCAGAACACAGGCCTGCGTGCCGCTTCTTCCAGCATCTACGGACAGGCAGCGGCGACGCAGGGCATGCCGAATACCCAGCCGCAGGCCAATGGAACTGTGCCGCTGCCGGCGGGCCAGCCCGCCATGAACGCAACCACCAACAGCTTGTTCAGCGGCACCCAGCGACAGCCTCAGCCCATCATGACGCCGCAACAGGGTGCCGCGAACGAGGCCACCGCTGCGCCGGCAGACACGGCGGTCGCAGCCTACGCTCCCGCTCCGGCGCCGGACGCCCTTCCCGCAGCCGTCCCCGTACCGCTCAGCGCCGAGGCGGCCGCCGGCGGCGAAAAATCGGCTGCACCTCAGGCCCTGGCCAATGCAGAGGTTGCGCCAGCCGCGGCTGAAGTGGCGATCGCGGAACCGATGCAGGCGACCGCGGAGGCAAAGGAAAGCGACGGCGACAAGGAAGCGCCGAAAACCTGGACACTCGCAACGCTCTTTGCCGGGAAGCGCAAGGAGAAGCAGCAGGAAGCACTGCGCGCTGTGCAACCGGCGGAAAAAAAGACGATTACCACCAGCAACGCGAGCCAGCCGCAGACGGCCTCCCTCGCCTATACGCTCCCGGGCGTCAAACTGACTTCGCTCTATAATTTCGAGCACGAGGAACATCTCGGCGACGACGACGACGGCGCGCCGGTTCAGGTCGCATCTCTTTCGGGCCTGGCACGGCTGGCCCGGAGCGGACTGATCCTGCAGACCGAGAAGGTTGATGCCGGCTGCTTCAAGCCTGAACTCATGCAGATGCTGAAGAAGGTGGAAACGCATTACGGCAAGCAGGTCATGGTCACCTCCGGCCTCAGGCCGATCAAGGTCAACCGCGCCAAGCAGTCGCTGCATACCCGCTGCGAGGCTGCAGACATCCAAGTCCAGGGCGTCAGCAAGTGGGATCTTGCCGAATTCCTGCGCAGCGTTCCCGGCCGCGGCGGCGTCGGCACCTATTGCCATACGGAGTCGGTCCATATCGACATCGGCGCACAGCGGGATTGGAACTGGCGCTGCCGGCGCGGCAAGGGCTGAAGCCAACCGCTTGTTTCCATGGATTATTCCAAGGAATCTACCCTTCGGCTCGCGACTGTGGAATTTTTACAGAAATATGAAGATTGTCGCTTGCGGTTCTCAAATCCGCTGGCTATAAGGCGCCCACACAGCGAGTGCGCCCTTCGTCTATCGGTTAGGACACCAGATTTTCATTCTGGGAAGAG